>WGMA01000063.1 GCA_016125285.1 Phycisphaera sp.
AAAGGTGTCGATGCCGTTGAAGTTCGCGGCCGGGGTGTAGTCGATCGTTGTGCCGCCGCCGGAGATCGCGATCGTCGCGCCCGCCACGCCCGCCGAGACCGCCGTGATCGTCAGCGCGCCGCCGTCCACGTCCGTGTCGTTAGCCAGCACCATGAACGTCGTCAGCGGGTCGTCCTCGTCGATCGTCCGCGAATCGTCGTTCGCCACCGGGGCATCGTTCACCGCCGAGATGTCCACGTCGATCGTCGCCGTGTCGAAGCCGCCGTTCCCGTCGCTGATCGTGTACGTGAAGCTGTCGGCCCCGTTGAAGTCCGGGTCCGGCGTGTACTCGATCTGCATCAGCCCGCCGTTGATGATCGCCGTGCCGTTCGTCGGAACGCCCAGCGCCACCACGCTCAGCGTGTCGCCGTCCACGTCCGTGTCGTTGCTCAGGATCGTCGCCAGCGAGACGATCAGCGTCGTGTCCTCCGTCCCGGCGAACGTGCCGTCGTCGACCGCCACCGGGGCGTCGTTGACCGCCGTGACGGTCAACGTCACCGTCGCCACGTTCGACACCCCGCCCAGCGCGTCCTCGATCGTGTACGTGAACGAATCGGCGCCGTTGAAGTCCGGGTCCGGCGTGTAGTCAAACGTCCCGTCAACGTTGAGGTTCAGCGTGCCGTTGGTCACGTCCACCACCACCGCCGCGTTCGTCAGCGGCGTGTTGCCCTCGTTCACCGCTGTCGCCGCGTGCGTGTCGTCGTCGTTGCCGGTCACCGTGTCGTTGAGCACGCCGTCTTCGGCCACGGTGAAGCTGTCGTCGCCCGCCACCGGCGCATCGTTGATGTCGGTCACCGTGATCGTCACCGTCGCCACGCCCGACACGCCGCCCTGCGTATCGCGGGCCGTGTACGTGAAGCTGTCGCCGCCGTTGAAGTCCGGGTTAGGCGTGTAATCGAACGTGCCGTCGGCGTACAGCGTGAACGACGACGCGTGGGTCGGGCCCGCGACCAGCGTCGCGATCAGCGGTGTGTTGTTCTCGCCCGGCGCACCGCCGTGCGAGTCGTCGTCGTTGCCCAGCACCGTCGCCGCACCGACGATCGCCGTGTCCTCATTGGTAACGTACGGCCCGTCGTCCATCTGCACCGGCGCGTCGTTGACCGACGTGATCGTCACCGTCACCGTCGCCGTGTCCGTGTTGCCATTGCCGTCGCTGATGGTGTACGTGAACGTGTCGATGCCGTTGTAGTTGGCGGTGGTGATCGTGTAGTCGATGTTCGTGCCGTTGATCACCGCCGTGCCCTCGGCGGGCGCGGAGACCAGCGTGATCGTCAGCGCGTCGCCGTCCGGGTCCGAGTCGTTGCTCAGCACCGCGATCGGCGTGGCGCCGACCGTGTCCTCCGCCACGCTCACCGCGTCGTCCACCGCGATCGGCGGGCTGTTGGTGATCGACAGCAGCTGGCCCCATATCTCATTACCCACGGCTACAGAATCGATGCCGTCCCACGTGATCATGTACTCGCCGTCGCCATAGACCGCCTGCGGGTGTGAGGCGCCGAACGCGGTGCTGCCCGACGGGCCCATGTCGCTGAGCACGAAATCGTTGCTTCCGGTCTCGGCAAACGTGGCGCCGACGAGCTGTTGAGCGTAGACCTCGAACTCGTCGTCGCCGCCGCTTTCATCGCCGCGCCAGACCACGAGGAACTCATCCGTGTCGCTGTTGTACGCGACCGATGAAAAGTCAGCCTGAAAACCCGTGTCACCGTCCGGGCCCATGTCGCTGATGCGGAAGTCATTCGTACCCGTCTCCGCACCGGCCGAGGTCAGGGCCTGGCCAAAAATCTCGAGTTCGTTATCAACAAGCGGCGCCGTGTCATCGTCACCCTGCCAAACCACCAGGTAATCACCCGTTGTCGTGTTGACTGCGACCCCGGGCCGGTCCGCGTCGAAGTTGGCGTCGCCGTCCGTCGCGCCCATGTCGCTGACACGGAAGTCGTTTGTGCCGATCTCCAGGCCAGCGTTCGTCAGACGCTGAGCGTAGATCTCGAACTCGTCATCGGCCAAACTGCCCGAATCGTCGTCGCCAGTCCAGACCACAATAAACTCATCCGCCACGGGGTTGTACGCCGCCCGCGGGTAAAAGGCGCCGTAGGTGGTGTCACCGTCCGTTGAGCCCATATCGCTGATACGGAAATCGTTGGTGCCCGTCTCCAGACCACCGGACGTCACGAGTTGGCCATAGATCTCGAACTCGCCATCAACCAAAGAGCCCGTGTCGTCGTCGCCATACCACACGACCAGGTATCGGTTATTCGTCGAGTCATAAGCAACGTCGGGGGCAAGCGCCTCATAATTCGTGTCGCCAATCGGGCCCATGTCACTGATCCGGAAGTCCGCCCCGTCCACGCCGGCGGCCGTCACGATGTTGGCAAAAATCTCGTTGTCGCCGCCGATCGAATCCGCACCCTGCCAGACCACCAGGTAGTTGTTGTTTGTGCTGTTGTAGGCCACCCGTGGCACCAGACCACTGACACTCGCGGTGCCATCGCTGATCTGGAACGGACCACCCACTGCCGCGCCGCTGCTGTCAGTGATCTGGCCGAACACCTGAAGCAATGCCGTGCTGTTGTCAGACCAGACCGTTAGATATTGGTCATTCGTCGAGTTGTACGCCGTGGCCGGCCCCGAAACGACGTCTGGAGGCGTCAATCCCGAAATCTGGAAGTCGTTCGTCCCCGTCTCCATCACCGCCGACATCAGCAGGCGCGGCTCCAGCGCCTCGAACTGCGGCTCCTTCGCCGCGAACGAGCGCACCAGCGCCGGCGCGAGGTCGGGCGCCTCGGTCGGCGCGTACCCCCGGCGCAGCGCGCGCAGCAGCATGTCACGACCGAAGACCTTGCCGAAGACGCGGGACCAGTTGGGCTCACGACGCTGCGAACGCCGGCGAAGGCGGGCAGCAAACGAGGAAACGAAACGACGCCAAGCCACAACACCGCCACGTCGACCACGACTCATAGTCCGCTCCAGATTTTCGTATAACCGAGTTTCCTCACCGATCCATCGCGACCCCACAATGAGTTCGCGTTCAGCCGCAACAACCCCACGGCTGCACTCCGCATCACGTTTGAACCAACTCTAATTTTCGCCCCTGTGGCACGCGACGCGAGTGCCCCCATTCGCGATCAGACATCAAACCGAATCCCAAACTAAAGCTACCCCTCAGAAGTGTCAACGGTTTGCGCGAGAAACTCACGAGAAATTACGGAGAGAAATAATTACCACGACGTGCGCAGAATCGGCACACCACGCAAACATGTAGACGACGCGCGCATCACGCGTCATCTAACGCCGCGAACGATCGCTGTAGATCGCTGTAGCACATCACGATAAAGGCCGCGCGATGCACCGCGATTCCCCCGCATGCGTGGATGTATATCCGCGTGCAAATGCGGCGAACGCCGCCCCGCCGCACACGCCTCGATGCCGACCACATCACGACAGATCGAGCACGTGGATCACCGAGTGATTGCCGATGTAACGACCATCCTCGTCGAGCCTGCGGCCGTTGCCGTTCGACCCCTTGTTCGTCGACGCGATCAGCAGACGCTTGCCGTCGACGTGCAGCGACACGCTGTGCGCGTTGGCGTAACGCTTGTCCTCGAAGTCCGGCTTCTCCGCGCCGGGCTTCGTCATCACCAGCATGCCGTTACCCGGCGTGCCGCTCGTCGCCATCGCGTAATCGCCCGACCCCAGCACCGTCAGATCGTGCACGAAACCGTCGGCCGGCTTGCCGTACTCCCGCTTGCCCGACGCCTCGCCGGTCTCGAAGTCGAAAAGCATCACCGTCGGGATCGCCTGCACCGTCGCGCCCTTCGTAGGCTGGGCCCCGGCGCAGATCAGGCGTTTTCCCCCGCTGTCGAACCGCAACGCGCGCACGCCGCCGACGTCCTGGATGCGGTCGTACTTGTACATCGCCTCGGCGTTCAGATCGCGCACCTGCGCGCCTTCGGCCAGCGACCACTGCCGGATCACGCCGCGCATCCCCGCCGCGAGCAGCCCCGCGCCGTCCGGCGTCACCGCCACCGCGAACAGGTCGTCGTGCCCCGCGACCCGCCGCTCCAGCTTGCCGTCCGTCACCGCGTGCACGCACACCGCGTTGTCCATCCCGCAGGTCACCACCCGCGCCCCGTCCGGCGTCAGCGCGACGTCACGCAGCCAGCCATCGTGCGCCTGCTCGTGTGACCACACCGCCGCCGGCTCCTCTTTCGCGTAGTCCCAGCATGTCAGCCGCCCCCACGAATCGCCGCTCAGCAGCCGCCCTCCGCCCGCGAACGCCACGACCGTCGCCCACCCGTTGTGCCCCTTCAGCGTCGATAGCTCCGCGGGCTTCTCGCCCGTCACGTCCCACCGTCGGATCACGCCGTCGTAGCACGCCGCGACGATGTGCCGCCCGTCCGGGCTCCACCGCGCCATCGACACCTGGTGGGCGCACGCGATCTCCGCGATCGGCTTCGGCTCGTTCGGTTTGTCCTTCGCGTCTGCCATATGCGTTGTCTATGCCAGCACGCTCCTGATCGGCGCCATCTCTTCGTGCGCGATCGGCAGCGGCTGTGTGCCGTTCATGTACCGGGCCTTGGTCGAGTCGATCCCCAGCGCCGTGAACCACGTGTGGAACAGGTCGCCGATGTCGTACTGCACGTCCTTGCAGAAGGTGCCCTCGTCGTTCGTTTCGCCCGCGATCACGCCGGGCTTGATCCCCGCGCCCGCCATCGCCACCGACCACGCCTCGGGCCAGTGGTCGCGTCCGACCGAGCCGTTGACGCGCGGCGTCCGCCCGAACTCGCTGATCGCGATCACCAGCACGTTGTCCAGCATGCCGCGAGCGTCCAGGTCTTCGATGATCGCGCTGAACGCCCGGTCGAACTTCGGCATCAGCGACGCGTGCGCGTTGAAGTTGTCGCCGTGCGTGTCCCACCCGTAGCTGTTGACCTTCACGAAACGCACGCCCGCCTCGAGCATCCGCCGCGCGATCAGCGTGTGCCGGCCCAGGTCGTTCTCGCCGTAACGCTCCACGTCCTTGCGCGGCAGCGACGCCTCGTCGAACAGGTCCGTGCGCTTCATCAGCGTCCGCGCCATGTCGAACACGTAGCTGTTGGCGTCGTTGGCCTGCGTGCGGCGCGACGCGGCGAAACGCTCGTTGAGCTTCGCACGCAGCTCGTTGCGCAGGTCGTCCGCCTCGTCGGTGATCGCATCGGGCCGCACGAAGTTCTCCGGCGGCTTGCCGTCGCCGAACGCCAGCGCGCCGTACTGCGCGCCGAGGAACCCCGCGTCCTCCGTCTTGAACCCGCCGCTGCCCGGCTTGATCCACACGTAAGGCGGCAGCCCGGCGTTCGGCCCCAGCAGCTTCGCGACCGCGCTGCCGAAGTACGGGTACGTCACGCCGCGGTTCAGCGGATCGCCGCGCTGGATCCGCGGCACGCCCGACGAGTGCGCGTTGTCCTTGGTGCACATCGACCGCACGATCGTCAGCTTGTCCGCCAGCTGCGCCGACCGCGGCAGCAACTCGCTGAAGTGCACGCCCGGCACCTTCGTCGGGATCGACCGGAACGGCCCGCCGAACCGCGTGTTCGGTTTCGGGTCCCACGACTCGAGCTGCGACATGCCGCCGTCGATCCAGAAAAACAGCACCTGCTTCGCGTTGCCCTTCAATTGCTCGGCGACGGCCGGCTCCGCCAGCCCGCCGAGCGCACCAACCCCAAGCGCCCCCGCTGCCGCTCCTGCGCCGTACCCCAACAACGCCCGCCGCGACATCGCGTGCTCACTCGGCGTGCACAGGTTGTGGTACTCGTCTCTGGCCATGTCGGCTTTCCTGCTCCTCTCCCCCGAGTGGGGGAGAGGTTGGGTGAGGGGGTTGGATCATTGGCCGCGGCGCCTGTTTCGCGAAACCGCTACCTGTCCGATCGATCGACCCTCACCCCAACCCTCTCCCTTCCAGGGAGAGGGGGTCAGTGGTTCACCGCGAATTCGGTTGACGCGAGCATCGCCCACGTCAGCTCGCTCAGCGTGCTGGCCTTCGTCTTGTCGTCCTTCGCGCGCGCCTTGAGCAGGGCCGCGACGTCGGCCCGTTCGGCGTCGGTGGGCATCCGGGTCAGCACGCTGAGGTACAGCTCCTCGGCGATCGCGCGGGGGTCGTCGAGCTTCGTGAGGCGGTCGACGAGGTTGCCCTCGCGCGGCTGGAGCAGCTCGAGCACCCTCTCGTCGTTCATCAGGAACAGCGCCCCGCCCAACGACGGCGCGAACGCGTCCTCCGGCTCGCGCGGCGGGTTCGCCATCGCCGCGACAAACCGCTTGCGCATCTCCTTGAGCTTCGACGCGTCCTTCTCGTACTGCGCCCATTCGCCCGTCGCGACCAGCGTCGCACGCATCAGCTGCTCGGCAGTGAGGTGCCGCTGCTCGGCGACGGTGAACCGGTTCGCGGGCGCCTTCGACGCGTCGACGCCGTCCGGGAGGCGCGACGAACGCTGGTACGTCTGCGACAGCGCGATCTGGCGCAGCGTCCACCTGATGTCGAACTTCTGCGCGACCATGGCGTCGGCGAGCTCGGTGAGCAGCTGCGGGTGGGACGGCGGGTTTTCCGAGTGGTGCAGGTCGAGCGGCTCGACGAGGCCGCGCCCCAGCATGTACGCCCACAGGCGGTTGGCGATGTTGCGGCGAAACGCGCCGTTGTCGGCGTTGCACAGCCCGTCGGCCAGCTCGTGCAGCGGGCTGAACTTCGGCACGCCGGCGACGTTGTTCTTCTTGTCCGGCTTCACGAGCCACATGTCGTCTTCATTCGCGTACTTCGGGATCGCGATCTCGCGCCCGGTGCCGGGCACGCGCGGGCCGGTCGACTGCGGCGTCTTTTTGAACACCGACACGAACTCGATCGGCTTGTCCATCACCTTCTCGGTCACCGCCGGGTGCTTGACGCCGTTGGCGATCTCGATGTTCAGATAGATCGTGAACAGGCCCTGGAAGTCGGCCTGGTTGTAATCGTCGATCGTCAGGTGGCGGTGGCACTGGGCGCACTGCAGGTCCATGCCGGCGAAGAGGCGGCCGACGTCGCGCGTCAGCCCGGGGTAGTCGGTCGCCTGCTGGCCGACCTTCGCGAGCCGCTCGGTGTAGAAGAACGCCGCGTCCTTGTTGACGTCGTCGTTAGGATCGGGGTCGATGATCTGCGCCGCGAGCTTGTCCCACGGACGGTTCTGCTCGAAGGCGGTGCGGAGGAACGTCATCCAGCCGTCGTGCTCGGCGCGCCGCTCCATCAGCATGACGTTGAACCGCTCGGCCATGTGCTGCGCATAGCGCGGCGACGCGAGCAGCGTGTCGATCAGACGCGTGCGCTTGTCGGCGGACGTGTCGGCGAGGAACGCGCGGGCCTCGGCCGACGTGGGGATCGTGCCGTTGAGGTCGAGGTACACACGGCGGAGGAACTCGGCGTCGTCGGCGATCGCGGCGACGGGCACGTGGTCGGCTTCGGCGCGGGCGTCGATGAGCGCGTCGATGCGCTGCGGCAGCGATGTCGGCGCAGCGTTATCGCCGGCGATCGTGCCCGCTCGAAGCGAGCCGCACACCGCGACGACTGCGATCAACGTGATCCGCCAAGTCGAACTTCGCACGCACGTGCCTCCCGATGTGATTGCACGCGACATCCCGGTGGTTACACATCAATATTGTAACACGTAGGGTCCGCTATTGCGGCCCGCTTTGCACAATACCGGCTTTGTCGACTCGGTCCGCAATAGCGGGCCCTACGGGCTCAAAGGCTGGGCCTGTCGGAGGTACGCGAACAGGTCGCGGACCTGCTGGTCGGTCATGGTCGACAGCAGGCCGACCGGCATCAGCGAGCGGCCGAGCGGCTGCATCTGCTGCACGTCGGCGCGGCGGAGTGTGACGGTCTGGCCGTCGAGCGTGCGGATCGACACGACGCGGTCGTCGCGATCGGCGAGGAAGCCGCTGACGGTGCGCCCGTCCTTCGTGATGACTACAAAGCTCTCGAAGCCCTCGCGGATCTCGGCCGAGGGACTGACGATCGACAGCAGCATCGAGCCGGTGTCGCGACGGGGATGGTCGGTCAGGTCCGGGCCGATCTTGCCGCCCTTGTCGAACAGCGTGTGACACGCGGCGCAGGTGCGGTTGAACAGCTGCAGCCCGTCGTACGGATTGCCCGGCCCGGCGTCGAGCGCCGCGGTGAGCCGGTCGATCTGCTGCTGCACCGGCACGGCGGCGGTCGCGGCGTCAACTTTGCCGAATCGCTTGTCGACCAGCGCCGCGAGCTGCGTGTCGGACCTCGCGTGCAGGCGCAGCTGCTGGATCGTCTCGGCGGACACGTCATTCGTGTCGATCGCGCCGGCTTCCGCGGCCTGCATCCACTGCAGCGCCCACGTCGGGCGCGACGCGAGCATCAGCCGCGCCGCCGTGCGTACGTCCTCGGGCATCTTCGCGTACGCCTGGATCACGGCCGCGCCGACGGCGGGCTGGCCGTAACGCTGCAACGCCGCGAGCGCCGACTTGCGGAGCGACGCGTCGCCGGACGCCGTGGCGAGGTGCGTCAGCAGCGTCACGCTCTGCGGCGCGTCGACCTGGCCGAACACCTCGACGAGCTCGCGCCGCTGCGCGAGCGGCGCCTTGTCGTCGCCCGCGAGGCTCAACGCGTCGACGATCGCCGCGGCGTCGCCCCGTCGAACGCGCATCACGAGTGATCCTCCGCCTGCCGCGTCGATCGCGTCGATCAGCTCGTCGGGCAGCTGCGCGGTCGAGCGACCGGCGTAGGCCTGCTCGAAACCCTTCATCAGCGCCGCACGCGCGTCGCCCGCCGGGGCGGCGCGTAGCAGGTGCGCGCACGCCACGAGGTCCGCGTGCGACCCGGCCTGCGCCAGCCGGCGCATCAGCCGCTCGGCGATGTGTTGCACGACCATCGGCCGAGCCCAGGTCGCTTTGTCGTCGAACAGCGTGACGACCGCCGCGCGATCGCTGCCGCACTTCGACTCCAGCGCCCACCACGTCAGCAGCGGGACGTGCGGGTCGGCCACGTCGACGTCACGCGTGAGCAGCCCCGCGACGATCGGCAGCGCCTGCGCCGCGGGCAGGCGTTTGGCGGTCGACGCGAGCTGGCTGCGCACCTCCGCGTCGTCGTCGGTGCGCGCCATCTCCGCGAGTCGCTCGGCCAGCGGTGACGCGATGCCCTTGTCCGCGTCGACGCGATCGCCGAGCAGCCGCACCGCCCAGCGGCGCACGCCGGGGTGGGCGTGCCGCAGCGCGTCGGCCGCGAGTGCATCGTCGAAGTCGCCCAGCAGGTTCAGTCCCCACAGCGCCCGCATCGCCGCGTCGTCCTGACGCTGCATCGCCGCGCGTAGCGCGGCTTCCGCCGACGCGCGTTCCGCATCGTTCGCCGCGCGATCGCCCCACCGCTGGCCGATCAGCCGCAGCGCGACCTGCCGCTGCGCGCGCGTCGCGTCGGTCGACGTGGTCAGCATGGCGACCAGATCCGCGTCGCGGAGCTTCGTCAGGTCCACCGGCGGGCCCGGCTTCGCGTCCTTCGCACGCAGTCGATACACGCGGCCGGTCGTCGGATCGATCTGGCCCTGAAAGTGTTGACCGTGCGCGATGAACTGCTCGTAGAAATCGGCGATATAGACCGCGCCGTCGGGGCCGACGGTGATCGCGACGGGGCGGAAGCCGTGGTCGTCGCTGGCCAGGGCGGCGTCACGGGTGGCGATCGACTTGAACGACGACCCGTCGCTTGTGACGGTCACGACGACGACGTTGCTCGCCAGCGGATCGATGCAGATCAGGCTGTTGCGGTAGCGGGCTGGCAGCGCGTCGTCTTCGTAGCGGACGAAGGCGTGCGTGAATCGCGCGATCGGGCGATCGTTGGGGATGGACGGCAGCGTGCCGAACGCGTAGGGGTTGGGCGGCGGGCCGTACTTGGAGGTCGCGCCCTTGAGGTAGTAGCCGCCCTGCACGTAGTGAAAGCCGTGCGTGCCTCCGCCGTTGTAGCCGGAGTAGATGCGACCGGCGGAGTCGATCTCGACGCCGAACGCGTTGCCTCCGCCGTGCGCGAACAGCTCGTAGCGGCGCGTCGCGGGGTGGTACCGCCAGATCGCGGCGCTCTCGCAGTAGACGCCCTTGTCGTCTTTGATACCGGGGCGTGTGACGCGGCTCGACGTCGTGCTGCCCTGCGCCGCGTAGAGCCAGCCGTCCGGCCCCCACCGCAGCGCGTTGACCACCGAGTGCGTGTCTTCGAGGCCGAAGCCCTGCAGGTGGATGACGGGGTCGCCGTCGGGCTTGTCGTCGCCGTTGGCGTCGGCGTAGAACAGCAGGTACGGCGGGTTGAGGACCCACACGCCGCCATCGCCCTGCGCGACCGCGGTGCACATGTTGAGGTTGTCGATGAACACCTTGTGCTTGTCGAACACGCCGTCGCCGTCGGTGTCCTCGTGGATCGTGATGCGGTCGACGCCCGGCACGTAGCCCGGCTGGCCGGGCGCTGGCGGGACCTTGTCGTACATCGCACGGTAGTACTTGTCGCGGCTGACCATCTCGATGCCCGCCGGGTACGGGTACTGGCGGTACTGCACGACCCACAGCCGGCCGCGCGCGTCGAAGTCCATGTACACCGGCTGGGCGACGAGCGGCTCGGTCAGCACCTGGTCGACGTCGAGGTCGTCCGCCGGGTGCATCTTCGCCAGCGACTCGGCCGGGGGCAGGCGTTCGCCGCCGTGCAGTTCCGCCGGTCGCTTCAGCGCCGAGTTCGCCTCGACGAAGCTGGTGAACACCGCCGAATCCGGTCGATCGGTCACCGCCCCGCCGGCCCACGCCGGGTCGTCGCCGTCGCGTGACTGCCACGCGCCCTTCAGCACCGCCTCGAGGTAATACCCGGCCAGCACCGGCGCGCCGCGTGTGAGCCCCGCCTTGCCGCCGCGTCCGTACACACGCAGCGCGACCACGTTGTACGCGTCTTTCACCAGCACGCCCGCCGGCACCTTGAACCGCTGCACCGCGCCGTCGTCGGGCTGATAGCTCGGCGGCATCGCGCCGCCGCCGCCGACCTTCGTGCCGTTGATATACACCTCGTACGCGCCCGCGACGCCCTCGATCGTGACCGTGACCGACTCGACCCACAGGTCCTTCGCCTGCTTGACGACCCAGCGATCGGGCACCTTCGCGTAGCAACGGTACCACCGGTAAGCGCCGTCCGCAGGCGCGTCCCACGTCTCCGGCAGCGCACGCTGCGACGGCCGGTTCGCGTCCGCCGTATTGGCTGCGTCCGCCCCCCGCGCCACACGCGCCACGCCAGCACCCCCCACCGCGCACGCGACGACCGCCAGCACGATCAACCCTTTGATCCGCTCCACGCGCACCTCCGATGTCAGAGTCACCTAAGCGCCCAAAACCCCGTCGAGGTCGTCGTGATTATAGCCCCCCGACGCGCCCTCTCCCGTTGGGCAAGGGTTGGGGTGAGCGTTCACCGCGCGACCGCCGCGCGATCTCCGACACGCGCGTCACTCAGTTCACCCCGAGCCGCAGGCACACCGGGTCCGTCATCGCCGGCGTCGGCCGGGCCGTACGTTCCGTGCGCCGAGCCACGTCTTCCTCGACGATCGCCACCGCCAGCGTCGCCAGCTGCAGCATGCAATGCTCGATCCGCTCGCGCCCCGGGCCGTCCGCCATCGTCGCCCGACACCGCCGCACCACCTCCATCGCGTACGTCACATCCTTGAGCTTGTGCCTGGTCATCACGCTCCCCTTTCATCGGTTTCAACCCTCAATGGACCCCCGTACCACGCCGGACAGGAATACCGATCATTATACTAACACGCATGGCTCTTCCGGCTTCATGATGGGTGATGTTAATTTGTCCTGCTGATGGGGTGACCATTCAGGAGGTTCAGATGGACGACAAGCGTTTGTATCAGCAGATTCTGGGGCTGGGCGAGCCGTGGTTCGTGGATCGGGTGGAGTT
>WGMA01000015.1 GCA_016125285.1 Phycisphaera sp.
AACGCCGTCGACCTACGCGAGCCGCCGCTCGGATGCGACACCTCGGCCCACGCTCATGCGTCAGGCCGAATGGATACGTGGAACGATCGGTTCATCAAACACCCCAGGCGGGGTGGACGGGATCGGCTTATCATGGATACAAACTGGCGGCTCGTCCGCCAGTGCATCATTGACCGACCGAACACTGGCGGGCAAGCCGCCAGTGGCACACCTCAACGCACGTCGCGCCTCACCGCTCCGCGTTGGACGGGTCCACCTTTTCCAACACGCACAGCGGGTTCTTCGTCTTCGGGATCGGTGCGCTGGTGGAGGCTTGCCAGGCGTTGAGTTCTTCGTGCATCTGTCTGGCGAGGTCGGGCATGGAGGCGGCGAGGTTGCGGAATTCGCCGGGGTCGTCCTTGAGGTTGAACAGGGCGACGGAGTTGTCTTCGAGGAACTCGACGATCTTCCAGTCGCCGTGGCGCATGGCGGTGGAGGGGAAGCCGCGCCAGGAGTAGGTCTTGCCGCCGGGGATGTTGATGGTCAGGCCCTTGCCCTGGAGGTAGAGCGGGTAGTGCCAGAAGATGGAGCGTTCGGGGAGGGTCTGGCCGCGCATCAGGGGGGAGATGTCTGTGCCGTCGACGGGCTGGGTGGTGGGGAGCTTGGCGCCGGTGAGGGCGGCGAAGGTGGGCAGGAAGTCGACGCTGGTGACGGGGGTGTCGCAGGTGGAGCCGGGCTGGATGACGCCGGGCCAGCGCATGCACATGGGCACGCGGACGCCGCCTTCGAAGAGCGAGCCCTTCTGGCCGCGGAGGGGGTCGAGCTGCGAGACCTGGGGCAGGCCGCCGTTGTCGCTGCTGAAGATGATGAGCGTGTTGTTGGTCAGGCCGAGCTCGTCGACCTTGGCGACGACGCGGCCGACGGACTTGTCGACGGCTTCGATCATCGCGGCGTAGGTCGGGTTGAAGTTGCGACGCTCGGCGGCGGGGATCTTGTCGAGCTTGGCCTGGTACTTGGCGACGACGTCCTTGCGGGCGCGGTGCGGCGCGTGGACGTCCCAGTGGGGCAGGTAGAGGAAGAACGGCTTGTCCTTGTTGTCCTCGATGAACTGCACGGCGCGGTCGGTGAGCTGCTCGGCGACGTCGGGGTCGCCGTAGTGGTGCTGGTTGGGGCCGTCTTTGCCGTTGGAGGAGCTGAGGTCGAAGCCCTGCGTGTCGTCGCCGAGGTGCCACTTGCCGAGTCGGGCGGAGGTGTAGCCGGCGGGCTTGAGGACCTCGGGGATGCAGACGAATTTGGGGTCGAGGTTGTTGGTGATCTCGATCTCGCCGTCGGCCTGCTTGGCGAGCTTCTTGTCTTTTTGTCCGATGGCCGGCACGAGCAGGGCCATGTATTTCGGATCGCCCTTCGACTTGCCGCCGGGCGTGTAGATGTGATGGCGTGGGGTGTACATGCCGGACATGAGGCAGGCGCGGGTGGGCGAGCAGTTGGGTCCGCCGGAGTAGGCGGCGGTGAAGACCATGCCCTGCGAGGCGAGGTGGTCGATGTTGGGTGTCTCGAAGAACTGCGCGCCGGCGAAGCCGACGTCCTGCCAGCCGAGGTCGTCGGTGAGGATGAAGATGAGGTTGGGCTTGGCGGCGGGGGCGGCGTGCGCGGCGCGGGTGACGGTCGCGAGGCAGGCGAGGGCGATGAGGCAGAGGGCGAGCGCTCGCGCGGCGTGGCGGATGGGCATGGTCAGACCTTCCTGCGGGTCGGGGGTTGGATTCGGGCCGGCGTGGCGCGGCCGCTGCGATTCTAACGTCGCGCGGGGGCGTGTGATTGCGGTGGGTTTGGAAGGGGGCGACGGTATTGAGGCGCGTCGTCGGGGGTCGGGTTTCGTGCGGGCAGCGTGCGACGTGTGCGGAGGGTTCACCCTCACCCCGGCCCTCTCCCTCGAGGTAGAGGGGGATTACGGTTTGAGCGTAGCGAGTGTGCGGGCTTCTTCGGGGGTCAGGGCGCGGTCGTAGAGGACGACCTCGTCGATGTTGCCGTTGAGGGGGCCCATGAAACCGCGGGGGCCGGAGGAACTGCGTCGGCCGATGGTGAACGGGAGGTTGACGCGTGTGGTGTCGCGGAGGTTGTCGCGTCGGATGATGACGTCCTGCGGCTCGCCGTCGAGGTACATGCGGACGCCGGCGGCCTTGCCGGAGCCGTCGTAGGTGACCAGCACGTGTCGCCACGCGCCGGCGGGCAGGGGCTGGGGCAGCTGGACCTCGATGCAGCCGAGTCCCGCGGCGTACTGGCTGATGAGCTGGAAGTAGAGGTCGCCGTTCTGGATCATCTGCAGGTCGTAGCCGCGGTAGTTGGCGTTGGCGTCCATGCGACCCATGAGGTTCTGCTGGAGGCCGTGGGTGACGCGGACCCAGGCGCCCATGCTGAACGCGTCGGTGCGTTCGAAGTTGCCGATGTCGCCGGTGTCGACGTAGCCGTGACCGGTGAGCCGCAGGGCGCGGTTGGTTTCTTCGGCGCCGATGGGGTTGGCGTCTTCGAGCTCGGGTCCGCGGAGGAGTTGTGACTGGCCGACGATCTTCGCGGGTCGGTCGGGGTCGGCGAGGTTGGCGACGACGTCGTCGCGTGTCTCGTCGAAACGCCAGTAGCCGATGGGCCTGGAGCGGAGGACGTCGGCGGCGTAGGCCGGGCCGGGCATGAACAGGAAGGGGTCGGGCGTGATGACGCTCGCGTCGCCGGCGTCGTTGATGGCGGTGGCGTGTCCGGCGTCGAGGGTCTGGTCGATGCGCGGGGCGACCATCTGCACGCGTCCCTTGAAGACGTGGACCTGCGTGTCGGCGCGGGCGGTGTCGACGTCGACGCCGAACTCCGTGCCGAGGTCGGTGACGGTGGTGTGCGGCGTGGTGACGGTGAAGCCGACGGCCTGCGGGGGGACGTGGGCGAAGAGGCGTCCGGACTCGAGTCGGCCGCTGTTGGGGCCGGTGATTTGGACGGTGGTCTTGCCGATGAGGTCGACGACGGCGCCGCTGCGCATGACGAGCTGGGCGACGCCGGACTCGAGTCGGAGGGGCCCGGCCTCGATCTCGGCGCCGGGGACGAGGATGCCGGCGGCGTCGTCGGCCCAGCGTGCGCTGTCGGTGTTGACGATGGTGGCGACGGTGACGGGGCGCGCGACGGGCGGGGCGGTGGTGTGGCGCGGGGCCTGCCACATCAGCGCGGCGGTGACGGAGGCGAAGAGCAGCAGCGCGGCGGCGGCGGCGTAGCGGAGGTACGGGCGCGGCGCGCGGGCGGGGAAGATCTGGGCGTGGCGCTCGAGGGCGATCGTCTGGTCGGTCCGGCTCAGCGCCATGCGCAGCGCGGTGTGCGTGTGGATGCACGCGACGTAGTACGCGCGGGCGTCGTCGTCGGTGTCGAGGATGGCGTTGAGCTCGGCCATCTCGCGGTCGTTGAGCGCGTCGTCTGCGGCGCGGCTGGCGAGCTCGGCGACGCGGTCGCGCGTCGGGTTGTCCGATCCACGCGCGGTCATGTCGTCAGCTCCCCGTTGATGCAGTCGGTCAGCAGCTGGCGGATGCGGTACAGGGCCTGGTAGAGCGACTGGACCGGGCGCTTGAGCGCGGCGGCGGCGTCGACGACGGAGCGGTCGTTGCCGTAGCGGACGTCGAGGATCTCGCGCTGGTGCGGCGTGAGCTTTTCGAGGCAGGACTGCAACGCCGCCAGCGCCGTCGGGACGCTGTCGGCGGTCTCGCTGACGGTCTGCTCGAGCTTGCGGATCACGTCGTCGGAGAACACCATCCGCTGCCGCTTGACCCGCTTGAAGTGCGCCATCGCCTGCCAGCGCGCGATCGTAAACGCCCACGCGCGGAACTCCGTGCCCGGCGTGAAGTCGTCGCGCTTCTCCCACATCACGACGTTCGCCTCCTGGACGATGTCCGCCGTCGCCGTCGCGTCGGCCGTCAGCGACAGCACGAACGAGTACATCTGCGGCTGGACGTCGATCAGTTGCTTGACGAATTCGTTCATCCGACGTGGCTCCGTGCCCCGGCTTTCCGCCCTCTATACACCAATAGCCCATCCGGTGGCGAACCTCACCACGCGTCTGAAAGATTTCGCCGGTCGTGCGGCAGGGGGCCGGCCTATTCCGCCTCGGCGGTCGCGCTGGCGTTGCCCTCGTCGTCG
Organism: Phycisphaera sp.; assembly: GCA_016125285.1. GTDB lineage: Bacteria > Planctomycetota > Phycisphaerae > Phycisphaerales > Zrk34 > RI-212. Next base: position 4,141 of record WGMA01000015.1, read on the forward strand.
AACTCCACGCGGATCACGTTGGGGTTGCAGCAGACGGGGCAGTCGTCGGTAAACCGCTGGTGCGGCCCGGCCGAGGCGTCGACGGGCAGGTCGATCGGCTCGCCGCAGTGTGGGCACGTGTAGCAGGCGGTGTCGTCCATGGGGTTACTGCGGCCCGCCCTTCGCCGCGGGGCTGGCGTAGTGGTCGCGGTACTCGTCGCACCGCTTGCGCATGTCTTCGAGCACGGTCTGGTACGCCGGGTCCTTCACGAGATTCTTCAGCTCGTCGGGGTCCTTGCTCAGGTCGTGCAGGAACTCGTACTTGAACTCGAAGTAGCGGGCGTAGACGTAGCGGTCGGTGTGGACACCTTCCCACTTGGGGATGCGCGGGTGGTTCATCAGGTGCTCGCAGAAGAAGTCGCTGCGCCACTCCGTCGGGGCGTTCCCGGCGACGACGCCGTCGAGGGCGCGGCCCTGGTAGTGCTTGGGGATGTCGACGCCGGCGTAGGACAGGATCGTCGGGGCGATGTCGAGGTTGAGGACCATGTGCTCGTCGACCCGGCCGCGCTTGTCCTTGGGCTGGCGCGGGTCGTAGATGATCAGCGGCACGCGCAGCGCCTGCTCGAAGTGCGACCACTTCCCGGCGAACCCGCGCTCGCCCATGTAGTAGCCGTTGTCTCCGGAGTAGATGATGACGGTGTTGTCGGCCAGGCCCTGCGCCTTGAGCTCGTCGAGCACGCGCCCGACAGCCGCGTCCAGGCCGAACAGCATGCGGAAGTACGCACGCATGTTGGACTGGTACTTGGTCTCTTCGTCCCAGCGCCAGTGCCAGCGGTCGCGGTTCATCGAGTCACGCAGGAACTCGGGCAGGTCGTCGAAGATCGACGGGTCGTCGAGCTTCGGACGCGGCATCGTCTTCTTGAGGAACATGCCGTCGGCGGCGGGCGGCCAGGGGAACTGGTCGACGTGGTCCGAGTCCTCGGCGTGCGTGCTGTTGAAGCAGACCGCCAGGCAGAACGGCTTGTCCTTCGGGTTGTCGTGGATGAACGCTACGGCGTTGTCGGCGCTGATGTCCGCCTCGTGACGCAGCTTGCCGTCGACCTTGTGGAAGTACGGATTGCGGCCCACCTCGTGGAAGTCGTCGAACGCGACCTTGGGCATCTTGCCGGCGTCCTTGATGCCGTACTTGCCGGTGAACCCCGTGCGGTAACCGGCGTTCTTCAGCAGCATCGGGTAGCTGTTGGCGGCGTGGAACTCCGAGATCGGCGGCTTGCCGAACGTGTACCCGTGCGTCCGCTCGACCAGCCCCGTGAACAGCGTCGCGCGGCTCGCGGCGCAGATCGGCGTCGTGACGAACATGTTCGTGAAACGCACGCCTTCCTTCGCCAGCCCGTCGAGCGTCGGCGTCACCGCCACCGGGTGACCGGCGCAGCCCATGGTGTCGAACCGCTGGTCGTCGGCCAGGAAGAAGATGATGTTGGGGCGGTCCGCGGCGATGGCCGGCCGGGCGATCAGGACGCCGGCGATCAGCGCGACGGTGAGCATCGACAACAGGTAGCGCATGGGGTTGCCTCGCGAGAAGTAGTCTGTTGAACGCCGCCGTTGCCCACGGGCGGAAGAGTGTCACGCTGTGCGTGCCGGGTGACGATGGTACCGGCTGGCCGGGGTTGACCCAAGCGGCGCGGCGCCGATCGACGCCGGCGACGTCACGGTATGCGCGCCGACGCCGGGGTGCCAATCGGCCCGCGCACGCAGCAGCCGACGGACGACGCGGGTATCCTGTCGCGAGCGATGAACCCTTCACGCGGCGGAGCAGCCATGCCCGAGCCAACCCACGGATCGAACGACGCCCCGATGCGGGCGCAGGACTACTCGGAGGTCGAGGACTGGCCGGGCTACTTCGGCGCGGTGCTCGGCAAGGAGCCACGCGAAACGCTGCTGGTCGCGCTCGACGCGTTCGGGCGCGAAGGGGTCGCCGAGGGATTGGCGGTCGACGTCGCGGCCGGCGAGGGGCGCGACACGCTGGAACTGCTGAAGCGCGGCTGGCGGGTGGTGGCGACGGACGGGCACCCCGAGGCGTTCACGCACCTCTGGCCACGCGTGCCGGAGTCGGCGAAGGATCGGCTGGAGTCCGTCGTGGTCGACTTCGCGGAGATGGCGATCCCGGTGTGCGACCTGGTCAACGCGAGCTTCGCGCTGCCGTTCGTCGAGCCGCGGCACTTCGCGGACTTCTGGACGCGGATCGTCGCGGCGGTTCGACCGGGCGGGCGGTTCGCGGGGCAGTTCTTCGGGGACCGTGACGACTGGGCGTCGCTGCCGGGCCGATCGCATCAGTCGCGCCACGAGGTCGAGCGGCTGCTGTCGGGGTTCGACATCGAGATGTTCCGCGAGGAGGAGCGCGACGACGCCCCGGAACTACGCAAGCCCAAGCACTGGCAGATCTTTCACGTCGTCGCGCGCAAGCGCTCGTAGCGATCGCGGCGGGTCACGGCGTCACTTCTTCGGCCAGTGCATGTACGGCTGAAGCTGGCTCGACAGTTCATCGACCGTCTGCTTGTAGTGTGGGTCGTTGGCGAGGTTGTGCACCTCGTCGGGGTCGTTGTCGTGGTCGTACAGCTCGCGGCCGGCGTCGCCGCGGTTCCACTCGGTGTAGCGCCAGCGCTGATTGCGGATGGAGTAGCCGCACGCGTTGGGAGCGTGGAAGACCTGCGTGACGGCGGGCCTGTCCCACCTGGCGGCGGGGTCGGTCAGCAGCGGACGCAGCGAGGCGCCGTCGAGGTCCTTCGGCGGCTGGAGTCCGCAGTAGTCGGCGAGGGTGGGGAACAGGTCGATGAGCTCGACGGGGCGTTCGCACACGCCGGTCGACACGCCGGGCCCGGCGATGATCATCGGCATGCGCGCCGCGCGCTCGAAGGCCTTGCGCTTGTACCACAGGCCCTTCTCACCGATGAAGTAGCCGTGGTCGGACCAGAACACGATCAGCGTGTTGTCGGTCAGCCCGTTGCGGTCGAGCGCGTCGAGCAGCTTGCCGACCTGGGCGTCGACGAAGGAGATGCAGGCGTAGTACGCGAGCTTGCACTGGCGGGCCTGGTCGACGGTGACGTCCTTGAAGTAGTACGGCCAGTTCTTCGTGTCGCGCTGAACGGCCATCGGCGGCACGTCCTCGAGGTCGGCCTTGGCGGACTCGAGGTCCTGCATCGTGATGTCCTTCATGCTGTACAGGTCGAAGTACTTCCGCGGCGCGACGTAGGGGCAGTGCGGGTTGAAGAAGCCCGCGGCGATGAAGAACGGCTTGTCCTTGTGCTTGTCGATCAGCTCGACGATCTGTTTGGCGACCAGGCCGTCGGTGTGGTCCTCGTCTTCGCTCTCGGGGTCCCACCACGCCATCGAGATGCCGAGCCCGCCCTTCTGCGGGCCGTAGCGCGTGATCTTGTCTTCCTGCTTGTGGTCGATGCCCGAGGGGTTGAATCGCTCGTCCCACGTGGCGGGGTCGTCGTTGCCGTCGGTGCCGATCTGGCCGGGGTTGTTGTAGTGGAAGATCTTGCCGCAGCGCGCCGAGTAGTAGCCGTTGTTGCGGAACATCTGGCCGATGGTCACCACGTCGGGGTTCTTCTTGCGCAGCTCGTTGTTGAGCGTGTGCATGTCGATGGAGTCGGGGTACCTGCCGGTCATCAGCGACGCGCGGCTCGGCCCGCACAGCGGCTGCTGGCAGTACGCGGCGTCGAAGCGGACGCCCCGCGCCGCGAGGCGGTCGAGGTTCGGCGTCTTGACCAGCCGAACGCCGTAGCAGCCGATGTCCGTGTTCATGTCGTCGGCGGCGATGAACAGCACGTTGAGCTTCTTGTCGGTGGCGCGCACGGGCGCGACGACGGCGACGCTCACGACGAGCAGGGCGGTGACGAGCAACAGCACACGGTGGGTGGTCGGCTTCATGGTGGTCTCGCGTCGGTGGGGCAATAGTGGACGCCTCGGTCCGGTCGGCAACAGCTTAGGGGAACCGACCGGCCGAAGCGCCCCGTTGGGGGTCGTCGGGCTGGGGCACTACTTGTAGTCGTCGGGCCAGGCGACCTCTTTGCTCTGGGAGGGCGGCGCCGAGTCGACGTGTCCGTCGACGAAAGCCATGTCGGCCACGCCCCGGTTCGGGTCGCCGTTCTGCCAGAAGTGGATCGACCCGAGCGAGTCGACGAGGTGGGCGGGGTTCCTGTACTGGCCGACGGCGAGGTTGCAGTCGTTCAACGCGTAGTGGGTGATGTTCGGGATGGGCCACGGGGCGTCCTCGCCGATGAGCATGAGGCGCGACGGGGCGGCGATGCGGCTCATGCGGTTCATCGGCGGCACGTTGAGCCACGGGCCGTAGCCGTGGAAGAAGCCGTTCATCGAGTAGCCGGTCAGCGGGACGCGGTTCTTGTACCGCCCGGTCGTGTTATAGACGCCGCGGAAGGTCGGGCAGAGGTACACGTCGTCCTGCCTGCCGACGTAGTTGTAGATCAGTCCCTCGGTGATGTTCTGACGGTTGGTGTGCTCCCACCAGCTGGGGCCGAACGAGTACTGCGCGCCGCGCACCCACTCCAGCGATCCGGGCAGCACGGTGAAGTTGTCCCCGGCGTAGGCGGTCATCGCGCTGTGGAACTGCCGCAGCTGCGCGCGGCACTTGGCGTCCTCCGCTACGGCCTGCGCCCGCTGGATCGAAGGCAGCAGGATCGCGAGCAGCAGGGTGATGATCGAGCAGACGACGAGCAGTTCGATGATCGTGAATCCACGCGTGACTCTGGTGTGCGTACCCATGGGGGTTCCTTTGTGTAGGCGGTCGCGGCGGCGGTTCACCACCACCCGCGACGCTCGCCCTTGGCCTGGCTGAAGTACTGGTTGTCCATCTCGCCGATGGTCTTCCACGCGACCGACCCGTCGAGCGCGCCGACCATCGACCCGGCCGTCTGCAGGTCGGGGTTCAGCACGCCGACGGTCACGTCCTGCGTGTCGACCGGCCCGAACTGCCCGTGCGACGCGGACGTGACGGGCGGCCAGAGCGTGCCGGACTCGAGGATGTCCGCGGTGAACGTCAGCGTGCTGTCGTCGGACATGCGGTGCGGCGAGTACCACCGGCCGACCTTGCCCTTGTTGATGTTCTGGCGCTCGGAGCCGAACGGTCCGCCGACGGTCCACGCGGCGTTGTTCTTGTTGCGGTGGCCCCACATGAAGAAGTAGCCGCGGCGGACCATCTGCTGCTTCTGGCCGAACGCGTTGCCCGGCAGCCGCCAGTCCCAGTCCGGCCGGTTGGGGCAGCTGAGGATGTCGTCGCCGTTGCTGTTGTCCTTGAGGTACTTGTAGTTCTTCTGCGTCAGCCAGGTGATGTGCTCGAGCTCGATGTCCCACGGCGCCGAGCCGCTGGTGTTCCAGATGTTGGTCTGGAACTCGCGGTTGTTGTCGAAGGCGTAGCCGACCATGCCGAGGTGGATCTGGTGCTGGTTGGCGGCGCAGAGGGCGCGGCGGCTCAGCTCACGCGTGCGGGCGTAGCTGGGCATCACCATCGCCACGAGCAGCGCGATGATCGCGCAGACGACCATCAGCTCGACGACGGTGAAACCGCGGCGGGCGGTGCGGGGCGATCGGGGCGTGGCGTAGGCGCAATACATGCGTTCCTCCTGTGAGGCGGGTCGTGGGAGTCGTCCTTCGGGAAGGGGTCTAGTTCTCCGGCGGCCTGGCGGCGGTGATCACGCGGAGCCGATCCGCGGCCTGGACCACGCCGAGCTTCAGCGTCAGCGTGCGGCGGTCCGGGCTGAGCGTCACCACGTCGGCCGGTTCGTTGCGGCCGACACCACGGGTCTCCTGCCCCTCCAGCGCCAGGTACTGTGCCCGCGCGCCGGGGTAGGTCATGTCTTCGCGTTTCAGCCGCGGGCTCGACGCGGCGAAGTTCGTGTCGTCGGCGATCACGCCGAGCACCGGATCGCGGAACCGCAGCGTCCCGGTGAACGACACGCGCGACGCACCGAGGTCGCCGTCGATCGGGTCGAACTGCACGTAGTAGCAGCGGAACGACGTGCCGGCGGGGATCACCGCGTCGCCCTTGACGAACCGCGTGTGTTCGCCGGGCTCGGTGAACGTCACCGGCAGATCGTTCGCCAGCCGCGCCTTGGCGCGCTCGACGACCACCAGCAGCGCGTCGTCCAGCTCCGTGGCGTTGCTGACCACGGAGTCGACCGCGTGGTCCGTCGCGTCGATCAGCAGCATCGGCGGGTCGGCCTCGACGATGCGCCCGCCGTGCGTCACACGCGTCTCGCGCGGCAGCTGCGCGCCGGGGTCGAAGGCGATCGCCTGCGGCGTCGGCGCGTCGGCGGAGGCCCGCACCGCCTGGCCCTTTGTCAGCGTCACCACCGACGCGTCGTCGCCGCCGAGCGGCTTGACCGTCACCCGGCCCTGCGCCACGTGCACCCGCGTCTCGCCCGCGGCGTCGACCGTCACGGCGAAACGCGTGCCGAGGTCCACCACCTCGTGCGACGGCGTCTCGACGGTGAAGCCGTGGGCCAGAGGCGGGACCGCCGCGACCAGCCGCCCGCGATTCAGCCGGCAGCGGTTCGGCCCGACGATCTCGACGTCGACCGCGCCGACCAGCGTCACCGACGCCGTCGACGCCATCATCACCTCCGCCGCGCCGGACTTCAGCCGAAGCGCGCCGCGTGTCAGCGCCGCGCCGGGGTCGGGCGCCGAGTCGTCGGCCCACTCCGCCTGCATCGCCTCAGTGAACGTCGCGACCGACACGTCCGCGTCGCCGCCGGCGTGGGTGTACGCCAGCGGGTCGCCGCTGGGGCGCTGCGGCCTGGACAGGCCGTACACCGCCAGACCGGCGCAAAGAAGAAAAACGGCGGCCGCGGCGTAGCGATAAACGCTACCACCGCGACCTCCGTGGGCACGCAAATCAAACGGGTCCTCGGTCGTCTCGCGGATCGCCTCGGCCGCCTCCAGCGGGATCGGCCCGGACGTCGCGTTGGTCATCGCCGCGAGCATCTGGTGCGTCGTGACGATGTCGACGTACAGCTCCTGCGCCGCCGCGTTGCCGCTCATCAGCTCGTCGAGCCGCGCGAACTCCGCGTCGCTCAGCTCGCCGTCGCACAGCCGCTTGAGCAGCGCGGCCAGCTCGGGATGTTCGGCGTCACGGCTCACGCGGGGTCCGCCTCCAGCTTGCGACGCACGCACTCGGCCAGCGCCAGACGCAGCCGGTACAGCGTCGTGTACATCGAATCCACCGGCCGACCGAGCGACTCGGCCAGCGCGGCCGGCGTGTCGTTGTCCGCGTAGCGCCGCTCGATCAGCTCGCGCCGCTCGGCCGGCAGCTCGTCCACGCAGTGCCGCAGCGCCGCGCTGCGACGGTCGTACTCCTCCGTACGCCGCGTCGACACGCTCGCCAGGTCCGCCAGCAATTGATCGTTGAACCGCAGCCGCTCACGCTTCGCCTTCTTGCGATACGTCAGCACCTGGTAGTAAGCCACCTTGCACGCCCACGCCCCGAAGTTGGTGCCCGGCTCGAACTCGCCGCGGTTCTCCCACAACGCCGTGTTCGTCTCCTGAAGCACTTCCTCCATCGCGTTAAAGTTCGCCAGCAGCGACATCAGCATCGCCTGAAGCCTCGGCTGAACCGCGACGAGATCGGTGATGAACTGTTTCGTGTCGTCTCTCATGCGTGCCACCTGTCCGGGTCGCGCGACCGCGCGTCCACCCCCGGATTGCTTCTAAATGGCCAAGCGTCCGCTGATCTGAACAACGTTGCAAGATATTTTTTTGGAATCGCGGAATGCGCGACCACAAAAAAAGCCCGCGGGTCGAAAACCCTTGGGCTTGTGATGGCGTGTTCAGGTTGGGTGGGGCGGCGCGGATCAGTACCAGTCGTCGCGTTCCCAGTACGAGCCGAACGCGTCGTCGTCGCCGTCGGCGACCGGGTCCCAGCCGTTGAGGTCCTTCTGCCAGAAGAAGTAGCCGCGTGCGAACGAGCCGTTGGTTCGCCCGGACGACCACGAGTGGATGAACAGCATCTGGTTGAAGTTGACCCACTCCGCCGAGCCGTCGACGTATGCCTGGTTGCCGCCGGCCGCCCACGCCTTGGAGTTGCACTCGGCCTTGTGATTCGGCAGGTCGCCGTACGCGGCCTTGCGGTCCGTGTTACGCCACTTGCCGCCAACGATCGCCTGGATATCGCTCACCAGCATCCAGTCGCTCTTCGACGTGCCCACGCGCACCGGGCTGGCCGAGTACCTGTCCGTCGGCCCGCGCCAGTTGCCCTTGAACGGGTTCCGCCAGTATTCGATGCCGCCCATGTACTGATACGCCACGACCATCTGCGGAAACGCCGACTCCCATTGCGCCTTGTAATTACGCGAAGGGCAGTTCCACGTGTTGGTCGGCTGGTAGCCCTGGCGGCCCTGGCCGATGTCGCCCCAAGGCTCCTGCACCAGGCCGTAGCTGTACCACTGCGCCGCCCAGTCGACGTACTTGTCGTCGTCGCGGTTGCGGTGCACCTTCATGTTCGCGGCGTTGAAGCACTTCATCACCTCACGCCCGCGGCAGATGATGTACACGCCCTGGTTGTCGATGGTGTACGCCGTCGCCGCGAGGCTGATCTGACGCAGGTTCCCCAGGCACGCCGCCCGGTGCGTCATCTCCGTCGCCTGACACATCGCCGGCAACATGATCGACAGCAGCAGAACGATGATCGCAATGACCACCAGCAGCTCAACTAGGGTGAACGCCCGTGCCTTGGCCCTCATACCCGATCTCCGCATGTAAGAGTGGGAGCGGTCGTGCCCGGATCCCATCGAAGGTTGAACGTGGTGGCCCCGGCCGGACGTGAACGGCAAATCGTGCGGCCGGAGACAAGCGTGCCTTCCTCCGACGCTACTGATTGTACGAAGGTGGCGGCCCAGTGATACCCGGATTTGCATTTCCCAATACCGACTTTTCGTCGCGCCCCTCGCGCGCCCGCCGCCAGAGGCCCGGGGTGAGGGGGCAGCCATCGGTTACCCTGACGTTTCGAACCCTCTTTTTCGGGACGCGTGTCCTGATTCGTCGTCGGCGCGACGATTGAAGGGTGACGGGCCAACGCCCGGGAGCTTCAGGCATGAGCATGGATCAGGACAGCGTGGTGCGGTGGCTGCTCAAGGAACAGCCGATGGTGCTGGCGTACATCCGCGGCGTCGTGGGCGACGAGCACCTGGCCGACGACGTGTTCCAGAACCTCACCGTCCTGGCCCTGCACAAGCACGCCGAGATCGAAGACGACGAGCACCTTCCGGGCTGGGTCCGCAACGCCGCCCGATACGAGGCGCTGAACCTCGTGCGCAAGCGCGGCCGGCAGCGCCTGGTCATCAACACCGACGCGATGGAACTGCTCAACGCCGAGTGGGAATCGTACGACACCACGCCCGGCGGCGCGGTCGTCGACACGCTGCGGAAGTGCATGGAGCACCTGACGCCCAACGCCCGCAAGATGGTCGAGCTGCGATACATCCAGGGCATGAGCAGCGGGGCGGTCGCCGACGCGCTGCAGCGCCGGGCCGACAGCGTCTACCGCGCCCTGATCCGCATCCGCAAGACGCTGGCCGAGTGCATCCGCCGCCACACCGTCGAGGAGGGCGCAGCCGGTGCCTGATCACCTCGACGACACTCACGACGACGACCCGCGCGACGACGCGCCCGACGACCTGGCCACGCGCATCGGCCGCTACCTCGACGGCGAGGCCGACGAAGCCGAGGTCGCCGAGCTGAGCGACCTGCTGACCACCGACCCCGCGGCGCGGCAGTTGTACGTCGCGATGTGCGTCGGCGCCGGCGCGATGAAGGCGCTGGCGATCAAGGACGCCGCCACCCGGGCGACCAGCGACGACACTCCGGCGTCGCTGGCGATGCCGTCGGTCGACGCGGTTGAACTTCGACGTGCCCGCGGCGGTCGCGGACGTAGCAGCGATGTGACTCGCTACGCCGCGGCCGCCGTTCTTTTGATCGTTGCCGGCGTCGCCGCGACGCTGATGCTGTCCGACCGCGGGCCGCACGACGGCGCCGGCCCCGTCGTCTATCAGCCCACCGGCGAGCCCGTCGGGACGGTCGTCGCGCAGACGCAGGCCGTGTGGTCCGACGACAGCGCCTCGTCGCTGATCGGCCTCGGCGCCCGCCTCGACGCCGGGGCGCGCACGCTGAATCTCGGTTACACGGAACTGCAGATGGACCGCGGAGCGTCGGTCACGGTGGCCGGGCCGGCGGTGTTCAACATCACGGGCCCCAACGCCTGTCGCCTCGACCGCGGGACGCTGCTGGCGCAGGTGCCGCCGGGCGCGAAGGGCTTTACGGTCACCACGCCGGAGATGAAGGTCGTCGACCTCGGCACGCGTTTCGTCGTACACGTGTCCGACGACGGGCAAACCGAGGTGCACGTGCTGAAGGGCCACGTCGAGGCGCAGGCGATCACGCGTGACGGCGTGGTGTTCGCGCGGCGCTCGCTGAACGCCGGTCAGGCCGTCAGCAGCGCCGGCTCGACCGACCGCCTGGCCGACGTCGCGTTCGCGCCGGACCGCTACCTCTGGCCGAGCGACGCCGACACGCCGAAGCTCAGCGGCGAGGCCCGCCTGCTGGCCGCGCCCCCGGTGACCAGCGCCATGGACGCGCTGAACTCGAGCGAGATGCTGCTTTTCCGCGAACGCACCGGCGTCGAGCCCGATGAGACGATCAGCGTAACGTTCTTCGGTCCCGGTCGGCACAACGTCGAAACGTCGCGCAAGAAAGGGATCAAACCCCGTGGCGCGCGGTACGACGCGTACCTGCTGCACCTCGATCGACCGGGCCGCGACAAGCGACTGACCCACGCGACCGTCACGTTCCCCCGCCCGATCGTCGGCGTCATCGCGACACGCGATCAGCTGAACGACAGCGATCAACTCTTCGGCTCACCGCAGACGAAATACCCCGCACGAATCGACCCCCGCTTCGGACTCGATCCGGGCGACAACGTCGTGATCAGCGAAGATCGCAAGACCATGGAACTCGAACTACAGGGCTACCTCGTCGACCAGATGCGGATTCTGATCGAGGCCGAGTAGCGCGCACTGAATCCGGGGACGACAAAGGAGAGACCGCGATGTCTCAGTCGGGACCGCGCTATCGTTGCGCCTTCACGATCGTCGAACTGCTGGTGGTGATGAGCATCATCATCCTGCTGCTGGCGATCATTCTGCCCTCGGCGAAGCGGGCGCGCGCCACGGCGAAGTTGGCGGTGTGCCAGGCGCAGCAGCACCAGATCAGCATCGCGGCGATGAGCTACAGCTGCGATCATTTCGGGTCGTTCATGCCGCACACGCCGGACCCCGACACGTCGTTCGGCGGCGGCGTCTGGGCCGTGGCTCAGAAGATCCAGAACCCCAACAAGGCGAAGTATCGCGGCGCCGGCCTGCTGATCAGCGAGGGCTACATCTCCGAGCCGCGTGTGCTGTATTGCCCGGAATGGTCGTTCCCGGGGTTCGGCTACGGCGAACTTTCAGACATGCTGCCCGGGCAGGGCGGCTGGCCCGAAGCGCAGCAGGCGGTGATGCCGACCGGTCTCATCAAGTGCTCGTATCACTACCGCGCGTCTTACACGCGCGGCATCGACGGCAGCAAGGGCCGACGCTTCCGGGCCAGCGACCCGGGCAACCTCGCGATCATGGCCGACCACTGGACCGATCACATCAAGGACGCGCCCGGCAGCGAGGGCGTCGGCGAGGGCATCTTCGGACACAGCTACCTGACGGGGTACAATGTGGCATACATCGATGGCCACATCCGGTACAAGCCGGACTTTGAGCAATACATCATGAATTCCAACGTTTCAAAGACAGACCACGACTTGATCGAGTTGTTCTGGCGGAACTGGTTCGACGCGCAATGATTCAAGGAGTTTGATGACATGGCGATCTTCGGTCGAGTCGGCGTAGCACGGGCCCTGATGTTGCTGGTGTGCCTGGTGTTCGCGCACGGCGCGGTCCGCGCCGAGGCGGCGTCGAAGCCGAACATCGTCTACATCCTCTGCGACGACCTGGGCTACGGCGACGTGCACTGCCTCAACACGTCGCGCGGCAAGATCGCCACGCCCTGCATCGACAAGCTCGCCTCGCAGAGCATGACCTTCACCGACGCCCACTCCGGCTCGTCGGTCTGCACGCCCACACGCTACGGCATCATGACCGGACGCTACGCGTGGCGCTCGCGCCTGCAGCACGGCGTCGTGACGGGCCACGCCGATCCGCTCATCGCCGCCGACCGGCTCACCGTCGCCTCCATGCTCCGCCAGCAGGGCTACAACACGGCGATCATCGGCAAGTGGCACCTGAACTACAACTACGTCAATCCCGACGGCGCCAAGGCCGCGGGCGTCGCCCCCAACGGCGAAGACGGCGACGATTCGCCCGTGCAGAAGAAGAAGGGCAAGAGGGAAGGCGGCAACGCCGGGGTGAGGGTCGGCACGATGATCCCCGACGGCCCGGTCACCCGCGGGTTCGACTACTTCTTCGGCTTCCACCACGCCCGCGAGATGCGCTGGCTCGTCGAGAACGACCGCATCATCAAGGACCTGCCGACGATCGAGATGCTGCCGTTGCTGACGAAGAAGGCCGTGTCGTACATCAATGAGCACGCCGCCGAAGCCAAGGCCGGCAAGCCGTTCTTCCTGTACATCCCCTGGAGCGCGCCCCACACGCCGATCGACCCGGCGCCGCAGTGGCAGGGCAAGAGCGGCATCAGCCCCTACGCCGACTTCGTCATGCAGACCGACTGGTCCACCGGCCAGGTCCTCGGCGCCCTCGACGCCAACGGCCTGACCGACAATACGCTCGTCATCTTCACCTCCGATAACGGCTGCTCGAAGGCCGCGAACTTCAAAACGCTCAACGCCGCGGGCCACTACCCCAGCGCCGACATGCGCGGCTCCAAGGCCGACATCTGGGACGGCGGACACCGCGTCGCGTTCTTCGTCCGCTGGCCCGGCGGCGGCGTGAAGCCCGGCTCCACCTGCGAGCAGACCATCTGCCACACCGACCTCATGGCCACCGCCGCCGAGATCACCGGCGCCACCTACCCGCCCAACGCCGCCGAAGACAGCGTCAGCTTCCTGCCCGCGCTGTCCGGCAAGCCGATCCCCGCCGACCGACCCGCGATCGTCCATCATTCCATCTCCGGCAAGTTCGCCATCCGGCAGGGCCCGTGGAAGCTCATCCTCACGCCCGGCTCCGGCGGGTGGTCCGACCCCTCCGACGCCGCCGCTCGCAAGAAGGGCTGGCCCGACATCCAGCTCTACCGCATGGACAAGGACCTCGGCGAGGAACAGAACCTCCAGGCCGAGGACCACGACGAGGTCCAGCGCCTCCTGCAGGTTCTCCAGCAGATCGTCGAGCAGGGCCGAAGCACGCCCGGGCCCGCGCAGTCCAACGACGTGGCCGTCGACATCCTCAAGGGCGCGAAGGTCGGCGAGTGATCGCGACCCGGCGGACCGGTCGACCCGATTCGCTTAGCTCGCTGGGGCGTCGTCGTTTCGGTCGCACGCGCCGCGCGCGGCCGCTTCTCGTCACCTCCGGGTGCTTTTATCGGCGCTTGACGGGCACCCGTAATTCACAAAAATAGAAGGGTTCGACAGCGTTCGACAAGGCGTGATAGCGGGTGGTACAGGCCCCGCCGATGTTCCCGTCGAGAGGTGATTGCGGTGACGATGCAGGCGAAGGTCAGCGAACGGCCCGACGCGGTCCGCGCGACGGGGCGTGGCGCGGCGTCTATCGGTCGGTGGGCTGGGCCCGTCGACGGACCCGACGCCCCGCGCGCCGAGCCCGCCGGCATCGCCGCGGCGCTCGGTGATCTGTCGCGGCCCGTGGGCTTTGTCGAAGTCGAGGGCCGGCCTGCGGTTGTCACGTGCGGGACCGTCACGCTCGGCGACGTGCCGAGCGGTAATGACGCCGCGGACGCCGACACGCTACCCGTGCTCGGCTACGCCCCGGCGCTGCATCCGTCGCAGCTCGGCGACCGCAGCTTCTGCGACGACTACGGCACGCGCTTCGCCTACATGACCGGCGCGATGGCCAACGGGATCGCGTCCGTCGAGACGGTCATCGCCGCGGCGCGGGCCGGGTGCCTCGGCGCGTACGGAGCCGCCGGGCAGTCGGTCGACGTGATCAGCGCCGCGATCGATCGCATCCAGACGGCGCTCGACACGCAGTCCGCGCACGGCGGGCCCTACGCGTTCAACCTGATCCACAGCCCCAACGAGCCGGCGCACGAGCAGGCCGTGGTCGACCTGTACATCGCCCGCGGCGTGCACCTCGTCGAGGCGTCCGCGTACCTCGGCCTCACGCCCGCCGTCGTGCGCTACCGGCTGCACGGCATCTACGTCGACGACGAGGGCAACGTCGTGACGCCCAACCGCGTGATCGCCAAGGCGTCGCGCATCGAGGTCGCTACGCGCTGGTTCAGCCCGCCGCCGCAGAAGATGGTCGACGACCTCGTCGCCGCGGGGCACATCACGCCCGAGCAGGCGGAGCTGTCGCAGCGGATCCCGATGGCGCAGGACCTGACCGCCGAGGCCGACTCCGGCGGGCACACCGACAACCGTCCCGCGATCACGCTGATCCCCACGATGCTCGCCCTGCGGGATCGCATGCAGCGGGAGCACCGCTACGGCGTGCCGCTGCGTGTGGGCGCGGCGGGGGGCATCGCCACGCCGTCGTCCGCCGCCGCGGCGTTCGCCATGGGCGCGTCCTACATCGTCACCGGCACCGTCAACCAGGCGTGCGTGGAGTCCGGCTCGTCGGACGGCGTCCGCCAGATGCTCGCCGAGACCGAGCAGGCCGACGTGACCATGGCGCCCGCCGCGGACATGTTCGAGATGGGCGTGAAGCTGCAGGTGCTCAAGCGCGGCACGATGTTCGCCATGCGGGCCGGGAAGCTGTTCGAGCTCTACCGCGCCCACGACTCGCTCGACGCCATCCCCGCCACGGAGCGCGCTTCGCTGGAGAAGACCGTCTTCCGCGCCCCGCTCGACGAGATCTGGCGACTCACCGCCGAATACTTCGGCAAGTACGACCCCGCGCAGGTCGCGAAGGCCGACAGCGACCCGAAGCACAAGATGGCCCTGACGTTCCGCTGGTACCTCGGCCTGTCGAGCCGCTGGGCCAACGCCGGCGACCCCGACCGCCGCATCGACTACCAGGTCTGGTGCGGCCCGGCCATGGGCGCCTTCAACGAATGGACCGCCGACACCTTCCTCGCCAAACCCGAACACCGCACCATCGGCACGGTCGCGTGGAACCTGCTGCATGGCGCTGCGGTACAAACCCGCATCAACGCGCTAAGGTCGCAGGGCGTGAGGTTGGACGGTGACGTGACGCGGATTGAGCCGAAGAACGCAGATGATCTGCAACGAGTGATGGATTGATCATGCAAGACGTTGACGAACTCATCTCGCGCGCGAAGGCCAACGGACATGATGTCTGGGTAGCCGGCGCGCAATCGCCAGAGGACGTCGATGAATTTGAGAGAGGATTTGGCGCGAAGCTGCCGCCGTCGTATCGCGAGTTTCTCTTGAAGTACGGAGAGATCAGCATCGCCGATTCAGTCGCGGCAGGTATGGAGTGGTTGACGACCCAGACCGAAGTCTTTCGCGAGGACTATGACTTGCCTGACTACCTTCGCGTTGTGCAACCGGACCACGATGCGCCTTACTGCTTCGATATTCGTCGTCCCGATCCGAACGGTGAAATGCCGATTATCTGTTTTGAATTGCACTCGCGCCACGAAGGAAAGATCGCATCAAACTTTGGTCAGTGGCTGCGTGATTGGTTCCTGAAAGGTTGGGCGGAAGACAATTGAGCAACGAACCCAACAACCCGTCCCGTGAACCGCTGGCGATCGTCGGCATCGGCTGTCGTTTTCCGAAGGCCGATTCGCTGGAGGCGTTCTGGTCGAACATCCGGCGGGGGGTCGATGCGATCACGGAGATTCCGGAGTCGCACTGGGACCCGGCGGCGTATTTTGATGCGGACAAGTCGACGCCGGACATGACGTACGCGAAGCGGGGCGGGTTCATCGATCCGGTGGACTTCAACCCGATGGAGTTCGGCGTCGGGCCGGTGAACATCGAGGCGACGGACACGACGCAGCTGCTGGGCATGCTGGTGGCGCGCGACGCGCTGCGGGACGCGGGGTACGCGACGTCGCGCGAGGCGACCGACGGGCGGGCGTTCGACCGCGACCGGTGCAGCGTGATCCTCGGCGTGACCGGCACGCTGGAACTGGTGATCCCGCTGGGCGCGCGGCTCGGGCATCCGATCTGGCGGAAGGCGCTGGCGGAGGCGGGCGTCGACGGCGAGACCGCCGAGGACGTCGTGCAGCGCATCGCCGACGGGTACGTGCCGTGGCAGGAGAACAGCTTCCCCGGCCTGCTGGGCAACGTCGCGGCGGGGCGGATCGCCAATCGCCTCGACACCGGCGGGACCAACTGCGTGGTCGACGCGGCGTGCGCCAGTTCGCTGGGCGCGGTGCACATGGCGGCGATGGAGCTGTGGGCCGGTCGCAGCGACATGGCGATCACCGGCGGGCTCGACACGTTCAACGACATCTTCATGTACATGTGCTTCAGCAAGACGCCGGCGCTGAGCCCGACGGGCAACAGCCGACCGTTCGACCGCGACGGCGACGGCACGATCCTCGGCGAGGGCCTGGGCGTGGTGGTGCTCAAGCGGCTGAGCGACGCGCAGCGCGACGGCGACAAGGTGTACTGCGTGCTGCGTTCGATCGGGTCGAGCAGCGATGGGAAGGGCAACGCGGTGTACGCGCCGAGCGCGAAGGGTCAGGCGAAGGCGCTGCGTGTGGCGTACCGCGAGGCGGGCGTGTCGCCGGACACGATCGAACTGATCGAGGCGCACGGCACGGGCACGAAGGTGGGCGACGCGGTGGAGCTCACGGCGCTGAGCGAGGTGTACCGCGAGGCGAAGGGCGACGGGACGTGGGCGGCGGTGGGTTCGGTGAAGTCGATGATCGGCCACACGAAGGCCGCGGCGGGCGTGGCGGGTCTGATCAAGGCCGCGATGGCGCTGCGGCATAAGGTGCTGCCGCCGACGATCAAGGTCGCCAATCCGCTGGACGTGGTGAAGCCGGGCGACGCGCCGATGTACATCAACGCGGAGCAGCGTCCGTGGGTGCGTGGGACGGACGCGCCGCGTCGGGCCGCGCTCAGCGCGTTCGGGTTCGGCGGGTCGAACTTCCACGCGGTGCTGGAGGAAGCGCCGGCCGCGCAGGCCGAGCCGGCGTGGGACGGTCGGACGGTGATCCTTCCGCTGCACGCCGACACGCGCGACGCGCTGCTGGGTGAGCTCGACAGGATCGACACGACGTGGGACTGGCCGCGTTTGCGTGGCGAAGCGGCCCGACACCGCGCGGCGTTTGATGCGAAGGCGAAGTGTCGCCTCGTGCTGGTCATCGAGAAGGACGACACGGACCTCGGCAAGCTGCTGGACAAGGCGCGCGAGCAAATCCGCAATCCGAAATCCGCAATCCGAAATACCTCCGCGTTCTTCGCGGAGGGTACGCCCGGCAAGCTCGGCGTGCTGTTCCCCGGTCAGGGATCGCAGCGCATCGGCATGCTGCGTGACCTGGCGTGCCAGTTCCCGGCGGCGCTCGACGCGCTGGGCGCGGCGGACGCGGCTTACGGCCCTGCGACAGGCGCGCGGCACGGCGAGCGGCTCAGCGATCGCATCTATCCGATTACGGTGTTTGATGACGCGGCGCGGGCGGCGCAGGACGCGGCGTTGCGGGACACGTCGGTGGCTCAGCCGGCGTTGGGCGCGGTCAGCGCAGGGGCGTGGGACACGCTGCGACAGTTCGGCGTGTCGGCCGATGCGTTCGCGGGTCACAGCTTCGGCGAGCTGGTCGCGCTGCACGCGGCGGGGCGCATCGACGCCGGCACGCTGCACAGGCTCGCGGTGGCGCGCGGCCGGGCGATGGCCGACGCTGCGAACGCGGGTGGCGACACGGGCGCGATGCTCGCGGCGTTCGCTTCGGCGGATCAGCTGCGACAGATCATTGAACAGCACAAGCTCGACGTGGTGCTTGCGAACGACAACGCGCCGACGCAGGTGGTGCTGTCGGGGCCGACGGACGCGATCGATCGCGCCGCGACGGTGCTGGCCGACGCGGGCATCCGCGCGAAGCGCCTCGAGGTCGCCGCGGCGTTTCACTCGCGGCTCGTCGCCGACGCCGAGACGAAGTTCGCTGCGGCGCTCGCTGATATCGACCTCGCGGGCACATCACCAAATCACCAAATCACCACTTCACCCAATCGAGGCGAGGTCTACGCGAACACCACAGGCGATCGATACCCCGCGGATGCCGACGAAGCGAAACGACTCCTCGCGGCGCAGCTCGCCAACCCGGTGAAGTTCGTCGACTCGATCCGCGCGATGCACGCGGCGGGTGTGCGGACGTTTGTCGAGGTCGGTCCGGGCGCGGTGCTGACGGGGTTGGTCGGCGCGATCCTCGGCGACGCGGATCACACGGCGATCGCGCTGGACGCGTCGCGCGGCAAGCGGTCGGGTCAGCACGACCTGGCGCTGCTGCTGGCGCGGCTTGCGTCACTGGGTTACGCGGTCGATCTGACGCGGTGGGACACGCCGGCGTCGGCGATCGAGATTGATCAGAAGAAACCGGGGATGACCGTCAAGCTGACCGGGGCGAACTATGTCACGCCGCGCGAGCCGCGTCCGCCGCGCCCGCGCACCGCATCGAAGGTTGATGCTGCTAAGCCGCAAGCGGCTGGGGCATCGACGCACTCTACAACGCAGGCTACTCCCGCCATGGATCAGCAGTCCGCATCGAATCGTCCGTCATCGAATCCGCTGACCGCGAACGCGCTGGCGGCGACGCAGCAGTCGTTGCTGGCGTTGCAGCAGATGCAGCAGCAGGCCGCGGAACTGCACCGTCAGTACCTCGAGGGTCAGCAGGCGACGCAGCACGCGATCGCGCAGCTGATCGCGCAGCAGCAGGCGCTGCTGGGTGGCGCGCCGCTGCCGGCGGTGCAGATGCCGGTGGCGCCCGCGCCGGTTGCGAAGAGGCAAGCGGTGACGGAGGCGAGTGCGCCTTCGCGTGAGCCGCTCCCTCAGTCCGTCCCCGGCGTGGCGGGAGGCGGTGCGCCGTTCGCCCCGGTGGCAGAGGCGAAGAGGCAAGCGGTGACGGAGGCGAGTGCGCCTTCGCGTGAGCCGCTCCCTCAGTCCGTCCCCGGCGTGGTGGGAGGCGGTGCGGTTGACGTGTCGCGGTTCCGTGACGCGCTGCTCGCGGTCGTGGCGGACAAGACGGGGTATCCCGTTGAGATGCTCGAACTCGATATGTCGCTCGACGCGGACCTCGGCATAGACTCGATCAAGCGTGTGGAGATTCTGTCGGCGTTTCAGGAGCGGGTGCCGGATGCGCCGGCTGTGAAGCCGGACGATCTTGGGCGGTTGCAGACGCTGCGTCAGATCGTGGACTTCATGGGCGCGGCGGCGGGGGCGGCGGATGCGTCTGATGCGAAGAGGCAAGCGGTGGCGGAGGCGAGTGCGCCATCGCGTGAGCCGCTCCCTCAATCCCTCCCCGGCGGGGAGGGAGGTGGTGGGGTCGACGTGTCGCGGTTCCGTGACGCGCTGCTGGCGGTCGTGGCGGACAAGACGGGGTACCCCGTTGAGATGCTCGAGCTCGATATGTCGCTCGACGCGGACCTCGGGATTGATTCGATCAAACGTGTGGAGATTCTGTCGGCGTTTCAGGAACGTGCGCCGGATGCGCCGGCTGTGAAGCCGGACGATCTTGGGCGGCTGCAGACACTGCGGCAGATTGTGGAGTTTATGGGTGACGCGACGCAGGCGAGTGCGCCATCGCGTGAGCCCCTCCCTCGATCCCTCCCCGGCGTGGTGGGAGGTGGTGCGGTTGACGTGTCGCGCTTCCGTGATGCGCTGCTGGCGGTGGTGGCGGATAAGACGGGGTATCCCGTTGAGATGCTCGAACTCGATATGTCGCTCGACGCGGACCTCGGCATAGACTCGATCAAGCGTGTGGAGATTCTGTCGGCGTTTCAGGAACGTGTGCCGGACGCGCCGGCGGTGAAGCCGGACGATCTTGGGCGGTTGCAGACGCTGCGGCAGATCGTGGAGTTTATGGGTGACGCGGCGGAGGCGAGTGCGCCATCGCGTGAGCCCCTCCCTCGATCCCTCCCCGGCGGGGAGGGAGGTTCACCGACGCGGGTCGAGGTGGTTGTTGAGCCGCCGAAGCCGGCGCGGGTGTACACGGCGGACGATCTGGATCGGCGGGTGCTGGTGGCCACGCCGTTCGATCCGCACGCGGCGCGCGAGCACGTGGAGCTGCCGGAGGGCGCGGCGGTGTGGGTGACGGACGACGGCACGGAGCTGACGCATTACGTGTGTGCTTCGATCAAGTCGCGCGGGCTGCACCCGGAGGTGGTGGCGTTGAATCACGCCGCGCCGAACCCCGACGCGCGGCCGGTCGCGGGCCTGGTGCTGCTCGCGCCGGCGAAGCCTGCGTCGACGTACGTCGCCGACGCGTTCGGGCTGCTGCAGCGTGTGGGGGCGTCGCTGCGTGAATGCGGCAAGGACGGCGCGGCGCTGCTGGCGTGCGTGACGCGATTCGACGGGACGTTCATGCTGAACGCGCAGGCGGAGCCGGCGGCGGACGTGACGAGCGCGGGGCTGGCGGGTCTGGTGAAGACGGCTTCGCACGAGTGGCCGGAGGTGCACTGCAAGGTGATTGACGCGGCGCCGGGTCGGCCGGACCTGCAGCGGTTGGGCGAGCACGTGGTGATGGAGATGCTGGCGGTGGGGCCGATCGAGGTGGGCGTGGGCGCCGGGCCGGACGCACGGGTGGCGCTGGAGCTGCGGGACGAAAAGATTTCGGATTTCGGATCTCGGATTTCGGATTTGAAGGGCGAACTCGGCGGGGGCGACGTGATCGTCGTCACCGGCGGGGCGCGCGGCGTGACGGCGGAGGTGGCGGTGGCGCTGGCCGAGACGTACGGCGTGACGCTGGCGTTGCTCGGCCGCAGCCCGGACCCGAAGCCGGAGCCGGCGTGGCTGGCCGACGCTCACGACGACGCGTCGATCAAGAAGGCGATCATCGCGCACCTCGGCGGCAAGGTGACGCCGAAGAAGGTCGAGGAACGCTTCCGCCCGATCGTCGCGAACCGTCAGATCAACGAGACGCTGCGTCGCATCGAGGCGGCGGGCGGTGCGGCGGTGTACCGCTCGGTCGACGTGCGTAACGCGGTGGCGGTGGCGAAGACGCTCGACGGGATCCGCAACGAGCACGGCCCGATCCGCGGCCTCGTGCACGGCGCGGGCGTGCTGGCCGACAAGCTGATCGAAGACAAGACCGCGGCCGACTTCGCGTCGGTGTGGTCGACGAAGGTGGACGGGCTGCGGGCGCTGCTGGCGGCGACGTCGAAGGACGACCTGCGCGTGATGGTGCTGTTCGGCAGCTCGACGGGGCGGTTCGGCCGACGCGGTCAGGCGGACTACGCGGCGGCGAACGAGCTGCTCAACAAGCTGGCGCAGCGCGAGGCGCGGCGTCGGCCGGGCTGCCGCGTGGTGAGCGTCAACTGGGGCCCGTGGGACGGCGGCATGGTCACGCCGGAGCTGAAGAAGGTGTTCGCCGCGGAGGGCGTGAGCGTGATCCCGCTGGCGGCGGGCGCGGCGTACCTGACGCGCGAGATCGCGACGGACGTGAGCGACGCGGCGGCGTCGCCGGTGGAGGTGGTGCTGCTGGGGCCGCGCGAGGTCGAAGAGGCAAGCGGTGCGGACGCGGGGACGCGATCGGGCGCCGATCGCGCGGAAGAGAAGACCATCGCCACGCCGGTGTCCGCGTCGATGCACGTGGCGCTGCGGCGCGAGGTGAGCGTCGAGTCTTGCCCGGTGCTGGCGTCGCACGTGATGAACGGCCGGGCGGTGCTGCCGACGGCGTTGATGATCGAGTGGATGGCGCACGCGGCGATCCACGACAACCCCGGCCTCGGCTTCGCGGGCTTCGACGACCTGCGCGTGCTCAAGGGCGTGATCGTCGAGCCGGAGCAGGCCACGGAGCTGCGCGTGCTCAAGGGCGTGATCGTCGAGCCGGAGCAGGCCACGGAGCTGCGCGTGTTTGCGGGCCCGGCCGAGGTGCGCGGCGAGGCGGACGTGGTGCCGGTCGAACTGCGCAGCGGCGATGGCGGCCAGGTGCTGCACGCCCGCGCGTCGATCGTGCTGAGCAACACGCTGGAATCCGCGGCCGCGTCGAGCGCGGCGCGACCGACCGGCGCGTACGCGCACGCCGATCATCTCTACGCCGACGCACGCCTGTTCCACGGCCCGGACCTGCACGCGATCGACGCCGTCGAGGCGTGCGGCGCCGCGGGCATCGTCACGCGTGTCCACACCGCGCCCGCGCCCGGCGAATGGCTCCGCCAGCCGCTGCGGGCGTCGTGGATCGCCGACCCGCTCGTGCTCGACGGCGCGTTCCAGTCGATGATCCTCTGGACGCAGGAAACACGCGGCGTCGGCTCGCTGCCCACCGGCGCGGCGCGATACCGTCAGTTCCAGCGCGACTACCCGACGACCGGCCCGATGCGGATCGTCATCCGTGTCACCGACCGCAAGGACCACGCCGCGACCGCCGACATCGAATTGCTCGACGCCAACGGTTCGCTCGTCGGCCGCATCGAAGGCTACACGTGCGTCATCGACGCGTCGCTCAACGAGGCGTTCACCCGCAACCAGCTGCCGCAGCGCGTCGGCACGTAATCCGTCGACGCCTCGCGGCAAGGCAGTCCCATGAATCCCACGCAGCGCATCGCGATCGTCGGCATCGGCGGCGTGTTCCCCGGCTCGGACACGCCGGACGCGCTGTGGCGTCACGTCGTCGCCGCGCGCGACCTGGCGACCGAGCCCCCGGCGGGGCGATGGGCGTTGCCGGTCGATGAGGCGTACTCCCCGACGCTCGCGCCCGACAAGGTCAACAGCCGCCGCATGTGCTTCGTCGACGGCGTGACGCTCGATCACTCGGGCCTCGACATCGACGCCGACCTCGTTCGCCAGCTCGACCCGATGTTCCACCTCGTGCTGCACGCCGGCCGCGCCGCGTGGCTCGACGCCGTGACCGACGCGCTCGATCGATCGCGTGTCGGCGTGATCATCGGCAACATCGCGCTGCCGACGGACACGTCGTCGGCGCTCGCCGACGAATTGCTCGGACCGGCATTCGAGTCCCGCCTGCTCGGCAAGATCCAAAGCGGCGCGACACATCCGCAATCCGCAATCCGCAATCCGAAATCGACTCACCCGCTCAACCGCTACGTCACCGGCCTGCCCGGCGGCGTGCTCGCCAAGGCGTTGCGGCTCGGCGGCGGCAGCTGGACGCTCGACGCCGCGTGCGCCTCGTCGCTGTACGCGTTGAAGTTCGCGTGCGACGAGCTGCTGGCCGGTCGCGCCGATGCGATGCTGGCCGGCGGGCTGTCACGCCCCGACGCGCTGTACACGCAGATGGGCTTCTCACAGCTCCGCGCGGTGAGCCCGACGGGGCGGTGCAGCCCGTTCGATCGCAAGGCCGATGGGCTGGTCGTCGGCGAGGGCAGCGGCATCGTCGTGCTCAAGCGGCTGGACGACGCGCTGCGCGACGGCGACCACGTCTACGCGACGATCGCGGGCATCGGCCTGAGCAACGACATCGAGGGCAACCTGATGCAGCCGGCGTCGGAGGGCCAGGTCCGCGCGATGCGCGACGCCTACGCCGCCGCGGGCTGGTCGCCGAGCGACGTCGACCTCATCGAGTGCCACGGCACCGGCACGCCGACCGGCGACGCGGTGGAGTTCAACAGCCTCGCGACGGTGTGGGGCGACGCGCGCCGTGGCACGCGCTGCGTCATCGGGTCCGTGAAATCCAACGTCGGCCATCTGCTCACCGCCGCGGGATCAGCCGGCCTGATCAAGACGCTGCTCGCGCTCAAGCACGGCGTGCTGCCGCCGACGGCGAACTACGAGGCGTCGCCCGACAAGATCGACATGAGCGACAGCCCGTTCGAGGTGCTCGCCGCGCCGCGCGCGTGGCCACGTCGCGCCGACGACCGGCCGCGCCGCGCCGCGGTCAGCGCGTTCGGCTTCGGCGGCATCAACGCGCACGTGCTGCTGGAGGAACTCCCCGAGAATCTCGGATTTCGGATTTCGGATTTCAAATTTGATTCACGCGCAGAGGCCTCGTCTTTGTCCGAGGCGGATGACAATCCGAAATCCGAAATCCAAAATCCGAAATCACACCGCATCGCGGTGGTCGGCCTCGACGCCCGCGTCGGCCCGTGGGACAGCCTCGCGTCGCTGCGGGCGCGGCTGCTCGGCGGTGCTGAGTCGTTCGATGCACGCACGCCGCGCAACTGGTGGGGCGTCGACGCACTCGCGCCCGGCGCGGCAGACGTGCGCGGGCACGCGATCGATCACGTCGATATCCCGCTCAAGCGGTTCCGCATCCCGCCGACCGAGCTGCGCGACATGCTGCCGCAGCAGGCGTTGATGCTGTTGGCCGCCGCGGGCGCGCTCGACGACGCCGGGCTCGGCGAACACGTCGAAGCGCGCCTCGACACCGGCGTGTTCATCGGCATCGGCCTCGATCTCAACACGACCAACTTCCACTTCCGCTGGACGCTCGCCGAGCGCGCCCGCATGTGGAACACACAACTCGGCCTCGGCCTCAGCGACACGGAGCTCGACGCGTGGGCCGCGCAGCTGCGCGACGCCGCGGGCCCGCCGCTGACCGCCGACCGCACGATGGGCAACCTCGGCGGCATCGTCGCCTCGCGCGTGGCCCGCGCGTTCCGCGTCGGCGGCCCCAGCTTCACGATCTCCAGCGAAGAAACGTCCGGCGTCCGCGCGCTCGAAGCCGCCGTCGGCGCGCTGCAACGCGGCGAGGTCGACAAGGCCATCGTCGGCGCGGTCGACTTCGCCACCGACCCCCGCGCCGCGCTCAACACGCCGGGCCTGTCCCCCGACCACACGCTGGCCGACGGCGCCGTCGCGTTCATCCTCAAGCGGCACGAAGACGCGGTGCGCGACGGTGACAAGGTCTACGCGTTGATCTCGGAAGTGGGAGCGCGGAACGCGGAACGCGGAACTCAAAGCCGCGTCGTCGATCACGACTGGAGCGCCACGCCGTGCGTCGGTGACTGCGGCGCGGCGTCGGCGATGGTGTCGGTGTTGCGTGCGGTGCTCGGCCTGCACCACCACGTGCTGCCACCAGCGGACTCGACCGGCTCGCCGCGTTACTGGCTGCGCGACCGCATCGACGGCCCACGCCGCACGACCGTGCACGCCGACAGCGTCGATGGCAACCACGTGATCGTCGCGCTCGAAGGCGTCGACGCCAACCCAGCCAAGCTCGACACGCAGCCCCTCGGCGAACTGCCGGCCGCACTGTTCGTCACGACACCCGACCAACTCGACACGCTGCGCCAGCTCGCCGACCGCACCGACGGCGTGTCGATCGAGCAACTCGCGCGTTTGTGGAAAAGCAATCCGAAATCCGTAATCCGTAATCCGAAATCGCCGCGCGTCGCGCTCGTCGTCGACTCCGTCGCCCAACTCCGCGACGCGATCACCGACGCGCAACGCGCCGTCTCCGCCAACGAGCGGCGCACCGGCGACCGCGTGTGGTACAGCCCGCAGCCGCTGTGCGCGGGCGATGCGTCGGGCGAGGTGGCGTTCGTGTTCCCGGGGTCGGGCAGTCATTTCGTCGGCATGGGGCGCGAGGCGGCGCTGGCCTGGCCGGACGTCGTCGCGCGGCTCGACGCCGAGAACGATCGCCTCGCGTCACAGTTCGCCGACACGCGGTTCTGGTCGACGGATCACGTCGACGCGGAGGATCACCCGGCGGTGATCTTCGGGCAGGTGTGGGCCGGGACTTTGATCAGCGACGTGATCGCGCGGTTCGACGTGAGGCCCGACGCGGTGATCGGCTACTCGCTCGGCGAGACCGCGGGCATGTTCGCCACGCGGAGCTGGGCCCGCGGATCGCGCGATCTGATGTACGAGCGCATCTGCGCCTCGAAGCTGTTCACGCGTGACCTGGCCGGGCCGTGCGAGAGCGTGCGAACGGCGTGGGGGTTGCGCGAAGGCGAATCCGTCGACTGGCAGCTCGGTGTCGTTGATCGCTCGGCGGACGTCGTGCGTGCGGCGATCGCCGGGCGCGAGCACGTGTACCTGCTGATCGTCAACACGCCGGGCGAGTGCGTCGTCGGCGGCCAGCGCGACCGCGTGCAGCAACTCGTGCGCGATCTGGGTTGCGCGTTCCACGCGGTGGAGGGTGTGACGACGGTGCACTGCGACGTGGCCCGGCCGGTGTTCGAGCCGTATCGCGATCTGCACCTGTTCGAGACGAAACCCGCGGCGGGCGTACGGTTTTACAGCGGCGTGCTGGGTCGTGCGTATGAGGTCACGCGCGATTCGATCGCGGACTCGATCGTCGGGCAAGCGGTCCAGCCGTTCGACTACACCAAGGTGATCGAATCGGCGTACGCGGACGGCGTGCGCGTGTTCGTGGAGATGGGGCCCGGCGCGACGTGCAGCCGGATGATCTCGCAGATCCTCGGCGATCGCCCGCACGCGGCGCGGTCGGCGTGCGTCCGCAACGAGCGGGGCACGGTGAGTGTGCTGCGTACGCTGGCGATGCTGATCGCGGAGGGCGTCGCGGTTGATCTCGGCAAACTTTACGGCGATGACGACGGCGGGGCGGCGCGTGATGTGGGCCCGGTCGTGGCGGTGATCGCGGGCGGTGAGGCGTTTGATCCGCCGGCGCCGCGTGGAGGGGACAGGGGACAGGAGACAGGGGACAGCAGGTCCATCAGCGAGCCGGCTCGTCCGCGAGCCCGTGCGACGTCGGTGTCATCCCGCCCCGTCTCGGCTGCGCCTCGCAGTGGCGGGCTTGGGGCGCACTCAGGTGAGATGGCGTTGCAGCCCGTGATCGACGGCCTGGCCGCGGCACAGGTGGCGCACGCGCGGGCGGAGGCGGCGTTCGTCGCGCTCAACAACGACATCACCGCGACGATCACGCGCACGCTGCAGTGGCAGATGCAGGTGATCGCGTCGGGTGATG
This sequence comes from Phycisphaera sp., assembly GCA_016125285.1. Classification (GTDB taxonomy): domain Bacteria; phylum Planctomycetota; class Phycisphaerae; order Phycisphaerales; family Zrk34; genus RI-212. The sequence continues at coordinate 31,261 of WGMA01000015.1, forward strand.
AAGCCGTTTGCGGCTCAGCAGTCGATGAGTTGGTCGCGCCAGTTGCTAAGCCGCAAGCGGCTTGCGTGCTCGATTACGCCCAGTGCCTCGAGTTCGCGATCGGGTCGATCGCGAAGGTGCTCGGCCCCGAGTTCGCGGAGGCCGACACGTACCCGTCGCGCGTGCGGCTGCCCGATGAGCCGCTGCAGCTCGTGCATCGCATCACCGCAATCGACGGCGAGCCGCGATCGATGACGCACGGTCGCGTCGTCACCGAGCACGACATCGTCGACGGCGCGTGGTACCTCGACGGCGGGCGCATCCCCACGTGTATCGCCGTCGAAGCCGGGCAGGCCGACCTGTTCTTGAGCGGCTACCTCGGCATCGACTTCGAGACGAAGGGCCACGCGGTGTACCGCCTGCTCGACGCGATCGTCACGTTCCACCGCCCGCTGCCCGGGCCCGGCGAGACCATCGTCTACGACATCCGCATCCTGCACTTCTTCCGGCAGGGCGACACGTACCTGTTCCGCTTCGAGTTCGACGCGACGGTCAACGGCGAGTCGCTGCTGACGATGCGTGACGGGTGCGCGGGGTTCTTCACGCAGGGCGAGCTCGACGCCGGCAAGGGCATCGTGCTCACGACGATGGACAAGCAGGTCGTGCCCGGCCCGCGGCCCGAGGACCGCATCAACCTGGCGCCGCTGCCGCCGCAGGGAGCCACCGAGTCGTACAGCGACGCGCAGGTCGATGCGCTGCGGCGCGGCGACCTCGTCGGTTGCTTCGGCGATGCGTTCGCCGGTCTGCCGCTGCGCGACCCGGTGAAGATCCCCAGCGGGCTGATGACGCTCGTGCACCGCATCGTCGAGCTCGATCCGTACGGCGGGCGATTCGGCCGGGGGATCATCGTCGGCGAGGCGGACATCCATCCCGACGACTGGTTCCTGACGTGCCACTTCTTCGACGACAACGTCATGCCCGGCACGCTGATGTACGAGTGCTGCCTGCACACGCTGCGCATCCTGCTGACACGGCTCGGGTGGGTCGGCGAGGTGGACGAAGTCGTCTACGAGCCGATCCCCGGCGTGCCGAGCCAGCTCAAGTGCCGCGGGCAGGTGATCGAGACCACGAAGAAGGTCACGTACGAGCTGACGGTGCGTTCAATGGCCTACGAGGACGACGGCACGCCGGTGGTCCTGGCCGACGCGCTGATGTACGGCGACGGTCGGCCGATCGTGCAGATGAAGACGATGTCGGTGCGCCTCAGCGGATTGACGCGGCAGCGCGTCGAGCAGATCTGGCGGGAGCGCGGCGTAGTGGGCGATTTCCCCTCACCCTCGCCCTCTCCCGGGGGGAGAGGGGAACGGTCAATTGCCACATCGGATTGTGGTATTCCGTTCGACTCTGACAGTATTCTCGCGTTCGCGGTGGGCAAGCCGTCGGAGGCGTTCGGTGATCGGTACAAGGTGTTCGACGCCGAGCGTGTGATCGCGCGACTGCCGGGGCCGCCGTACAAGTTTTTGGATCGCATCACGCGCATCGAGAGCTGTGAGCAGTGGGTGCTGAAGTCGGGCGGGAAGATCACGGCGGAATACGATGTGCCGCGCGACGCGTGGTACTTCGCGGCGGACGAGCAAACGCCCTCTCCCTGCAAGGGAGAGGGCTGGGGTGAGGGTGAGATGCGCGGCCGCGGCGAGCGCTTCCCATCAGGGCGAGCCGCGCCGCCTCCGCACTCACACCCCTCACACGGCCTCTCCCCTCAAGGGGAGAGAGGTTTGAGAATGCCTTACGCGGTGCTGCTCGAGGTGTCGCTGCAGCCGTGCGGGTGGCTCGCGGCGTATCTCGGTTCGGCGTTGACGAGCGACGAGGACCTGTCGTTCCGCAATCTCGGCGGCAGCGGCGTGCAGCACCGCGCGGTCACGCCGGACATCGGCACGCTGTACACCGACGTGACGATCACGGGCGTGTCGCAGTCGGGCGGGATGATCATCCAGCACTTCGCGTTCGACACGTACTGCGACGCCGGGCCGGTGTACACGGGCAAGACGTACTTCGGGTTCTTCGCGAAGGAGGCGTTGGCGAACCAGGTGGGCATCCGCGACGCTGACGTCTACGAGCCGAGCGACGCGGAGCGGGCGCGTGCGGTGGGGCCGATCGCGTATCCGACCGACGCGCCTTATCCGGACGCCATGATGCGGATGGTGGACCGGGTGGAGATGTGGGTGCCGGACGGCGGGCCGCACGGCCTGGGCTTCATCCGCGGCACGGCGGACGTGGACCCGAGCGACTGGTTCTACAAGGCTCACTTCTACCAGGACCCGGTGTGGCCCGGCTCGCTGGGGCTGGAGTCGATGGCGCAGCTGATGAAATACGCGGCGGTGCAGCGGTGGGGCGGTAACGCCTTTGAATCGCTGGCCTTGGGAGAGAAGCACGAATGGATGTACCGCGGTCAGATCCTGCCGACCGACCGGCGCGTGACGGTCCAGGCGGTCGTGACGGAGGTCGACGATGCGCGTAGACTGCTGCGTGCCGACGGGCATCTGAGCGTTGATGGCAGAATCATCTACCAAATGTCGGACTTTGCGATTAGACTGTCGGGCCTCTAATTTGAACCTTCTTGCGATGTGGCCCAACCAAATGTCAGTCTCCGGGTGGGCGGAGCGACGATGAAGTATTCGCGTGTGTACATGGAGTCGCTGGGGTATGAGCTGCCGCCGGTGGTCGTGACGTCGACCGAGCTGGAGCAGCGGCTGGCCCCCGTTTACGAGAAGCTGCACCTGTCGTCGGGCCAGCTCGAAGCGCTGACCGGCATCACCGAGCGGCGCTGGTGGGACGACGGCTACTCGCTGTCGCAGGGCGCGGCCGCGGCGGCGCGCAAGGCGCTGGACCGCTCCGGGCTCAAACCCAAGGACATCGAGGCGCTGATCTACACCGGCGTGTGCCGCGAGAACTTCGAGCCCGCCACCGCGTGCGCCGTCGCCGCGGCCGTAGGCATCCGCGACGACGCCCACGTGTATGACATCTCCAACGCCTGCCTCGGCGTGCTCAACGGCATCATCGACATCGCCAACCGCATCGAGCTTGGCCAGATCCGCGCGGGTATGGTCGTTTCGTGCGAGTCGGCCCGCGACATCAACGAGATCACGATCCAGCGCCTGCTCGACGACCCGACCATGGAGACGTTCAGCACGTGCCTCGCGACGCTGACCGGCGGGTCCGGCGCCGCGGCCGTGGTCCTGACCGACGGGTCGTTCAGCAAGGAGCACCGTCGGCGCCTGCTCGGCGGCGTGACCAAGGCCGCGCCGGAGCACCACCGCCTGTGCCGCTGGGGCATCACGCTCAGCCCGATCAAGATCGGCAAGATGATCTTCTCGCCGGACAAGCTCAAGAACACGTTCGACCAGCTGACCGACCCGCAGACCGTGCCGTCGGTCGTGCGCGACATGATGGTCAGCACCGGCGACAAGCTGCCCCCGGCGCTGGCGAACATGCTGCCGTCCGAGGCGCTGCCCGCGGCGCTGACGCAGGTGATGAACACCGACTCGGTCGCCGTCCTGAAGCACGGCGTCGAGCTGGGCATCCGCACCTGGGGCGCGTTCCTCAAGAACCTCGGCTGGGCCCGCGACGAGGTCGACAAGATCATCTGCCACCAGGTCGGCACCGGCCACCGCGACACCATCCTCCGCGAGCTCGGCATCTCGCCCGAAAAGGACTTCACGACGTATCAGTACCTCGGCAACATCGGCACCGTGTCGCTCCCGCTGACCGCCGCCCTCGCCGAGCAACGCCGCCACCTCCAGCCCGGCGACCACGTCGGGTTCCTCGGTATCGGCTCCGGCCTCAACTGCCTGATGCTCGGCTGGAAGTGGTAATCCGTACCCCGCCGGCCGACGGGTCCCGTCCCGCGGCCTCGAGTTCGCCCACCCGGGCGCCGCCACGAACATGAAGCTGCCCGACTATCCATTCACTCCCAAAAGCGTCGACATCGACGGGCACCACCTGTTCTACCTCGACGAGGGGCCCGGCGGGCTGATCCCCGCGCCCAACGTCGTGATGCTGCACGGCAACCCGACCTGGTCGTTCTACTACCGCCGTCTCGTGTCCGCGCTGTCCGACCGCTACCGCTGCGTCGTGCCCGACCACATCGGCATGGGCCTGTCCGACAAGCCCGCCAAAGACGAATACCGCTACACGCTTGAACAGCGTGTCGATGACCTCGACGCGCTGCTCGGCGAGATCAACGTCACCGAAGACATCACGCTCGTGCTGCACGACTGGGGCGGCATGATCGGCATGGCCTACGCGTGCCGCTACCCCGAGCGGATCGCCCGGCTCGTGCTGCTCAACACCGGCGCGTTCCGCCACCCCGCGGGCAAGCGCCTGCCGTGGCAGATCCGCCTGGCGCGCACCGCCGGGCTCGGCTCGTTCCTCGTCAGGCAGCTCAACCTGTTCTCCAAGGGCGCGGTGACCAACTGCGTGACGCGCGGGCCGATGCCCGAAGACGTCGCCAACGCGTACCTGATGCCGTACGACACGCCGGAGCACCGCGTGGCGGTGCACGAGTTCGTGCGCGACATCCCCGTCGGGCCGGGCGACGAGGCGTGGGACCGCGTGCTGGAGGTCGAGGCGCAGCTCGGGCAGTTCTCCGACCGCCCGGCGCTGCTCTGCTGGGGCATGCGGGACTTCGTGTTCGACGCCGACTTCCTCGACAAGTGGCGGCAGCTGCTGCCCGACGCCGAGGTGCACCGCTTCAAGGACGCCGGTCACTACGTCCTCGAAGACGCGCACGAAGAGATCATCCCGCTCGTGTCCGAGTTCCTCGACCGCGAGACCAAACGCTGAGCGGAGCGCCCGGACACGCCGCGCCTCTGACATCGCCCGTCAGCCCCGCTACACTCCCCCCATGACCGCCGTTTCGGACACGACCGTCAATATCGCCTCGCACCTGCCCGCGATGGCCGCGCGGCAGCCGGACACGATCGCCCTGCGCGTGCCGATCGGGCGCGACGCCGACGGCCTGCGCTACGCCGAGTGGACCTACGCCGAGCTCGACCGCGCGTCCGATGAGATCGCGCGCGGCCTGCAGCGGATGGGCGTCACGCGCGGCACGCGCACCGCGCTGCTCGTGCCGCCCTCCGCCGAGTTCTTCGCCCTCGTGTTCGCGCTGTTCAAGGTCGGCGCGGTGATGGTCTGCGTCGACCCCGGCATCGGCGTCAAGAACATGGGCAAGTGCCTGACCGAGGCCGAGCCCGAGGCGTTCATCGGCGTGCCCAAGGCGCAGGTCGCCCGACGCCTGCTCGGCTGGGCGCGCGGGTACGTCAAGATGTCGATCACCGTCGGCGGCCTGCTCGGCACGACGCTGAACAAGGTGCGGTTCCTCGGGCAGTCGACGTGTGAAACCTCCGTCCTCGCCGACACCCAGCCCGACGACCTCGCCGCGATCCTCTTTACGTCAGGCTCCACCGGCATCCCGAAGGGCGTGGTCTACACGCACGGCAACTTCGACGCGCAGGTCCGCGCGCTGGTCGATCACTTCGATATCCAGCCCGGCGAGGTCGACCTGTGCACGTTCCCGCTGTTCGCGCTGTACGCCCCGGCGATGGGCATGACCGCGGTGATCCCGCGCATGGACTTCACGCGACCGGGCTCCGTTGATCCGCGCGAGATCATCGAACCGGTGCGGCGGTTCGGCGTGACCAACATGTTCGGTTCGCCGGCGCTGCTGCGCCGCGTGATCGACACGCCGGACGTCGAGGTCGTGCCGCCGCCCGTGCTGCCGTCGCTCAAGCGTGTGATCTCGGCGGGCGCGCCCGTGCCCGCGACGGTGATCAAACAATGGACCGAACGCATGCTCGGCGCCGACGCCGACGTGCACACGCCGTACGGCGCGACCGAGTCGCTGCCCGTGGCGTGCATCGCGGGCTGCGAGATCCTCGGCGAAACGTCGGCGCAGACCGACGAAGGCCGCGGCGTTTGCGTCGGCCGGCCCGTCGGCGACGTGGCCGTGCGCGTCATCCGCATCACCGACGAGGCGATCGACACGTGGGCCGACGACCTGTGCGTCGACGACGGGCAGATCGGCGAGATCGTCGTGCGCGGCCCGGCGGTCACCGCGTCGTACCACCACCGCCCGGACCAGACGCGCCTCGCGAAGATCGCCGACACGGACGCGCACGGCGGCGGCGTGTGGCACCGCATGGGCGACCTGGGTTACCTCGACGAGTCCGGCCGCGTGTGGTTCTGCGGGCGCAAGATTCAGCGTGTGAAGCTGCCGGACGGCGACCTGTACACGATCCCGTGCGAGGCGGTGTTCAACACCCACCCGGCGGTGCGGCGCACGGCCCTGGTTGGCGTCCAGCGCAACGGCGTCGTGCAGGCGGCGCTCTGCTTCGAGCTGCGCACCGATACGTCGGCCAACCCCGTCGAGATCCATCGCGACCTCAAGCGTTTCGCCGAGCGGACCGCCGATACGCGTCGCATCGAGCACTTCCTGTATCATTCGGGGCAGTTCCCGGTCGACATCCGACACAACGCGAAGATCGGCCGGGAGAAACTCGCGAAGTGGGCCGCGAAACAGCTCGGGGGCAAACCGGCATGAAGGTACTGGTCACCGGCGGCGGCGGCTTCCTCGGCGGCGCGATCGTCCGGCGGCTCATCGCGCGCGGCGACGAGGTGGTGACGCTGCAGCGCGGGGATTACGCGTGGCTGCGCGAGGCGGGCGCGGCGGTCGTGGCCGGTGACATCGCCGATTTCGACACGGCGCGGCGCGCCGCGGAAGGGTGTGACGTGGTCTTCCACGTCGCGGCGAAGGCGGGCGTGTGGGGCGCGCTCGCTGAGTATCGGCGTATCAACGTGATCGGCACGGACAGCGTGATGCGCGCCGCGCGCGACGCCGGTGTGACGCGGGTCGTGTACACGAGTTCGCCCAGCGTCACGTTCAGCGGGCACGATGAGCGGGGCGTCAATGAGTCGACGCCGTATCCCCATCACTACCTCACACACTACCCCGCAACGAAGGCCGAGGCCGAGCGGCACGTGCTCAACGCGAACGGGCTCGACGGCGACGAACGCGACGGCGTCGCGCCGATGGCGACGGTCTCCCTCCGTCCGCACCTGATCTGGGGCCCCGGCGACAATCACCTCGTGCCGCGGATCGTGGATCGGGCGCGGCGGGGCAAGCTGAAGATCGTCGGCGACGGCGCCAACCTCGTCGACTCGACCTACATCGACAACGCCGTCGACGCGCACCTCCTCGCGGCGGATCAGCTGATGGAGTACGGCGCCGACGCGGCGTGCGCGGGCAAGGCGTACTTCATCACGAACGGCGAGCCGGTGCCGATCCGCGAGCTGATCGACCGCATCATCGGCGCCGCGGGCCTGCCGCCCGTGCGCAAGCACGTGTCGCCGGGCGTGGCGTACGCGGCGGGCGCGGTGCTTGAGGCGGTGTACCGGTTGTTCGGGATCAAGAGCGAGCCGCTGATGACGCGGTTCGTGGCGCGGCAGTTGTCGACGGCGCACTGGTACGACATCAGCGCGGCGAAGCGCGACCTGGGCTACGAGCCGCGCGTGTCGATCGACGCGGGGATGATCGAGCTGCGCGAGTGGCTCAGCGGCGATCGCGACGTGTACCGAGGGGGGCCGAGGTGAACGACGCGGCGAGCGAATCGTGGGCGACGATGCCGGGCGACCTGCGTCCGTCGCGGGCGCACGTCGATGTGTGGCGCGTGCCGCTCGACACGGCGGCGACGGCGTTTGAGCGCGTCGAGGCGCTCACGCCGCTGCTGAGCGACGACGAGCGCGAGCGTGCGGCGCGGTTCAAGTTCGACGACAAGCGTGCGGAGTTCACGGTGACGCGCGCCGCGCTGCGGCGGGTGATCGGCGTGCTGCTCGACGCGTACCCGGCTTCGCTGGCGTTCACCTACAGCGCGATGGGCAAGCCGACGCTCGACCCGGCGCGCCTCACGCCGGACGGGCACGCGGTCGAGTTCAACGTCAGCCACACGACGGGCGTGGCGCTGATCGCGGTCGCGGCGGGGCGTGCGGTGGGCGTGGACGTCGAGACGCTGCGGCGTGACGCGGATCACAAGGCGCTGTCTGAGCGATTCTTTGCGCCGTCGGAAGCGAAACGGATCGCCGCGCTGCCCGAGGCGGAGCGGCACGCGGCGTTCTTCCGCTGCTGGACACGCAAGGAGGCGTACGTCAAGGCGCACGGCGGGGGCGTCGCGGGCGGGCTCGACCACTTCCAGGTCTCGCTGGCTCCCGGTGAACCGGCGGCGCTAGTGGCCACCCGCCCCGATCCGAGGGAAGCGGCGCGGTGGTGGATGGCGGACCTGCCCGTCGAGGATCCGTACCGCGCGGCGGTGTGTGCGGCGTGCGCGCCGGGCGAGGTCCCGGCGTTGCGAACGTGGCAAATCCCGTGAGCCGATTGCTGTCCGGGGGACGCGCTTTCGGTGTATATTGCAGGTGGAAAGGGGCGCCGGGACATGAGCGGAATCGAAGAACTCGCTGCGAAGGTGCACGACCCCAAGACCAGTTATTTCGGTCGGATCGACGCGATCCGTGCGTTGGGCAAGCTGAAGACCACGCAGGCGGCGCAGGTGCTGACGTCGGCGCTGAGCGACCGCGAGCAGATGGTGCGTCAGAGCGCGGTGCAGGCGCTGGCGGAGATCGGCACGGCGGACACGGTCAAGCCGCTGATCGCCGTGCTCCAGTCGGACGACGACTCGCTGCATCACTACGCGGTCGAGGCGCTGGGCAAGATCGGCGCGGCGGAGGCCCGGCCGGTGCTCGAGCAGATCGCCAAGAACGGCTCGTTCATGGTGCGCAGCGCGGCGCAGCGTGCGTTGGAGAAGCTGCCCGCGGCCGGCGCGGCGCCCGTCGCGGCGGGTGCGCCGACGCCGCCGCCGATCGCATCGCGCCCCGCACCGCCGATCGCGTCGCGGCCCGCGGCATCATCGCCGATGTCACCGCCGCCGATGATGCCCGGCGCGCCGCCTGCGCCGCCGAGCGCGCCGATTGACGCCACGTTCGTGGCGCGGCTCATTCAGCAGGCGCTGCAGGGCGTGAACTGCCAGGTCACACCGGAGCAGAACGGCGCGCGTTACAAGCTCACCGTGCCGCTGGCCGAGGGCCGTCACCAGGACGTTTACATCGCCACGGGCATCGCCGACAGCGAGGGCTCGCCGCTGATGTGCGTGTACACGTACTGCGCCCCCGCGACGCCGGAGAACTACGAGCGCGCGCTGCGGTACAACATGCGGATGAGCTACGGTGCGCTGGCGATCAACGACGTGGGCGACACGCCGATGTTCGTGATGGTCGACACCGTGCTGATCTCCGCGGCCGACGCCAACGAAGTCCGCAAGACGATCCTCGGTCTGGCGCGACACGGCGACCGCGTCGAGAAGTCGCTGACGGGCAAGGACCTCCACTGAGCCCGCAGCGCGGGAGATTCTCAAATCCCCATGAAGATCACCCGCGTCGAACCGTTCATCCTGCACGTGCCGGTCACGGGGAACCTGATCGGCGACTCGACGCACCGCATCAGCCAGTGGGGGCTGCCGGGCGTTCGCGTGTTTACCGACGCGGGGATTGTCGGCTACGGACACACGGGCACGCACGCGCACCTGCCGAGCGATCGGCTGATCACGGACTGCATCGCGCACACGCTCGGGCCGCTGATGATCGGCGAGGACCCGCGCGACGTCGCGGCGCTGCACACGAAGCTGTCGCGCACGGGTCACGTGCTGTGGCTCGGGCGTGCGGGGATCACGCAGATGGCGCTGTCGGCGGTGGACATCGCGCTGCACGACATCGCGGCGAAGGCGGCCGACGCGCCGCTGTGGCGGCTGCTCAACCCCAGGCTCGACCCGGACTCGAAGCGCGTCGCGGCGTACAACACCGATTGCGGCTGGCTGACGCTGACGACCGACGAGCTGGTCGAGGGCTGCCTGCGGATGATCGACGCGGGGTTCACCGGCGTGAAGATGAAGATCGGCGGGCCCGACCCGGACGAGGACATGCGGCGGATCAAGGCGGTGCGCGCGGCGATCGGCGACGCGACGCTGATGGTCGACGCGAACGGCAAGTGGGACGTGAAGACGGCGATCGAGTACGGGCGGCGGTTCGGCGACCACGACATCGCGTGGTTCGAAGAGCCGCTGTGGCACGACGACGTGGTGGGGCACCGCGAGCTGGCCACGGCGATCGACACGCCGATCGCGCTGGGCGAGCTGCTGTACCACGTCGACGCGTTCCGCACGTTCATCGATCAGAAGGCGGTGACGTATCTCCAGCCGGACGCGACGCGCTGCGGCGGACTGACGAACGTGTGGAAGGTGGCGGACCTGGGCGCGGCGGCGGGTCTGCCGGTCGCGCCGCACCACGGCGACATGATGCAGGCGCAGCTGCACCTGGTGCTGGCGCATCGGCAGACGACGCTGCTGGAGTACATCCCATGGACGCTGCACTGCTTCGTCGAGCCGGCGGAGGTGGTCGACGGGCACTACCTCACGCCGCAGCTGCCCGGCGCGGGCACGACGCTGACGGACGAGGCGCTGGCGAAGTACAACGTGCTGGAGTGAGGATCACTCGGGCTGCGCAGCCCGCGCCTGGAGCACCGCGCGGCGCTTGGCGGCGAGACGCTTGAACACCTCGTCCGCGAGAACTCCCAGCAGCAGCACGGCGCCGATGATCGTGTACTCGAGGCGGTCGGAGATCTTGAGCATGACGGTCAGCGTGTAGAGCACCTGCATGACGGCGGTGCCGATGACGACGCCGATGATCGTGCCCTCGCCGCCGCGAAGGGAGCATCCGCCGAGCACCGCCGCGGCGATCGCGTAGAGCTCGAAGAAGTTGCCGAAGCTGGATGGCGAGATGGAGTTAGCGTCGAGGGCGAAGAGCATGCCGCCGGCGCCGGCCAGCGCGGTGCAGATCACATACGCCACGATCACGACGCGGTCGGTGTTGATGCCGCTATAGCGGGCCGCCTGTTCGTTGCGACCAAGGGCCAGCAGGTACCGGCCCCAGATCGTGCGGTTGAGAAACACCATCGCGGCAATCATCAGGAAGGCCATGATGAAGAATGGGTAGGGGATGCCGAACGACGTGCCATCAGCGGCGGTCCACAGCGTTACCTTGCCGGTGGCCAGCGGGCTGAGCGTATCGGTGAACTCGTTGTAGAAGCCAACGGGTTGATCCTTGGCGATCTCGCGGGACAGGCCGCGATAGATCAGCAGGCCGCACAGCGTGACGACGAATGGCTGCATCTTCATCTTTGTGATCAGCAGGCCGTGGATCAGCCCGAGCCCGATCGCGATGCCGAGCACCGATAGCAGCGCCAGGGGAATCGACATGTACTGATTGCGTTCGAGCAGCGTGGCGACCCACTCGTTGGTCACGCCGCCGGGCTTCTCATTGACGGTGAGTGTCGTCGAGTCGCTGTCGACCGTGACGCCAGTGATCGTAAGCTGGCGTAGTCCCGACTTGGGGTGCGCCAGCGTGATCTGGTCGCGGGCGGCGAGGTCGGCGTGAGCTCCACGGATCGTCACTGTCGCATCGGTGTCGGTTGCGCCGGTCACCGCGTACACTTTCGCGACCTGGCCGTACGTGTCGTCACCGCTGAGCGCCTGGTCGACGGTGATCTCGGTAACCACGCCGCCGTCACTGCTGACGCCGGGCTTTACGGCCGTGACGTTCACCACGGCATTGCCCGCGCGGCGTCCGCCCCAGTAGCGGATGCGATCGCCGGGCTTGAACAACGCGACGTCGCCCTTCAGCACGATCGTCTTGTCGGCCCCGCGCACCTGCGCGATCGGTTCGCCCTCGAAGGGCGTGTAGGTCACGCTCAGGAATATCGCCAGCAGACACCCGCTGAGGCACACCACAGAACCGATCGACAGATCGATTCCCGATGAAATGATCACGAGAGCCACGCCGATGCCGAGGATGCCGTACATCGCCGTCCGCCGCAGCAGGTTCTCGATGTTGCCCGCCTTGGCGAACGCGATGTCGCCGGTTGCCGAGTCGTACGTCATGATCATCATGAACACGCACAGGGCCGCGAGGAGGACGGTAATGCCGATTACTTTTGCGTTCATAGTTGCTCTCAAATCTGCCGACTACGCGGCCGGAGATTTCTGTCTGCCGGTCGCCAACTGCATTACGGCTTCTTCGCTTAGTTCGTCACGCATCAACTCGCCGGTGATGGCGCCTTCGTGCATCACGATGACGCGGTCGGACATACCCATCACCTCTTCCAGTTCGCTGGAGACGAACAGCACCGCCATGCCCTGTTCGGCGAGGCGTTCCATCAGCTTGTAGATCTCTTCCTTGGCGCCGACGTCGATGCCGCGCGTCGGTTCGTCGAGCAGCAGGAGCCGCGGGCTCAGCGCCAGCCACTTGCCGATGACGACCTTCTGCTGATTGCCGCCCGAAAGGAACTTGGCGACCTGGTCCGGGCCGGGCGTCTTGATGTTCAGCTTGCCGATCATCTCGGCGGTGTCGTGGTCTTCCTGGGCCTGGTTGAGCATGCCACCGGTTCGGGCGTTGCGGTGCAGCCCGGCGAGGCCGACGTTATGTCGGACGGACATGTCGACGACGAGGCCGTGCTGCTTGCGGTCCTCGGGCACAAGCGCTAGGCCGTGCTCGATCGCTTCGATCGGGCTCGTGATCTCGACAGGTTGGCCGTCGATCAGCACCTCGCCGGTGAGGCGTCGGTCGATGCCGAACAGCGTGCGGAGCATCTCGGTACGGCCGGCGCCGACGAGCCCGGCGACGCCGACGATCTCACCTCGGTGTACCTTGAAGCTGAGTCGATGTCCGGGCCACGTCGGTGTGGCCAGCCCGCGGACCTCCAACAGCGTGTCACCGATCGGGTGCTGCTGGCGGGCGTAGAACTGGCTGATGTCGCGGCCGACCATCAGGCGGACCATCGCGTCGTGATCGATCTGAGCGTGGTCGAGGTCGCCGGCGTTCTCGCCGTCGCGCATCACCGTGACGCGGTCAGCCAGTTCCTTGACCTCGCCGAGCCGGTGCGAGATGTAGATGACGCTCACGCCCTTGTTTCGAAGATCCTTGACGACGTCGAACAGTGTCTCGGTCTCGTGCGCCGAGAGGCTGGACGTGGGCTCGTCCATGATCAGTACGCGGGCATTGATCGAAAGCGCCTTGGCGATCTCGACGAGCTGCTGACGCCCGATCGACAGCTGCGACAGCGGCGTGGCGGGGTCGACGTCGAGGCCGACGCGCCGCAGCACGTCGCGCGCGTCGCGATTCATCCGTTTCGTGTCGATCAGCCCGAGGCGCCGCGGCTCGCGGCCGAGGTAGATGTTGGCGCCGACCGTCAGGTTGTCCGCGAGATTCAGCTCCTGGTGGATCAGCGCGATGCCCGCGTCGAGTGCATCGTTGACCGTGCGAATCTCCACGGGCTGGCCGTCGACGCGGATCTCGCCGGTATCGGGCGGTTGCACGCCCGCGAGGATCTTCATCAGCGTGCTCTTACCCGCGCCGTTCTCGCCGATCAGCGCCAGCACCTCTGAACGATGCAGCGTCAAATCGATCTCGTGCAGCGCACGGACGCCTGGAAAGCTCTTGCAGACTTTGCAGACCTGAAGCAGTGGTGCAGTATCGGTCATGATCTCACGTGGGCGAAAGGTGTCCGGCTGCACGCGGCGGTGCAGGGGTCGGGTGTCACAATCGCGGAGCGTTCATCGGGCGGGAGTGGTCAGCCACCCTTCTTCGACTTCAGATCGGCCCAGTACTCGTCAACGTTTTCCTTCGTGATCTTGCGCGGTGGGATGTCGACGTAGTGGCTTTCGGGGACGACGCCCTTGCCGTTCTTGAGGATCTCGGTCAGCCACTTGACGGATTGATACCCGTACTCGTAAGGGTTTTGCACGACGGTGCCGACGCACGTACCGTCCTTGATCGCTTGGAGAGTTACGTCGTTCTCGTCGAAGCCGATGAGTTTGACCGTGCCGAGTTTGTCGGCTTTCTGCAACGCCTGGTAGCACGCGGGCGGGTTGTACTCGAACAGCCCCACCATTGCGTTCATCTCCTTGTAGGCGTTGATCGTGTCTTCGGCCTTCTGCTGGGCGACTTGTGCGGCGCCGCCGTCAAGGATCGTTCCGAGGATCGTGTACTTGTCGCCCTTGATCGGATCGCCCACCGGGTCCCACGCGTTACTCTGACTCTTATAGAACGCCTGGTCCCGATCCAACCGCGCTCCGCCGAGCAGTTCATCAATGACGCCCTGACGGCGGTACTTGCTGTTGTCCTGCTCGAGGCGGCCGATGAAGAGCATCACGTTGCCGCCGTCCGGCAGCGCCTGCTTAACCAACTCGCCACACAGGCGACCGGCCTTGTAGTTGTCCATGCCGATGTACATCAGCCGGTTACTCTTGGGCGCATCGGAATCGTGCGTGATCAGCGGAACTTTACCGGCGATCGAGTTGAGCCAATCGGTCTGATTGTCGGCGTCGAGCGGGCTGATGGCGATGGCGTTGATCCCCGCGGAGATCAGGTCCTCGACGATCTGCTTCTGTTTCACGGCGCTGGCCTCGGGCGGCATCTTCACGTCGACGTGCACACCCAGGTCCTTCTCAGCGTCCTTAGCGCCGGCCTCGGCGATCTTCCAGAAGTCGGCGATCTGGTTGGTGACGAAGGCAATCTGCGGCTTGTCACCGCCGGTCGATCCGCCGCCGCCCGCGTTGGGCGTCGATCCGCCGCCGGCGCCTCCGCCGGAGCCCGCGTCGCCCTTGCCGCAGCCGGTCAGCGTCAGCATGGTCACCATCACGCACAGCATCGCGCTGCGAAGAATCCGTGTGCTCATCGGTTCATGTCTCCTGGAGATTGCGTAGCGGGGTGCGCGTCGCGCATCGTCCGTTCGTTTAAAGGTGCGAGACCACTTTACCCGTGCCATCCGGCCGCGGCAACCGTGACGCAATAGTGAAACGCGAAAGCTCAATGGCGCGACGCGTTAGCTCAATTCGCTGCGGCAGACGTTTATGTCGCCGTGACGCGATGATGGCCATATGCCGGGATTTGCCGGGATATCGCCGATCCGACGCGCCGCCGGAAAAACTCAATCGGCGCACGCCGCGCCGCGCCGATCTGACGCATTTATTCAGGCCGCGACCGCGCCGCGTGTGCAACCCGCCGACCGTCGCTCCGGTAGGCGTTGGAGGTGGGGCGGACCGGCACGCCCGCCCCGCGACACATCACCGCTAACGCATGGGGAACGTCACATGACCCTCGCACGTAACTGGAAGAAATGGCTGATGCTGCTGCTGATCGCCACGATGCTGATGCCGCTGGTCGGCCCGACGCGCTCGGCCCGCGCCGCCGAGAAGACCGCCGCGCAGCTCATGCCCGAGACCACCGTCTTCTACGCGGAGATCGCGCATCCCGACCGCGTGCTCGCCACGCTGCTCGATCACCCGCTGTCCAAAAAGATCCAGGCGTCGCCGGAGTATCGGCAGGGACTCAAGGCCCCGCAGCTCGCGCCGCTCTACGGCGTGGTCGACGCGATGGAACTGAAGATGGACATGAAGTGGCGGCCGATGCTGCAGAAGCTCACCGACGGCGGGCTCTACGTCGGCGTCGACATCGCGTCGAAGGGCGGCGTGCTCCTCGCGAAGTCCAGCGACCCCGAGCTGCCCGGCAGGTTCGCCGACGCGCTGGCCGACGTGGCGCGTCAGACCGCCGCGGAGCACGGCAACGACAACGCCGTCGAGCGGCGCGACTACAAGGGCATCGTCGCGTACAAGATCAACAAGGGCGTGCACGCCGCGGTGGGGCCGTGGCTGGTGATCTCCAACCAGGGCGACCTCGCCAGGGCCGTCGCCGACGCGTACCTCGGCGGCCAGGCGCCGTCGCTCGACGACGAGACCGAGTTCCGCGCCGCACGCAGCGGCCGCCGCGACGGCGCCGCCGGGTGGGCCTACCTGAAGATGCGCACGCTGCGCGAGATGGGTGTCGGCCGCGAGGCGTTCGCCAATCGGCTCAACAACCCCGGCGTCGAGTTCCTGCTCGGCGGCGTGCTGTCCGTCCTCCGCCGCGCCGACTTCGTCACCCTCGACCTGCTCGCCGACGACACGTCGCTCCGCGCCGCGATCAACCTGCCCCGCAGCGAAGGCGACATCCCCAAGGCTCGCGCGTTCTACTTCGGCCCCGAGGGCGAGGGCGGCGCCCCCAAGCCGCTGCGGCCCGAGGGCACGCTGCTGAACCTCACGATGTATCGCGACCTCGCGGCCATGTGGAACGCCGCGCCCGACCTGTTCGACGAGGACACCGCCGCGAAGCTCGCCAAGGCCGACACCGATCTGTCGAACTTCTTCGGCGGCCGCCCGTTCGGCGCCGAGATCCTCCCGGCGATCGGACCGCGGTCGCAGCTGCTGGTCGTGCAGATGCCCGCCGACCCGGACGCGAAGGGCCCGGCGCCGCAGATCAAGATCCCCGCCGCGGCGTTCGTCCTGCAGTCGCCGAACCCCGAGAAGATCACGCCGTTCATGAAGGTCGCGTTCCAGACGCTGATCGCTTTCGCGAACATCGACGGCGCGTCCAAAGGCCGGCCGACGCTGATGCTCACCAACGAGAAGCGCGAGGCCGGCGACCTGGTCTCCGCGGAATACCTGGTGATGCCGGGCGACAAGCCGATGGCGAACGCCGAGGTCTACTACAACTTCTCGCCCGCGCTGGCGATCAGCGGCGACACGATCATCATCGCGTCGACCAAGCGCCTCGCCGAGTCGCTGATGACGCTGGCGAAGGCACAGGCCGGGCAGACCGTCAAGTCCAACACGCTGCTGGAGATCAACGGCGCCGCGACGCACCAGGCGCTGGCCGCCAACCGCGAGCAGCTGATCGCGCAGAACATGATCAAGGAGGGCCACACGCGCGAGCAGGCCGAGGCCGCGATCAACGGCCTGCTTCAGCTCGTCGAGCTCATCAAGGCCGCCGACGTGCACCTGACCCGCACGGACAAGACGCTGTCGCTCGAACTCGGCGTTCAGATCAAACCCGTCAGCGAGTGACTGTTTAGCGACGCCCCGCAGGGGCGTGTGACTCCGGACAGGAAATGCCCATGCCGACCGACCTCACCGAACTCGACCCGCAGCAGGCGTGGGCGCCTTACACGCCCGACGCGCAGCGGCCGTGGAACATCCGCCGCGCGGCGCACCTCTACCGGCGTGCCGCGTTCGGCGCGGACTACGCGACGCTCACCGCCGCCGTCGACGCCGGGCCCGCCACCGTCATCGACGCACTGTTCACCGCATCCGAGCCCGCTGGGGACGGCGCGAACCAGCGCGGCGACGGGAGTGACGCCGTCGCCGCGTTTGACCGCCAGATGGAGTCCCTCAGCAGCGCGATGATGGGCACCGGCGACCCGCGCGCCCTCTCCGCGTCGTGGCTGTATCGCATGGTGAACACGCCCGCGCCGCTGCTCGAGCGCGTCACGCTCTGCTGGCACGACCACTTCGCCACCTCCGCCGCGAAGGTCACCAAGTCACGCCTCATGCTCGACCACCTCGACCTGCTCCGCAGCCACGCGCTCGGCGCGTTCGAGCCGTTCGTCCAGGCCATCAGCCGCGACCCGGCGATGCTCATCTGGCTCGACTCCACCGTCAACCGACGCGTCAGCCCCAACGAGAACTACGCACGCGAGGTCATGGAGCTGTTCTGCCTCGGCGTCGGCCACTACACCGAGGACGACATCAAGCAGGTCGCCCGCGCGTTCACCGGCTGGGAGGTCCACCGCGACCGATTCACCTTCAACAAGTTCCAGCACGACACGCGCGACAAGACCTTCCTCGGCCACACCGGCGACTACGACGGCGACGACGCCATCCGCATCATCCTCGCTCAGCCCGCCGCGTCGCGACACATCGCACGCAAGCTCGCACGCGCGTTCGTCTGCGACGAGCCCGAGCTGCCCGACACGCTCATCCAGCCGCTCGCCGATCAGCTCCGCGACAACGGCTTCGTCATCGCGCCCGTCGTGCGACGCATCCTGTCGTCGAGCCTGTTCTTCTCCGAGCACGCCATCGGCCGCAAGGTTCGCAGCCCCGTCACGCTCGGCGTCGGCATGCTCCGCGCGTTCGACGCGACGACCAACATGAACCAGCTCGCCGCCGCCGTCGACACGCTGGGGCAGCTGCCGCTGTTCCCGCCGTCGGTCAAGGGCTGGGACGGCGGGCGCACGTGGATCAACAGCTCCACGCTGCTCGGCCGCGCCAACCTCGCCCGCGCGTTCGGCCTCGGCGGGCAGGTCAAGTTCAACGCCGGCTCACTCGCCGCGACCGCCGCGAAGCACGGCGTCACGAAGCCCGCCGACGCCGTGAACTGGATGCTCGACCTGATCGTCCCCCTCGACCCGCCCGCCGACGTCCGCGACCAGCTCGTCGCGATCGCCTCGGGCCCCGGCGACGAGAACCAACGCCTCGGCAAGACCCTCCAGGCGATCGGCACGCTGCCCGAATTCAACCTCGCGTGAATGATCGGAGCCCCACGATGACCCCCACACGCCGTGACTTTCTCAAGACCTCCGTCGGCTCGACCGCGCTCGTTTCACTGGCGTCGAGCGTGCCGCTGTTCATGCGCGACGCCGCCGCGCTCGCCGCGCCTTCGAAGGGTGACAACGTGCTCGTCGTCATCCAGATGTCCGGCGGCAACGACGGGCTCAACACCGTCGTGCCCTACGCCGACGACGCCTACGCACGCAACCGCAACACACTGCGCCTCAGCCCCAACGGGGTGCACAAGATCGACGATTACATCGGCCTGCACCCCAGCCTCGACAACCTCTTCAAGCTGCTCGACGCTAACCAGCTCGCGATCCTCCAGGGCGTCGGCTACCCGAACCCCAACCGCTCGCACTTCGAGTCGATGGACATCTGGCAGACCGCGCGCGTCGACATGACGGAGGCCAACGCGGGCCTCGGTGGGCGGCGCACCGGGTGGATCGGTCGCTACCTCGACACGACCGCCGCCGCGGGGCTCGACGTGCCCGCGCTGCACATCGGCGGCGGGCGCCAGCCGCTCGCCCTCGCCGGTGAGCAGGCCCGCGCCGCGTCCGTGCAATCGATGGACGCGTTCAAGCTCGACACCGGCGGCGACACGTCGCTGCGTCAGTCGATCGAACGCATCGCCGCCGTGCCGCGCGGCAACGCGAACCCCGGCGAGGCGGGCGACGATCTGCTCGGCTTTCTGCAGCGCTCGACCGTCGGCGCGCTGGCGTCGAGTCAGCGTGTGCATGATGCGCTGGCGCGTTACGACAACCGGGCCGCGTACCCGGGCACGGCGTTGGCGCAGCAGCTGCGCACCGTCGCGCAGCTGATCGACGCGGGGATGGGCACGCGCGTGTACTACCTCGAGCTCGGCGGGTTCGACACGCACGCCAACCAGGCCCCGCAGCAGGCCGGCCTGCTCCGCGAGCTCGGCGACGCGATCGGCGCGTTCATGGCCGACCTGACCGCGCGCGGGCACGCCGACCGCACGCTGCTGATGACCTTCAGCGAGTTCGGCCGCCGCGTGAAGGAAAACGCCTCACAGGGCACCGACCACGGCGTCGCCGCCCCGATGTTCCTCGCCGGCGGCCGCGTCACCCCCGGCCTCGTCGGCAAGCACCCGTCACTCACCGATCTGACCGACGGCGACCTCATCCACCACACCGACTTCCGCCGCGTCTACGCGACGATCCTCCGCGACTGGCTCGGCGCGAAGCCCGCGCCGGTGCTGCTCGGCGAGTACGAGCCGGTGGTGTTTTTGAGGTAGACAGGTGCCCGTATCAGGCTGGCTCAGTTACCAGAACATGGATGTAATCCGGCTCCCGGTCGTCGTTCACGTAGATTCGGACACGTGAACGGATAGCCGTTTTTTCGATCGTGACGAGCGTTTCGTCGTGGACGTTGCAGATCGCCACGCGACGAGAAGGGGTTTCGATTTCACCTTCAAATGCGAGCGTCAGATCCGATGGCGGTGCGCCCTCGTCGGTAAGAATCGCCCGTGTCTCGCCGTCCTGAGCCGAAAGCGTTCCCACCGCGATACAGCTTTCGGTGGATGCGATCAGGCCATCGATCGATTCCGGAATCGCACCGAAGGACGGATCGAGGATCAGCAGAAGCGAGTTGGGTGGTGATATGTACAGTTCGTTGATCATGCTCAGGGACTCTCGATCGGCTCGATACCCAGCAACTCGGTCAGTTCCTTCGCAAGCAACTCCGCGGCGATGGCGTGGCCGGCGGGTTTCCAGTGGCAGTCGTCGTGGAAGTAGGTCTTCTCGGCGCCGAGTTCGAGGAGGCGGTCGGTGGTGTCGACGCACGGTACGCCCATGGCGTTGAACGCTTCGGCGACCTTCTTCGCGGGCAGGCGCAGGTCGCGTGTGGTGTCGGGCGGTTGGCCGTCGCGTTCGGCGGTGATCTGCTCGATCGCGCCGGTCTCGGGGATGATCAGCACGATGACCGGGATGTGCTCGGTCTTGCAGCGCTCGACGATCTTGCCGCACTCGGTGGTAAACAGTCGCATCTGGTTCTGGAGGTGCGGGTGTTCCCACGCGTCGGGCAGGTAGAGGTACTTGTTGTATCGGAAGCGGTTGGGCTCATCGAGCGACAGGGCGTCGAGGCCGCGGTCGAGCAGGCGGACGAGGTGGCTGAAGCGTTTGAGGTCGAAGCGGTCGCGCGTGCCGCGGTAGAGCGTGCCGTCGATGACGGTCACGGCGTCGCGGTCGCCGAACGCGGAGGTGATGTCGTTGCCGAGGTAGATGCCGAGGATCACCGCGGCGGGCTTGGGCTGCGTGTCGAGGTGATGCTCGAAGACGAGGCGGTACTCGTCGGGCCCGTGTTTGGGCACGCCGGTGTCGATGAACGTCAGCCGCCCGGCGAAACGCTTGTCGAGCAGGCCGGCGAAGGTCTGGTCGTAGTCGACGGGCTGGCCGAACGTGAACGAGTCGCCGATGAGCAGGACGGGTTGGCCGGAGCGCGGGTACGGGTCGACGGGCACGCGGTAGCCGAGGTCGTCGGTGACGATGGTGTAGCGTGTCTCGCCGACGTCGACGATCTGGTGGGCGTGGACGTCCATCGTGTGGACGCCGGGGATGTCGGGGTGCATGCGGTAGCACGTGGGGACCCACAGCGTCTGCGGCGCGATCATCCGCAGCACGCCCTCGGCGATGAGCGCCGCGATGAGCATGGCGAGCGTCACCGCGCCGGCGCGGAACAGCCAGCGCTTCCAGCGTGGGTAAGCGCGCGGCGGGGTAGACGGCGGGGCGGACGGGGTTGCGGGTTCGTCGTCGGGCACGCCGCCATTGTACGGTGCGCGGTTTTCGCGGGGGCGCTCCGGTCGTAACCCGCTGCGCCATCGGCCTTGCGAGCCGGTCGCGCGCCTCGGCCGAACATTTCACATCGCCGATCCTTGACTCGCCGCCGCACGCGCCTAGTATTTGTCCAACAAATATTCGTCCTCCTGTTGGGTAGGTATTCATGAAGAATTCGACGCTGCTGGACCGGTTTCGCAGGCATCTGCTGGAGGACGGCTACGCGCCGGGGGATCGGCTGCAGCCGGAGACGGAACTGGCCGAGCGGTTCAACGTCTCGCGGAACACGATCCGCGAGATCATCATGCACCTGTGCTTTTCGGGCGTGCTGGAGCGGGCGACGAGCCGTGGAACCGTGGTTCGGGCGCTCGATGTGGACCTGCTCGAGGAGGACCTGGCGTTTCGGCTGGAGATCTCGCGGTACAGCTTTACGGAGCTGAAGGAGACGCGGGCGACGATCGAGTGTGCGATCCTGCCGCTGGTCGCGGCGCGCATGACGCCCGAGGCTGCGGACCGGCTCGCGAAGAACATCGACGCGATGGAGGCCGCGGCGGATCGGCCGGATGATGCGGATATGTTGGACAAAGAATTCCACCTGGCGCTGCTGGACGTGTGCGGCAACCGGCCGCTGCGGCTGTTCTCGCACGTCATCTCGCGGCTGTTCGATCGCTCGTATCGCGGCGCGTTCCTCAACCGCGACGCGGCGATGAAGTCGGTGCGCGACCACCGCGCGCTGCTGCGGTTCCTGCTCGATCACAACGTCGACGCGGCGCGCGAGCTGCTCGCCGCGCACATCAACGCGACCTGACCGGCGGCCGCCGCCGGACCTGATCCTAGACGGAGCACCCGATGAAGATTTCGCTGCCGATGATCTGCCTGTGCCTGCTCGCCGTCACGACCCTCCGGGCGGACGAGCCCAACGCCCATCCGGAGGCGCGCTTCGCGGAGATGACGCCGCAGCAGATCCGCGCGCACCGGCTCGAGGTGATGCGGCACGTCGCCGACCTCGCGCTCGAGCCGCCGACGCTCAACACGTCGCCGCTGCCGGAGTACGACAACGACCGGCTCGACTACGGCATGACCATCGGCATCGCGCGCACGCCGAAGGGGCGCATCTGGGCGTGCTGGGTCGCGGGCGGGGACAGCCCCAAGGCGTTCTTCGTGCTGGCCACGAGCGACGACGACGGCGAGACGTGGTCGCACCCGCGCCTCGTCGTCGACACGCACTCGAAGAGCCTGCCGATGGATCGCAGCACGCTCGTCGGCAACGTGTGGACCGATCCGCTCGGACGGCTGTGGCTCATCTTTGATCAGTCGATGGAGATGTTCGACGGCCGGGCGGGCGTGTGGGCGGCGGTGTGCGAGAACCCTGATGCCGACACGCCGACGTGGTCGACGCCGCGGCGCATCTGGCACGGCGTGACGCTCAACAAGCCGACCGTGCTGTCGACCGGCGAGTGGATGCTGCCGATCTCACTCGACCAGCGCAAGGGCTTCGGCCCGTTCCGCGGCGCGTTCGACGACCTCGATCCCTACCGCGGCGCCAACGTGTTCGTGTCGAGCGACAAGGGCGCGACCTGGACACGCCGCGGCTGCGTCACGTTCCCCAACCCCGACTGGCACGAGCATATGATCGTCGAACGCAAGGACGGCTCGCTGTGGATGCTCGCCCGCACGCGCCCCGGCATCATGCAGTCGACCTCCACCGACGGCGGCAAGACGTGGTCCACGCCCACCGAGCCCGACGGCATCCGCCAGCCCAACGCGCGGTTTCATATCCGCCGACTCGCGTCCGGCCGACTGCTGCTCATCAAGCACGGCGTGACCTGCGACGCGCACACCGGCCGCGACCACCTCTCCGCGTGGCTGTCCGACGACGACGGCAAGACCTGGCGCGGCGGACTCATGCTCGACGAACGCACCGGCGTGTCCTACCCCGACGGGTTCCAGGCGCCCGACGGCACGATCTACATCTCCTACGACCGCAACCGCGCGACCGACGGCGAGATCCTCCTCGCGCGGTTTACCGAGCAAGACGTCCTCGCCGGGAAACTCGTCGGGGAAAAGTCGAAGCTGAAGATGCTGATCAGCCGGCCGGGGAAGGCGCGGAAGTAGCGGCGGATTGCTATCGATCTTTGGCTCGTTGACGATCAAACGTGTAGACGATGTCGTCGGATAGAAAGTCGTGCTCTGACAGCGTGCCCCATTTCTGATCGGGCCCGCGACTCGCGAATCCGATGAGCTGGCCGTCGTGGATGATCAAGGCGATCTCGTTCTGCCAGGCGTCGAGGATGCGGCCGTTCACCTCGTCGACATGGTTCAGGTAGCCTTTTCCCGGGTCGAGCACGAGGCTGTTTGTTTCCTTCATGAGTTGGATCATGGCGGCGCTGTTCAGCGGTTCGGTCGCGCCTTCGGCCCTTTCCCGGATCTGAACGTCATCGCCCATCATCATGAAAAGGCTTCTCGTTTCCGCGTGCTTGCGGACGTCCGAAGCGGGCGCTCGATTGCAGCCCGCGCAGGCGCACGAGAGCAACATCGCAGCCAGTCCAGCAGATTTGAGCATGTTCGATCTCTTCACCAAGTTTCATCGATCGATATGCGCGTTCTGGTCGATGTGTGCAATGAGGGTCATGATCGAGCAGAAACAGCGTCAAAACACAACGCCGTCCGCGAACCAGCACGACTCGAAGCAACGCCACCCGCCCTCGTCTTCGACGAACCACACCCACAGCGTGCCGCCTTCGGGATGGAGCGGGCCGCGCGGATAAAAGATCAGTGTGCGGATGGGGTCCTCCGGCAGAGAGCGTGGCATGAACGCGCCCAACGACTGATATCCTTGCGACACCGTGTCGGGCTCGCCGTACTCCGCCCGCACCTGTGCTTCGGTACGGCCGACGAGCGCGTTGGTCACCACGCCTTCACGGTTCGCGCGTACAGACAACGCCCACGTGAGATAGCCGCCAGCCAGAACGAGAAGGGCAACCCCGGTGATGGAAATCCATCGTTTTCGAGTCTGAGTCATCTGATTCGAGTGAAGTGGAGACCCGCGTCGCTCAGTACCGATCCCACCGCGCCGCCGGGTCCTTCGCGTCGTACTGGAAGCCGATCTCGCCGACCGGCATCGTCTCGGCGCGGCCGTCCATGAAGCCCGCGGCCAGGCGGTCGCCGTGGCGGTTGAACGCGCGCGTCGGCAGCGTGTCGAAGTAGGGCACGTTGTCCGGCGTGCGGAACAGCACGCTGCCGACCTCCTGGTTGATCGGCTCCCACTTGTCGGGGTCCGGCTCGGTGACGTTGGAGATCGCGCCCGAGTCGGCGTACACGATCGAGTCGTCCGGACGCTTGATCGTGTCCATCCGGAACACGTACTCCTCGCTCGACTTTCCGTTCGACAGCTTCTGCAGCCAGCGGCCGATCTGCGGGTGGTTCATGCCGATGCCGTAGCCGTTCTCGCGGACGGACGGGCAGTGGATGATCTTCGGCGTGCCGTCGTCGGTCTCGCCGATGTAAGGCCCCATCCAGCGGTGCGCGTACCACCACTCGGTCTTGTTGATGCCCTGCCAGCCGTAGCCGTGGCCGACCGGCGGGATCTGCTGCTGGTGCTCGTTGGCGAACATCTGGTACCCGAGCAGGATCTGCTTCTGCTGCGTCGAGCAGACGACGACCTTCGCCGTGGCCCGCGCCTTGTTCAGCGACGGCAGCAGGATCGCGATCAGCAGCGCGATGATGCTGACGACGACGAGCAGTTCGATCAACGTGAACGCCTTGCGGTGTGACATGCGTGCCTTCCGAGGGAATGTGCCCAGTGGGATCAGACCCCTATTGTGAGGCAGATCGCCCCGTGGGACAAGGGTTTTATCACCCCCGGCGAGGCCGCGAGCGCCGGGTCTCGGCACATTTTTTTTGCCGACGCGCCTCAGATTCCCCGCCGGACTGTTAATACATTACGAGCCATCCAGCCGGCGCCGCGTCGCGTTCGGCCGATGGCCGGGTCCAACCCCGCGAGCCCCCATGTCCGACGACGTCGACAGCCTGGCCCCGCAGCTGATCCAGTGTCAGCAGAAGCTCTACGCGTACATCCTGACGCTTGTGGGCGACGTGTCGACCGCCGACGACGTGCTGCAGGAGACCAACGTCGTGCTCTGGGCCAAGCGGCGCGAGTACGACCCGTCGCTGCCGCTGCTGAACTGGGCGATGCGGATCGCCTACTACCAGGTCCTCGCGCATCGCACACGCAGGGGCCGCGCCCGCGTGCGGTTCAGCGACGCGCTGCTCGAGACCGTCGCCGCCGAGGCCGAGCCGGGCCTCGACGAGCTGGACCGCCGCCGCGTCGCCCTGGCCGACTGCGTCCACAAGCTGCCCGACACCGACCGCGACCTGATCCGCCTCCGCTACGACGACGCGCTGAGCGCCGGGCAGATCGCCGACCGCGTCAACCGCTCCGTCGACGCCGTCTACCAGGCGATGCGCCGCATCCGCCTCGCGCTGATGCGCTGCGCCCGCGCGCAGATGACCACGGAGGACGCGCGATGAGCCACACGCCCTCCAATGACGACCGCCTCGAGGAGCTGTTGATCCGCATGATCGACGGCGAACTGACCGACGACGAGCTGGCCGCGCTGACCGACCGCCTCGAACACGACCGCGCCGCCCGCGACCTGTACCGCGAGCTCGTCCGCGACCACGCGATCCTCCGCTGGCAGTACGGCGCCCCGCAGCCCGCCATCGAGATGCACGACGCGCCGCCGTCCGCCGACGTGAGCCCGGCGTCGCTCCCCGTTCGACGTGCCCTCGGCGGCCGCACGCATGGCACTCTGTATCGCTATGCGGCGGCCGCCGTTCTTTTGATCGTTGCCGGCCTTGCGGCCGCTTACCTGCTGGCGCCACGGCGCGACGTGGAGCCGCCCGCGCGTGTCGCCACGCTCGTCAACGCCGAGAACGCGGTGTTTGCCGGCGGACATGCCGCGGCGGAAGTCGGCGATGCGCTGATGTCCGGCCCGATCGAACTGGCGTCCGGGCGGGCGCAGGTTCTGTTTGACTCCACCGCGGTGGCCGACCTGGATGGGGCGTGCGAGTTCGAACTGACCGGGCCGAATCGCGGTCGGCTGACGCGGGGTCTGGTCCACATCTTTGTTCCCGAACGAGCCCACGGATTTACCGTGGACCTGCCGGGCAACGTGCATGTGACCGACCTGGGCACGCGGCTGTCCATCCAGGTCGCGGGGCCGACGCACACGAACTATGTCGTCGTGCAGGAGGGGCGCGTCTCGGTATCGAACCCGGGCAAGGGCCAGGACGTGCTGGTTACGGCCGGACAGGTCTGCGCCTGTGAGCCGAACGGCGCGCTGCGTGTCATCGAGACGCCGACCGACGCGGACGTCGTGGCGAACGGTGGTTTCGAAGCCGCATCGCCCGACGCGACGTGGTCGATCGTCGGCAACGCGTTCGTCATGGCCGACATCCCCACGCCGGTACGTCAGGACCGAAACGTGCTGGTGTTCAACGCCGGGGACTCCGTGCCCAACGGCGTGGTCACGCAGGAGCTGCACACGCTGCCGGCCGTGCGCTATCGGCTGCGTCTGCGCGCGGCGAAATACGGCGGCGTCGAGGGCAACGTGATCCTCGGGATCGACGCCGTGGACGTCGCCAGCGGTCTGTCCGTCGCCTCCGAAACGCACAACGTGGCGCCCAAAGCCGGTTCCACGCCCGATGCGTTCGAGACGGTCACGTTCGATTTCACGGCTCGTGGCGACCGGACGCTGCTGAAACTATCCGACCGATGCGATTCACCCGGGATCAACTTTGATCTCGTCATCGACCA
Organism: Phycisphaera sp.; assembly: GCA_016125285.1. Taxonomy (GTDB): domain Bacteria; phylum Planctomycetota; class Phycisphaerae; order Phycisphaerales; family Zrk34; genus RI-212. Next base: position 58,368 of record WGMA01000015.1, read on the forward strand.
GGTCGAAGTGAAACCCGTCGCGGGCGGCGGCGGGACCGAGAACAAATAGGAGCACTCATCATGCGGCACGCACAGACACGATCCACCGAACTCGCCCCGCGCGCGGCGGCACACCGAATCCATCGCGACGGGTTCACGATCGTCGAACTCCTGGTGGTCATGTCGATCATTCTCCTGCTGCTGTCGATCATGATGCCCTCGTTCAGCAAGGTCCGCGAGGTGAGCCGCCGGGCGATCTGCGCGTCCAACCTGCATCAGACGCACACCGGCCACGTGATGTGGGCCGGCGATCACTACAATCAACTCATCGGCGGTCAGCCCTTCATCATGGGCACGGGGTTCGGCTGCGAGGTGGTCTGGGCGCGGGGCATCAACCGGCCGGAGCCCTACGGCGATTACCTGCGCGAGGGCGTGCTGGCGCGCGACAAATACGTGTCGGGGCAGACGCTCTATTGCCCCAGCTGGCAGGGCCCGCCCGAGATCAACTACGAGCAGTCGGGCTGGTGGGTGTACGGCGGGTGGGTGGACGATCTGAACCAACTGCCCGCATCCATCTCCTACATGGCCACGCATTACGATTACAACAGCATGGTGGGTTCGGATGTCTCGTCCGACCCCAACGACTGGCGCCCGGCCCGCATGTCCGACCCCGGCCGGCTGGCGCTGATGGCCGACCAGTTTGTTCTCCCCGTCTGGGGCGGCGTCGCTCACAACACCGGCTACAGCACGGCGCACCTCGACGGCTCGGTGAATTTCTACGACGACCCCACCCGCGAGCTGCGTGACTTCAACGGCCCCGACTACAACTACTGGGCGGGCTACGGCAACTACGTGCTCTACCAGTCCAAGGCGTGGCAGATCCTCAGCCGCGGCGGATGATCTCCGCCTGTCCGTCCGCTCGTGTCGATCAACCCGGTTTGGATACACGCATGTCGAAACACTCCGATCGTCCACTGCACGCTTGGCTCTCGGCATCACCCCAATGGGTTGCAGGTTGCGCGTCCGCCGTGATCCTGGCTTTAGGGGTTTCGCTCTGGGCCGATGAGCCGCCCGCGACGTCGGTTGGTGCGCCGCCCCACGCGCCGAAGGCCTGTGTCGCTGCGGGCGCCGACCACGCGTCGGAGGTTGCGGAAGCCGGGCAGGTTGTGTCTCTGGTGGGCCGGCCGGCGCCACCGTTCACACTCGAGAACATCGCGGGCGAGAAGGTCGCGCTGGCGGACCTCAAGGGGTCGGTCGTGGTCGTCGACTTCTGGGCGACGTGGTGCGGTCCCTGCCGCGAGTCGCTGCCCGAGATTGATCAGCTGTATCAGGAACTGAAGGGGCGCGGCCTGAAGGTCTTCGCGGTCAACGAGGATGAGTCGGTCGATGAAGTGAAACGGACGATCGAGGGGATGCGGCTGCATCTGCCGGTATTGCTGGACAAGGATCACGCCGTCAGCGAGCGGTACGCGGTCGAGGGGATTCCCACGACGGTGGTGGTCGGCGCTGACGGCACGGTGGCCGATGTGTTCGTCGGTGCGGGCAACGAGATCCGCCTGCGGGCTGCGGTGATCAACGCCATGGGCCTCACGCAGCGACTCGTCCCCGCCACGAATCTGAAGGTTGTTGACGACAACGCGATCACCGCGCGGATCATCGGGGAGTCGAGGCGGCTCGTGGCCCAGCGCGTCCTGCCGCCCAACGGGCAGCTGATGCGGGAGCTTCGTGAGCGGGAGAAGACACCGGCGAAGATTCCGTCCGTCGCTGTAGGCAAGGCGCTGCCGATGACCCATGCCGCGCCCGCCGCCGATCTGTATGCCGAGGCGTGTCGCGGCACGATCGTCATCGCGGGGCTCGTGGAGGACGACTCGGAGCCGTGGCTCACGACCGCGAGCGGTTTTGTCGTCTCGGCGTCCGGCGTGGCGGTGACGAACTATCACGTGATCGACGACACGGGGGCCACGCCGATGGTGGCGATGCTGCATGACGGGCGGGTCGTGCCGATCCGTGCCGTCCTGGCGTCCAGCCGCGTGTGTGACATCGCGGTGATCCAGCTCGAGGGCTCGGGCTTCACGCCGCTGCCTCTGGCGGATGGCGCACCGGTCGGCGCGGACGTTTCGGTGCTCAGCCATCCCAGCGACCACTTCTACTGCCTGACGCGCGGCGCGGTGGTGCGGTACGGCTTGTCCGGCGACGACGGTCAGCCGCCCGTGCCGGTGATGAACGTGTCCGCGGACTTCTCCGTCGGGTCCAGCGGCGGTCCCGTGCTCGATGCGGCGGGTCGCGTGGTCGGCATGGTCAGCGCAACCGAATCGATCTATGCGGAACCCGACCTCGGCCATGTCGACGTCGCGCAGCACGACGGTGAAGAGGCAGAGGACGAGGATTCGGACGCATGGTTCAGCGAACCCGATCTCCAGATGGTCTTCAAGCACTGCGTGCCCATCGAGCAGATCATCGCCACCCTGCGCGGCAACGCGCCGCGCATGGTCATCGAGGCTGCTCTCGAAGCCGCGGCTTCCACGCTGTCCCGCTGAGCGTTCACACGGCCGGCAAAAATGGGAGAATCGCCATGACCCGCAAGCCCGGAACACACCGTCGCGCGTTCACGCTGATCGAACTGCTGGTCGTCGTCAGCATCATCGCTCTGCTGATCGCGATCCTGCTGCCCTCGCTCAGCAAGGCGCGCGAGCAGTCCCGCCGCGTCGTGTGCGGGGCGAACCTGCACCAGTGGGGCGTCGCGTGTTTCAGCTACGCCGCCAGCTCAAAGAACAGCCTGCCCAAGGCGTTTCGCCACTGGGCGGCGAACGCGCCTCGCCCGCAGTTCATCAACGCACCGGACCCGGGTGACGTGACCGTCAGCGGCGATAATCCCTACAACGCGAGCAAGTACGGCCTGCCCTGGCGTGAGTTCGTCAAGATGGGCCTCACCGAAAAACTCGCCGATTGCCCCTCCGCGAAGTGGCTCGATCAGCCGACCTTCTACAACGCCCCCGGCTGGGGCAGGTTCCTTTACATCGATTACATGTACGTCGTCGGAACGATGGACCCACCCGTGTTTGGCGCGCCGGTGGAGAACGCCGTGCATCGAAAAATCCAGTCGGTCAGCACGGTACGCGGCGGGACCTCTCAACACGTCATGGCAGCGGACCTGGTTTACTGGGGCGGTGGGGCGGCGTATGCATGGGGCGACGATTACGCCATCAATCACGGCCAGCGGGATCAAGTCGGGCGTCCCGCGTTTCAGAACATCCTCTTCGCCGATGGACATACCGACAGCGAGACCGCCTGGGACAACGCGCTGGAAAACGACCTGTCCGGCGGCGACAACTACTCCTTCAAGGTCGGCTTCCAGGGCAGTTTCTACTACTGGGAAGGCACGGCATCGCGGTAGAGCACGCCCGGCCTGGTCCACCGCGCGGACCCTTGACCCGCAGAATGCGCAAGGCGGAAGCGACGTCCGCCCGCGACCGTCAAGGCGCGCGGCGGCGACCTCGGCGACATGTGGACGCTGACGCTCGACGACGTGAAGCACGTGCTGGACAACCTCGGCGGGGAGTTCCCCGAGCTGGCCGGACGGAAGTACGAGATCGCCGGCTTCGGCTGGCACTGGAACCACAACGGCATCACGCACTACAAGATCGGCGAAGCCATGGGGCAGGCAATGCTGAAGCTGATCGGCCGGTAGGCGTCGCCGCGTCGCGCCGCGTCGCGCCGGTGCGCACGGCGTGACCGGGCAAAACGGGTCCCGATCTCCAGTAATTCTGACCGTTTCGCGCTCCGAATGGGCCGTTTGGCGCGCTGGGGTGTCCCATGCGCGCCCCGTTTGCGCCCCATTGGCGCACCATCAAAATCGGCGCGATCGGGTGCGGCGGGGGCGTGTCATAAGGACTTACGTCGCGCGGGCGTCGTGGAGGCGTTGTAAGTGTCGATCACACGTGTGGCCGCGACGGGTTGGTCCGCGCGCGGCGCGGATCCGCGTGTCGGCGCGCACAGCATGACACGCCGAACGGCGCGACGCGCGGGCAGCGGGCGGATGGTCACGGGGCGCACGATTGATACACTGACGCGGACCGGCCCCGTAGCCCAACCGGCAGAGGCAGGCGACTTAAAATCGCTACAGTGTGGGTTCGAATCCCACCGGGGCCATTCACACTTCGGTCACGGCGCCTTGGCGGACTCATCGCCGAGGATGTCGGCCATCTCGATCACATCGCGTGCGACGTCGGCGATGCGGCGCTTGCGGTTCATCGCGAGCGTGCGGAGCCGTCGGTAGGCCTCGGCCTCGCCCAGGCCGCGCTGGTCCATGAGGATGCCCTTGGCGCGTTCGACGATCTTGCGTTCGTTGAGTGCGGCGCGGGCGTGCTCGAGCTGGTGGCGGACCTGCTGGTCGTGGTCGAACAGGGCGCGGGCGGATTCGATGAGCACGGCGAGCTGCTCGCGTGTGGCCGCGCCGTAGTGGATGGCCGCGACGCCGGCGGCGATCGCGTCGTCGACGCTGTGCTTGTCGTCGGCCTTCTGAAAGATCACCGCGACGGGGTGCGGCGCGATCCGCTGCGCGGCGGTGACGTTGACGAGCAGGTTGCCCGTCAGCTTCGTGGCGTCGATGAGCACGACGTCGGGGGTGTGCTCGGCGACAAGGTCCGCGAGGATGCTCGTCGGGCCGGCGATCGCCGCGATCGCGTAACCCTTGCTCGTCAACAGATGCGTAATGGATCCCTGACGGTGGCCATCGTCCTGAACGACCAATACCCGGCTGGCTGTGTCACTCATAAATATCACACGCGTTGCCGGGCGCGATCAGGACAGATCGCGCACGAAACAACGGGTGCCTCCGCAAATCAGATACAAATTGCTTGCCAATCCATCAGCCGGCCCGAAACGCCGCCTCGATGTGCCGCGTTTTTGTGCAATTGGATGTTTGGTGCGCATCAGATGGACACTTTTACGCGGCGTGGCGGCGTGGATTGCCTTTAAAACAGGAAGTGGCACGACCTTTGCGAAACATCCGGCGGGCCGTCCGATCGACGTGGATCCGGTCGGCCCGCAGTTACTCGCCGAGCCTTCACCGGCTGCCTCCCAAGCAGGACAACGGCGTCCCGCGACGTAGTGCGAGTCACGAGGATGCGTTCCACGGACACGCCCCCGGCGTGCCCGAGTGGTTGTGGTTTGTCCGTTCGAGAGACGTTCGAGAGAGAGGCAATCTGATGAGCACGCAGTCGGCGAAAGCCACGCGGATCAAGCTGTTCAGTTTCAACACGCCGCAGATGCGCGCGTTCCACATGTCGTGGTTCGCGTTCTTCCTGTGCTTCTTCGCGTGGTTCGGCATCGCGCCACTGATGAAGGTGGTGCGGGAGGAGCTGACGCTGACCAGGGAGCAGGTCGGCTGGTGCATCATCGCATCGGTCGCCGCGACGGTGTTCGCCCGCCTGCTGATCGGCTGGCTGTGCGACCGCATCGGCCCACGCCTCGCCTACACGTGGATGCTGCTGCTCGGGTCGATCCCCGTAATGGGCATCGGCCTCGCGCAGTCGTTCGAGACGTTCCTGCTGTTCCGCCTGGCGATCGGCGTGATCGGCGCGTCGTTCGTCATCACGCAGTACCACACGTCGGTCATGTTCGCGCCCAACTGCGTCGGCACGGCCAACGCCACGACCGCCGGCTGGGGCAACCTCGGCGGCGGCGTCACGCAGTTCGTCATGCCGCTGGTGTTCGCCGGGTTCATCAGCGTCATGGGCCTCAGCTCGTTCTGGGGCTGGCGGATGTCGATGCTCGTCGCCGGCGCCGTGTGCATGCTGACCGGCTTCCTCTACTACAGGCTCACGCAGGACTGCCCGGAGGGCAACTACAAGGACCTGCGTGCGGCGGGAAAGATGCCCGAAGCGAAGCAGACCAACGGCTCGTTCCTCGACGCGTGCCGGGATTCGCGGGTGTGGGCGCTGTTCGTGATCTACGCCGCGTGCTTCGGCATCGAGCTGACGATCAACAACGTCGCGGCGCTCTATTTCGTCGACTATTTCGACTATTTCAAGTCGATGGACACCGTTGCGGCGATCGGCACGGCGGGGCTGATCGCGTCGCTGTTCGGCCTGATGAACATCTTCGCACGGACGCTGGGAGGATACTTCGGCGACCGGTTCGGCATCCGATGGGGCCTGCGGGGCCGGGTGACCTGGCTGTTCGTCGTGCTGTTCTGCGAGGGCGTGGCGCTGATGCTGTTCAGCCAGATGGCGGTGCTGGTGCTGGCGATCCCGATGCTGATCGTCTTCTCGCTGTTCACGCAGATGTCGGAGGGCGCGACGTTCTCGGTGGTGCCGTTCATCAACCGGCGTGCGTTGGGCAGCGTGGCGGGCATCGTGGGCGCGGGCGGCAACGCGGGCGCGGTCGCGGCGGGCTTCCTGTTCAAGAGCGCGCTGCCGTGGCCGACGGCGCTGCTGATCCTCGGCGGGTTGGTGACGTGCGCGTCGTTCCTGGCGTTCGCGGTGCGGTTCAGCCCGGCGGCGGAGCGCGAGATCTACGGCGAGATGGAGTCGCACCTGGGCCGACGCGATGAGCCGACGACGGACGCCGAGCCCGCGCTGGCGCCGGCGTGACCCTGCAATTGATCGCGGCAACGTCGGTGGAATACCCCACCGGCGTTGCCGTGTTTTTGTGCACGCTTCGGCGTGCAGCGCGTCGATCGCGCAGCGAGCGAGGGCACGACCTCCTCCACGCCCTGATATTACGCACGGGCACGCGTGGCACGACCTTTGCGATGTTTCAAGCGGAAGGCCCTCTGGTAAAGGACCGAATGATGCCTCAATGGATCGAAGGAAGTGAGATGATCCGACCCGCCAACGCGACGTTGACGATCGACGGTTTGCCGTTGATCGACGAGGCGCTGGACGAGCAGGGGCGCATGACCGCCGTCGAGCGCTTCAGCAAGGCGCACGACCACGGCTCGACGCCGATGCAGGAGCGGTACTACCGCGACCTGCTGCCCGCGTCGCCGCCGGGGCCAGGTCAGCAGTACGCCTTCGAGGTCGACCTCGACGCGTGCAGCGGATGCAAGGCGTGCGTCACCGCGTGCCACAACCTCAACGGCCTCGATGAGACCGAGACCTGGCGTGACGTCGGCCTGCTGGTAGGCGGCCCGATGGACGAGCCGGTGCATCAGCACGTGACCAGCGCGTGCCACCACTGCGTCGAGCCGGCCTGCATGGACGGCTGCCCGGTCAAGGCCTACGAGAAGGACCCGGTCACCGGCATCGTCCGCCACCTCGACGACCAGTGCATCGGCTGCCAGTACTGCGTGCTGAAGTGCCCGTACGACGTGCCGAAGTACAACAAGGCGAAGGGCATCGTGCGCAAGTGCGATATGTGCAGCCAGCGCCTCGAGGTCGGCGAGGCCCCGGCGTGCGTGCAGGCGTGCCCGAACGAGGCGATCAGGATCCGCGTCGTCGACAAGCAGGAAGTCATCGAGTCCAGCGAGTACGCCAGCCTCGTGCCCGGCGCCGCCGACCCCGACTACACGCTGCCGACCACCACGTACAAGACCGACCGCGTGCTGCCCCGCAACCTGCTCCCGGCCAACTACTACGCGGTCAAGCCCGAGCACGCGCACTTCCCGCTGGTCGTCATGCTCGTGCTGACGCAGGCGTCGGTCGGCGCGCTGCTCATCGAGCACATCCTCCGCCTGATCGTTGGGGGATCGCTGCTCGACGCGATCCGCCCGATCCACTCTGCGAGCGCCATGGCGCTGGGCGGGCTGGCGCTGGCGTCGTCGACGATGCACCTGGGCCGACCGATGTACGCGTTCCGCGCGTTCATCGGGTTACGCACGTCGTGGCTGAGCCGTGAGATCGTCGCGTTCGGCGGGTTCGCGAAGCTCGCCGCGGCGTACGCGCTGGTCAGCTGGTTCCTGCCGGACTGGGTCGGCGTGCAGACGGCGCTGGGCATCGGCGCGGTGATCGCGGGCATCGTCGGCGTGTTCTGCTCGGCGATGATCTACCACGACACCCGCCGCGCGTTCTGGAACATCTCGATGACCGGCACGAAGTTCTTCGCCACGATGCTCGTCGTCGGCATCCCCGCCGCGCTGGCGACCTCGATGGCCGCGACGTTCGTCGACCCCGACCTGACCGTCCAGCAGATCATGGACAAGTGGGGCTACGGCCTGTGCGGGTCGCTGATCGTCGTGTCCACGCTCAAGCTGATGTTCGAGGCCACGGTCTTCATGAACCTCAAGGACCGCCGCCACACGCCGATGAAGCGCACCGCGATCCTGATGACCGACGCGCTGCTCGGCGTGACGCTCCGCCGGTTCGCCCTCGGCCTGCTCGGCGGCGTCGTGATCCCCGGCGTGCTGCTGATCGACCTGCTCAACCCCGCCACGTCGTTCAGCCCGACGACGATCGTCGCGGCGATCGGCCTGACGCTCGTGCTCAACCTCGTCGCCGAGTTGCACGAACGCTACCAGTTCTTCACCGCGGTGATCTCGCCGAAGATGCCCGGCGGGGTCATGTAGATCGGTGTGCTTCGCGTGACTTTGTTGTGGGAATTGCAAAATGAAAAATGCAAAATTCAAGGTGCAAAATGAGGTGACCCGAACACTAAGGGACGCTCGCGGGATGGGCATTTTGCATTTTGCATTTTGCACTTTTCATTTTGCATTTTCCCCTCAGTTCGGGGGTCTGTCATGATCAAACTTCCACAGTTGCCCGATCCCGTCGCCAACCTCATCCGCGCCCACGACGGGCCGCTGACGCGCCAGCTGCTGCAGAGCCCCGGCGGGTTCGGCCTGGGCAAGGTGCCCGACCACATCAAGCCCGACGCGACCACCACGATGGTCTGCGGGTTCTGCTCCACCGGGTGCGGCCTGAACATCCACCTGCAGAACGGCGAGGCGGTGAACCTGACGCCGGACACGAACTACCCGGTCAACCTCGGCATGGCGTGCCCGAAGGGATGGGAGGCGCTGGCGGTGCTCGACGCGCCGGACCGCGCCACCACGCCGATGATCCGCCGCAACGGTCGCCTCGAACCCGTCGACTGGGACACGGCGCTGAAGCACTTCGTCGAACGCTTCGGCGAGGTCATGGCGAAGCACGGCCCGGAGTCCGTCGCGTTCCTGTCCACCGGGCAGATCCCCACCGAAGAGATGGTGATGCTGGGAGCGCTGGCGAAGTTCGGCATGGGCATGATCCACGGCGACGGCAACACGCGGCAGTGCATGGCCACCGCCGCGACGGCGTACAAGCAGTCGTTCGGCTTCGACGCGCCGCCCTACACGTACAAGGACTTCGAGGAGTCCGACGTGATGATGTTCGTCGGCGCCAACCCCTGCATCGCGCACCCGATCATGTGGGAGCGCGTGCTCAAGAACCCGTACGACCCGACCATCATCGTCGTCGATCCGCGCAAGACCGAGACCGCGATGTGCGCCACGCACCACCTGCCCATCGCGCCCAAGAGCGACCTGACGCTGTTTTACGGCCTGGCGCACCTGCTGATCTCGCGCGGCCTGATCAACTCCGGCTACATCACGGCGCACACCACGGGCTTCGACGCGTTTGCCGAGCACGTCGCGGAGTACACGCCGGACATCGTCGCCGCGAAGACCGGCATCGACGAGGCCACGCTCCGCCGCGTCGCCCGCGCGATCGGCGAGGGCGAGCGCGTGTCGATCTGGTGGACCATGGGCGTCAACCAGTCCTACGAGGGCACGCGCGTCGCGCAGGCCCTGATCAACCTCGCGCTGATGACCGGCAACATGGGGCGACCGGGCACCGGCGCCAACTCGATCACCGGGCAGTGCAACGCGATGGGCTCACGCCTGTTCAGCAACACGACGAACCTGCTCGGCCATCACGACTTCACCAGCGCGATGGACCGCGCGAAGGTCGCGGGCGTGCTGGGCATCCCCGCCAGCAGGATCCCGTCGGTCAACAGCCTGGCGTACGACCAGATCATCGAGGGCATCGCGCTGGACAAGATCAAGGGGCTGTGGGTGATCGCGACGAACACGTCGCACTCGTGGATCAACCAGAAGCACGCCCGCAGCGTGCTCGACAAGCTCGACTTCCTCGTCGTGCAGGACATGTACCACACGACGGACACCGCGAAGCAGGCGCACCTCGTGCTGCCGGCCGCGGCGTGGGGCGAGAAGGAGGGCACGTTCATCAACTCCGAGCGGCGCATCGGGCTGATCAAGAAGGTGCGCAAGGCGCCGGGGCAGGCGCTGGCGGACTTCCACATCTTCAAGCTGATCGCGCACTACTGGGGCTGCGGCGCGATGTTCGAGAAGTGGAAGACGCCGGAGGACGTGTTCCAGACGATGAAGGAGCTGAGCCGCGGGCAGACGTGCGACATCACGGGGATTCTGGACTACGCGATGCTGGACCGTGCGGGCGGCATCCAGTGGCCTTACCCCGAGTCGATGACGCCGAAGAGCGAGTACGACGCCGGGACGGGCCGCGTGCACACGCAGGCGTTCGAGGCGATTTACACGGAGCGGCGGCTGTTCGAGGACGGCGTGTACCCGCACGCGGACGGTCGCGCGAAGTTCATCTTCGAGGCGCCGCGCCCGATGCCCGAGCAGCCCGATGCGACGTACCCGATGATCCTGCTGACGGGGCGCGGCACGGCGTCGCAGTGGCACACGCAGACGCGCACGGGCAAGTCGGCGGTGCTCCGCAAGCTCTACCCGCAGGGCATCTACATCGAGATCAACCCCGTCGACGCGCGGCGGCTGGAGATCCAGCACGAGAAGCCGGTCGTCGTCGAATCGCGCCGCGGACGCATCACCGCCAAGGCGTTCCTCACCGCGTCGGTGCGCGAGGGGCAGGTGTTCATCCCGATGCACTACGACACGGCGAACCTGCTGACCAGTTCGAGCTTCGACCCGTACTCCCGTCAGCCCAACTACAAGGCGTGCGCGGTGAGCGTGCGGCCGGTGCGTTACGGCGACATGGACGGACAGGAGGCGTCACGATGACCGACACCGCCAACACGCAGGCGTTCACGGAAGAGCAGACGCAGTACCTGGCCGGGTTCATGGCCGGGGCGGGCATCGCGCAGGCCGCGGCGGGGATGTCGCTGCCGGTGCTGAACAACGGCGGCGGCGCGCCGGGCGCGTCGGTCACGATCGGTGGGCCCGACGCGATCCACCACGAGGCGATGGCGCGCACCGAGGCGGCGGGCGGCAAGCTGTGCAAGGAGGAGCTGGCGAAGCGCGAGAAGAACGCGCTGGACATGTGGGACGAGATGGTCGCCCGCGCCGGCGAAGGCGCGTTCCCGAAGGGCACCGACGTGTTCCTCACGAAGTTCCACGGCATGTTCTACGTCGCGCCGGCGCAGGACTCTTACATGTGTCGGCTGCGGTTCCACGGCGGCGTGATCAACACGCATCAGCTGCGCGGCGTGGCGGACCTCGCGGAGAAGTACGGCGGGGGGTACACGCACGTGACGACGCGGGCGAACCTGCAGATCCGCGAGATCGGCCCGAGCGATCCGATCCACGTGCTGACGGGCCTGGCGGACCTGGGCGTGATCAACCGCGGCTCGGGCGGCGACAACCTGCGGAACATCACCGCGTCGCCCACCGCGGGCATCGATCCGCAGGAGCTGATCGACACGCGGCCGCTGGCGAAGGCGATGCACCATCACATCTTGAATCACCGCGAGTTGTACGGCCTGCCGCGCAAGTTCAACATCGCGTTCGACGGCGGCGGCATCGTCTCCGCGGTCGCCGACACGAACGATATCAGCTTCATCGCGGTGCAGGTGGAGGAGAGCACGGCGACGGACGCGGCGCCCGCGGGCGTGTACTTCCGGATGGGGCTCGGCGGGATCACCGGGCACCAGGATTTTGCGCGCGACACCGGCGTGCTGCTCAAGCCGGACGACTGCGTGCCGATCGCCGAGGCGGTCATCCGCGTGTTCATCAAGCACGGGGACCGCACGGACCGCAAGAAGGCGCGGCTGAAGTACCTGCTGGACAAGTGGGGCTTCGAGAAGTTCATGGAGGAAGTGCGGGCGGAGTTGGGTGAGAGGCTGACGCCGGTGACGTTCCCCCTGGAGTCGTGCACGCTGCCGCAGCGTGTGGATGCGCAGGCGCACATCGGCGTGCACCCGCAGAAGCAGGACGGGATGAGCTACGTGGGCGTGGTCGTGCCGGTGGGCAGGCTGACGTGCGAGCAGATGCGTGCGATCGCGGCGATCGCCGACACGTACGGCAGCGGCGACGTGCGGATGACGGTGTGGCAGAACGTGCTGATCCCGGACGTGCCGGGCGAGAAGGTCGACGCGGTGAAGGCGGCGATCGAGGCGGCGGGGCTGGACTGGCGTGCGAGCAGCTTCCGCGCGGGGCTGATCGCGTGCACGGGCAACGCCGGTTGCAAGTTCGCGGCGTCGGACACGAAGAGCCACGCGATGGCGATCGCCGAGCACGTCGAGGCGCGGCTGGAGCTCGACACGCCGATCAACATCCACCTGACTGGCTGCCATCACAGCTGCGCGCAGCATTACATCGGCGACATCGGCCTGCTCGGCGCGAACGTCGAGCGCGGCGACGACATGGTCCAGGGTTACCACGTGTACCTCGGCGGCGGGTACGGGCCCGACGCGCAGATCGCCAAGGAGGTCTACCGCGACGTCGCCCACGACGAGCTGCCCGTGCTCGTCGAGCGGATGGTGCGCGGGTACCTGTCGCATCGCGCCGGTGACGACGAGCTGTTCCGCGACTTCACGCGGCGTCACGCGGCGGAGGAGCTGCGGGAGATGTTTGCGAAGGTCGAGATCGACGCGTCGACGCAGGAGGTGCAGTCATGAGCACGCAGCCCGTCCCGCTGTTGCCGGAGACCGCGCCGTTCAATCCCGCGCAGCGCGCGTGGCTCAACGGATTCTTCGCGGGATTGATGAGCAGCGCCCCCGGAACCGGAACGCCGGGCGCGGGCGCGGCGGGTGTGGCGATCGCTGCGCCGGTCGACGCGGGCGCTGCGCCCGGTGGTGTCGCGGCGTATCCGGAAGGTCAGGAGCCCTGGCACGACGACACGATGCCGCTCGACGAGCGGATGGAGTTGGCGAAAGAGCGGCCGTTGAATGACAAGCTGATGGCGGCGATGGCGCAGCAGGACTGCGGGTCGTGCGGCTACCTGTGTCGCAGCTACGCCGACGCGATCGCCAGCGGGGCGGACAGCGACACGAGCAAGTGCGTGCCGGGTGGCAAGGACACGGCGCGGATGCTCAAGCAGGTGCTCAAGGAGACGCCGGCCAATGGCGACGGGGGTGTGACGGTCACCGCGACACCCGCCGCGCCCGCCGCGGCGCCGACCGTGTCGACGTCCGCGAAGGACGCGCCGCTGGCGTACGACCGCAAGCACCCGTTCCCCGCGCCGCTGCTGGCGGTCAAGAAGCTCAACCGCGAGGGCTCGACGAAGGACACGCGGTTCGTCGCGATCGACCTGACCGGCTCGGGCATCACGTACGAGGTCGGCGACAGCCTCGGCGTGTATCCGCGGAACTGCGCCGATCACGTCAACCACCTGCTCGAAACGCTCGGCCACACCGGCAACGAGCCGGTGCGCGCGCCCAACGGCGATCTCGTGCCGCTGCGCGAGGGGCTGGAGTGGCACTACACGATCACCCGCGCCGACGAGCAGCAGGCGGTGATGCTGGCCGACTGCGCGACCGACGCGAAGGAGGCGCGTAAGCTGCGCACGCTGGCGGACGACGACGACGCGCTCGAGCGGCTCGACCTGTGGGACCTGCTGCTGGAGTACCGGTCGGCGCGGCCGAGGCCGGGCGACCTGGTGCTCGCGCTCAAGCCGCTGCAGCCGCGGCTGTACTCGATCAGCTCGTCGCAGAAGGCGGTGCCGGACGAGGTGCACCTGACGGTGGGCGTGGTGCGTTACGAGCTGAACGGTCGTCCGCGCCGCGGCGTGGCGTCGACGTACTTCGCCGAGCGCGTCGAGATGGGCCAGCCGGTGCGCGTGTTCGTGCAGAAGTCGCACGGGTTCGGGCTGCCGGCCGACGGCGACAAGCCGATCATCATGGTGGGCCCCGGCACGGGCGTGGCGCCGTTCCGCGCGTTCCTGCAGGAGCGTGCGGCGGTCGGCGCGAAGGGACGCAACTGGCTGTTCTTCGGCGACCAGCGCCGGTCGGCGGACTTCCTCTACGAGCACGAGCTGGCGCGGTGGATCGAGGACGGCGTGCTCACGCGGCTCGACACGGCGTTCAGCCGCGACCAGGAGGAGAAGGTCTACGTGCAGAACCGCATGCTCGAGCAGGGCGCCGAGCTGTGGAAGTGGCTGGAGGACGGGGCGCACTTCTACGTGTGCGGCGACGCGTCGCGCATGGCCGCGGACGTCGACAAGGCGCTGCAGCAGGTCGTCGTGGAGCACGGCGGCATGTCGGAGTCCGACGCGAAGGGATACGTGAAGCTGCTGCGTGACGACGGCCGGTATCAGCGCGACGTTTATTGAATCGAAATGACCAATACCCAAGCACCAATGCCCAATGCCTGAGGGCCGTGGGTGCTTGTTTCATTGGACATTGGTGCTTGGTCATTGGTCATTCACGCCGAAGGCGGGTGTTGTCATTGGTCATTGCCCGCCTTGCCCGGCTACAATCCGCCTGTCGCCCGGGCACGTCGGTCGGGCCACGTCACCCACCCCGCAAGGAGATCGCCGATGCGTTGGACCTCCCGCCTCGTGCTGGCCGCGCTGCTGTGTGTCGCGCTGCCGTCGTTCGCCCCCGCCCAGGACGCCGCGCCGCAGGCCGCTCAGGCCGCGCCCGCGCCGGTCGCCGTCAGCCTCGACCTCAAGGACGGCGACACGCTGATGTTCCTCGGCGACTCGATCACGCACCAGTGCCTCTACACGCAGTACGTCGAGGACTACTACTACACGCGGTACCCGAAGATGCGGGTGCACTTCTACAACTCCGGCGTGAGCGGCGACTTTGCCGGCGACGCGCTGAACCGCTTCGACGGCGACGTCGCGGCGATCAAGCCGACGTACGTCACGATCCTGCTGGGCATGAACGACGGCTCGTACCAGCAGTGGAACGCCGACATCTTCGGCAAGTATGAGCACGACATGAACACGCTGATGGACAAGCTCGACGCGCTGGGCGCGAAGATCATCCCGATGAAGCCGACGATGTACGACTTGCGTGCGTATAACGACCGCAAGCCCAACGAGTGGAAGCACCCGAAGGACCCGGCGGGCGCACAGGTGTACAACGCGGTGATGGCGTACTACGGGGCGTGGGTGCAGCAGGCGGGGATCGACCGCGGGCTGGGCACGATCGATCTCTACAGCCCGCTCAACGCGTTCACCGTCGCCGGCCGCGCCAACGATCCGCACTTCACGCTGATCCCCGACGCGATCCACCCGGGGCCCGCCGGTCACGCGATCATGGCGTTCACGATGCTCGAAACGGCGCACCCGGACCGCACGGTCAGCTCCGTCACGGCGCAGCTTCGCGGCGACACGTGGAACGTCACCGCCGGTAAGACGGGCGAGGTGACCGACGTGTCGGGCGACGACAAGTCGCTGACGTTCACGTTCGCGGCGAACTGCCTGCCGTGGGTGCTGCCCGAGGAGGCGGCGTTGGGCTTCGAGCTGACCAAGGCGGGGCACAAGATGTCCAACGAGAAGATCCGCGTGGTGGGTCTGGCGCCGGGCAAGTACGACCTGAAGATCGACGGCGCGTCGGTCGGGCAGTACTCACACACGCAGCTGGCGGCAAAGGTCGAGCTGCAGACGAATCCGAAGACGCCGCAGTATCAGCAGGCGCTGGCGGTGGCGATGCTCAACAAGGAGCGCAACGACAAGGCGGTGCACCCGCTGCGGAACTGGTGGGGCGGGATGAAGGGCCAACTCCGCCGCGACGCCGAGCACAAGGAGCCGGACAAGTACAAGGACTGGAAGGCGAAGTTCGACACGGAGACGGCGGCGCTGATCAAGCTCGCCGAGGAGTACGAGGACAAGATCTACGCCGCGGCGCAGCCCAAGCCGCACAAGTACGAGGTGACGCGGGTGGAGTGAGGCGCAAAGCCCCTCTCCCCCAGGTGGGGGAGAGGCTGGGTGAGGGGGTCGATTCTTCGGACGCGGCGCACCCTTCGGAAAGCAATGGTGGTGTTCGAGCGATTCACCCTCACCCCGGCCCTCTGCCTCAAGGAAGAGGGAGCGTTACTTGCGGCTGCGCAGGTACGCGATGAGGTCGGCGAGTTCGTCTTCGGTGAACAACCGGTCGAGCCCGGGTGGCATGAGCGATGCCTGCCCGGGCTCGATTGTTTTGATGGCGGAGCGCGACACGTGGACGGCGGCGCCGGTGGCGGGCATGAGGACGAGTTCGTTGGCGGTCTCGCGTGCGACGCGTCCGACGTGGGTCTGGCCGGACGTGGTGGTGACGGTGACCGGCTCGTAGCCGCGTGCGAAGCTGGCGGAGGGGATGACGATGGACTCGAGCAGGTCGTCGGGGGATCGGATGAGGCCGATGCGTGTGAGGTCGGGGCCGACGTTGCCGCCGCGCTGGTCGATGCGGTGGCAGGCGGTGCAGGTGGCACGCGGGGTGAAGAACAGCTCGGCGCCGCGCTGGGCGTCGCCGCGTTCGAGCACGGGGTGCAGCTCGGCGAGCCGCTTGCGGAGGGCTTCGTCGTTGGCGTTGGCCTTGTCGAGGATGCGTGCCCGGCCGGCGTCGATGGCGCGGCCGTAGGGGGCGAGCGCGTCGCGGAGCACGGCGTGGGGCACGGCGGAGACGACGGCCGACTCGTCGAGGGCGGCGACAAGCAGGCGGCCGATGTCGGGGTCGTTGGCCTTCGCGAACGCGGGCAGCACGCCGGCCAGTTCGAGCGCCCCGGCCTTGGCCACGACGCCGCTGGCAAGGCGGTTGAGCTGGATGGTCGTCAGCGGCGCGGCGCCGAGCGCGACGGCCGCGGCGCGGCGCTGCGCGGCGTCGTCGCCGGTCATCGTCTGGCCGATCAGCAGGTCGAACACGTCCTTGGGCAGCGGCTTGTCGAGACGCGGGGCGATCAGGCGCGCGGCGCGGATGCGCGTGCCCGCGGGCAGCGACGTGTCGACCGCGGCGGCGAGCAGGTGCTCGTCGAATCCCTCGGCCTGCTGGGCGAGGATCGCCTCGAGCAGCAGGCGGCGCACGGCGGGGGGCGTCTTGGCGTCGCCGAGCTTCTGCGAGACCAGCGGGTTGACGCGCGCGTGGTCGAGGAACGTGGTCAGCACGCGGAGCACCGTCCGCGGATCGCGCAGCTTGTCGGCGACCTGCGCCAGCCACTCGTCGAGCTTGCCGACCAGCGCGTCGACCCAGCCGCGGCGGATCATCACGTCGACCGTCGCGCGGCGCAGCGCCTCGCTGTCGGTGTCGAGCAGCGGGGCGATCAGCTCGGCGGTGAGCACCTCGTCGCCGGCGGGCATCTTGTCCAGCGCGATCAACGCGGCGCGACGCACGCGGTCGTTCGGGCTGCCCAGCCACGACAGCGTCTCGATCGGCTTGTTCATCGTGATCAGCGCGTGCACGATCGCGTGCTGCATGAGCGGGTCGGTGTCGACGCGAGGGTCGTCGAGCAGCTGCTCGAGCAGGCTCAGGTCGTCATTGAACCGGCTCATCGCCCCGAGCGCCTCGACCGCGGCGCGGCGCACGGCCGGGCTCTCGTCGAAAACCAGCAACGACAGCTGCAGCGACATCGCGATGTCCGGCGCGGTCTGCTGCGGCGCGATGACGACGCCCCTGACGCCCGCGAACGGATCGGTGTTGGTGTGCCCCGCGGCGTTGTCGTTCTTCGTCGTGGCGGGTTGCGTTGGACTGGCAACCTTGTCGGGCCCGGTGATGGGGACCGAGCCGCCACCAAAGGGATCGCGTGGTGCGTCGTCGTCGGTCGCGTCCGCATCGTCACCGTCGGCCGATCGGGTCAGCCGCGCCGCCGAGGCGATCTCCGCCAGCCGCACCGACTCGTCGGGCTCGGTGATGATCGTGCTGATCGTCGTGTCGGCCGGGTCGGCGTCGCGCATCCGCATCAGCGCCCACACCGCGCCGAGCCGCTGGCGCGTCGTGCCGACGCCGGGCGTGGCGATCTCCTTCAGCGGCCAGATCGCCTCGCCGCCGCGCGCGCCCAGCGCCGCGATCGCGCGGTCGCGCACGGCGAAGCGGCCGTCGTCCAGCAGCGTGATCAGCTGTGCGACCGACGCACCGGTCCAGTCGATCTTCAGCCCGCGCGGGTCGGCGGGTGTCGCGGCGTCCGTCTTGCGGATGCGATAGATCGCGCCGAGCACGTCGGGCTTGGCCGTCTGCGACTGCGGGCAGCCGATGCGGAACCACCCGCCGGTGTCGACCACCAGCAGCGAGCCGTCGGCGTCGGTCAGCACGTCGGTCGGATGGAAATCGTCGCTCGACGAGCCGAGGAAGTCGGCGACCGGGTTGACCACGAACGTCGAGCCCTGCCGCTTGAGGCGCACGCGGACGACCTTGTGCGTGTTGAACTGCGTGACGAAGAACGTCAGGTCGTCGTTGTCGATCGGCCCGCCGCGGTACCGGCACATGCCCGACAGCGCCACGTGCCCGAAGTTGTACACCGCCGGCAGCAGGTCGCCGGTGCGGACGAACTCGGGCATCTTCTCGGCGAAGTCGAACCGCGGGTAGACGCCGCCGTCGACGTAGTGCACGAGCGTGTCGCCGCGAGGGTCGTTGAGCATCAGGTTCACCGTGCCGAGCACCTCGCCGCCCTCGGTGAAGGCGAGCTCGACGGGGTTGTCCATGCCGCCGCCGGCGAACGTGCGGAGGTCGGTGCCGTCGGGGTTGCACGAGAAGATGCGCGCCGCGTCGCCCTTGCTGATTACGTTGCCCGACGCGTCGGTGACGTTGTGCCCGTGGCGGCCGTCGCAGAAGAACAGCCGGCCGGACGGGTGCACGAACGGCCCGTGCAGCGACGCGGCGTTGCCCGTGTAGCCGAACTCGCCGAGGATCTTGTCACGCTTGTCCGCCACACCGTCGCCGTCGGTGTCTTCGAGGCGCCACAGGTAGGGCGGCGACGCGACGTAGAGCGCGCCGTCGAGCCACGCCGCGCCCATCGGCAGCGTCAGCTTGTCGGCGAACACCGTCGACTTGTCGAACCTGCCGTCGCCGTCGGTGTCCTCGAGCATGAGGATCGAGTTGGGCAGCTGCTTTTCGAGGTCTTCACGCTTGAGGTTGAGCCCGGCGGACTCGGCGACGTAGAGCCGGCCGCGGTCGTCGAACCCCGCCATCATCGGGTGCTTGACCAGCGGCGGGGCGGCGACGACCTCGACGCTGTACCCCGGCGGCACGCTGATCGGCGCCGGCGTGAACTCCGCGGCCTGCGCTCCGCCAACCGTCATCGCGACCACCGCCGCGAGTGTCTTCATCACGTCAACCGCTGCGAACCTGCACATGCATCCGTCTCCGTAAGGGAAATCCAGCCCGTCAGTATACGGAGGTTTTTATGATGGTGTATGGGACCGAGCTTCGTTCAATCCCCGGACCTTTGGGTGACCTGCGGCAGCCAGCGTGCGATGGCGTCGAATGCGGTGTTCCGGTCGCTCTCGTAGACGAACACAGCGATAACGTTTACCTGCCCTCCGTCATCGTAGTGTACGAGTGCGGGCATGGGATGTGATGCGACCATGACGTTGCGCAGACCGCCCGTGACAAGTTCAATCAGCATCACGATCAGCCCACCCGACGGACCACTGTCCGGGAGGTCAATGGTGTGGGCCATGTCGACATCCCGGGGTGCGAGTCCCGCGTCGCACAACGCGACCGTGCGCCGGCGATAGGGAACGCAGAACCAGCGCGACGCGATCAGGCACGTACGGCTGCGCCGATCGATGGTGATACGTTGGTTCAGCGGGCTCACCGCAAACGCCGCGACGATCAGAGACAGCCCGCCGAGGATCCAGTAGCAGATAACTGGAACGT
Organism: Phycisphaera sp.; assembly: GCA_016125285.1. Classification (GTDB taxonomy): domain Bacteria; phylum Planctomycetota; class Phycisphaerae; order Phycisphaerales; family Zrk34; genus RI-212. The sequence goes on from WGMA01000015.1 coordinate 78,276, forward strand.
CGTTGGGCTCTAGGACCGCGAAGAGCAAGCCGCAGCCGACCACGTCTGCGATTAGCAGCCCCCAGTGGACTTCACGCTGCTCGCGGATTGTGCCGCCTCGCGGATCATCCACGCATCGGATGCCCTCGATGAGGCGGTCGGTCGCGTTAAACGTTGATATGCTCATCAAATTCGACGGTGCTGGGCCCGAGATCACTTGCTCGTGTACGTCGCCTCGTGCTTCGTCGACGGGACGGTGATCGTGAACTTCGCGCCGGTCGGGTCGACGGACAGGTGGATCGCGTGGCCCTGGCACGTGGGGGTCGGCTCGGCGTTGGCGATGCGGGACGCGTCGGTGTTGCACTCGGGGGTCTTGAGGTTGCGGTGCATCTGGTACTGGGCCTTGATGCTCGGCACGGACTGGAGCGTTGCGAAGGTGTTCGGCATGCAGCCCTTGACGTGGCCGTTGTTCATGACGGTGACGGTCGGCTCGATCGACCGGATCAGCGCGGGGTTGTTCGACACGTCGAGGCCGTGGTGATTGACCTGGTACACGTCGACGACGCCGACGAGGTTGATCGGCCAGACGAGCTTGGCCTCCATGTCCCACGTCAGGTCGCCGCCGTCGAGGAAGTCGAACGCGCCGAAGCGGAAGAGGGTGACGACGGAGTCGGCGTTGGCGGAGGGGTCGGGCGAGCCGGCCTCGGGCGGCGCGGCGAGCGCGGCGTTGTGCGCGGCGCCGGCGGGGGGATCGACGAAGCGCCGACTCGCGGCGAGGCACACGGCGGACAGCGCGGGCCCGCCGTCGCGCTGCTTGAGCGGCAGGGCGTCGCCGGGCTTGAGCACGACGTGCTTGACCCTGGCCCGCGCCGCGACGTACGCGTCGTTGAGGTCGCCGCCGGGCTCGCCGCCGTAGTCGTACACCGTGCCGACGGGGATGAGGCCGACGAGGTCGGCGAAACCGCCGAAGTGATCGCTGTGGAAGTGGGTGATGACGACGTGATCGATGCGGTCGAGGCCCGCGGCGCGCGCCGCGGCGTTGATGCGGCCGGGGTCGCGCTCGCCGGGGTTGCCGGTGTCGATGAGCACCGACTCGCCGGTGGGCGTGACGATGAGCGTTGCGGCGCCGCCCTCGACGTCGACCCAGTGGATGTCGAGCGTGCCGGTCTTGCCGTCGGCGCGGGCGGTGTTGAGTATGGGCGTGACAAGAGTGAACGCAACGACAAGCGGCGTGAACCGGACGAGTGCGGGGATGCTCATGCGTGCCTCCATGAGTGATGGGCACGTCAGTGTAGATCGGGTGACACTGACAAGCGAGTCGGCGAGCTTGTCAGTGGCGCTGTGCCTGTGGATGTCGATCACTCTCTTGTCGCACCCTTTACGGGAGTGATTCGTTGGACGTCGGATCGTTGGACCTCCGCCACTGACAAGCTCGCGTCGCTCCCTTGTCAGGGCCACCCGAAGCCGCGTGTTTGACGCACAGACTGTTTTTCAAACGCGGCCATGCGTGCGGGGCCGGGGTCTATAATGGCCGCGTTGCCGGCATGACTGACACACCCGCCCATCCCACTGCGCCCAAGGGCTGCTGCACGCCGAACGCGGCGCGTGCGCCGGGTGATGTTGCGCGCACCGGCGACGCCGTGACGATCGCGATCACGCACGCCGACACGGGCGACACGGCGGGCATGGCGCGGCTCGACGGTGGGGCGTTCGTGATGGGGACCGACAGCGACGAGGCGTGGGCGGCCGACGGCGAGGGACCGGTGCGCGAGGTGACGGTGCGGCCGATCTGGATCGACGCGTGCTGCGTGACCAACGCGCAGTACGCGGCGTTTGTCGAGGCGACCGGCTACGTGACGGACGCCGAGCGTTACGAATGGTCGTACGTGTTTCACCTGCACGTGCCGAAGCGTTATCGCGAGCGGCTGCGCGGCGAGCGGTCGGTGGTCGGCGCCGAGTGGTGGCTGGCGGTGCCTGGCGCGTGCTGGCGTCGGCCGGAGGGCGAGCGGTCGGACGTGAAGGATCGCGGCGACCACCCGGTGGCGCACGTGTCGTGGGCGGACGCGCAGGCGTACTGCCGGTGGGCGGGCAAGCGTCTGCCGACGGAGGCGGAGTGGGAATACGCGGCCCGCGGCGGGCGCGAGCAGACGATCTACCCGTGGGGCGACAACCTCACGCCGCGCGGCCGACGCATGTGCAACATCTTCGAGGGACGCTTCCCCAACGACTACGACGCCACCGCCGCGCATCGCGGCACGTGCCCAGCCGACGCGTACAGCCCCAACGGCTTTGGCCTGCACAACGTGTCGGGCAACGTGTGGGAGTGGTGCGCCGACTGGTTCAGCCCGACGTGGCACGTCGAGGCGAGCGACGCCACACGCCACGAACCGCGCGGCCCGTCCACCGGCGAGCGACGCAGCCAGCGCGGTGGGTCGTTCCTCTGCCACCGCTCGTACTGCAACCGCTACCGCCTCGCCGCTCGCTATCACAACACGCCCGACACGTCGGGGTCCAACGCGGGCTTCCGCTGCGTGCGCGACGTGTGATTCGACGAAAGGAACACGCCGCGGATGAATGCTGATGCACGCAGATGGGTTGTGATGTTGCTGGTGATGTGTCTCGGCCAGTTCGCCGCGCGTGCGACGCACGCGCAGACCAGGCCCGACGCGCCGCGCCCCAATATCCTCGTCATCCTGCTCGACGACATGGGCTGGTCCGACCTCGGCTGCTACGGCGGTGAGGTGCGGACGCCGAACATCGATTCGCTTGCGGCGGGCGGGCTGCGCTTCACCGAGTTCTACAACACGTCGCGCTGCTGCCCCACGCGCGCGTCGCTGCTCAGCGGCCTGTATCCGCATCAGGCGGGCATCGGCAAGATGACCTTCGACGAAGGCCCCGACAAGCCCGGCTACCGCGGCGTCCTCCAGCCCACCTGCGTCACCATCGCCGAGGTGTTGCGCACCAGCGGCTACCGCACCGCGATGGTCGGCAAGTGGCACGTCTCGCTCACGCAGACGATCGGCAAGCACAACAGCCCCGAGCAGCTCGACTGGCTCAACCACCGCGCCTACTTCGATCGCGACTTCGCCGACCCCGCGACCTACCCCGTCGGCCGCGGCTTCGAGGAACACTACGGCGTGATCTGGGGCGTGGTCGATTACTTCGACCCGTTCAGCCTCGTGCACAACACCACGCCGATCCGCGAGGTGCCCAAGGGCTACTACATCACCGACGCGCTGACCGACCACGCCATCGAGTACATCAACAAGTACACGGCCGACGGCGAGCCGCTGTTCCTCTACGCGGCGTACACCGCGCCGCACTGGCCGCTGCACGCGCTGCCGCAGGACATCGACAAGTACAAGGACACCTACACCCCCGGCTTCGATGCGACACGCCAGGCACGCTACAAGCGTCAGGTCGAGATGGGGCTGATCGATCCGAAGCGTGCGCCGCTGTCGGAGCGGATGTGGCCGGACAAGGACATCGATGACCTCAAGCACCCGGACTTCGAGGCGCGTCGCATGGCGGTGCACGCCGCGATGATCGACCGCGTCGACCAGGGCGTCGGCCGGATCATCGCGACGCTCAAGCAGCGCGGCCTTTTCGACAACACGCTGATCATGGTGCTGTCGGACAACGGCGCGTGCGCCGAGCAGCCCAGCCGGTTCGGGCCGGGGTTCGACCGCAACGGCGGGCTGCGCAACGGCGAGCCGGTGCACTACGTGAAGAACGACGCGGACGAGGTGATGATGCCCGGGCCGGAGAACGTGTACACCGGCATCGGCCCGCGCTGGGCGAACGTCGGCAACACGCCGTTCCGCTGGTGGAAGGCCGAGGAATACCACGGCGGCGTGATGACCCCGCTGATCGTGCACTGGCCCGCGGGACTCAAGGTGAAGCCCGGCTCGATCACGCATCAGCCCGGCCACGTCATCGACATCATGGCCACGTGTGTCGATCTCGCCGGGGCGACCTATCCGACGCGCTACAAGGATCACGACATCACGCCGATGGAGGGCCGGTCGCTGCGTCCGATCTTCGAGGGCGAGCAGCGTGCCGGGCACGAGGCGATCTACTTCGAGCACTTCGGCGGGGCGAGCATCCGGATGGGCGACTGGAAGCTCGTGCGGCACAACGGCAAGCCGTGGGAGCTGTACAACCTCGCGGAGGACCTGACCGAGACGCACGACGTCGCAGCCTCGCAGGCCGAGCGCGTCGCGTCGATGAAGGCGAAGTGGGAGCAGTGGGCGAAGCGGGCGAACGTGAAGTAGGGCGGCGGGCCCGTCGCGGCGCGGCGTGACGTTTACGCGGTGATCAGCTCGCCGACCTCGACCGCCTCGCCGACGAACCACGGGTAGGGCAGCCAGTCGTGCGCCTCGGCCGTGTCGCACATCAGGTGCAGCAGTTCGTCCGGCGTCGCGACCGCGCCCCGGTTGCGGCGGCGGGGCACCATCCGCTTGAGCACCGTCGTGTCGATGTCACGGATGACGCGCTCGGCGTGCGTGAATTCGCTGCCGTCGGTCGCGTCGTTGTCGTAGTCGTCGTTGAAAATGATCTCGTCGAAGCTCATGGCGTGTCTCCCTGTTGAAGGTTCCGATGAGCATCTAACGCGAATCGCGTGCCAGACTCACTCAGGTTCCTCACACACGTGACATCGGCCGCTTTCGACGCAAGTTGAGGCGCAGCGACAAACTTTCTGAGCGGGTCTGTCTCAATTTGAGAGGAATCACGGCGGCGTTAGGCTCACGCGCCCACGGCGTTGCGACGCTTCTGGGCCGTGTCCATCGCCTCGGCGGTGGGGGACTGGCCCGTCAGCATCATCTCCACGAAGCAGTCGAACAGGTACGACGCGTCGTGCGGTCCGGGCGACGCCTCGGGGTGATACTGCACCGCGAAGATCGGCAGGTCCTTGTGGCGGAACCCTTCGAGCGTGCGGTCGTTGAGGTTGATGTGCGTCGGCTCGCCGCCGACCTTCTCCAGCGACTTCTGCTCCACGGCGAAACCGTGGTTCTGGCTGGTGATCTCGACCTTGCGGGTCGCGAGGTTCTGCACCGGCTGGTTGCAGCCGCGGTGGCCGAACTTCAGCTTGAACGTGTCGGCCCCGAGCGACAGGCCCAGCATCTGGTGCCCGAGGCAGATCCCGAAGATCGGCAGCTCGCCGTGCATCTTCTTGAGGCCCGCGATCGTCTTGTCGACCGCCGCCGGATCGCCCGGCCCGTTCGACACGAACAGCCCGTCGGGCTTGAGCTCGAGGATCGCCTCGGCGGGCGCGTCCCACGGCACGACCGTCACGTCGCAGCCGCGGTCCGCCAGGTTCCGCAGGATGTTCGACTTCGCGCCGCAGTCGATCGCCACGACGTTGAACCGCCGACCGGCGTCGGGCACGACGCCCTGGATCGGCTGCCACCCGCCGAGCGTCTCGCTCCAGCTGGAGTTGCTCGTCGCGCTGACCGCGCACGCGAGGTTCTGCCCTGACATCTCCGGCGACGCCTTGGCCGCGGCGACCAGCGCGGCGGGGTCGTGATCGCCCGCCGCGAGCACGCCGCGCATCGCGCCGTCGATCCGCAGCTTGCGTGTCAGCGCCCGCGTGTCGATGCCCGCGATGCCGACCACGCCCTGCTCGGCGAGCCAGTCTTCGAGGCGGATCTGCGAGCGGAAGTTCGACGGCGCGTTCGCCAGTTCCTTGACGACGAATCCCGCGACCTGCACCTTCGTCGATTCCATGTCCTCGGAGATGTTGATGCCGTAGTTGCCGATGTGCGGCACGGTCATCGTGACGATCTGCCCGGTGTAGGACGGATCGGTCAGCACCTCCTGGTAGCCGGTCATGCCGGTGTTGAACACGACCTCGCCGGAGATGGGCTGGGTGCGGTCGACGGCGCCGAAGGCGTAGCCGGTGAACACGGACCCGTCCTCGAGGGCGAGGCGGGCGACGGGCAGGTTTTTGCGGTTTTGGCTCATGGTTAGGGGCACAGTTTAACGATCGGCGCGGCGGACACCAGTTGCGGTGTCGATTTGGGGCTCCAACGCCGTGGGCGTTTGTTGTACGATATTTTCGCCGCTTTGGTGGTGTCCAAATGCAGGACACGGGCTGATGTTTCGTCAGCCGGGTCAGATTACCCGTCCTTGGCGCCCCCGCCGTATGGGTTTACCCGGCGGGTGCCCCACCGGGTAAACCCATACGGCGGGGGCTGCACTCTGGTGTTGCAGCCGCGCTGCAAGCAAGGTGGCGCGGACGTGGGCTTGACGGCTCACGCCCGCATTCGATCGCTCGACGTCCGCCGCGATCCGCGGCCGCGTCCGATCTGGGGATGTCTCATGGGGCTGTTCGGCTTTATCAAGGGACTGCTCGGCGGCGGGGCGGGTGATCCGCGCAAGGACCCCACCGCGTCGTTCAAGCGCGAGCGTCCGCCGACGTCCGAGCGCGCTGCGCCGCCGCGCCGACGCGGGTCGCGGCGGCCGCGTGACATCGCCGCGCTCGCCGCGTGGATCGGCGTCGGCGAGCGCGAGCTGACACGCGTGTCGCCCAGCTATCAGACCTTCTTCATCCCCAAACGCAACGGCGACCGCCGTCGCATCGACGCGCCGTCCGCCGAGCTGAAGACGCTGCAGCGGCGCATCAACCGCAAGCTGCTGCGCCGCCTCAAGACCCACCGCGCCGCGACCGGCTTCGAGCGCGGCCGGTCGATCGCCACGAACGCCGCCGCCCACACGGGCAACGCCGTGGTCGTCCAGATGGACATCCGCGACTTCTTTCCGTCGACGACCACGCAGCGCGTGCTCGACTACTTCCGCGCGATCGGCTGGGAGGATGACGCCGCCAGACTCCTGGTCGATCTGACCACGCACGAGGGCGGCCTGCCGCAGGGCGCGCCCACCAGCCCGCGGCTCAGCAACCTCGTCAACCATCAACTCGACGCCCGTCTCGACCGTCTCGCCGCGCGGTGTCACGCCGCGTACACCCGCTACGCCGACGACATCACCTTCTCCTTCGCCGACGGCGACCCGCTCGTCGTGCGTCGCGTCATCCGCGCCACGAAGTCGATCCTTGCCGAGCACGGCTACCGCATCCACCACCGCCGCAAGCTGCACATCCGCAGGCGTCACGAGCGTCAGGTCGTCACGGGGCTGGTCGTCAACGACCGCGCGAACCTGCCGCGCCACACCCGCCGCTGGCTGCGGGCCGTCGAGCACCGCCTCATGACGACCGGGTCCGCGACGCTGACCGAGTCGCAGCTGGCCGGGTGGCGGGCGCTGCGCCAGATGATCGATCGCGAGCGCGGCTGAGCGGCGTCGCGATGCGGTCCCGGCGGAATCTCCTGATAGAATGGATCGGATCGCCACACGCGGAGGAGACGTGATGCCTACCTACGAGTACGAAATCATCAACAAGGACGGCTCGCCCGGCGAGCGGTTCGACGTGTTTCAGAAGATGAGCGACGCGCCGCTGACCAAGCACCCCGAGACCGGCAAGCCCGTGCGCCGCGTGATCTCCGCGCCGCACATCGCCGGGAAGTTCAGCCCGCTGACGATGGGCAAGGGCCTGGACAAGAAGCTCGACCGCCTGGGCATGACCAAGTACAGCCGCGAGGGCGGCGACGCGATCCGCAAGTCCGGCAAGGGCCCGGACGTGATCAGCGGACTCTAGCGGAGGAGACAGGAGGCAGTTGTGCACGTGTGGTGACTGTTTCCTGTCCACTGAAACGATGCGAAGCGCGTTCGACGTCATCGTGATCGGCGGCGGGCACGCCGGGGCCGAGGCGGCCTGGGCGGCGGCGAACATGCTGCGCGCCGAGTGGGACGAGTCGCGCGGCCAGCGCGGTCGCGTCGCGCTGGTCACCATGGACCCGTCGCGCATCGGGCAGATGTCGTGCAACCCGGCCATCGGTGGGCTCGCCAAGGGCCAGATCGTCCGCGAGATCGACGCGCTCGGCGGACTGATGGGACTCGCCGCCGACGCCACCGGCATCCAGTTCCGCGTGCTCAACCAGTCCAAGGGATCCGCCGTGCGCGGCCCGCGCTGCCAGTCCGACAAGTACGCCTACGCCGTCGAGGTCCAACGCCTGCTCGCCACGCGTCGCAACCTCACGATCGTCGGCGCGTCTGTCGAACGCATCGTCGTCGAAGACAATGTGTGCAAGGGCGTGATCATCAAGACGACCGGTGCGACTCGCTTCAGCGCGTCGCACGACGAACCCCACGCCCGCGCCTCCGACTGCTGCGGCGACTTCGGCGACATCGCCACCGCCGACAAGTCCATCCGACTCGACGCCCGCGCCGTCGTGCTCACCACCGGCACCTTCATGCGCGGCCTGATGCACACCGGCCCGCAGCGCACGCCCGGCGGGCGCGTCGGTGAGTCCGCGGCCGTCGGCATCTCCGATCACCTCCGCGAACTCGGCTTCGAGCTCGGCCGCCTCAAGACCGGCACGCCCCCGCGCCTCGACGCCACCACCATCGACTTCGCCGCGCTCGAATCCCAGCCCGGCGACGAGCACCCGCAACCCTTCAGCGATATGTCGATGCTCCCTCTCCCCCCGGGAGAGGGCCGGGGTGAGGGATCATCGCTCGCATACGAAAAGATCGCCGCCCGCTTCCCCGTCCTCCCCCAGGTCCCGTGCCACATCACGCACACCTCCGCGGAGGTCCACGACCGCATCCGCGCCAACCTCGACCGCGCGCCGATGTACAACGGGCAGATCGACGCCAGCTCCGGCCCGCGCTACTGCCCGTCCATCGAGGACAAGGTCGTCCGCTTCGCCGACAAGACCTCGCATCACGTGTTCCTCGAGCCCGAATCGCTGAGCACCAACGAGGTCTACTGCAACGGCATCTCCACGTCGCTGCCCGCCGACGTGCAGGACCACATCGTCGCTCACCTGCCCGGCTGCGAGCACGCGACAATCCTGCGGTACGGGTACGCGGTGGAGTACGACATGGTCTGGCCGCACCAGATCGACGCGACGTGCATGACCAAACGCGTGCCCGGGTTCTTCCTCGCCGGGCAGATCAACGGCACCACCGGCTACGAGGAAGCGGCGGGGCAGGGCGTCGTCGCGGGCGTCAACGCCGTGCTCTACGCACGCGGCGACGATCCGCTGCGGCTGCGGCGCGATCAGGCGTACATCGGCGTGCTGATGGATGACCTCGTGACGAAGGTCCCGCGCGAGCCTTATCGCATGTTTACCAGTCGGGCCGAGCATCGGTTGCTGCTGCGGTCGGACAACGCGCCGGATCGTCTCACCGCGCTCGGCCGCGAGCTGGGTCTCGTCGACGACGCCCGCTGGTCGATGTACGGCGAACGCCGCGCCGCGATCGAATCGCTCGCGGCGCTGTGCCGCCGCGTCCGCGCCCGCGGTCTCGATGAGTCACAACCGCCCACTCTGCTCGACTACCTCAAGCGCCCCGACGTCGACGAACACACGCTCGCCGCGCAGCTCGCGTCGCTCGATGCGTGTGCAACTGATCGAGCGGGTGCCACTGGCGGCTCGCCCGCCAGTGCATCGGCTGATGATTCAACGGCGTCGGAGCACTGGCGGACAAGCCGCCAGTGGCACCCTGATACCCAGTGGCACGCCGACACGCTGCCACCGCTCGCGCACGACCGCCGCATCCACACGGCCCTGATCAGCGAAGTGAAATACGCGGGCTTCATCGACCGCCACCGCCGCATGCACGAACGCCTCGAGCAACTCGACGCCCGCGAGCTGCCGACCGACGTCGACTACCACACGATCCACGGCATGCGCAACGAAGCCCGCCACGTCCTCACGAAGTTCCGCCCCGCAACGCTCGGCCAGGCCGGCCGCCTCGCGGGCATCACACCTGCGGATCTGACGGTGCTGAGTTTCGCGTTGGATTTGAAGTAGATGCGATCTGAACCCCTCTCCCCCGGGTGGGGGAGAACTTGGGTGAGAGGGTCGATTCTTCGAATGCGGCGCACCACGCGGAAGCATGTGACACGTTCGAAGGATTCACCCTCACCCCGACCCTCTCCCTCATGGGAGAGGGGGCTTGCCACCTGTGCATCGACACAACACCTCCGCGTTCCGCGTTGCATCACTTCGTCACGTCGAGGTCCGCGTGGATCTTGAGGTATTCGACGACCGCATCGGCGAGTGCGGCGGCGAACTTCTTGCGGCTGGCGTCGGTGTTGCGCACGCCCGGGCCGGGGGTTTCGATCTGGAGGCCGGAGATCGTACCGCCCTGCGATGAGCCGTAGCTGCTGGTGCAGTAGCCGCCGTTGAAGTATTTGCCATCGCCGTTGTCGCGGTGCTGCGGCGAGGGCACGCAGGGGATGCCGTGCTTTTCGAGCAGGCCGCCGAGGCTGGTCGGGCCGCGGAGCAGTTCGGCGAAGGTCGCCTTCGTGCGCGTGGCGAGGTCCTTGAGGCTCGACTTCCCGGCGAGCTTGTTCACGGCGTCGTCGTCCAGCTTGAGCTCCGCGTGCTTGAGCAGGTAGCCGAGTTCGCAGCGCGGCTCGGGGTGGGCGTGGCCGTGCAGGTCGATGTAGAACCCCTGGCCGAACCGCTTCGTTACGCCGTCGCGCGCCTCGGCGATCAGGCCGTGGTACGCACGCCAGAGTTTCTCGCCGCCGGGGCTCGCGGCCACGGCGTCCTCGACGGGCCGGTTGCAGTCGACCTTGACGCGGTGCATGTGATCGATGATCACGTGGGCGTGCTTCCCGGTGCGCTTGAAATACGCCTCGGCGAAGTCGCGCGCGAGCTTGTCGGTGTTCGTGTCGCTGAGCAGCACGCCGGTCGTCCGGTCCGGCACGTCGTCGGGCTTGATGCGCCCGCCGTGCGGCGCCGACAAAATCACCGGCGTGTCCCCGACGATGTATTCGACGAACTTGTCATCGGCGAACCGCGATTCGCCGGGCTTCACGTCGTCGGCGCGCAGGCACGGCGACATCACGCACAGAAGCATCACAGTGGTGGTCAACGAAATACGCATCAGGGAATCTCCACCGTGCCCATCGGTTGAGGTTTCACCGCAGAGGCCGCTGAGGGCGCAGAGGAAACCGAAAGCAACTCTTTCTGAATCTCTGCGGTCTCCGCGTCCTCTGCGGTGATATCTCTGACTCGCGACGTCGAAGTCTACACCGCTCCTTCGCCGTTTTCCTTCGGGCGGAACACGGCGAGCGACGAGGTGAACCCATGCAGGAAGTTCTGGTGGCCGATGGGGCCGATTTCTCCGGCGGCGAAGAAGCCTGCGAGGGGGACGTTGTCGAGCGCGGTGCGGATGATGTTCGACTCGATGTTGGGGTCGCCGAAGAGGTTCGTGCCGCGTCCGTTGCAGGTGCAGAGCAGTGCGCCAGCGGCCGGTCCGTGTAGCTTCTGGCCTTCGAGCAGCATCTGCAAATCTTCCATGGCGGTGTGTCGGTCGCGGAGGTGGAACTGGATGGTCTGGCCGACGCGGACGAGGTCGTTGACGGCGATGTAGCCGCGCTGCCGATCGGCGCCGAGGATGTTGCGGACGAGGAAGTCGCCGCGCCCGAAGCGGTCCTTGTATTCGTTGACGACGCGTCCGACGAACAGGCCCTGTTCGAGCAGGGCGCGGTCGGCGGTTTCGAGTCGCTCGGTGGTTTCGTGGACGATCTGGAGGACGGGCTTGCCGCCGACCTCTTCGATGATGTTGTTGCGTGCTTTGGTGATGACCCAGGTGTCGCCGATGGGTCGGCACCCCTGGCTGACGGTGCAGTCGACGCGGACGTCGCCGCCGATGGCGAAGCCGACCGCGCCGTCGTGGTGGAGGTCGCCGTTGAGCAGCAACCGGTTGTCGCCGCTGTGCGCCGCGCCGCTGGCCATGCCCCCGATGATTGGCACGCCGGGCAACGCCTCGTTGATCGCGGGCATGAGCTTGACCATCGGCGTCGTGTAGGGGTCGGCGAAAAACACGATGCCCGCCAGGTCGTCGCGGTGATCGGGGTGCCCGGTCAGCCGCTCGCGCAACAGGTGCGGGTCGTCCTTCGTCGCGGGCCAGTCAAGCTGATCGTGCGTGAACGGGTAAAGCCACGTGCGTGGCATGCGCCCGACGAGCACCGCGAGCCCCGCGCGTTCTTCGATCTCCACGCCGCTGCCAAGCACCGCGCCCGCCGTGACCCCCAGCGTCAACTGCGCCCGCAGCTTGTGCCGAAGCCAGCCGCCCACCCGCCCGAACGCGTTGCGGTGATGCGCTGATGCGAACACGATCGCCAGGTCTACCAGCCCCTCGCCCATCTGATCCATCGCCTCGCCGACCGCCTCCTCCAACGCCTCCTCGGTGTGGTCTTCGTCGCTGATCGCCGAGGCGAACCGGAATGTCCCGATGGCGGGGGTGGTCATGGGGGTTAGTATACCAACCGCTTGCGTGGGAATGACGAATGACGAAATCCGAATGACGAAACAACCGCCGCGCCGAGCGCGACGGAATGACGAATGACGAAACTCGAATGACGAATCAATGCTCGAATGACCAATTCGGACTAGCGTTCATTTTTGCGAGTCGTCAGACGTACCTCGGGTTGCATCGGAGATGATTTCCGGGTTTCGAGCGGTTTATTGGGAATCTCACTGCGAGGTTTCATGACTTGCCAATCGCTTGGGCAGTACGCAACCCATTGGTCATCAAACCAGACATAGTGAGGTCCATACTTCCACTCGAATGCCGCGATGCCTTGGGTGTCCGTGATAGCGGTCAAGGTAATCGGTGTATGAGCGTCCGGATCGTAGTGTCGTGGATCAAGCCAACTGTAGACTCGGGGGCCGGTGACTAATGCCACTCGCCGATCGGTTAACGGTTGCTTCGTTGATGTGTCCCTGAATTGATAAGCAATCGGTTGAGCCGAACTGCATCCGACGAGGCATGAAATCAAGAGCAGGACAACGAATCGCATGGCTTGATGGTCTCGAACTTTGGTGAATATTCGATCACGCCCAACCCGCGCGTCGGAGTGTTTTGAGCATTGGGAATTCGAGCATTGATTCGTTATTCGAATTTCGTCATTCGTCATTCCCGCGCAGCGGTTCACGCCGGCCCAGGCCACCCCTCGAACACGAACCGCCCGTCCCGGCTGATCACTTCGCCGTCGACCTCGATCGTCCCGCCGGGGCGCAGGTCGCAGACCATGTCCCAGTGCAGGCCCGACTGATTATTGTTGCCCGTTTCGGGGTAGCCCATGCCGACCGCGGCGTGGAACGTGCCGCCGATCTTTTCGTCGAACAGCGTGTTCTTCGTGTAGCGCGTGATGTTGTAATTCGTGCCGATGGCGATCTCGCCGAGGTTGCGCGCGCCGGGGTCCTGGTCGAGCATGTCGATGAGGAAGTCGAGGTTCTTCGACGCCTTGGCATCCACCACGCGGCCGCGCTCGAAGGTGAGCTCGATGTCGTGCACCTCGCGGCCGTGGTGTACCGCGGGGAAGTGGTACCGCACGACGCCGTTGACGCCACCGTCGGGCGCGCCGAGGTTCGGGCCGGTGAACACCTCGCCGTCGGGGAAGTTTTCGTGCCCGCAGCAGTTCACCCACCGCATGCCCTCGACGTTCACCGTCAGGTCCGTGCCGTTGTCCGCACGGAACCGCACGACCTTCTTACCCGTGAGATAGTCGGCCACGAGCTGCTGCCGCGCCGCGATCTTCATCCACTCCGCCACCGGGTCCGCCTTATCGAGGTGCCCCGCGGCGAACACGAAATCCTCGTACTCCCGCAGGCTCATCTCCGCGTCCTGCGCCGACGCCGCGGTCGGGTACAGCGTCCCGCACCACGCCAGCTTTTTCGGGTCGTCCTTCGACAGCGCCGCGCGACGCGCGAACACCTCCATCAGCGGCTTCCGCGCCGACGACGCCATCGCCTGCTTCTTCGCGTCCACGTTCGTCATCGCCTTCGTGTTCGTCTCCGCCCACAACCCGATGCTCACGTCGACCGTCTCGATGTCGTGTACCGCCTGCTCCGACACGTGCCGCAGCTGCGCCTCGGACGCGTACTGGAAAAAGATCGTCGTGAACGTGTCCGGCGACAACCGCAGCACCGGGTGCCCGCCCGCCTTGATCACCTGCTCGTACAACGCCTCGAACAGCGGCAGGCCGACCGGGTCGCCATGCAACCGCACCACCTGCCCGGGCTTCACACCCGTCGAGTAGTTCACCAGCACCGCCGCGAGTTGGTCGAGTCTCTGATCACGCATCAGATAAGCTCCTTCCCCTAAACGAAACGAACCCCACCTCGGAGAGCCCCATGCTATCGCGCGGCCGGAAAACCCGCCACGCGACGCGACGCCGCTCGCACAATCGCGAATCCCCCACGCCGGATTCCCGGCTCCGGGCCGGACGCGTTTTCTACGATTGAATACCACGCGGGTCACGACGCCGTACGACCCGCCCAGCGCAACGGGGGATGCGTATGAGCGCCGACAACATCGCCATCGAGGTCGACCGGATCACGCACCACTACGGCGTGCGGCCGGTGCTCCGCGACGTGTCGCTCGCGGTGCGCCGCGGCGAACTCGTCAGCGTCATGGGCCCCAACGGCACGGGCAAGAGCACGCTGCTGGGGCTGATCGCCGGCGTGCTTTGGCCGCTGAAGGGACAGGTGAAGGTCGATGGCGTTGCGCGCCGCTCGAGCGCCGACGCCGAGCGCGCGATCCGCCGCCGCGTCGTCTACCTGCCCGCCGACGCGTGGCTCCCGTCCGGCACGGCGCGCGAGTTCCTGCTGGCGACGGGCCGGCTGTACGGCATCGACGACGACCGCCTCGTCGACCACGTTGATCGGTTGATCCAGCTGTTCCACCTCAGCGACGTGGCCGACAGCACGACGCTTTCGTACTCGACCGGGCAGAAGCGCAAGACGGCGCTGGCGTCGGCGCTGGTGACCGAGGCGCCGGTGATGATCCTCGACGAGCCGTTCGGCGGCGGGCTCGATCCGTCGGGCCTGCTGGCGCTGCGGCACGTGCTCAAGCGCCTGGCCGAGTCGGAGCGCACGACGATCGTCATGGCCACGCCCGTGCCGGAGCTGGTCGACGGCCTGGCGCACCGCGTGGCGCTGCTGCACGACGCGACGCTGGTCGCCTGCGACACGCCCGACGCGCTCCGCCGCCGCGCCGGCCTGCCCGACGACGCGTCGCTCAACGAGGCGATCGAGGCCATCACCCAGCCCGACACGCTCGCCCACATCGAACACTACTTCCAACGACCGGAAGGCAGGGCGTCATGAGGCTGCGACCGCTCAATTACCTCACCACCTTCGGCGTGATGATCTGCATCGCGACCTGGGGCGTCGGCGAGTGGCTCCGCCCCTCGACCGATCCCTTCACGCACGAACTCGCCGGCAAGCTCGGACCGTTCGCGATGTTCGGTATGCTGATCGTTGCGGGGTTGTATGGCCTGCTGCGCGTGAAGCTGGTCCACCCGTTCAACGACATCTGCTACATGGCGTCGCTGGCGATCACGCCGTGGGAACCGGGCAAGCCGCTGCCGTTCGGCCGCGTGCAACTCGGCTGGACCGACGCGATCTTCGCCGCGCTGCTGACCGGCATGTGGGCCGCGTACTTCGTCACGCGCGACGTGCACCTGCCCTGGCTGGTCTGGCTGCTTCCGGCGGTCATCCTGTTCGGCGTCTACGTCGTGACGCTGTGGCGGTGTTCGTTCGACGTCATCCACCGCAGCTCCACGCGCGTCTGCTACGCCTGCACGTATCTGTTCGGCCTCGCCGCGCTGTGCGCCGTCGACGCGCCGTATGTCACGGTCGCCACGCTGATCGTCGCCTACGCGCTGCTGCGGTCGCTGCTCGGTGAGCCCTTCGAGCATCGCCTGCGGCGCCACCTGCGCGACACCACGCCCGCCGGCGTGCGTTTCCTACGCGACGCGATCCGGGACAACACCCTCGCCGGCCTCCACCGACGCCTCGGCCCCGACACGCAACCCGTCACCGAAGTCGAGGGCTCGATCCCGTGGCTGATCGGCCGCATCCGCCGACGCTGGGGCGAGGTGCTTGCCGGCCTGCTCATCGCCGGGCCCGTCGTGTGGTGGCTCTACGTCGCCAGCGTTCTCGTGTCGCACCTGATGCCGCATGCCTCGATCGCGCGCCACGACGAATCGGAACCCAGCGTGATCTTCCTCTTCTACGGGCTCGCCCTCGTCGCCGCGACGTTCGGCGTGCTGGTCATCGACATCGCCGGGTACGGCTCGCCGATCACGCTGTGGGGTCGGTTGAGCACCGGCCGGTGGATCATCCCCGGCTACGACATCGTCTACGTCATGCCGCTCGGCATGCTGCTGATCGGCGTCGCGATCCCGCACCTCGCCGCGCTGCTCGGCCTGCCCCCCGTCATGCAGGCCGCCGCCGCGTTGCCCGTCCTCGTCACATGGTGGCTGCTGTCCCGTCGCTGGATGGACGACTGGCGTTTCACCGGCGCCCACCACATCAGCACCGTCCCGGTCATGACGCCCGACAAGCGTCGCGAATCGACCGGGCGGCCAATCACAACTCGCTAGTCGCGGACCCTGCCCGTCTTGATCGAAGTCCCTGCTGTGCAAGTGGCTACGCGATCGGACGCGCCGCGCGGCGTGTCGATCCACGCCCGTGGCCAATTTAATTGTCCAGTTTTCGATCGCTTGTCTATTCTCCTATGCACCATGGACGACCGCGACACCCAACAGTTCGTCACCGATCTGACCCGCATCCAGCGGCGGCTCTCGGCGTACATCCTCTCGCTGCTCGGCAACGCACGCGGCGTCGAGGACGTCCTGCAGGAGACCAACGTCGTGCTCTGGGCCAAACGCGGCGAGTTCACGCCCGGCACCAACTTCGTCGGCTGGGCCTTCCGCGTCGCGCACTTCCAGGTCCTCGCCTATCGCAAGACGCAGGGGCGCGATCGCCACAAGTTCGACGACGGCCTCGTCGAGTCGCTCGCGCAGGTCGCCGAGGAGTCCACCGGCGACCTCGACCGTCAGCGTCGCCTGCTCGACGAGTGCGTCGAACAGCTGACCGACCGTCAGCGCGACCTGCTGCGGCAACGCTACGAGCAGGGGCACGACGTGGGCGCGATCGCCACACAGGCCGAGCGCCAGGTCGCGTCGATGTACAAGGCCCTGCACCGCCTGCGCGCCAGGCTCATCGAGTGCGTCGACGGCAAGCTCGCCGCGGGGGTGGACGCATGAACGACACGCCCACACCAGACCGCGACTGGCGCGAGCTCGACGAGCTGATGCAGCTCGTGCTCGACGGCGACATCACCGATGACCGGCACGCCCGCCTCGCCGAGATCCTCACCGACGACCTCGACGCCCAGCGCCGCTACATGCGTTTCACCACGATGCACACGCTGCTCGATTGGAAGTTCGTCGGCGACGAGGGCCCGCTCGCGCTCGAGCCCACCGTGGCGGACGCCGAGGTCGACGGCGACGGGGCGGGCTCACGCGTTCCGTCGCGTGCGCCCGCCCCGATCGCGACGTTCCGCCCGTTCCGCTACGCCGCGGCCGCCGCGCTGGTGATCGTCACCGGTGTCGCCGCGGCGCTGATGTGGCACGCCGGCTCGGGCCCCACGCAGCCGGCGACGACGCAGTCGCGCGCCGTGACCGTCACGCTGTCCGACACGAGCGGCGCGGTGTGGGGCGCCGGTTCGCTCAACGCCGACGCGGGTGTCGGGCCGGTCGACGCCGGTGCGCCGCTGGTGCTGGACGCCGGCGTGGCGCAGATCGTGCTGGAGAGCGGGGCGGTGGTGAAACTGGCCGGGCCGACCGAACTCACGGTGACCGGCGCGAACAGCGCCCGGCTGACGCGCGGCCGGCTGGTGGCGTTCGTGCCCGTGTCGGCGCACGGCTTTTACGTCGACACGCCGGACATGCGCGTCACGGACCTCGGCACGCGGTTCGGCGTCCGCGTCGACCCCGCGGGGACGAGCGACGTGCAGGTGTTCGAGGGCCGCGTGCACGTGCGCGGCGACACGTCCGCGGTGTCGATCGATCGACAGCTGACCGCCGGGCAGGGCGTGCGCACAAGCGACCGCGCGGTCGAGATGACGATCGCGACGAACGAGCAGGCGTTCCTCGACGGCGCGCCGCTCGATCACGCGCGCCTGCCCGTCAACGCCGGGTGGGTGGACATGATCCGCCGCGCCGACCCGCTGGCGTATTGGCGGTTCGACACGCCGGCCGACGGGACGCGGATTGATGACGTCACCGACCACGGCCGCGGCCTCCGCGCGATGGGCGGCGTGACGTTCGACGCCGCCGCGCGATTCGACGGAACCGGCGGCGCCCTCGCCGTCGACCGCGCGTTCGATGACCTGACGCGCGGCCCGTACTCCGTCGAGCTGTGGGTTCGGCCCGACGAATCGCTCAATCGCAACGCGGCGATCGTCGCGCTGATGCAGGGTGAACGCGCGCACCGCTTCCTGATCGAACTCAACCCCGAGGGCCGCAACGATCACCGCCTCACCGTCCGCCTGCTGCACCGCGTGCCCGCGGGCAGCACGGGCGGCGTCGACGTGCGCGACACCGACGGCTGCACGCCCGGCGTGTGGCACCACATCGTCGGCGTGTGCGGCGCGAACGAGCTGACGCTCTACGTCGACGGCGAACGCGTCGCCTCGGCGCCCGACGTCACGCCGACCGATCCGCAGCCCGTGCTGATGCACATGGGCCGACGGTTCCTGATCGAGAACCCGGTCCCCGCGTATTTCGCCGGTCGCCTCGACGAGGTGGCTGTCTACCCCCGCGCCCTCGCCGCCGAGGAAGTCCGCAGACATTTCACCGCCATGCGATACGCCCGCCAGGAGCAGCCATGAACCGTCGCCGCGCCTTTACGATCATCGAACTCCTCGTGGTGCTCAGCATCATCGTCCTCCTGCTGGCGATCCTGCTGCCGTCGTTCTGGAGCGCGCGCGAGGTGGCGCGGCGGGCGGTGTGCGCGTCGAACCAGCGGCAGATCGGCGTCGCGTCGCTCAGCTACACCATCGACAACCACGGCGGGTTCCTCTACTGCGGCAACCGCAAGGTGCAGATCGCGTTCTTCAACGTCTCGCCGCGCCTCACCGGCGACCGCTACACCGACGTGTTCAAGGAGTGGGCGGCGCGCGGCATGATGCACCAGCAGGACGGACGCGGACCCTATCAGCCCGACAACGTGTGGAACTGCCCGTCGCGCGACTTCGAGAGCACCAACTACGACCCGCCGTTCTCCACGCAGGCCGTGGTCGGCTACCAGTACTACGGCGGCGTCTTCCAATGGAACAACGCGGTGTCCGGCAACCTCACCGCGTGCAGCCCCGTCGTGCTGTCGACCAGCAAGAGCCGCTGGGTGCTCGCCGCGGACACCGCCTGCCGGATCGACTACGTGTGGGGCGGCGGCCGCGGCTCGGCCTACGCCGGCATGCCGTCACACCAGCAACGCAACGAGATCTGGCCGGACGGTCAGAGCCAGCTCTATGTCGACGGCTCGGTCGATTGGGTCCAGCCGGCCGACATGGTGTTCGTGCACTCGTGGGGCGGACGCGGCAACTACTCCCGCGTCATGTTCATCGCGCAGGACGACCTGGGCGGATGGACGCCCCCGGCCAGTCTTTATATCGAAGCGTTCAAGTAAAGCCCAACCCAGGTGTCGCGTGGCCGCCGTTGTCTCGTGCGCCGCAAGCAGAGGGTGTGTGATGACGAATGTCCGTTTCAAAACCCCTGTCCCCCAGGTGGGGGAGAGGCTGGGTGAGGGGGTCGGTTGTTTGGGCTTCGCGCATGCCTGGGGAAACGGGTGCAACGTCCGAACGATTCACCCTCACCCCTGCCCTCTCCCTCAAGGGAGAGGGGGATTCGAATCGACCCGCCGCGTACACGCACCCCTCGCCGCCGCGATCCTCGCCGCGATGCTCGGCCTCGCCGCCGCGCACGCCGCCATCGCCGACACGCCCGCCGACATCGATCGATACAACCTCGTCTGGTCCACCCCCAGCGACGACGCGCGCGGCTCCATGCCCATCGGCAACGGCGACATCGGCGCCAACGTCTGGGTCGAGCCCGGCGGCGACCTCGTCTTCTTCCTTTCCAAGACCGACGCGTGGAGCGAGAACCACCGGCTGCTCAAGCTCGGCAAGATCCGCGTCACGCTCGACCCGCCGCTCGACACCGGCGTCGACGCGTTCACGCAAACCCTCGATCTGAAGTCCGGCCTGATCCGCATCGAGTCACACACCGCCACACGCCATGTCGCTCTCCGGTTCTGGATCGACGCCGAGCACCCCGCTGTACACCTCGACGTCGACAGCGATCAGCCGACGCGCGTCATCGCCGAGGCCGAGCCGTGGCGCACCGAGCGCCGGCAGCTCACCGGCCGCGAGGCGATCTCCGCGTACGGCATGACCGGCGCGATCTACGTCGAGCCCGACACCGTCGTCGATGGGCAGACCGACCGCGTCATCGTCTACCACCGCAACGCCCGGTCGATCTGGGCGGACAACGTCAAGCTCCAGGCGCTCGACGAGCTGGCCAACGCCGGGACCGACCCGTTGCTCAACCGGACGTTCGGCTTCGCGATCCGCGGCGACGGGCTGACCAACGCGTCGAGCACGCGGCTGCGCTCCTTCGAGCCGCGCAAGACCTGGGCGATCGACGTCGACGCGCTGACGGCGCAGACCGACACGCCGGAGCGGTGGCTCGCGGCGCTCGACACGCAGGGTCGACGCGTCGCGGCGCTGAATCGCACGGCCTGTCTCGCGGCGCACCGCGCGTGGTGGGCGGCGTTCTGGCAGCGCAGCTGGATCGACGTGTCCGGCGACGACGACGCGGCCGTCGTGTCCCGCGCGTACACGATGCAGCGGTGGATCCACGCGTGCGCCGGTCGCGGCGGATCGCCGATCAAGTTCAACGGCTCGATCTTCAACGTCGACATCGGCGGCTACGACGCCGACTACCGCGCGTGGGGCGGGCCGTACTGGTGGCAGAACACGCGACTGCCGTACTGGTCGATGCTGTCGAGCGGCGACTACGACCTGATGAGGCCGCTGTTCAAGCTGTACGGCGACGCGCTGCCGCTGCGCACCGCCGCGACGAAGACCTACTATGACCACGGCGGCGCGTACTTCCCCGAGGTCATGTACATCTGGGGCGCGTACACCGATCACAACTACGGCACGAACCGAAAGGGGCGTCCGGACGGACTGGTCGACAACGGCTTTATCCGCCGCGAATGGCAGGCCGGGATCGAACTGACCATGATGATGCTCGACTACCACGACCACACGCGCGACGAAGCGTTCCGCGATGAGACGCTGCTGCCGATGGCGGTCGCGGTCACGACGTTCTACGACAGGCACTGGCCGCGCGACGAGGCCGGCCGCATCCGACTCGACCCCGCCCAGGCGCTGGAGAGCTGGTGGACGGTGACCAACCCGATGCCGGAGATCGCCGGGCTGCACGCGATCCTGCCGCGCCTGATCGAGCTGCCTGTCGACGATGCGCAGAAGGCGGCGTGGCGCGACATGCTCGCAGACCTGCCGCCGGTCCCCACGGCCGAGCGCGGCGGCGTGACGGTGCTGGCGCCCGGCGAGAAGTACGCCGTGAAGAAGAACACGGAAAACGCCGAGCTTTACGCGGTGTTTCCCTATCGGCTCTACTCGGTGCTGGGTGATCCGCAGCGGTTGCAGCTCGCGCGCGACACCTGGCCGCGCCGCACCAGCAGGCAGTCCGGCGGCTGGAGCCAGGACCCGATCATGGCGGCGATGATCGGCTACGGCGACGCGGCGGCGACCTACGTGACGCGCAACGCGCGGGCCGTCGCACGCGGCTTCCGCTTCCCCGCCATGTGGGGCCCGAACTTCGACTGGATCCCCGACCAGGACCACGGCTCGGTCACGATGACCGCGCTGCAACGCATGGTCATGCAGACCGACGGCGACAAGATCCGCCTGCTGCCCGCCTGGCCGAAGAACTGGAACGTGCGGTTCAAGCTGCACGCGCCGAACGCGACGACCGTCGAGGGCGAGTACCGCGACGGCAAGCTCGTGTCGCTCCGCGTGACGCCCGAGTCGCGGCGAAGCGACGTGACCGTGCCCACGGAAGCCGAGCCGCAGTAGGTCGCATCCGCCGCGCGACCAGCGTGATCCTTACCCCCGCCGCTCCACCGTCATGTCCAGCCCCGCCGACGGACGCAGCGTCAGGTGCGCCGCGCACGGCGGTGGGTCCGGGTAGTCCGCACGCAGCCGCAGCCGCCACCGCCGCGCGATCGACGCCAGCACCAGCGTCCCCTCCGTCCACGCGAACGCCTCACCAATACAATTCCGCGCTCCCCCGCTGAACGGGAAATACGCGAACTTCGGCCGCTCGCGACCGCTCTCCGCGCCGCCCGCCTCGTCGTCCAGCCAACGCTCCGGACGAAACGCCATCGGGTCCGGCCACCACCTCGCATCGCGATGCACGATCCACGGCAGCAGGATCACCATCGCGCCGCGCGGCACGCGGTACCCGCCGATCTCCACGTCGCGCAGCGCCTGCCGCGCCACGATCCACGCCGGGGGATACAGCCGCATCGACTCCGCCATCACCGCACGCGTGTACCGCAGCCGCGGCACGTCCTCCAGCGTGGGCGCACGCTCGCCCAGCACCGACGCCAGCTCCTCGCCCAGCCGCGCCTCCGCCTGCGGGTTCTGCGACAGCAGGTACCACGACCAGTTCATCGCGTTGCCCGTCGTCTCGTGGCCCGCCAGGAACAGCGTCATCGCCTGGTCGCGCACCTCGCGGTCCGACAGCGGCGGGCCCTCGCCCTGGTCGTCCTGCGCCGACAGCAGCATGCTCAGCAGATCGCCGCGGTCGACCGGGTCGGCGCGCCGCTCGGCGATCATGCCGAAGATCAGCTGATTGAGGTCGTCGGTCGCCGCGCGCAGCCGCCGACACGTCGGCAGCGGCAGCCGGATCCACGCGTGCGACAGCGGCAGGCAGAACAGCGGGAAGTGCCGCATCATCGTGTCGATCGACGCGGCGATGCGGTCGAACGTGTCCTCCACGCTCGAGCCGAACAGCGTGCGCGCCGCGATCTGCATCGTCAGCCGGTGCATCGCCTCGTGGATCGGTCGCGTCTGCCCGTCCGCCCAGTCCGCCGTGAGCCGCTCGGTCTCGTCGACCATCGCCCGCGCGTACTCGGCGATCCGCTGCCTGTGGAACGCCGGGTTGATCAGCCGACGCTGCCGCGCGTGCTCCGGCGCATCGCTGATCAGCACGCTGTTGCCGAACAGCATGTCCGACCGCTTGAGCACCGGCGACTTGCTGAACGCCGACGCCTCGCTCACCAGCACCTGCCGGATCGCCGCCGGATCGCTGAACGACCACACGCTCAGGTGCAGCGCCCGATACCGCACCACGTCCCCGTACCGCGCGTGCAGCGACTCGTAGAACGTCAGCGGGTCACGCATCCGCGCCATGAAGTTCCGCAACGCCCCACCCCGCGGCCCCGGCGCCCGCGTCATCGGCCCATCTGTCGCCACCACATCATCCATCGCCCACCCAGTTACGAGTCACGCCGCCACCACCGCCGACGAAGCAGGCGATTGTATCCCCACCCCGCGCGCCGACAACCACCGCGCTCAACAACCGCCGCGCCCTCCCACCTAGAGCCCGGGGCAGGCCTGCCCCGGGTCTCCCCACTTCATGCCGACACAAACCCGATCACCCGGCGGACAATCTCACCCATGCCGCGCGGTATAATCGCGTAACACTTATCCCGGCTGATTCCATCATTGGATACCGACGCCGAAAAACCTGGGTCACCAGACGTCGCGGCGATGACCGCCGATCGACTCTGTAGCCTGCTGGTCCAACACCGCCTCATCGACGCCGCACGCTGCGAGCCGCTCCGCGCGTCGTGCGCGGGCGACACCGGCGTCGAACGCCTCGCCGAGGCGCTGATCGACCAGGCGCTCCTCCCGGCCTGGATGATCAGTACGATCGTCCGGCAGGGCATGGACAGCGTACGCGTCGGCAGGTACACGCTGCTCGAACCGATCTGGACGGCCCACCGCGTGCTCGGCACGGAGGTGTATCGCGCGATCCGCGACGGACTGGGATTGACCGTGGCGATCGTCACGCTGCCCGACGGGGCGCAGAACGGCACGGCGATCCAGCGCCTCGAGCGCGAGGCGATGTCGCTCGCGTCGCTCAAGCATCCCAACCTCATTCAGATCATCGATTGCGAATTGACGCACGACACGCCGCACCTCGTGCTGGAGTACCCGACCGGTCAGACGATCACCGAGCTGATGGCCGAACGCGGTCGCCTGCCGTGGCAACAGGCCGTGGACATCGCGGCGCAGGTCTGCGCGGGGCTTCAGCATCTGGCCGACGCTGGGCTGGTTCATCGCGGGATCGACGGGGACGCCGTGCTGTTGGATACCTACGGCACGGCCAAGATCATCGACATGGAGTTCGTCGGCTACGTGGATTTCGGGCGGTCGCAGCTGACAAGCGACGCGGAGCCCGCGCGCTCGGTGCATTTCTGTTCTCCCGAAGCGGTGGTGGACCTGCACCGCGCCGACATCCGATCAGACCTTTATAGCGTGGGCTGCATGCTGCACTGGATGATCTGCGGGGAGCACGCGATCGAAGAGGGCGGATCGGACACAGAGACACTGCTGAACATCCTGAGAAAGCCGCCGCGCCCGATCGAGACGCTGTGCGAGGGCCTGCCACCGGAATTGTGCCGGATCGTCGCCCGACTGCTGGCCAAGTCGCCGAGCGAGCGCTACACCACGGCCGCGGAGGTTGAGGAACTGCTGCGCGGTGTCTGCCGCCCCGCGAGCGATCCGCCACAGCAGGAGAGATTCGCCGTGTTCCTGTCGTACCGTCGGGCGGACAGCCAGGACATCGCGGGGCGGATCGCGGATCACCTCGAGTCGCGGTTCGGCGAGAACTCGGTCTTTCTCGACGTGGACGCCATTCCTCCGGGTGTGGACTATCGGCGCTTCATCGCACGCCAACTGGCGTCGGCCGCCGCGACGCTGATCGTGATCGGCGACCGCTGGCTCACCGTTGCAGATCGCGAGGGAACGCCCGCCCGGATCATGGACCCGCAGGACCCGGTGCACAGCGAGGTCGCCGCCGCGCTCGCCGCGGGCGTCCCGGCGATCCCGGTGCTCGTCGGCGCGTCCACCATGCCGACCGTCGATCAACTGCCGCAGCCACTCCAGGCCATGCACTACCTCAACGCGGTCGAGGTACGAACGCCGCACTTCCGCAATCACATCCGATCACTGATCGAACACCTGGAGCGGTTGGGCGTACGCTCCCAGTCGGGCTAGAGCCCCTTGCGACCTTTTCGGCCAACGGCGCCGGGCCCGGTTTCAAAGCACCGCGTGCCACGGCGAATCACGTCGAGATGCAAAACGATTGCGTCGCGTGAGGTTCCCCACGAACGGTGGGCGCGAGGGGCGGTAAGATGGCCCCGAACGGAAAGGACCTCGATATGAGCGGAGTACGCAGACGATTCAGCAAGGCGTTCAAGGTCGGCGCGGTGGCGCTGGTCACGGAGCAGGGA
>WGMA01000027.1 GCA_016125285.1 Phycisphaera sp.
CAACCATGCGACACGCGATCGCTTTGCCGGCCCGACGCTGCGCTTCGCTGAGCGGCGTCTGGACCTCGACGCCGTCGGCGATCAGGCCGACCTGGCCATCCTCAACGCCAACCATGCCACCACCGCCGAACTGCTGCTCAAAGGCGTACCGTCGTTCCACCTGCCCATCTCCACCGAACAGGCACGGCTCGCCGACAGGCTCGAATCGACCGGAGCGTGCCACAGGGCGTCGTATGTCGATCTGGACTCGGTGTTCAGCGCGTTGCACCGTATGCTCGACGATATGGGAAGCCACCGTATCCATGCAGAGGCGTTTGCGCGGAAACACGCCGAGTTTGACAGCGAAACATCCTCCAGGAACATGACCGAGCGCATCCTGGAGATCGCGTCCAGTCGCTCCGCTGACACGCCGAGGCCCGTACCCCCGCCGACAGCAACGGTACCGAGCCTGGGCCGGCGTAGCGTCCTGGTCCTCGGTTGCGGCCGCAGCGGGACCAGCATGGTCACCGGGGTCCTGGCGAACGCCGGTTGGCGCCTCGGAGGCCGGCCGTTCCCGCCGGGCCAGAGCAATCCCAAGGGCTTCTTCGAGACCGGTGAGGTCAACAGCATCAACGAACGGCTGCTGGCCGAACTGTTTCCCGAGCCGCAGTTCCGCTACGGACAGCGCTGGCTGTGCCGCGTGCCGGCCGGCGCCCGCTTCGAGCCGACGCCCGAGATTGTCGCGCAGATCGCCCATCTTGCCAGTGAGCGTCCGTTCGCATTCAAGGACCCGCGTTTCTGCGACACGCTGCCCGCGTGGCGACCCCACATCGACAACGCCGCGTTCATCTGCGTCTTTCGACACCCCGCGGTTACCGCTCAGAGTATTCTGACCGAGTGCGAATCCCGCACGTACCTCAAGGACATGACCATGTCCTTTAACCTGGCGCTGGCGATCTGGACAAGCAAGTACGAGCAGGCGCTGCGGCGTCACGCCGAGGGCGGCGACTGGCTGTTCATCCACTACGACCAGATGCTTACCGCCGCGGGGCTCGATCGGCTCGAACGGTTCGTCGGCGCTCCCGTCGATCGTAGCTTCCCCACGTCCTCCCTCGCGCGCACGCAGTGCAACAAGCCTGTCCCTCATCCGGTTCAACAGCTATACGCCCGACTCTGCGAGTTGGCCGACGTGTCAACGACGCCGAACGCTGCCGCGTCGCGGTGACCTCGCATCAACGCCCCTTGTTGAGGTGCGGGAATGGGATCGCCGGGACCGGCCGCCCCAGAAAGTCCGCCAGCTGCTCCCAGCCGTCGCCGCGCTCCCAGCACAGTTCGATGAACTGATCGGGTCGCGTCGCGAAGTACCGGCGTACTTCATCGTTGTGTCGCTCGTAGACGGCGATGTGGTCGTCGCGATGATCGTGCGGCATCGCGTGTCCGTAGACGTGAGTCCGGAACCGCGTGGGCCCCGTCCGCTCGGCGTGGCGGCAGAGGCTGTCGAACCACACCTCACTGCTGATCCGCGTGGTCAGGATAAAACGGCTGCCCGGGTACGCCGTGTCCAGCTGCCGGTACAGCAGTGGCCAAGGCCAGTCCTCGAAGCTGTCATAGAACCCGGCGTGAGCGATCAGGTCGGCCACACAGCCAGCGACCCACTGATCAAACAGCTCCGCCGAGAACGTCTGATGCCGGCAGCCCCAGTGTCGCAGGCAGGCGCCCAGCGTCTTGGTGCCCGTCTTGTTCATGCCGATGCCGACGATCTTCATATCCTATTATCGCACCACAGCATCTGGACTCCGAGCATCCGCGACACCGCCTTGTGTTAACAAAAGGTAGCCTCAGGTATTTGGAGATCTAATGTCGAAATAGTTGCGGCTTGTACGTTTCAGCAACAAACGCACGAATTGCCTGAATCTCGCCATCGTCGATCTCGGCTCTAAAACGCACACTCCCATCTTCGACGACAAGACAATCACTAAGATCGGGGACACTCCGGACTATCTCCTCTAAAGGGCCTCTCCACAACTCAACCTTGGGAACCAAAGGATGCCGGATGTCCCGATTGATCGTGTTCCGCAGCCAATTTAACAACTGGATCGTAAAGAACCTCGGCCTATCATCACCGGCACGAGCACAGGCAGCTGCAATATCAGTGACTATTTGAGAACTGTGGCCCTCAAGGACATAGGCAATCATTTCATCAAATGGCTTCATTTTCATAGGCCTTATCAATAAAGTTCAGCAATGATCGTCGACTTGTAGACAATGTAGGTAATCCAAGTCTCATCTGAAATTCGCGTTCAGCATAGTATGCACGATATTCCCATTGCGTAGTTGTGCCAACAAACCCATCCAGAAAATCCAAGGCGTGCTTCCCCTCGTGGACTAGATCCGAGAAGATCGACTGCGAGCCAGCTCGAAGGTAGACCTGTTCACCGTAGGCGAACGCAACAGTACCCGCGACCTCCTCTAATCTCCCCCCCCTCATCAAAAACGCTTTCTCAAACATCGATTCGCCTAGCACATTGACACCGATTTCTCCCACACGAACATTCTTTGCCACTTGCGTTGAAGTCTGTGTGATTCCTTCAATGGCATCGGCAAGCTGTAGACCGTTTGCATTCGACGAATTGAATCCGACCATCTCGCCGCGACTTAGCCCTTGGAGTAGCTTCCGCTGTCGGATTGCAGCCTCCGCTGAACCTGCTACGGCGTGGTTATATCGTCTGAGGCTTCGCGTCGCAGCTATCAAACTCGGGACGTTCAATCCGAGTCCAAAGACTCCCAGTCCAACACCGAGCGTACTTCCGTTATCAATTCCCTTTCCAATGAAGTACGTTGACATTCCGATATTCAGTGCGGAGTCGGCGATGCGCGTGGTGTGGTACATCGCCTCACCCGCTGTGCCAATCAGGTTCGCGGCATTGAGCGTCATCTTGCCGCCCTGATACGCCGCCACTGAGTAGCCCGCGGCCGGTATCGCTGCGATAGCACTGATGATCGCCATCTCAGCGTTGCCTTCGTAGACATAGATGCCCGCGTTCACTATGTCGGCAAGTACACCGATCCCGGGGATCAAGCCGATCAGGTCGAGACCAATATGTACCGCCATCATCGGGTTGTCGTAGGTTGCCATCACGGCACTCTGGAACCACGTCGGGGGCGCGATAGAGTTGGGATCGTCGGGCGCCTTTGGCAGCGCCGGCGTGATCCGCCGCATCATCCCCAGGTCAAAGTCGCCGCCCCTGGTCCAGAACGTGCCTGACGCCGGGTCGAGCCGCCCGGACATGTACGTCATTTCCCACGCGAGCGTGCTGGTGTTGTCGTTTCGAAGCTTGAAGTTTGCGTCGCGCACCTCGATATAGTTGGACGTCTTGCCCTTGATGTAGTACCGCGTCAGGGCAGAGTACGGAACGTAGGTGTAGTACTCGGCGAGACTGCCACTGGCGTCGCCAACGGCGAAGACGTTGCCGCGGGCGTCGGTGTATGCGTAGAGTCGCTGCTCAAGGTCGGGGCTGGCGGTGTTCTTGTTGTAGTCCCGCAGGATCAGGTGGCCGCCGACGGGTGACCAGAGATAACTGGCCTGCCGCTGAGGCTGGTTCGGCGACGCTTCTTCTGCCGTGTACTCCTCGATGGGGTTGCCTAAGGCGTCGTAGATGATCTGCGTGGTCGTCGTGGACTGGAGGACGCGGTATGTCGTGATCGCGGGTGCAGCTCCAACGCCTCCCGAGCCTGCGGCCTGGACCTTGGTGACGTACTTCTTCGTGACGACGCCGATCCGTCGCCCAAGTGCGTCAATGACGTAAGTGGCCTCCAACTCGTCGTTCTTGGTGCCGTTGTTGCGGAGTTCCGCCTTGGTGGTATTCCCCCAGCCATCGGTGGTCACATCGTATCGGCCGTCGGGACGCGACCGGACGGACGCTGTGCCTGTGGTGTTGGATTCGTTTCCACCCCCCGAGAGGGCGTTGCGGCTATCGGTCGACCAGTCAACGACGTTGCCGAACTGATCATGCGCAAGCGCGATATAGATGTCCGCTTGAGTCAGTGTGATCAGGTCCTTGCGCGTCGCGTTGAAAACACTCGCATCGCCACGAACGAAGGCCGTCGGATTACCGGATGGATCGTATGTGCTGTACGGGGACCCGCTGTTGCGATCTCCTCCGATCACGCTGTCGTGATACAGTTCATCGAAACCGTCATGCACGAGATCCAGACGATGCATGACGTTGCCCGCGGCGTCGTACGCGTACTGATAGCGAGCGGTGACGTTGTTGTCCTGCGTGTTGATCCAGACCTCGTCGATAACGCGCCCGAAGCGATCCAGGCCCGAGTACTGATCACCGGCCTCTGTCTGGCCCTGGAACGGTTTGTTGATGATGCCGAGAAGACCGGGCTGCTGCACGTAAGTGAGTTTGGCCGAGTCTCCGTCCGGGGTTGTGTATCGGCGTTCCACAACCGTGCCGAGGCCCAGGTACTCGTACTCTTCAACCGTTTCGGCTGCGGCCCCCTGACTTGGGGCAACGGCAATGCCGTCGATCCGACTGATCGTGTCATTCAGCGAATCGTTATAGAGGTAGGTAACCGTTTCGCCGCTTGGATAGATCATGCCGGTCGGCCGGCTGTGATTGACCGGCGTGTTGCCAGCGAATCCCTCGCTGTAGAGGTACCGCACGACTGGAGTGCTGGCATCAACCGCGCCGTCGGCGTCCTGATATTCGGCCGCCAGCTGACCGAACGCGTTGTACCTGCGCACGACCTGATTGGCAGTCTCGCCACCAGGTTTCAGGCTGGTGAAGATCGCGGCACGCCCAAACTCGTCGAACTCGTACTCGTGCCGGGTTACCGCTGCATCGAACGCCGGAACGCCTTCCGGCTGAATCGTCGGCAGGTCGATCTCATCTGCGGTCATCCGTCCGAGCAGATCGAACTCGTAGGTATGCTTGACCCCACTACGATCGCGGTGCACGACAACCTCACCAAGCGTCGTGTATTCCTCGAAGACCTCGAAGAAGCCAAGCGTCAGAGTCTTGTTTGCCGCGCCGCCGGCCGTATACCCTCCGGACACCCCGGCATCGTCGATGGGGTAGTCGATGCGTATCGGCTGGTCGTTGTTGATCTTGACGTAAACCGGATCGCCGGAAGACGTAGCGGTGGCGGGCGTCGCAACCTCGGCCCCGTAATGGAACGTCGTGGTCCGCACGCTGATGGGCTGCGTCTGCGTTCCCTTACCGGAGATCACGGTCTCTTCGATCACGTGGTCGGCGCCGTCGTAGTACCGAACCGTCTTCTTGTTCAGGAAGGTCGAGGCGACTGGCGTCACTTCATTACCCATCGCGTCTTTCGTGGGCACATACTGCTCGACGAGTTCCTTGACGCGTCCGAGCGCGTCGTACTCCATGTGGGTCACGATGCCACGCGCATCGGTGATCCGGTCCTGCAGGCCGAGATCGTTGTAGGCCATGGTGGTCAGCAGGTAATCGTTGAGGAAACCATAGGTGTCGCGCGTCGGCGCGTTGTCGGGCCTGCTCGCAGGCGCCACGGCACCGTAATTCACGGTCGCCACCACACGATCCGCCGCGTCATACCACATGCCCGTTCCGCTGACCCGCGCGTTGGAGTCGTCCAGGGCGCCGGTCTCCGATGCGCCGCTGAGGATCTGGTGATCACGATCTGCTGACACCAGATAGATCGTGTTGCCGTTGCTGTCGTAATACGTGTTGATCTGCTTGATCACGTGATCGTCGGCGACGCTCCGAGCGTCTACGTAAGACTGGTCGCCAGCGCCGTCCGTGACGTAGATCACGGTGTTGCGGCCGGCGCCGTCGTACACCATCTTGGTCACCGGAGCCCCGGGCGTGACCTGCTTGACCACGTTGCCGCGGTTGTCGTACCAGAAATCGGTGACCAGCTTGGCGTCGGCGTCGATCGACTCGGTTTGATCCTCCGAATCAACGACGATCGCGACACCGTAGACCGTGCTGCGGTACCGCCGGCTGCGATCATCGAAACTGTTTTCGGTGCGCGCACGCAGACTCAGGGGATTCTCTTCGCCGCCGCCCGGACGCACCGGCACGCCGTCCTGCCCCATGTCGATGGACGTAATCATGGACCCGTCAAAAGTCTCGGTCTTGACGGCGCGGCCAAGGTTGTCATAGGTGACGTATGTCACCATGGCGTGATCGACCTCGCCGCCATCGGTCAACCCGGGCTCGGAGACGACCAGCCGGTTGCGCCAGTCATAGTGCATCCGCGTGATACGATTCTTGCGGTAGTCCTCGATTGTGCCGCCTTCGGTCAGCGGCGCAGGCGACTCCTGGCCGCTCGGATGCAGCGTGGTGGTGGTCACCAGACCGTCACCGACGCCGCCGTGGTCGTATTCGGTGCTGCTGACGATCAACAACTGTCCGCCGACCACGCCGGTCCACGATTCAAGCGGGCGGTCCATGAAGTCGTATTCCTGGCGCCCGATCGTGCCGACCGCGTTGACCGCTTCTGCGAGTCGCCCGGCCGCGTCAAAGATTAGCGTGTCACGGTAGTACCGAGCCTTGTACTCGTTAGCGTTCGTCGTCGATACACGCGGGTCGTTATCGTCCCTGATGTGCTGCGCGAGCGCATCGAGGTCTTCTGCGCTGGTCGTGTTGCCTTCCACAGCGCCCAGCAGCGAACCATTGAGCGTCGCGAACCGGTCGCTGGCCACGACGCGCCCACCCAGGTCGAGCAGGTCACGCGAGAACGTCAGGAGTTCGGGGTTCTCCCCGGCGGTCTTCGACCAACTGCCTTGCCAACCGCCACGGCGATCGTCGTGCGTCACCGTGTCGGTCCCCCACGATAGTGAGGCGACGACTTCGCGGTAGGCGTCCCCATCGACGTATTTGAACGATGTGATGTTGCCATTCGGATCGGTGGCCTGGGTCGGCCGTCCAAACTGATCGACGTCCGTCTTGGTCGTGATGTCGAGTCCGCCAGCGTCGACGATTTGGGTGATCGCCGCACCGGTGACATCGTCGTATGCCGTGGTGTGGTGCCTGCCGTCGGCGTCGATCATCTCGACCAGACGGCCCGCCGCGTCGTAGATCGCGGTCGTCGTTACCTCGGGTGACATCGCGTCGGGGCCGTTCTGCTCCGGGGTAATCCTGGGCAGATGCGTGACGATCATGGTCGGCAAAGCACCGATGAAGTTTTCGTAGGTGTAGCTCGTAACGATCTGGTTGGCTTCCTGGTCCTGATTCTCCTCGGTCTTGAACACCGTGGAATTGGCGACGAACGCACGGATCCCCGAGTCGGCGCCGAACTGGAAGTACTCGAACTCCTGCTGCTTGACAATCTGAGTCTCGGACGTGCCGCGCTGAAGTGAGGTGCTCTTGAGGTAGCCCTTCACGTCGCCGGCCTGATTGAATGTGGCGGTCGTGTCGTCGTCGTGATACTCGAACAACTGGACAAGCCCGTCACCGATCGTCACGCCCAGGTTGCTCTGCGTCTCGGTAAAGCCATCGACCGCTGAGGGGTTGGCCACACGGATGACCCGGCCGTCGTGGTTGTATTCGGTGTAGGTGCGCCACTGGTCGCTGTCGCCGAGGACGGCCGGTGTCGAGTGGTCGGTAGACGCCCGCTCCTCTTCGACTTGGAGCATTACCTGTCCGGCGAAGTTCGTGTAGACAAACGACTCACGGAACCCACCGGGCGCGATCTCGCTGGTGCGCATCGCCCATGCGTTCATGCCGACCTCGTTGTGACCGGCGGCCTGATAGTCGTAGGTGAACTGTCCGCTGGTGTCCACGTCGGTCGCAACAGTCTTCTTCAGACCCTCTGTGACCACCGAGCTTTGATTCGCGCCGGCGACCCATTGGTGCTTGACGCGACCGATCAGGCCGTTGGGGTCGTCTTCCGCCCCCTCGGGCAGATCGGCCTTGGTGAAGTAATCGAAGCGGACGTCGGCGAACTTCTCCAGTTCTGCGTCCGTCGCCGTCTCCGGATCGAACGACTCGTCGTTCTGACCC
Source organism: Phycisphaera sp. (assembly GCA_016125285.1). Taxonomy (GTDB): domain Bacteria; phylum Planctomycetota; class Phycisphaerae; order Phycisphaerales; family Zrk34; genus RI-212. The sequence goes on from WGMA01000027.1 coordinate 7,977, forward strand.
AGCGCGCGCTGATAGGCTTCGGGTCCGAGGACCATCTTCAGACGCGTCGGTGCGTCCGGGTTGTCGTCGACCTCGTAGCGGTAAAGAACCTTGTCGACCAACAATTTGAACACGTCTTCGGTATCGTTCGGATCGGCGTATCGGATTTCGACGGACTTGAGATCGGCCGCGTTGCCGTTCGCGTCTCCCTTGCCGTAGTAGTCGTAGACCGCCCGTTCGATGTCGATCAACTCGTTGGCGGCCTTGTCGCCGCGCCTTAGCGTAATGCTCTTGAGCAAGCCCTTCTTTACCCCGTCACTTTCTGCCTGGAAGTAGTCGTAGTCGAATACCTCATCGATCGTCCTGGTCGTCTCCACGCCGGCGTTCTTCTCGATCTTCACGACTTGTCGACTCAGCAGGTCGATCCGACCATCGTCCTGATACGTCGCCGTCACCGACAGCCCGCCCGCGGAGGTGAACGAGTTGAACGCACCACGCTTGAGTGGCTGGGCCTCGTTGAAGCCGTAGAAGGACCACTGGCTGCCATCGGTCTCGGTCAACACGTATCCCGCGCCGCTGGTTTTGAGGCGCGCCAGAGAGTCGAACCGCGCGACATACCCCTCGCTGGGTGTGTAATCGAAGTACCGGGCTTCCCCGCCCGCAACGACCATGATGGAACTGGTCATGTGGAACAGCTGCGGGAAGCCGAGGCTCCAGCCGTTGCCCATCACGCTATTGACGTCGAACGCCAGTTGGTTGGTGAACGTGCGTGCCTGGCCGAAGGGGCCGAACGAGCCGCCGGACACGACATCGGCCGCGTCGAGCATCACCGTGCCGTCGCTGTAGCGGACCAGCCCGGAGTAGCCGTTGGCGTTGGTGGGTTCGATGGCCGTAACAGTGAACGCATCGACGGGGATCGCCTCGCCGGCACCGGTGGGTTTGACGGTGACCTCGACGCGCTGGTCACCCAGCTTGGTGCTGGGACGCACCGCCTCAAGGTAGAGGGTCACCAGGTAGTCGCCGCTGTCGGGGTCCACAACGAACGGATCGGCTTCGGTGCCCAGGTGCCGGGTCAGATTCGTCAGCTTGTAGGGCGTCGAGGGGTTCGGCGAGATGAAGCCGGCCGCCGATGTCTCTGTGTCAATCGTGATGTTACGCGTGCCTTGCGCGGCGTCCCATTCGGTCCAGATCCGAAGGCTCCCCGTATCCGAGAGCTGCGGGGCGCTGCCGGTCACCGGAGACGAGGCGTCGTAGTTGAACGCGAAGGTGGCCGTATCGGGATCGATCCACTTGGGCACGCGCAGCTGGAACGGTACCAGGTATTCTGACGCGTTGGCTCCGCCGGGGCTGCTGGCATACCCATCGGCGAAATCCAGGAACCCGTCGTTGTCCTTGTCGGCGTTGTTGACGAGGATAAACTTGCCGGGCTGACCGCCCAGGTCTTCGACGCGATCCTCAACGGAATTGAAGGCGTCAAGAGCGGCGATGTGACGCGCGCCGCTCTCGTTGTTGTCCGAGTCGATGGCCACGTTACCGGCGCCGACGGTCACAAACACCTCGTCAACGCCGAGGAAATCGATACCCGACTTCTGCCCGTTCGGATCGATCCGCAGGCGGATCGACTGATCGGCGATCTCCTGGCTGGGGATCAGGCCTTCGACATAGAGCGTGACGCTTCGGTTGTCGTTGCTGAAACCGAGTTTCGCGAGTTCTTGCGGGCCGAAGTAATGAACGCCGGCCGTCATCGACGCAACGCTGAGTTGTGTGGTCGTCGCTGGCACGTAGTAGCCGACGTCGGCCGTCGCCACGTTGGTCTCGGGCGCGTCGGTGAACGCGATCGCCGAACGCGCGTTGTTGTTCTCGGCGTTCGAGGGGCGCGTCCAGAGGCGCAGGGCGCCCTGCGTTCCGTCTTCTAGATAAGGCAGGTCAACCACGTAAGGATCGAGCCGCGTGCCGAGCCCGTCGCGCTTGAGGGACCGCGGGTCCGAGGCGCTGTACTCCAGCTTGACCCACGCTTCGTTGAGGCTGATCGATCCGGGGATCGTCAGCGTGACCGGCGTGAAGTTCACGGCGATGGGCTCTTCGCCCATCGCGATCGTGTCGTCGCGATCGTCCTGCTCACTCACAGCAAGACTGGAGTCGAAGTTGAATCCGTCCGCGTAGTCCACGACGCCGTCTCGGTCGACGTCACCGTCGTTGACCGGGATAACCTTGCCGGGGCGGATGATCCCCAGCGTTGCGTTGACTCCGGAATTGTTGGGCATCGCCTCGATCGTCTGATCGACCGTGAACTCTGTCGTGCTCTCAAGGATCCCGTTGTTGTTCGAATCGATGACAATGTCCGCTCCTACGACGCGGACCGTAAATTCGTACGTTTCGAGGAGCTTCTGCTTGGCCCAGTATTCAATCGTGATTGTCTGATCCTCCGCCGAGGGACTGATTCCCTCGACGTAGACGGTGCCATATCCGTCGATTCCCCCGATCGATTGCTCAAACGCTCTCTGGGGCAGGACGGTCCCCGGTGCGATGTAGTCACCGGTAACTTCGTACTGCGGATATCCAATCAGGACCGCGGTCATCGCCGCCGGATCGCGCCGAGTGTTCTCCGGTTGCCCCCAGAGTCGGATCGACCCCGACGCCGGCGTGTAGACAAGCGGATCATTGAGCGAATCGGTCAGAGAACCTGTACGGGTGACCTGCGACGGGGCGGAAGCCGCGGCCGTTGTGTAATTGAAGTGAATCTCTGGATTGAGGAAATCCGAGAACCTTGGGAAGTGAAAGGTCAGCGGGATAAAATCGTCACCGCTGGAATTGTAATTGTCGAATTCCGCGATCGGATTCGTCGGAGAGCCGAGTTCCACGCCGTCACGATCGAAACCGTCTGCGAAGTCCGGAATCCCATCGCGGTCGTCGTCGTCCTGGTTGACCACCACGAACTCCGGTGTCGGCAGCGCCTCGGCGCACTCCACACGGTAAGCCGTGTAATCCATCATCCCGTCACCATCGGGGTCTACCCAGACAGTCACGTCGAACTCCGTCGACCTCAGGGCCTCAACGAACAACTGCACTGCCTTGCCGTTGCCAAACGTTGGTGAATCCGCGTCTACCCAGCCGCCGAGGTCCGATGCGTAGTAACCTTCCTGTGGATAGGACACGTAGCGATAATCGGGGTTGTAGTAGTCAACGTCGTACTCGGCCGACTCGATGAAGTCTCCACCCGCGCGCCAGGCCGATTCGCCGGACCTTGCGGAATCTCCAGAGTTTGCCCATATCCGGATCTGTCCGTCACCCAGGCTGTAGCTGAAGCCGGGACCGTTGCCGACCGCCGAACGAACAACCGCATCCGGAGCCGACGGGTAGCTGTAGTTCACCTGAAACCTGGCGGTTGACGGCAGCCCGTCGGTGACAAAGACATTCAATGGATCGATATCGTCCTCTTCGGTATTCACATCGTCCGGCGTCAGGTAGCCCGATGTCTGCGATGAACGATCCAGGTTGAAGCCGTCGGCGAAGTCGGCGACACCGTCCGCGTCGTCGTCGTCGTCGTTGATGCTGAATCGATCTGGACCGAGCAACTCGAAACCAAACGCGGTCACCGGAATCGTCGCGACCGTGGTCCAACTCGTGGGCTCGCCGAAGTCGTCCAGAACCGTATATTGAAGGTCGACGTTGGTTTCGCCCGGTGCCACGCCGGCGATGTTCAGCAGGTCCTGCCCCCATCCACCCAGTTCATAGCCCGACGGTACGGCCGATGTGTAGTTGGACAGTTCCAGGGTCGCCTGATCGTACTGGACGCGGAACCGATACTCCGGGCCAAAGCCTCCGTAACCTCCGTAACCGCCATAGCCGCCATAGGGGCTGTCAGCCGGAGGCTCAAACTCAGACTGGGTGGTGTATACGAAGGTGATCTCGGATGAGAAGTCGACATTGCAGTCCGACGCGTAATTGTCCAGTTGACTGTCGTTATAGATGCTGTGTGATTGATTGACGACCACATAGGGGTTGGTGATCATGAAGCCGTCGGGCGCAGTGCCGTTGTTGAGACGTTGCAGCGTTGTGGACGCGCCCTCGGACGTCGCGTACGGACGCAGCTTCAGCCCATAGTTCGCGAGGTGGATCCACTGGCCCCCGGCATTGACCCACTCGTACCCCAGCGAAATGCCCCCATAATAGCCGTAATAATAGTCCCAATTGTTGTACACCGCCCCGGGGACCTGCGGGATGGACACGAGCAACTCGTCCTGCCCGGTGACCCAGTCACTTACGTACAGCCGGTATTCTGTTGCGTCTGTCACCTGTTTGAAGACCGGCGACGCGAGACCGAGGACACCCGCAGCGGCACCGAACAGGAACACGTTGAGGTAATCTCCCGGGTCGCTGACATCATAGATCCGCTCACGATCGATGATCATGAGCCATTCCTTATCCGGCTCGATCACCTGGATATAGGAGTCCTCATTGGGAACGATGTTCCAGTACGCCAGATGATCGATCAGTTCGGGGGTGAAGCTTCCCGAGTTGAGCATGGCCTTGTAGTCCGTCTGCTCAGGGGAGTACTTCTTCGGAATCGAGCCCACGTAGCTGCCGGAGGTTTCGGTGTAGGAGTGCAGGAACTGAGCTTCGGTCACCGTAGACGGCGTTCCAACGGGCGGCGTGGCGGGCCGATGCACGACTTCGGTGTACGCGGGGTGGCTCTTGACTCCCTGGCCGAGCGATCGCACCCAGTAGAAGTCGCCTATGGGGTCCGGATCGTCAAAGTACGTGTTGGTCGTACTCGGAACGACAATCTCCGCGCTTTCAATGTCGTTCGTTGAGTTACGGAGCACTTCAAACGGTCCGTCGCCCTCCCAGTAGAGGGTGACTCCGGCCGACTCGTCTCCATACGTCGAGGTCAGGTTCGTTGGCGTAGCCGGATAGGTCGTCGCCGAGGCCGTTGACGACTTGACCACACCGTCTGGTCTGCGGACGTCGCCGTCGACGATCTGAAGCAGATCGTCGACCTGCACGGGGCTGCTGTGTGCATCCCGCAGGTGTGCAACAACCGCGTAGCTGTGAGCCAGGTTGGGTGTCAGCCAGTAATCCTTGTATTCGGTATCGGTCACGCCTTCTGCAAACAGGGTGAATCCGGTGCTGACCCCCGGCACAGCCCTGTAGATGTCGTAGCTGACGGCGCCGTCGACCGCCGGCCAGTCAAGATCGATCGAGTCCTGCGTGGCGGTCGCCGAGACGAGGAAGCTCTGCGGCGAAGCAAAGCTCTCGACGTCGTCTTCGCTAACGGCCACCACCGAGAAATACCCGCCTTCAGTGTCTGTACCCAGATTGGTGTTGGTTGACGATCCGACCTCCTCGCCGAGTTCGCCGTACGTCGTGCTCTTGTAGACCTTGTATTGCTGGGCAAGTGAACTGGTCCGCCACCTGACGACACCCGGCGAGACAAACACGCTGCTCGGTGTCGACGGCGCCTTCACGGCGTCGCTGAGATCACCGACACGGCCGCCGAAAACCGGACGGACCTGATACTCGTAACCCGCATCGAGATCGAACAGCGGATCGGGCAACGTCAGCATCGGTGCGTCGACCGCGCCGACCATCTTGAAATCTCGCGGCAGGATCTCGCCGTAGTGTCGCTCGGTGCGGAACACCTGGTAGGCAGTGGCGCCGGTGACCGCCGTCCAGGACACGGTGGCCTGCTTCTGGCCGTCGACGACCTCCAGCAACAATGTCACGGTCTGCTCTTCGTGCACGATCGCCTCGACGCCGACCGCAGCGAATGCGGTATTGCTCGCCTGGCTCTCGGTGTTGATTACACCGATCGCGGTCACGAAGTAGCTGTAATGGACGCCGCGCTCGACGTTCATGTTGTCCGGGAACATCGGCTCGACGATGCCCTGTGCGTGGAGTTGCGGCTGCCCCGCCCCGGTGCTGCGGTAGAGGTTGTAGGACACGGCGCGGTCCGCCGCGTCCCACTTCAGCAGAATCTCGCCGCTGTCCTGTGCATCGGCATGGAGATTGAGCGGACGGGCGGGGTCCAGATTGTGGACCGTTACCGACGTGCTGCCGGCGGGGTAGCTGCCGTCCTCGTCGATCGCCGTCGCGGTGACGACGAACGCCATCGTAGCCGTCGCGGCGTCGGGAACGTCGTAGGAGTGATGGGCCGTTACGCTGCTCCCGGATACGGTCTCGCTGTTGCCGTCGCCCCAGTCGACCAGCCACTGGAATACCGTGTCTTGTCCTGGATCGCTGGTTACCGACAGGCTCAGCGCGTAATCGTCCCCCTCGTCAAGTTCCGCCGGCGCGCCGGACATGCTCAGCTCGGGCGCGACGTTGTCGACCCGCACGCGCACGGCAAGCAGGTTCCCCGCAGAATCGAAAGGCGCAATGGTCACGACATCGCCCTGCGGGCTTGGTGAGACCGTGGGCACGATCAACTGCTCGCCGGCGGCGGCAACTAGGTCGTAAACGAACTCATCACCGCCGGACCATTCAACAACGGATACGCCTCCGGCGCCGAATGTCGTGTCGAGCGAGCCATCAATCCCAAAGCGGGCCAACGCCAGGTCGAAGTCCTGATCGACATCGTCCCATGTGATCCCGGAAACCACCGCCCGTCCTGCGTCATCGATCACCACACCAAACGCCTCGTCCCGCCCGGGCCCCAAATCCGCGACCACCTTGCCATCGCCGTTGCCACCGAACGCCGTATCTACCGTTCCGTCGGCGTTGAATCGCACCAGCAGCGCCGCCTCGTCCTCGACCGTCGCGCCGTACGGTGCGCTTCCGACGATCAGGATTCCACCATCGGCCTGGACCGCCGCGTCGTGGACGCTGACGGTGTCGAGGCCAAAGGTCGAGGCCGTCAAACCACTCGTGCCGAAGGCCATATCGATGACGCCCGTCGCGTCGAGCTTCGCTAGAGCGACGCGCTGATCGGCAGTGTCGAGTGAGTCACCGACGAGGACCATGCCATCGGCCCCATCAAGCAAGATGCGGAACGCGCGATCGGTGTCCGCCAGATCGACCGTCACGACGCCCGTGGCGCCCGCGCCGAACGTGGTATCGAGCGTGCCGTCATCGTTGTACCGCGCCACGGCGAAGTCGCCGCCGTCGCTGGACGTTGTATACCCCGCGATCACAATCCTGTCGGCGCTGTCGATGGCCACGTCGTATGCGAAGTCAGCACCGCCGATGTCAGTCGTGACCAATCCGCCGGCACCGAACGACGTATCGAGCGTTCCGTCGGCGTTGAACCGCGCGACGGCGAAGTCTGTTCCCGCACCGCCCGTGGTGTACCCCGCCACGACGAAGCGCCCCGTTGCATCCACGGCGACCGCGCGGGCCATGTCCTGACCGCCGAAGTCCGCATACGCGTCTCCTCCTGGGCCGGCCAATGCGACCGGCACACCCCTGGCGTCGAACCGCTGTACCGTAAAGTCGAATCCGTCATCGTAGTCGGAGCCAGCGACGATCACGTCACTGCCGCTGAGCGCGGCACGCCTGTAATCCAGGTTGTCCAGGCCGTCCCAGTTCGCATACGGCGCAGCATTGAAGTTGATCTGTTCCTCGAACTGAATCTGTGCGACGACGTCGTGCGATAGGCCGTCACCGTCGATTGCGACCGCTCGGATCGTGTGCACTTCGGGGCCGTCGAGATAGGTGTGCTCCACGGTCGAAGGGTTGCCGGTGATGACCTGGGGCTGATCCGAATCGCCCCAGTAGATCGACCAGGACACCGGCGTGATCGTCAGCGCGCTGAGCGCAAGCGTGTAAGTGTCGCCTTCCTTCGTCTGGGCGTTGCCGGTGATCAGTCCGGCGGAGTCGCCACCGGTACCAGAGACGACCGTGATCGACTTGGGGGAATCGCCGTTATTGAAGACACCATCCTCATTGACAACCGTCACGACGATGTTGGCGTTCATCGTGCCCGCAGCGTAAGTATGTGTGGCGCTTGTCGAATTGACCGGCAACACTTCAGACGGACCGTCGCCCCAGTTCACCTCAAGACTCGTGATCGTATCGAGACCGGGATCGGTAATGGATATCCCGATTGTGTATTCAACGCCTTCAACCGCCGTCGCATCGCCGGTTACCTCAATCGTCGGCGGCACGTCGGTGACCGTGAGATCTTTCGTCGTCATGTACGAGCCGTCTTCGTCGAAGGCGGTGACCTGGATCGGGTAATCGATCTCGCCGTCGTCATAGGTGTGCATGACATACAGATCGCCGCCGCCGTATGTAACGACGGTCCCATCCTTCCAATCGACTTGCCATGACGTCACGGCGTCGGCGTCAACATCGGACGACTCAAGGTGCAGCGTGTAGATGCTGCCCTCTTCGACCGTCGACGTCCCGGTGATCGTCAGCGTCGGGGCGACGTTGTTGACCGTGATCTCAAGCGTGTCGGACGCAAAGCCACCGTCATCGTCGTAGGCCGTGGCGGTAATCGTGTATGGCGCCCCCTCGCTGTCATCGGCGTAGGTGTGCGTCCACTGTGAGGGATTACCCGTGATCGTCTCGTCGGGACCAATACCCCAGTTGATCACCCAGAAATCGATCGTATCCTGCGGGACATCCGTGGCCGAAAGGTTCAGCGTGTACTCCGCGCCTTCATCCACCGATGAATCGCCGGTGATGTCCACGATCGGCGCGACGTTGTTGACCGTGACGCTGATCGAGTTGGAGGCGGGGAAGGTGCCGTCCTCATCGCTGGCCGTCGCCGTGATGACGTAGACGCCGCCGATCTCAAGGGCGCTGTCATCCGCGTAAGTATGGGTGACGCTCGGCACGTTGCCTACCATGGTCGGCTCGGACTCGTCACCCCAGTCGATGAGCCAGGACATGATGGTATCCTGACCGACATCGCTCGACATCAGGCTCAGCGTGTACTCAGCGCCCTCATCGACCGCGCCGGCTCCTGTGATCACCAGCGTCGGCGCAACGTTTTGGATCGATACCAATAGTTGGTTCGACGGGTAAGCGCCGTCGTCGTCATGCGCGATCGCGCGGATCGCCACGTTGTCCTGGCCGTCGGGATACGTATGGCTGACCTGTGTTTCGCCGTTGAGAACCTGTTGCCAAGGCCCATCCGTTTCCCATTGGACCTCCCAGAAGTCCAGCGCGTCGGTGCCCGGATCGACCAGACTGATCGTCACAACGTAATCGCTGCCTTCGTCAACCGTCAGAGCGCCGGAGATTGTCACCGACGGCTCGACGTTCACCACCTGAACATGGTGGAAGTTCGTGTACGAACCCGACCCGTCGACCAGCGTCACCTCGATGTCGTAATCGACTGTGCCATCGTCGTAAGGGTGTGTGACTGGCGAATCGGCATCGTTGTACTGCTCGACGTCGCTGCCGTCCTTCCAGTCGATCAGCCAGACGCGGTCTTCATCGCCCGGGTCCTCGGCCGAGAAACTCAGCGTGTAGGTGTCGCCCTCGTTGACCGAACCGGACCCGCTGAGCGTGACCGTCGGCTCGACCTCGTTCACGGTGATGGGCAGAACATTCGACGCAGCCGTCCCGTCTTCGTCGGTCACCACGACCGAGATCGCGCCGTTGACCAGGCGGTCTGTGTAGATGTGCGTACGCGACGACGGCAGCGGCCCCGTGATGGACTCGGACGATCCGTCACCCCAGTTGATGACCGTAAGGGAGATCACATCGGCCGGACCCGCGGGGTCGGTTGCGGCAATGTTCAGCGTGTAGGTGTCGCCCTCATCGAGCGACGAGGCGCCCGTGATTGTGACCGTTGGGGCGACGTTCTGCACGTTCAGGCTGATTGTGTTGGACGTGAACGTGCCGCCGGTCGTTGTGATCTCGGCGACGATGGGATACACGCCGCCGGTCTCATTCGCGCTGTCGTCAGAGTAAGTGTGGGTCGCGGAAGTTGCGTTCGTCGGCAGCGTCTGGGTCGTACCGTCACCCCAATTCACCTGCAGCGACTGCACCGTGCCCGAAGTCGTGATGCCCAGCGTATAGGTACTGGCCTCGTTGACACTGGTCGCGCCCGAGATCGCCACCGAGGCGCCGGTCGACACGACCGTCACGCCCTTGGCGTTCGCCGACCAGGTACCGTCTTCATCTGAAGCGGTGGCGGTGATGATGTAGTTGCCGGGCGCGGTGTAGACGTGGGTCGTCTCACTCGGATCGCCGGGTACCGTCACGATGTTCCCGTCCCCGAAGTTGACCGTCCAGTGCGTGATCGTGTCCGCCGACGTGTCGTTGGAGAACAGGCCCAGCGTATAGGTGTCGCCCTGATTCACGCTCGAATCGCCGCTGATCACCAGCGTCGGCGCCTCGTTCTCCACGAAAACGCTGAGTTGATCGGTCAACTCGCCGCCCTGGATAATGCCTGAGTTCGTCGACGCCTGATTGATCTGGATCGCGATCGCGTTGAAGTCACCCGTGGCGTATGCCTGCTGCACGAGCAACTTGAGTTCTTTAAGGCTGATCGACGCGAACAGGTCGGGGTGCAGCGCGTTGAGCAGCGCCGAGGTCGCTTCACGCAGCAGATGGTTCTCATGCCCGCCGGTCGCGTTGATCGCGTCGTCGAGCGTCGGGTTACCGGCGGCATTGACGCCGAAGTACGTGTTGAAGCTGTCCGTGGGCGACGCGCCCTGCCAATCTTCTGGATGCATGCGCCAATACGCGCGCGACACGCCTTCGTGGTCATTCTCAAGCTTGGCCGTGATGGTGTATGTGAAGTCGCCATCGTCGTACTCGTGCGTGACGTACATCGGCGAGTTCTCGATCTCATCGACCGTTCCGTCGCCCCAGTCGATCGTCCAGCCTACCGTCGTGTTGCCGCCTGGGTTCAGCGCCAGCGTGAAGAGGTCGCCCTCGTCGACGCTCGACGCGCCGCTGATCAGGTTCGCCGTCCCCGCCTGCGTGATGATCTCGAAGCCCACGAACTGCGCACTGAAGTTCACGCCCGTGAGGCTGTCGCCGTCGGCGACCGTCACGCTTGCCACGTCCATGCCCGGGTCGGTCTCGGCCCAGCCCTCGGGGTACTCCACGCGGATCTGGTGATTGCCCGCGACCAAATTCGGCAGCGTGTAATCGCCGGACACGTTGCTCATCACGTACGTCTCGCCGATGTCGCGCACGCCGTCCTGATCGGCATCAACGTAGACACGCCAATCCGACAGCCCCTGCTCGCCGGCGTCGTACAGACCGTTCTGGTTGGCATCGTCGAACACCTTGCCCGCCACGCTCGCCGACATCAGCACGCGAGGTTCAAGGGTTTCGAGGTCGCGCCAAGCAGCCGACCGGGTCTGGCACCCCACGACCGACGTGATGGCCCGAGCCGCGCCGCGGCGAAGCTTGTTGAGAAAGAAACGACAGAGCCACAGCACACGGGCACGACGTGCTTCACGTTTCGACATACGACCCCCTGGCATACACAGGTTCTATGGATGGTCCCATCGCTCCGTCACCCCAAAGAACGGACGGGATGAGCGAGGCGAGTTTATTCGGACCTGCCTGAGCTGTCAATGGACTTCGGGAGTACGCACAACGTGCTCATTGTGTCTTAACGCAGACCCGTCAACAGACCTAAATGGTCCGCCACTGCGATGGTGCGGCGAGCAGGTCCGGCGGGCCGCAGCCCAGCAGGTCGGCCAACCGGCGCACGTGCTCGATCTTCATGCGCTTCCGCTTGCTCGTCTCGTATTCCCCGCACGCATATGGCGCGTGCCATCCGACCTGCCGACTGACGCTCGATACACTCAGGCCGCGCCGCAGGCGCAGCGAGCGAATCTTCGGCCCGTTGACCGCCAGACGGGCGTGCCGGCCGGTCGACGCCAGCAGCACGGCCAGCGACCCGCCCTTCGGTAGCCCGCGAAGGCCCCGCCGCAGGCACACATCGATGTTGTACCACTTCTCGCCTGGCGCACCGCGGACCGGTCCCGAATCACACCGGGGCCACAGACTGGTTCGGCGGAAGTGCTCGTCGGCCCAGCACAGGATCTGGCGTGGGGTCAGCGGCGGGATCACCTGCGCCCGCCGTACGCCGCGACGGCGGTACAGCACTTTCGCCAGCGAATCGCCGCCGCGCAAGCCGCGGAGCCCCTTCCACAGCGCCATATCCACAGCGGTCCATGTCTCGCCGTTGGTCTTTATGATCGGCCCGCTGGTGGTCGTCGGCCAGCGACCCGTCCGAGCGCGGTGCGCGTCAGCCCAATCCAGAATCCGACCGATCGTCAGCTTCGGCAACTGGCTGCGGTTGCGGGCGCCGCGACGGCGCGCCAGCAACTTCGACAGCGAGTCGCCGCCGGCCAGGCCGCGGCTGCCCTGGCGTAACGCGTCGTCGAGATTCGACCACGTGTCGCCAGGCGACTCGAAGACGATCCCGCTGGTGACCTTCGGCCAACCACCGGTGTTGCGGCGATACCGGTCCGCCCAGCGCAGGAGCTTCGCTTCGCTGAGCGGCTGGCGCTGGTGCGTCGCTCGAACACCGAAGTGCTCCGCCAACACGTCGCGCAGCAGCGTGCCCTCCGGTGCGTCCGTGCGTCCCTGCCACAGCGCGAGGTTGATCTGATGCCAGGTGATGTCGCCGCGTGCGTCGCGCACGCGACCCGACCGCTCGGCAGGCCAGCGACCGGTGCGCACGTGGTGCGACTCGGCCCACTTGAGCACGCGGTCGACGGTCGTGTAGTTCGTACGACTTGCGGATCGGCTGCCCATTACGCGTCAGTGTAATGGAACCGGCCGTATGGCAAAGACCGATGTGGTCTTCAGCCCAGGCGATGAAATAGCTCGTCCATCGCTTGCGAGGGTCACGATCACACGACGATTCGGGCCGTGCGACGACTCGATCCGACCTCCTCCTTTGCGGTATCCCGCCGACAACACCGGGGCCGCGATTGTCGTATTCCCACTCCAACTCTTCTTCCCGAGACCCAACTCATGACTCAAATCACCCTGACCATCGAAGAGATGGTTGAACGTGGTCGTCTTCACCGACCAACCGCTGAACTGCTTCTCAAGAGCCCGTTCACCGTTGACTACCTCGCGATTGAGCAGGCCCTCGCACAGGACAGGCTCAGCGTCGATGCCGCGACACGCTTTTGCATCGCGGCCCATCTGTTCGCCACCGGCCTCGACGAAGCGCATGCGGGGCTTTCAGCCACGTATGCCGAGAACTGCACCCGACGACTCGACGCATCGGCGCGCGACCGCCACGACACGACCTATGCCAGTCCGAGCGACAATCCATGGCGCCTGACCGTCTATGACCATCGGCACCTTACCGTCCGACGGCCTCGCGACCAATCACTTTCCAAGCATATGATGCTCGATCTTCAGACCCATCGCCTGATGTTCGACCTGAAGCCCTCGACATATCGCCCGATCACCGTGGCCAGGATCAATCTGACGCACCTCGAACACCTGCTCCGGGGCGATTGAACCTCCACCGCTCGGTTCCAGCAGTATCACCAATCCCGACAAGGCCCGCGGCGTGTGCCGCGGGCCTTTGTCATGCGCAACCCTTTCACAAGGAGAATCTCATGAAGTCTCATCCCAAAGTTCGTCAGCGTCTGTTACGACGCCACCACCGCCAGATCGCGCAGCGCATGCCGGAACAATACGATCGGCTCCTTCCTCTCAGCGCCGTGACGTTCATGCCACCCACCGAGGACGGCGTGTTCGACGAGCCGATCCTGAAGGTCGGATCGCTGACCATGGTCACCGTGGACTACGAGCGCCGAAGTTGGCGCGGGCCAAACCCCTTCGGCATCGTGGTGCGACGATACAAGGCGAACCTCAGCCCGTTGGGTGAGGCCGTCTGGACCCCGCGCAAAGGCGTGTGGCAGTACGACGCGTCGCAACGTCTGGCCGATTCGTCGAGCGGACCGGGCCTGCCGACACGCGAGCCGCTGTTCACGCTGACCGCTCTGGACCTCGACGCCATATGCCGTCGGATCGCCGAATCGGAGCCTTCGGAGGAACATCACGGCTGGCAGGCACCGACGACGCATTTTGCATTCCCCGCTTCGACAAAGTTGACGCCGCACCCGACGCCGTTCGTGATGGCGTACGCCCGCGACAAGGGCCTCGACTGGGAGGCGGCGTGGCACGCGTTGTATGCATCGACGCGAGTCCCCGAGGATTTCGCGCGTCGCCGGGGATTGTGCCTCGTCGATAGCCGTCTGTGGTCGTTGGTCGAATCGCGTGCCACGCAGCCGCTGCTGCTGGGGGCGTATCACGACATGAGAGCGTTGCTCGGGCGCCGCCTGCTCAACCCGACACGCCACTGCCAGACCGGGTCGTCACCGGTTCCGGTGATCGCCTCCGCGCTGCGAGGACATCTGCGCGCCGACCGCTCGGCCGGTTGCACGCACGAAGACCTGTGCAGGGCCGTGGCGAATCCACAGCATCCCCTGATCGCCAGCGGCCTGGCGCGCATCCAGGTGTGGAGCCGCGAACCGATCACCGAGATCGCACCGACGCTCAAGCTGGCGGGGGCGCACTGATCGCAACTCAATTGCAACTCAACTGCCAGCGATGCGACGCTCAGTCTCACCATCAACAGGAACAACCATGACTCAAAAACAAATCCACCGCGCCGTCGCAGCCGCGACGGGCGAAGACATCACCGTGATCCGCCAGATCGGATTCAACCTCGTTCGCCACGACGCGCCAGGCGACCCGCGTGCGTGCTTATGTGCCACATGCCTGTTCAACCAGGCGGCTGATGCGGGGTGGCCCGCCGTCGAACACGCCGAGGGCGTTGACGCGGAGTAGCCATTGAAGCAACGCAATTCTGTAAAGAACAAGGCGGCCGGTCTGCGTGCAGAACCTCCCGCCGAGCACGAAGAAGCGGTCGAGCGATTCCTCGACCTCGTCGCACGCCTGATCGCCCGCGCCCACGTGCGTTCTTCGGCCCAACGACCCCGCGTTGGCGAGGGCACGGAGGCGACACAGACCGAATCATCTCAATAGGCGCCCACGCGCCGCTGGATTGTCTCGCAGGCCGATCGGCACGTTGCCGCTCGGCGTTGCTGTTACATGCCCCTTATCGAAGGAGATTCACGATGTCCCAGACGAACAACTACACGCTGCCCCTGATGTTCCCGGTGGTCCGCAACCAGCGGACGGTCTACGTCATGTACTCGCAGGTGCTGGAGAGCCCAGACCTGCAGCGCGAGGTGATCGCGCGGGCGCTGGCCGAGATGCACGACTGGATCGACCGCTACGGCGACCTGATCCGCATCGTCGGAGACGACCGACTCCGGTACCTGATCGAAGGACTGGAGGATTTCCGCGAGGACGTGGCCGATCTGTGGCCGGACAACCCCGCGGAGTTGCTTTGCATTGATGATGAGTAGGTCACACTGGCTGCTCAACAATCCACCCAGAATCCATGACTTGCCGCGTGTGCTGTGGGTCATGTTGTTTACACAACCGTCGGCCAGCCGCCGACAGAAGGGAGCCCCTTGCCCAGCGCGAATCAGGTGACCGCACGACAGATCCTCCTTGCCGTCCTTTCGTATCGACACCAACAATCACAGGCCTTCGAGCGGCTCGAACAGCGTGAGCCGCAGCTCAGCGAGTTCGTGTTCGAGTCGCTGACCCACGTCAACGCCGAGATCACCAAACTCGGCGCCCGGGCGAGCACGTCCCGGCGTGTCTATCAGCACGTTCAGGAAATCGTCTTCGTCGTCGCCAACGCCTGCCTCGAAGCGCGTCAACCGGACGACACTGCCTGACCCCGAAGGACAGACCATCAACACCATCACCGAGGCCCGCGGCGAACGCCGCGGGCCTCTCTCGTGCGCCGCCCCGTGGGCCGCACGTGAGCCCAACCATCAATTACAACATCGGAGACCAACATGAAAATGACACAACAGAAGACCATCGGACAGATCAAGCTGATTCCCGCTCCCGACACGCTGCTCGCGATCCCCGCCGAGTGCAGCGAGCACGACAAGACGATCACGCCCGTCGAGGTGCCGCGTCTGCCCACGAGTTTCGTGTCGTGGATGCTGGGCCTGTCGCTCGTGGCACGAACCCGCGTCGACAGGTCGGTCGCCTCGTTGCTGCTGTTCGACCTGCACGTCGGCCGGTGGAGCGTGTGCGTGCCGAAGCAATGGTGCGGCATCGACGGGGCCCGCTGGTCGACGAATCGCAGCGATTACCCCGACCTGCCCGACCACGTCAGGATCGGCGGGTCGTTCCAGCCGCGCACCGGTCTGAGCGGCGACGAGATCGCCGACGCGATCCCGTTGATCTCGGGAATCCACTTCATCGAACAGACCGTGGGTATGGATCACGCCGTTCACCTTTTCATCCGATACGGCAGCGGCGCGCTGGACAGGGTCTCGCCGATGGCCGTCACCTACGACGACTGGGAGCAGGCGGCCTTCGGCGACCCCGAGCACGTCCGATTTGAATAGACGCCGAGGATGACAGGCAGTCATAGGGCGTACGATGGCCGGCGCGATGTCGGGCCGGCCATCGTCAACGTCCGGCGAGGCGTTACAATGGATACTGATGGGGAAAACACCTCGAAAGCGTCGCGGCAAGACCTCCGGTAAGACGAGTGGTTCGGATCGTTCATCGAAACCCAGC
This sequence comes from Phycisphaera sp., assembly GCA_016125285.1. Classification (GTDB taxonomy): domain Bacteria; phylum Planctomycetota; class Phycisphaerae; order Phycisphaerales; family Zrk34; genus RI-212. The sequence goes on from WGMA01000027.1 coordinate 24,525, forward strand.
GATCCTGCGATTGAATGCAACACGGTCTTCAGCGAGGTGATCACCCACGGTCGGCTGCCAGAGGGGCTCGATCATGAGCCTCGCCCGTGGACCGTCGTCGACGACCGCGGGGAGAGAACTTTCCAGATTCGTTCGATCCCAGACGGCTGCATGCCGAAGCTGCGAGGGCTCCTCCTCGGTTCCGAGGCGGCGCTGGGCCTGCGCCTGAAATCCGGGGCGGACGTGTTCTGGTTTATTAGGCGCTGCGTCAGCGGTGGGCTGTTGCAAGGTGGCGTGAGATGCCACGATTTACGCCACGCCCTACTGCGAATCGGTGCGGGCCAGTTCGACGTGATCATAGATGAGGATGCGGCCGAGAACAGCACCGAGGAAACTTCCGATGTGGCTACGGACTTGCCACCCTTGAATGACACCGACAGAAAAGTCGCACGATTTATCCTGGATCGAGGCCCGGTGACAGGGAATGCCATCGCGACGGAGGTGCGCAAGAGTGAGCAACACATTCGCGGGAATATCGTTCCCAAATTGAAACGCTACGGATTGATCAATCCCGGGAACCACGACGGATATCAGTTTCCCGCAGGCGCCGCGATCAGACGCCTGCTGAATGATCCACCATCTCAATAGCGTTTGCGTATCGCAGATGTAGTGCGACACAAACGCTACACATCCTCCACAGACACCACCGCTGTTGTCCCTTAGCGTTCATCAATGAAGCGTGAAGCTGTCTCTTCATGCAAGTTTGATGTCGCGGCGTGCGCTTAGGAGACATGCGATGGACAACCAGGCGATCGAAAAGCTCATCGAGCACTATCAGAACAAGTACGGACCGTTGATCACGCTGCAGCAGGCAGCAGACATCAGGGGGCATCAACTCCAGACAGTCTACGACCACTCGTCGCAGGGTCGCTTCGATGCCTTCAAACGCCGCGGCCGGCCGGTGCTGTTGGAACTGGACGCATACATCCGCCACCTGTTCGGCGACAGCGACGAAGCCTGATCCCGCTGTTCGGTAGTGATCGCAAAGACCGGTAGTACGGACATGCAAGAGATTGACGATTTGGATGATCAACCGCAAGAAGCGATCGTAGTATCAACGACGAACGAGCGCCACCGCATCGGCGACCGTGTAGCGATCTATCGAGACCTCAAAAAGTCGCCGCACTGGTATGTCGCGTATTCGCTCGACGGGCATCAGTTCCGCTACAGCTTGAAGACGAAATCGAAGAAGCGAGCCGTCACGCTTGCCAAACAGAAGGATGCCGAACTGGTACTTGGGTTGGCGGAACCGCCAAGCCACCGTGGCCCTGTGATCGCCAACGTTATCAAGCAATACCTCACCTATCTCGAACGCAAGGAACGCGGACTTAAGACCCAGCGGGTATACCGAGGCGAACTCAACGACTTCAGCGCGTTCGTTGCGACCAAGGGAATCAAACGCCTCGACCATGTCACGGCCGAGATGCTGGAGGAATACCAGCACGTGCTAAAGACCCAGGGGCTCGGCAAGATCAGGCCGGTCAAACGAGTCAGGCGGCGCCCCTGCAAGCCGCGCACGCTCCGCAACAAGCTCAAAGCCGTTCGACAGATGATGCGATGGGCGTTGAAGCGGGACATCCTGAAGAAGGACCCGGCGAAGAGCTACGAGTTGCCGCCCAAGGTCAAGACCAAGGCGTACTGCTGGACCTCAAAGGAACTCCGACTGCTTCGCCAGCACACAGAGGCCCCATATCTCGACATTTTCGATTTCCTCAGATTGACCGGTTTGCGAAACGACGAGGTGTGCGCGCTGACGAAGGATGACGTGAACTTCGATGAGGGCTTCATCGAGATTCGCGCCAAGGTCTGTCCGCAGACCGGCCGCCGTTGGAAGCCGAAGCACGGCAACGAGCGGACCGTTCCGCTGTGCCCCGAGGCGCTGGCGATCGCCAGGCGCGTCTACGACAACTCGCCAGGGCCGTGGTTGTTCTGGGCCCCCAACACGCGAAGCGATCAGAGGGGGCGATTCAACACGCACCGGCTTTGGGCAGCGCTGCGACGAATCAAGAAGAAGGCGGACATCAAGGAGGGCACGGTCCACACGTTCAGGCACGTGTTCTGCTCGTTCATGGCCAACAGCGGCGTGCCGATGCTGCAACTGATGGCGATCATGGGCCACGGCTCGTTGGAAATCGTGACGCAGTACTACCACTTGACGGAACAGCAGCTACTGAAGGCGCTGGACAACGTGCCTTTCGAGCAGATGCTCGACGACCCGGCTGACAAAGACAAGGAGAACCAAAACGAAGATCCCGAAAAGAACGCCGCCTAGCAGACTAACAGCAGACCGGCCCGACATCCAACGCCGGCGACAATACCTAATGCACCAAGTGCAGGAGTCTTACGAGATGAGCGATAGCAAGAGCAACAGAAAGCCCGGGGCAGGCCTGCCCCGGGCCGCACATCCCAGACCGACCCCGTGCCACCCAGACCTGGTATCATCCGCCGGGGTTCACATGCCGGCGTATTACCGCGATCAACTCAACGCATTCCTCGACCGCGACGTGGACACGATCTGCGGACGGCTGATTCAGGGCGCCAGCGACGCGGGCTTTGCCACGCATGTCCACGATCAGACCGACGCGTGGACCAAACAGATCGAACTGCTGCACCCCATCGTCAGCGAACTGCTCCGCGATCGGCCCGACGCGGCACGCTGGTCGATCCTGCTCGAGTTTCCGATCCCGCGCCGGTCCAAACGTATCGACGCGGTGATCCTCGCCGACGACCTCGTATTGGTGATCGAGTTTAAGATCGGCAAGACCAGTCTAACCGAGGCGGACCGTCGGCAGGCGGAGGATTACGCGCTTGACCTGCGCGATTTTCACAAGGCGAGCGCCGGCCGCATCGTCGTGCCGTTGCTCGCAGCCACCGGCAGCGCGCCGCCTGAGCGGCAACTGGCGGACATTGACGACGTCGTCAAGCCGGTCATCGACACGAATGGCACGCGGTTGATCACCGATCTGCTCAGTGCCTACGACCGCTGGCACGACTCGCTGCGCGACCGAATCCGCGCCGATGCGTGGGACAACAGCCCTTACGAGCCGACACCAACGATCCTCGAAGCCGCACAGGTGCTCTACGCCGGGCAGTCGGTGCGCGAGATCTCGCGTTCGCACGCCGGCGCCGACAACCTCAACCGCACCACCCAGGCAGTGCTTAACGCGATCCGCGAAGCGCAGCGCGAACAGCGCAAGATCATCTGCTTCCTCACCGGCGTGCCCGGGGCGGGCAAGACGCTCGCCGGTCTCAATATCGTGCACGACCCCGCGCTGCAGAACGACAACGGCGGGCTCGGCGTATTCCTTTCCGGCAACGGCCCTCTCGTCACCGTGTTAAGCGAAGCGCTGGCGCGTGACCACAAACGCCGCACCGGTGCCAAGATCGACGACGCTCGTCGGCACGTTTCCACCTTCGTGCAGAACGTTCACGCGTTTGTGCGCGAATACGTCGACGATCAACCCGACCTCGCGCCGCCCGACAAGGTGGTGCTCTTTGACGAAGCGCAACGCGCATGGAACTCCGCGCGCGAGAAGCGGAAGTTTGGCCGCGACGAATCCGAACCTTCAATGATGCTGCGTGTGATGGATCGCCACGCCGATTGGGCGGTGATCGTCGCGCTGATCGGCGGTGGACAGGAGATACACGACGGCGAGGCCGGGTTGCCCGAGTGGGGCCGCACAATCGCCGAGCGGTATCCGCACTGGCGCGTGCACATCTCCAGCGAGTTGGCACGGGGTCGATTCGATCAGAGCGCGCAGCCGCTGTTTGAGAAGACGCCCGCCGACCTCGACATCGTTGAAGACCCGGATCTGCACCTCGCCGTGGCGCTGCGTTCGTTCCGCGCCGATCAGGTCGCCGCGTGGGTCGACGCCGTGCTGAGCGATCGCCCCGCTGACGCTCGGCAACTCATGAGTCAACTGCACGCGTTCCCGATCCGCATGACCCGCGACCTGAGCCGCGCCAAACGCTGGCTCCGCACGCAGACGCGCGGGCATCGTCGTTGCGGCCTAGTGGCCAGTTCTGGCGGACGCCGCCTCCGCGCCGACGGCCTCGATGTGAAAGCTGAACTCAACGTGGCCAACTGGTTTCTCGATCCGCCACCGGACGTGCGTTCGTCTTATTACCTAGAACTGCCCGCGACGGAGTTCGCCGTGCAGGGACTCGAACTCGACTGGGTCGGTGTCTGCTGGGGCGGCGACCTCCGCCGGCATCGCGACGCGTGGACCTTCAATCAGTTCCGCGGCTCGAAGTGGCAATCCGTCGCCGACGACATGAAGCAGCGCTACCTCCTCAACAAGTACCGCGTCCTGATGACCCGCGCCCGCGAGGGGTTCGTCATCTATATCCCGACCGGCGATCCCGCCGACCACACCCGCCCCGCGTCGCACTACCAATCCACCGCGACGTACCTTCAATCGTGCGGTGTGGTCTCGATCGACTGACGCGCGCACAGACGTGACGCGAAACCTTTCGATTTTGCGCAGCTTTTTGGGCTCTTTTCGGGCCGGTTCGCGATCGGATTTGCTCGGTTTGCGCTCGTTGGTCGTCCCGAAATGCGCCATGCGCGCCCCTTTAGCGCCCCGTTGGTGTACCAGTTGAATCACCCCTTTTGGGTCCCCCGATGTGATGTAAGTCGCGTGATCACGTCCCGGACGGGGCGGGGCGCGTTGTAAGTCGTGATTTGTCCGTGGGGGTCGACGGCGGGGTCGCGCCGCTTTTTCGCAGATCGTCCGCGTGTTCGATTTCGCGCATCCGCGCGCGAGCCGGGTCGTCCGCGACCCCGGCTCGCATCGTCGTCGACGCGGCGTTACGCGCCGTCGTTGTCGTCGGCGGTGACGCGTTTGAAGTAGCTGGTGCGGAGGTGGCCGGAGGTGATGACGCGGCGGATGTAGCCCTCGGATTCGAGGGACTTGAGATCGCGTGTGGCGGTGTTGGGGGCGCACTGCAGCAGGTCGATGATCTCGGCGCGCGTGAATTGGTCGTAGTTGTCGAACAGGTAACGCAGCACACGCCGGCGGACCTGCGCGTTGCGGAGGTTGCCCATCAGCTCGGGCGGAATCGTCGGCACGTGGATGGAGTTCGCGGCGGTGCGGGCGGGGTCGTCGGCGAGCCCGGCGGACGCGGGCGGGTAGGGTGGTGTGGTGAGTTGATCCCGGCCCGTCTCGCCGGCGCTCGCAGGGCCGGGCTTGGCGGACGAGGCTTTGCGGAACATGTCGGTGGTCAGCAGCGTGCGGTCGCCGGCCATGAGGGCGATGTGCTCGACCTCGTTGCGCAGCTCGCGGACGTTGCCGGGCCAGTCGTAGCGACGGAGGGCCTCGATGAGGTCGCCGCCGAGTGTCATGGCGCGGTCGCCGATGAGCAGGCGGAGGAAGTGCTGGGCGAGGGGTTCGATGTCTTCGCGTCGGTCGCGCAGAGCGGGCAGCTCGATGGTCAGGCCGGACAGTCGGTAGTAGAGATCGGAGCGGAAACGGCCGTCTTTCATGGCGTTTTCGAGTGATTCGTTGGCGGCGGCGAAGACGCGGCACTTGATGCGTTTGACCTTGGAGCCGCCGACGGGCCGGACCTCGCCGGACTCGAGCACGCGGAGTAGCGAGGCCTGGAGTCGTGGCGACATGGCGTTGACTTCGTCGAGGAAGATGGTGCCGCCGCCGGTGGAGATGAACAGGCCGGGGTAGTCGCGTGTGGCGCCGGTGAACGCGCCGCGCACGTGGCCGAACAGCTCGGACTCGATGAGCGTGTCGGTCATGCCGCCGCAGTTGATGGCGGTGAAGGGCTCGGCGGATCGTCCGGACATGTCGCGGAGGAGTCGCGCGACGACTTCCTTGCCGGTGCCGGTCTCGCCGGTGATGAGGACGGTGGTGTTGAGGCGTGCGAAGCGTTCGATCCAGGCGAATCGGCGGATCCACTGGCGGACGTCGTCCATGGCGCGGCTGGAGCCGATGAGGCGTTGCTCGACGGCCTCGACGGGCACGGGCGGCGCGGCGGCGGCGGTGGTGTCGGCTTCGGCGTCGGGCGCGACGGCGGGCTCTTCGTCGTCGGGCAACGACTCGGCGAGGCGCTGCAGCCGGGCGAACTGATACGCGGTGAGTTCGGGGGCGAGCTTGAGGGCGCGTTCGAGCTGGCCGGACGCGGCGCGGGCGAGGAACCGGCGGAGGTGCGTCGCGGCGTGCTGCTCGTCGTCTTCGAGCAGCAGCAGTCGGGACCACTCGAAGTCGAGGTGCGGCTGGCGCTGCTCGGGGTCGAGCTGCGTGAGGCGTTTGCGTGCGTCGCCGATGTGCCCCAGCGCCATGTCGGCCCACGCGCGGTAGAGCGTGGTGGGCTGATCGAGCAGCGTGGTGGGTGCGTTTTCGAAGGCGGCTTCGGTGTGGTGAGTGACGGCGGCGAAGTCGCCGCGCACGGCGTGGAGGAAGGCGCGCGTGCGATCGACGTAGCCGGGCGGGTGGCGGGTGGTGTCGACGGTTTCGAGGAGGCGTTCGGCCTGGGAGAAGTGGCCTGTCTCGGCGAGCAGGACGACACGCCAGTGGTTGACGAGGGGCGTGTGGCGTTCGTGCTGTTGCTGGGTGAGTGCGTCGAGTGCTTCGGCGGCCTGTTCGTACTCGGCGGCGGCGAGTCCGCGTCGGATGGTCAGCCAGGTGACGCAGTCATCGATGGTGCGTGCGCCGGTGGGCCAGGCGCGTGCGGTGGCGGGTGGCGGCAGGGGGCCGGCGGCTCGGCCGAGGTCGGTGGCGGTGGCGAGTCGGCTGCGGAGTTCGGCGAGGTTCTGGTCGACGAGGTTGAGCTGGGCGGCCTGGAGGGCGTGGTGGGCCTGGAGGAGTTTGAGGTTGAACCACGTGACGGACCCGCCGGGCATGTCGAGGTGCAGGGCGTCGTCGATCTGCTGGAGCGCGGCGAGGTGGTCGCCGACGGACTCGGCGAGCCAGGCCTCGGTGATGTGGGCCCAGGCGCGGACGGTGTCGCGGCTGGAGGCGTGCTGGGCGAGGTCGCGCACGCGGTGGAGGTGCAGGCGTGCGTCGCGCGGGGCGTCGTCCTGCAGCGCGGCCCACGCGGCGTGGGCGCTGACGAGCAGGTCGAGTTCGTTGTCGGCGGTGGCGGAGGCGACCGCGGCGTCGAGCGACGCGAGCGCGTCTTCGTAGGTGAAGTCGCCGCGCAACGCCTCGAAGCAGGCGACGATGGCTTGAGCGGCGAGGGTGTCGGGGGCGGTCGGTTCGAGCGCGCGCACGGCCTGCAGGACACCGCGAGGATTGCCCTCCAGCACCGACTCCACGATGGCGCGGCTAGCGATCGACAAGGATTTAACCACCAGAGCGAGTCTACTTTACGCGTAACTTGAGCGTACTTTGGAGCTGAATGTTACGTTTACGATTGTTTCAAATCAAGGTCCGGCGAGCACCGTAGGCGGTAAAGTTCTTTTTATAATGTGCTTACGTCTTACGATCAAAGTTACAAAGTGGTGGCATTCGGTTTGCAAAAGGCTCTCTATGCAATTGTTGCGCGCCTGCACCAGTGACGAGGGATCGAGCGAGCGTTGGACGCCGCTCGGCAAGGTGAATTCGGGATGCGAACATTGTTCAGTCTCCTTGGCTGTTGGAAGCGGCGGGGAGAGAGATGATGCCTCCGCGACGCACCAGCCCGGCCTGCACAAGCGGCGGGTCGGGCTGGGCGTGGGAGGTAGCGCGCTGGAGGGCGGGTTGACGGGTGAGTTGGATTCGGCGCGACGGGGTGTGCGTCGGGTCGTGATGGGGTTCGCGGTTCGGGCGGCCGGGTCATCGTTAGATCATTGTGGCGCCGGGGCGTGTGAGACGCCGCGGGTATCGCGAGCGGTGATGGGCGAGGCGCGGTCGGATGGCGCGTTGGAGGGTATGGGCGTTGGGGTGATCGGCGTCGGCGCGGCGTCGGGCGGATCACACGGGGTTGCGTACGCGGGGTTCGACGGAAGTGGCGGCACGGTCGTCGATTCGAGCGGGGCAACGAAGTCGAAAAAGTTATGCACGAGCGGGTCAGCGGCCTTGACGGTTGCTGTCGACCGCAATTAAACTGACGCCCCTAAATCAGCGTGCGTTCATTGCTTGGACGCACGGCACGGGGGTCGAACCAGGTGGGTCACTACTAGCTTGAAGGGTAATGTTGAGTTCTCGACATCGCTGACAGGCGCCACGTCGGGTGTTACGGCAACCAACTGCCAGGTAAAGGCCGTATCACTGCGCGTGGTCTGACCGTTTGCTACCGCGCAACTGCTGCGCGCGGTAGGGAGGCTATTGAGTATGCGTCAACGTCGTAAGCGCCGGAGCCGTTCTGAAATTCGAGCCATTCGCCGACGTCAGCGTGAACGCCAGCGCGTTCAACGCCGACTTGAACTCGAAGCTCTTGAACCGCGCATCCTTCTGACCACGCTCATCGGTGGCGATGTGTTCGAATACATCGGCGCCGATGGGTCGACGATCCGCGTGGCGGTGACCGGCGACACGATCGCCGAGCTGACCGCGTCGGACATCGACGACAACAACGAGTTGTTGCTTGGTGCGATGCCCGGCGAGTTCATCGCCTCGGACATCGGTCGCACGGGCGCCGAGATCCTCGGCGGTCGCGGCGGCGCCGACGGCGTGGAGCTGATCGGCACGACGCCGATCATCGATCCTAACGGCATCAGCATCTTCCCCGGTGGGCAGACCGGTGGAGCGATCAACATCACCGCCCTTGCGGCCCAGGACATCACCGACGGCGGTAACACCTACGGCTTCAACACGGGCACGGTCACGGTTGGGCAGCAGCAGCGCAGCGTGATCCAGCTAGTTCTGTTCGACGCGCCCGACACGTCGGACCCGCTCGATCCCTTCGCGAACCCCGCGGTGTCCGGCACGGCGCAGGTGCAGGCGCTACTGCATCAGGCGACGCTCGACGAGGACCGCCCCGCGGCGCTGAACGATCCGCTGGATCCGTTCTTCTTCGGGCTGGGCAACGTTCAGGCGTACGCGGTGGATCCGACGTCCGGCCTGGGCTACGCGATCAACGTGACGGGCGGCACGAGCGATCTGTACCAGATCAATCAGACGGACGGCACGTCGACGCTGCTGGGCTCGATCACGAACGTGGACACGGGCAACACGATCACGAACGTGCAGGCCGCGGCGATCAACAGCCAGGGCGAGCTGTACATCCTGGTGCAGGACTACGACGGCGTGGCCGGCGCCGACGCCTCGGGCGACGGCACGAACACGGACGTGGCGCTGGTGCACGTGAGCCTGGCGACGGCGACGTTCTCGAACCTCGACGCGCAGTCGGTGCTGATCAACGGCACGGAGACGGGCGCGTTGTACACGGCGATGGCGTTCCAGAACGACGGGACGATCTACGCGATCGGCCGGATCCAGCAGCTGGACATGAACGGCAACGTCACGGGCACGACCGATCAGCTGCACCGCATCTTCGTGGGCTTCGGCAACGCGGTGGCGGCGCAGAACGTGGGCAACGTGACGGTCGGCGGTCAGGGCGGCATGGGCGGCACGCCGGCGACGGTCACCGGCCTGGCGTTCGCGCGTGACATCTCGGACAACCAGATCCTCGTGGGCGTCGACCAGTCGCAGCAGGGCGGCGCGCGCCTGATCAGCATCAACACGAACAACGGCCAGTCGACGGCGCTGAGCACGGTGGGTTCGATCGCGGGCGTCAACGGCCTGTCGAGCTACGCCGAGACGCCGGGCGATCGCCCGCTGCTGTTCTCGTCGGACGGCTTCGACGTGATCCGCGGTTCGGCGGTGGTTCTGCCGATCGCCAACACCGGCGTGACGAACGTGTCGCAGATCGGCGGCGCGGACTTCCGCCCGATCACCGGCGACGCGAACGACGGCCTGCTGTACTTCTCGGCGACGCACACGGCGGGCCAGAACGTGGGCGTGGACTCGCTGTTCACGATCGACGTGACGGGCGCCAACCGCTCGGCGATCCAGAACTCGATGCAGCTGAAAGGCCAGATCGAGCAGACGGCCAGCGACATCACGACGCTGCTGTTCGACGAGTTCTCGACGGTGGATTTCCTGACCGGCCAGACGGTGCAGGACGTTCAGCTGGTGGCGTTCCGCAACGGCCAGGGCCAGAACAACGCGGGCCAGGTGGGCCAGGTCGACGAGGACTTCGGCGGCTTCTTCTCGATCACCGACGTGACGCGCAACGGCGCGGCGGTGGCGGACGTGACGGGCCTGACGCTGTTCGACGACGACACCTCGACGCTGACCGAGTTCTGGTGCGGCATCGACAACACGGCCAACTCGCTGATCCGCATCCGCCGCACGACCGGCACGGTGTACGACCTGGGGCCGCTGCCGGACCCGGACGACGTCAACGCGCCGATCCGCGGCTCGGACCTGGTGAGCCTGACGTACAACCCGGTGCTGTTCAACCCGTTCACCGGCGAGCAGGGCGTGCTGCTGGCGACGGACCGGACGACGGACGAGCTGGTGTACGTCGATCACCGCGCGCGGTTCCCGCAGGCGGACGTGTTCAGCATCTACATCTCGCAGGGCAGCAGCGATTCGTCGGTGGCGATCGGCATCGTGCCGGCGTTCGACCCGCAGAATCCCGGCGTGGCGCGTCCGATGCAGCCGTTCACCGGCAGCGCGGGCACGTTCCGCGTGTTCCCGGCGCAGGGCGGGAACCTGATCACGGTGCAGGCCCCGGCGAACACGGGCGGGGTGCTGGTCGGCACGCGGACCGAGGACATCTTCCCGAACGTCAACAACGAGGACCTGATCCCGATCATCGCGGGCAACGCGATGAACTTCATTAACGAGGCGAACCTCGACACGCGTCCGCGCGGGTTCGACGACCTGCTGCTGGACCCGAACAACACGGTGTCGGCGGGCGCGACGGTGACCGAGAGCCTGCTGGATTTCTTCTCGAAGGATCCGCAGCTGGCCAACCGCCTGCTCGGGTTCAACCTCGACAACATCCAGGCGATCGCGATCAGCCAGACCGGCGAGATCGTGATCGTGGACGCCGACGGCGTGGACCCGCTGGGCAACCAGATCGGCGGCAACGAGATCGCGACGGTCGACCGCACAACCGGCAACGCCAACGCGCCGGTGACGATCATCGACGCGGTGACGGGCGACCCGATCGGCGGGATCCAGGGCCTGGCGTTCGGCGACCCGGACTTCGACGGCATCGAGACGCTGTTCGGCATCCTGCAGTCGTACAACTTCGCGCCGCAGATCAGCATCGGCGATCTCGGCGGCGACTACGACGTGGTGGCGCTGGCGGTCTCGGCGGACGGCCAGACGCTGTACGCGATCCAGCGCAACACCAACAGCACCGACGCGGACCCCAACGACGACTTCTACCAGCTGCTGCAGGTGGACCTCGACCCGCTGACGCACGAGGTGACCAACGTCCAGTTCCTGGGCAACATCGTCGACGAGTTCGGCAACCGCGTGGTCGACCTGGACGCGCTGGACCTGACGAGCACGGGCCAGCTGATCGTCGCCGGTTTCAACCCCGACGCGCCGATCCCCAACGCGTCGGTGGGCGGCCTGCCGACGAACATCGTGGCGATGGAGTTCGACAACGTCGGCAACCTGTACGCGCTGGAGGACGTGGACCCGACGGCGGGTGTGGACCTGCGTCTGATCCAGATCGATCCGGCCCGCCCGTCCAACGCCGTCGAGCTGATCTCGCGCGAGGACTTCACGGTCGACACGCTGGCCGGTTACTCGTCGGACGGCTTCACGTTCTTCGGCATCGACAACCTGAACGACCGGCTGCTGTCGGCGCTGGACTCGTTCGTGGGCAGCGAGGTGCCGTTCGATCGTGACCTGGGCGTCGACCTCGACTTCATCGCGATGACGGTCGTGGCCGGCGAGGGCTACGGCGTGGTCGACAACGGTGTGGACGGGTTTGACCTTTACAAGATCGAGGGCGGTTTCGACGGCCTGGAGACGGGCGTGTCGGGTGTGACGCTGATCGGCACGATCAGCGATCAGTTCACGCCGCTGCAGATCAAGGACATCGCGACCAACCCGCTGACGGGCCAGCTGGTGGTGATCGGCACCGAGCAGCTGGGCGACCCGCAGTCGGTGTACACGGTCAGCACGACGACGGGCAACGCGACGCTGGTGTCGCAGCTGAAGCTCGGGGCGAACCCGATCACCGAGCCGATCAAGGCGTTGATGTTCGACGCGAACGGGACGTCGATCTTCGCGATCCGCTCGGTGGGCGGCGAGGATCAGCTGCTGGTGATCACGCCTCAGACGGGCGTGACGAACGCGCGCGGCCTGGTCCGCGTGTCGAGCGCGACGCCGACCGACATCCAGTCGCTGACGATCGGCGCGGGCGGTCAGATCTACGCGATCAACAACGACACGACGAACCCCGGCGACCTGCGACTGATCGCGATCAACGCGATCAGCCCGGCGACGTCGATCGACGTGGACGACCTGAACGACGACCTGGCGGGCCTGACGTCCGACCAGGGCATCCTGTACAGCATCTTCAACGGCACCGGCAACAACCGCCTGTACAAGAGCCTCGACGCGGCGAACCCCGTGCCGCTGGACAACGGGCTGGATCACCTGACCGACGGCTCGCCGATCTCGCCGAACTTCGTGTCGCTGACGGTCACGTCGGCGGGCGAGGGGTACGCGGTGGCCGACAACGGCGCGGGCGGTTACGACCTGTACCGCGTGGTGGGCGGCGACGACGGGCTGTACTCGGGCATCGACGGCGTCGAGTTCATCGGCACGATCAGCGACGGCACGTCGAACCTGCTGAGCATCCACGCGATCGAGTCCGATCCGTTCTCGTTCGGCACGACGACGCTGAACGTCATCGCGTCGACGACGGTGGGCGGCCCGATGGCGCTGTACCAGATCGATCCGGACGCGGGCGCCGATGGCGCCTTTGTCGGGTTCGTGACGGTGGACGGCGCGGCGGTGACCGACCAGTTCACGGCGTTGTCGTACGACGCGACGGGCGAGCTGTACGCGATCCGCCGCAACCTCGGCGCCGACGGCCTGGTGGGCGGCACGGGTTCGGACACCGACTACGATCAGCTCATCCGCCTCGAGGCCGATCCGTTCACGCTGACCGTCAACGGCACGCTGGCCGGCCGCGTGGGCGCCGGGTTCCAGATCCAGACGATCACCGGTCTGGCCGTCGACCCGAACTCGATCTCCGCGGTCACGGGCATCGAGACCGACCTGTACGGCATCAACTCGAACGGCGCGACGTTCGACTGGGTCCACTTCGTCCGCGACGAGAACACCGGCGAGCTGGTCGACTTCCAGATCGTCGCCGAGATCATGGACGTCGGCGGCAACCTGATCCTCGACATGAAGGCGCTGGACGTCAATCCGCTGACCAACCAGTTCTTCACCATCGGCCTGTCTGCCGACCAGCTGATCCCCGACACCGAGGTGGGCGGCAACGGCGACCTGTTCAGCGACGACGTGGGCTTCGGCGACTTCAACGTGCGGGCGCTGGCGGTGACGGCGGACGGCAACGCGTTCTTCATCCACGCCAACGCGCACAACGTCGCCGACCCGAACGACGACACGCTCGACCTGTACCAGATCCTGCGCAGCCCGACGACCGGCGAGGTGACCAGCGTGCTGGCGCTGGGTCCGATCCAGGACGCGTTCGGCAACAACATCACCGAGATCAACGCGATCGACGCCGACGCCGCGGGCAACATCTTCGGCGTGGGCTTCAACGTCGACGCGCCGGTGCCGGACGCGAACGTGGGCGGCGACCTGCGTGCGGACCTCGACGTGGTCGGCCTGACGATCAACGCGGCCGGCGACGTGGGCTACCTGATCCACAACAACGTCGGCGACCCGAACGACCCGTCCGACGACTCGCAGCAGCTGTTCCGCATCGACCGCGGCGCCGACGGCGCGATCACCGACTTCACGTTCATCGGTGACCTGCTGCAGATCGTCAAGCACGGCGACGCGGCGACGCTGACCATCGTCGACAACACCGGCAGCGTGGCCCTGGGCCTGCTGATCAGCGGCGTGGACGGCGGCCTGAACGACACCGACGGCGACAACGGCGTGTTCCGCGGCGGCGTGATCACCACGCCGACCAGCCCGATCATCGGCACGACGCTGCTCAGCAGCCTGGGCGTGACCACGACCGGCGCCAGCATCGACATCACCGACACGCAGGGCATCACGTTCACCGTGTCGCTCAATGGCCTGTCGACGGTGCAGCAGCTGATCGACGCCGTCGCCAACGCGGCCACGGCGAACGGAAGCCAGGTGGCGCTGCAGATCAAGGCCGACCGCAGCGGCTTCGACATCGTCGACGCCGACTTCCAGCGCATCACCGACGTCGCGGCGTTCGATCAGACGTCGCTCGACGAGCTGTACGTCATCGGCCTCAACACCGACGCGCCGATCCCCGTCCGCACCGTCGGCGGCAGCCTCGGCGCCGACTACGAGGACGTGACCGACCCGACGTCGACGTCCGCGATCGTCGGCCTCGCCGTCGCGTCCGACGACGACATCTTCACGCTCCGCTTCAACGGCGCGGCGTTCGAGCTGTACACCGTGGCTCGCGACGCGGCGACCGGCGTCGTCGACCGCTTCCAGCTCATCGACGAGATCACCGCCAACGGCAACGTGCTGCTCGGCTTGGCCGCGCTCGAGGCCGATCCCACCGACCCCAACACCCTCTACGTCGTGGCGACCGATCAGGACAGCCTCCTGCCGCAGATCTCGCTGGGCGACATCGGCGACAACTTCGACGTCGTGGCGCTGGCGATCACGCCGCAGCTCGACGCCAACGGCGTGCAGCGCATGTTCGCCATCGTCGCCAACGGCACGACGTACGACATGTACGAGGTGACGCGCGACCCGGTCACCAACGAGGTCACCGACTTCTTCCAGATCGGCGGCGCCGGCAACTTCATCTCCGTCGACCTGTTCGACTCCGACGTGCTCAACACCGCCGTGCCCGTGCTCGGCATGCTCGCGCTCGACGCCGACCCGACCGTCTCCATCGCCGACTTCATGCGGCTGCTGACGATCGGCCAGTCCGCCGACCAGTTCGTGCCGACCGACACCACCGGCTTCCTGGGCAACAGCTTCGACGTGCACGGCATCACCGTGCGCAACGACGGCGTGCCGTTCTTCGTGCAGCACGACGACGGCGGCGACGGCTCGTACGTCGCGGGCAACGACACGAATATCCTTTACGAAGTCATCCGCGACCCGGCGACCAACGACGTCATCGACATCGTCAACCACGGCACGATCGCCGAGTACGACGACGTCGACCAGGACCCCAACGCGGTCTTCGAGGTCATCCAGCCCGTCCAGCGGATCTTCACGATCGAGTCCGACACCGCCGGCAATCTCAACACGATCGGCATCGACACCGGCCGGCCGGTCGAGCCGACCATCGCCGTCGCGGGCAACCTCGGCGACGTGTTCAACCCGGTGGCGATCGTGGCGACCGAGGCGGTGACCGAACGCTACAACAACCCGTACCTGCCGTTCTCCAGCACCGTCACGGACATCGAGGACGAGGACTTCCTGTTCGCGGTGGTGCCCAACGGTCAGGCGTTCGACCTGTACCACGTCCGCCAGGAAGACTTCCGCACGCCGCTGCCGACCGAGCTGGTGCCGGTCGACGCCGCGAGCTTCGCCTCGCTCGGCGGCAACATGGACTTCCAGAACCCCGTGGCGCTGGCCGGCGACGCGGGCAACCTGACGATCTACGTGATCGACGACAACGGCGGCACGCTGGAGTTCTACAAGATCCGCCGCGACGCGATCACCGGCGAGGTGCTCGACAGCACGCTGATGGGCCCGCTGATGGCCGGCGGCATGCCGATCACCAACGTCCAGTCCGCCGAGGTTTCGCAGGACGGCACGCTGTACATCGTCGGCAACGCCACCGACGGCGCGAACATGCAGCTGTTCTCGATCAACGCCCAGCAGCCGATCGGCGTGGCGAACATCGCCACCGTCATCGGCACGCTCTCGCTGACCGACGACGGCGCCGGCTCGTTCACCGACGCGATCCGCTCGATGACCTTCGCGGTCGACCCGGCGTCGGTCAACGCCCAGGGCCAGTCGGTCACCAAGCTGTTCGGCATCCGCGACGACGGCGCCGGCGGCCAGTCGCTGGTGACCATCGAGATCTGCAACTTCGATCCGGGCTCCGACAACCAGGTGCTCGTCACCGAGGTCCGCACGGACCTGGCCGGCGTGCGTCAGACGATCGGCAACCTCGACGCCAACGAGTTCGGCTCGACCTCGCCCGTGCTCAACATCATCGCGCTGGAGACCAACCGCGACGGCGACCTGATCGCCATCGATGATCAGGGCCCCGGCCTGCGTCGCTACATCCGCGTCGACGCGGTCTTCCCCGACCTGCACTCCGAGGTCGCCAACGACAACACCACCCGCGTGACCCGCATCGACGGCGGCCTGAACACCGTCGCCGGCGCCGACCTGACCATCACCGACACCGCCGGCGTCGATCTCGACGTCGACCTCAGCGGCGTGCAGACGATCCTCGACGTGATCGTCCGGATCCGCGAGGCCTCGCGCGCCGCCGGCCTGAACATCACCGCCGATCTCAACGCCGCGGGCACCGGCCTGAACATCACCGACACCGTCGACGCGGGCCTGCCGCTGACGATCTCCAACGGCGTGCCCGGCTCCTCGGCCGCGACCAAGCTCGGCATCGCCGGGCAGGACGGCATCAACGACCCGGCGCTCGACGCGACCTTCGAGGGACGCAACGTCATCCCGCTGCCCGAGCGCTCGCTCGACGACAACCTCGTCGGCCTGACCGCCAACGCCGGCGGCACCTTCTTCGTGTCGCTGTACAACAACGCCCCCGGCACGCAAGACGTGCTGATGATCAACACCGACCCCGAGGGCGTCACCGGCTTCGATCGTCTCGGTCGATTCCAGGACACCAACGGCGACCCGATCTACTTCATCAACGATATCGCCGCGGTCCTCGACGGCAATCGCGCGACGTTCCTGCAGTACGCCATGGAGCGGATGCAGCAGGCGTACGTGGTCGGCTCGGCCGACCCCACCTCCGGCGCGGCGATGTCGTTGTACCTCATCGACCTCGACGGCTCGGTCACCGGCACGCCCGGCCAGGCGATCAGCGAATACAACCTGACGCTCAACGGCGCGGTCGTGGATACCGAGATCCAGGCGCTGGCCTATTACGAGAACCTCGGCAACATCATCACCCCGCCGCTCTACAACGAAACCGGCGTGGCGCCCGAGCTGATCGGCGACGTCGACCGCCTCGTCGCGGTGATGAACGTCGACGGTGGGCCGGATCGCCTGATCCACATCAGCATCGCGGACTTCGACAACGTGACGGACGCCGTCGCGGATTACGACCCGAACGGCCCGAACTTCAACCCGATTCCCGCCGGCTACGTGTTCGACATCGCGCCGCTCGACTTCGAGATCACCGCGTTCAGCACGCGCCCCGACGATCTGCCGTTCCTCGCCTACCCGTTCGCCGGACGGGACCTGATGGGTCTGACCGGCAACCCCGGCGACGCCGACCGCCAGATCATTCAGCTCGATCCGAACACGGGCCTGAACGATCAGTTCACGGTCGTGGACGTGATCGATCCGTACCTGCGCGGCCTGACCTACGGCGACTCGTCGTTCGCCGAGCGCATCCAGCCGTGGAGCTTCCGCGGCGACGTGACGCTCGCCGAGGCCGACGAGCTGTGGACGTGGTACTACTCGACCGAGTACTACACGCTCGACGATCAGACCCTGGCCATCAACGGCTTCGGCAACGTCGCCGAGGCCACGCCGATCGCCAACCTGCTGCTCAACGGCAAGCAGATCCGCCTCGAGCAGAGCCTGGCGCACTTCACCGCGCTGGACATCGAGCCGGACGGCACGATCTACGGCGTGATGCGTCTGGACACCACCGGTGACGAGATCGTCGACCAGTTCGACAAGGACTTCTTCGTGCGGTTCAACCTCGCCGAGGAGTACGACGTGGATGGCCACGGCGTGAACTTCGGCGTGGACGTGACGATCCTCGGCGAGCTGCGCTTCGACACGCGTCTGACCGACGACACGCCGCTGACCCTGCTGAACCTCGGCAACGGCGTGCGGCTCGACGCGGGCATCGGCGTCGACTTCCAGATCACGCGGTCCGACGGCTCGACGGTCGACATCGACCTGCTGGGCACCGAGGCCACGCTCGGCGACGTGCTCGACACCGTCAACGGCATCCTCAACCCGCTGAACATGGCGCTGCGCGTGAACCCCCGCGGCAACGCCCTGAACCTCATCGACGGGCTCGGCACCGGCATCCAGTCGCTGACCGTCACGGCGATGAACGGCTCGTTCGCGGCGTTCGACCTCGGCCTGGCCAACGCGTCGGGCGTCGGCGTCGACGGCTCGTTCGACGACACCGACGACGCGGTCCTCGAGGGACGCGACATCCGCGCGATCGGCGTGCCGACCCAGATCATCGACATCGACCGCACCCGCACCGGCGAGCTGCTCGCGCTGGACATGGGCGGCGCGGTGGATTACCGCAACCACCTGCTGGCGATCAACCGCGACCTGCCCTCGCAGTCGCAGAACCTCGTCGACGAGACCCTGCTGCTGCAGCTCGACCGCGAGGCGACGATCAGCTTCACGGACCGTCCCGGCGGACGTAACAACGACGGCCGCGGAGGCAACCTCACCGGCTCGTTCAACCCGCTCAACGGCGACACGATCACGATCACCGACAACAGCGGCAACTCGGTCATCTTCGAGTTCGACAACGACGGCCTGGTCAAGGCCGGCCACGTCGCGGTCGACATCAACAGCATGGGCCCGATCCGCCCGCTGAACGACCTGCACGACGGCGCCGGCGTGCGCAGCTTCGCGGGCGCCGATTTCTCGATCACCGACACGCTGGGCAACACGTTCACGGTCGACATCGACGACATCAACGCCGACGGCTCGTTCGTCGCGGCGTCGACGGCGGGCGATATCGTCACGGCGATCAACAACTGGGCCGCGGCCGCGATGAGCGCCGTGACCGCGTTCATCAACCCGGCGAACGACGGGTTCAACATCGTGGACCGCAATGGCGGGCTCGTTGGCCCGCTGACGATCGCCGAGACGGTCGGCACCACCGCCGCGGACCTGGGCATCCTGGGCGTCGACGGCGCCGCGGCGAACGACACGGTGCGTGAGACGCTGTTCGAAGGCGCGCCGGTGTTCGTGCCGGACCCCGTGGCGACGATGGCGAACTTCGTGGCGGCGATCAACGCCAACGCGGTGCTCGCCGGCGGCGTCCTCGAGGTGGTCGCCACCGACGTGACGAACGCGAACACGTCGCAGGCGGCCGACGCGCCGACCACCGCCGTGCCGCGCGTCCGCGTCACGAGCTCGAACATGGTCGACGGTCAGTTCCGCCAGGTCGAGGTGACGACCACGTCGTCGATCGTGGCGATCTCCGACAGCAAGGACCTGCGCGGCTTCGCGTCCGATCCGGTCGGTCAGTTCCTGACCGTGCGGGCCAACGGCGACGCGGCGACGCTCGGCATCGTGCCGACCGCCGAGCGCTCGCTGGGCAACATCAACGGCGACCTGGACCTGCTCGACCTGGCGGTCCGTTCCGACGTCGACGGCACCGGCTTCCGCCGCATCTTCGGCATCAACGCCGTGGCGTCGGACGACCTGTTCCCGAGCGTCAACAACGACCGCTCGCTCGTGGAAATCATCCGCGGCTCGGCGGGCTCGATCGATCTGGATTCGATCAACAGCGGCCGCGGCGTCGCCGACGTCGACGGGCCGGACTTCCGCATCACCGCGACCGACGGCACGAACTACGACATCGACGTCGACCCGGTCGGCACGGCGTACTTCAGCGTGGGCGCGGTCGCCGGCCTCGACCTGAACCCCGTGGCGGTCTCCTTCGACAACGACGGCAACCTGTTCGCCGTCTCGCAGAACCTGGTGAGCGGCGGCTACGACCTCTACCAGCTCGGCCTGGACAACTTCGGCCAGCACGTGAACGGTGCGACGTACCTCGGCCCGATCGGCGACGCTCAGCTGCTGGATCAGATCCTGGCGGTGGAGACGAACGCGAACACCGGCGAGCTGGTCGTGATCAGCACCAAGGCGTTCGCCGAGATCGTCAAGGTCGCCGGCAACGACTCGATCTCGCAGGCTCAGGACCTCGACGCGTTCGACTGGTCGCTGGAGGCGAGCCCGAACATCGGCGACGCCGGCGGTGCGGACACGTCGACCACGGTCCCGCACATCACGGTCCACGGCTACGGCGACTCCACGTTCGACTACTACCGGTTCACCGTGGCCAACGCGGGTGACACGGGCTACTTCGACATCGACTTCGGCGACAGCACGGACACGGAGCTGTTCCTGTACGACTCGATGGGCAACCTGCTGAACAGCAACGACGACGCCGGGTTACTGGCGGGCGCCGGCGGCAGCACCAGCGGCTTTGATTCGTTCCTGGAGCACACGTTCGCCGCGGCGGGTGAGTACTTCATCGCGGTTGGCCGATTCGACAGCTTTGACACCGGCCCCGGGGACACGCCGGTCGGCGGCTCCACGCTGGCCGCGGGCGAGACCTACGTGCTGCAGGTGTCGGTCGAGAACCACGCCAGCGCCGCGGCGCCCGCGCCGCAGCAGGAAGCGTTCGTCGTCGACCCGGCGACGGGCGCGGCGAAGTCGGTCGGCATCCTCCGCGACGCCGCCGGCGCCGTGATCACCGATCCGTTCGTCGGCCTGGCGTTCGACGAGGTGTCGAATCAGTTCTACGGCGTGCGTCGCACGGGCGGCGCGTTCGACGAGCTGATGGCGCTGGGTAACATCAGCGCACAGGGTTACACCTTCGAGTCCGAGGCGAACAACTCGCTGAACGATCCGCCGGCGTTCCTGCAGGCGACGTTCGGCATCGCGCCGGCCAGCCAGGTGCAGGACATCGACGTGGGCTACTGGTCCACGGACTTCAACACGGACATCGGCGGCGCGGTCGAGATCGACGCGTCCGGCTTCAACAACCTGTCGACGAAGCTCCCGCACACGTCGATCAAGGGCAACGGCGACGGCACGTACGACTTCTACGCGTTCACCGTCCCGGCGGCGAACACGCGTGCGATCTTCGACATCGACTCGTCCAACGACGATACCGCGATCCTGATCTACGACTCGACCGGCACGCTGCTGTTCAGCAACGACAACTCGAACTCGCTCGACGGCGCCGGCGGCAGCGACGGCTACGGCGCGGGCGGTTTCCGCACGATGTTCCCGAACACGACCAACGACTCGTTCGTCGACGGCGTCTTCGCCGCGGCGGGCCGGTACTACGTCGTCGTGGGCAGCTCCCCGGCGAACGACACGCTCATCGGGGGCGATCAGCCCGCGTCGACGGGCGGCGTGCAGCAGGGCGATCACTACGTGCTGAACGTCGCGATCGATGGTCACGACCAGGGCACGGTGCGCGTCGCGTCACAGGGCGCGGTGCAGGTCAGCGGCGTGGGCACCAACCTCGACGGCATCGACTTCGACTTCCGCGGCCGCCTGTTCGGCTACGACGGCACCGCCGGCACGCGCGTCGAGATCAACACCACCGACGCCACCCTGTCGACCAACTTCGCCACCGGCGACCCGACCGGCCTGACCGGGCTGACGTCGGACATCGGCGGGCATCACTTCCTGTCCATCGACCCGGCGATCGACAACGAGCTGTTCGCGTTCAACGTCACGCAGACCGTGCAGGACGTGTTGAACATCATCAACGCCGCCACGGGCGGCGCTGTGATCGCCAGCCTCAACACCGACGGCACCGCGATCGTGCTGACCGACACCGTCGGCGGCATGGGCACGCTGGGCGTCAGCACGCTCAACGGCTCGACCGCGGCGTACGACCTGGGCATCGCCGGCACCGACCTGAACAACGACGACGTGCTGATCGGCAGCGCCGTCATCCCGCGCGGCGCCCTGGCGACGCAGGAAGTGTTCACGATCCGCGTCAACAACCAGGTCGAGATGGCCTTCAACGGCGACCTGCAGGAAATCGTCAACATCGACGCGATCGAGAACTCTCAGGCGGACCTGATCTACGGCGTGGGCCTGAACCTCGACGCCCCGATCCCCTCCGGTCGCGACGCCGAGCTCGCCACGGTGCAGCTCGTGTTCGGCACGACCGAGGGCATCACCACGACGCCCTACGGCGACTTCGTGTACGTGATCAACACCGCCGGCCAGCTGTACTACAGCGACCGCGCGCCCGACAGCGACATCATCACGTCGCCGATCCCGCCGGCGACCGGCCTGCTGACCACGTTCGCGGTGCCCGGCGGCAGCGACCTGACCGGGGTCAACGCGCTGGAGTATGACCGCAACGAGCCGGACGACGATCAGACGGCCAACCCGCTCGGACCGCCGATCACCGACGACGAGATCCTCGCGATCGGCACGCGTCCGCTGATCAACACCGACGCCCGCCGCGACCTGCTGCTCAAGGACGACGTCGCGCAGCAGCTGGTGTTCATCAACCCGTACACGGGTGCGACGACGAACGTCCAGCCGATGTACGACGGCATGGGCGTGGCGGTCGGCCTGCTGGCGGACTACAACAGCGGCCTGGGCGTGGCCCTCGGCTCGTTCGATATCACCGACACCGACGGCATGACCTTCACCGTCGACCTGACGGACATCGACGGCGCGGCCACGGTCGCGACGACCACGCAGGACGTGATCGACGCGGTCGCCTACTACGCCGGTCTTGCCGGCACGGCGGTGACCGCGAGCGTCAACTTCCACGCGGACGGCCTGGACATCATCGACGCCAACGGCGGCGGCGGTGTGCTGACCGTCACCGAAACCGGTTCGGGCACCGCGCAGGACCTGGGCCTGGTGCCGGTCGACGCCGTGGCGATGCAGGACGCGGGGGGCAACCCGATCTCGATGGACGGCATGACGCCGAACGACGTGGTTCAGGATCGGACGCTGCACGGCGAGATGGTGTACACGCCCGGCTCGATCGTGCTGTACGACGACAACCTGTCGCAGTTCGTTCAGATCAACGACGCCACGCGGCTGATCGCGTTGAACAACGGCACGGACGTGCTGACGACCAACACCGACGCGCCGGACGGCACGGCGGACGCCAACGACCTGATCCTGCGTCAGGCCGACGGCACGGTCGTGTACATCGACCTCAGCGGCCTGCAGACGCTCGGCGAGGTGCGCAACGCGATCCAGAGCGCCGGTACGTTCATCGTTCGCCTTCCGGGCGACCCGGGCATGGCGGGCATCCCGAACAACAACATGAACGCCATCATGATCGTCGATACGTCCACGCCGGACATCGTCGATACCACGCCGCTGTCGGTGCTGAACAACGGCGCGGGCGTCGGTGGCAACCTTGGCACGCTGACGATCACGGTGCGCGACAACACGATGGGTCCGTTCGTGGTCAACCTCACGGCGTTGGACGACAACGACGCCGTCGATGTGGATACCGTCGGCGACGTGATCAACGCGATCGCGACTCAGACGGGCGGCGCGGTGACGCTGTCGGTCATGGGCAACGTCTTTACGCTGACCGACACCACCACGCCCATGGGCGGCGGTATGTTTACCGTGACCGGTTCGAACAACAACTTCGCGGCGGGCCTGTTCACGGCCGCCAACCCGATGATCAGCGCCGGCGGCGGCACCGCGGGGGCGATCAACGGCGCGACCATCACCCTGCCGCCGTTCTCCGTGCTCGGCGGCGACTCGGCGCCGGACCTCGGCTTCATGGTGCCGACCGACGACAACGGCGCCGGTGACAACAGCGCGCTCGATCAGGTGATCAAGGGCGGCATGCTCAACCCGGTGTTCATCTTCGACACGCCGTTCACCTCGATCGCCATCGACTACGGCGACGACGCGTTCGGCAGCTGGGACGACGTGCTCTACGGCGTGCGTCGTGACCCCGGCGGCACGATCCAGGCCGGCAGCGACGACGGCCTGCTCACCGCGCCGCCCACGCCGCACGACTCGCTGTACATCATCAACCCCGGCACCGGCGCCTCGACGCTGCTCGGCGCGATCTCGTACACCAACGCTCTGACCGGCACCGCACAGCTCTCCGAGCTGATCGGCATGGACTTCAACCGCGACGGCGCGCTGCAGGGCATCACGATCGACCAGGGCAACGAGGCCCGTGTGCTGATCGAGATCGACACGGCGCTGCCCGACATGTTGTTCGGCACGAACACCGATCGCGCGCCGGTCGACTACGGCATGTTCAGCGTCGACGGTCCCAACGCGTTCACCCCCGGCACGACCTTCCAGGCGTCGCACCCGCAGCAGCGCAACATCAGCACGTCGCTCGACGGCTACACCATCGCCTTCGACGACATCACCAACGTGGGCGGCCTGGCGTTCAGCGGTGCGACCAACGAGATCTGGGTCAGCGGCGAAGAGCTGTTCACCATCGGCGACGGCATCATCACCAACGCGACCCCGTTGAGCACGATTGTCGATCTTGCCGCGACCTTCAACATCTTCGACGACGAGTTCTCGGTCACGCTGACCGACGGCGTCACGACGTTCAACTTCGACATCGATCCGCTGGCGCTGCCGAACAACACGATCCAGGGCCTCAAGGACCTCATCGACGCGACGACCAACGGCGCGGTGTCGCTGAAGATCGGCGCCGACGGACGCTCGCTGATCCTCACGCAGAAGCCCAACATCGGCGTGCCGTTCAATCAGCCGCTGGTGGTCAACAACATCACGCCCGCCCTCGATACGGTCGGCGCGCTGGGTTGGAGCACCGGCGACCTGAACCACGACCTCAACACGAGCACGACGATCATCGCCGGCGTGAAGGTGCACCTGACGACCGGCGGCCTGGCGTCGGTCATCGACGCGCTGACCACGACGGTCAACGACAAGGCGAACACCGCGATCCTCGGCGAGACCGGCTCTGGCGCGTCGCAGATGATCCCGAACTCGGACTTCGGCGGTGCGATCAACGGCATCGCGATGGACGAGGACGGCCAGCTGTTCATTTACTACGCCGACGGCGGCAGCCTGCTGCAGCTCAACGGCACGGCGGGGACCGGCTTCACCGGCACCAACATGGCGGCCGTCACGACGCTGCTGCCGGAGTTCCACGGCATCGACTTCCTGGCCGACGGCACGCTGATCGGCCTGACGCCGAGCCTCAGCGACTTCACCGACGTCACCGGCGACCTGCAGCTGGTGGAGATCCCGATCGGCGGCGTGGGCATCGTCCCGCGTTCGCTGGGCAACGTCGACGACAACGCGTTCGGCCTGAGCGTGGACTCGGCCGGCCGCGTGTACACGATCTACGACCTGAACGGCACCCAGGGCCGCGGCTTCCGGATGGAGTTCAGCCCGGACCACCAGACTCAGATCTGGGTCGGTCTGCCGGACGAGCTGCTGATCAGCTCGTCGGAGCAGGGCCTGTTCCAGTTCGACGAAGACGCGATGAACCCGGGCGACCCGGACGGGTCGGTCACGCTGCTTGGCAACCTCAAGGACCGCGGCGAGCAGATCCAGCAGCCGGTGCTGGACATCTTCCCGGCGTTGGCGTTCGACCAGAACGGCGTGCTCTTCGCGATCCAGCGCGACATCACGCTGGACGGCACGACGCTCCGCAGCGTCGACCGTCTGGTGACGGTGACCGACGAGCCGTTCGGCAGCCCGACGGTCGGCGAGTTCTACCGCGTCGACGCCAGCGGCAGCGCGGGTTCCGTGCTGATCAACGGCATGTCGGGCGCCGGTCCGTTCACGCAGCCGTTCTCCGAGAACCCGGTCGATCCGGGCGCCGGTTCGCAGTCGTCGCTGGTGCAGAGCCTGATGGGCACGGCGGTCTACGACGACGTCGAAGATTTCATGACGACGGCTGGCTGGTTCCAGGCGACGCCGGGCGAGGCGATCACGCTCACGTACAGCTTCTCGAACCTGCTCGACGGCACGCTGGTCGGCATCACGCCGAGCGAGGCGCGTCAGGCGATCGAAGAGGCGTTCGCGTTGTGGTCGAGCTTCGTGCCGATCACGTTCGTCGAGGTGACGGACAGCGGCCCGACGCCGGACGACGCCGACACGCCGTACAACTACGTGCCGGGCATGCCGGTCCTGCGCGTCGGACATCACTTCATCGACGGCGACGGCGCCGGCGTGCTGGCGCACGCGTTTACGCCGGATCCGGGCCAGACGGTCACCGACGGCCTGGCCGGCGACCTGCACTTCGATAACGGCCAGACGTGGGACGTCGACCTGTTCCTCGAGACCGCGGTGCACGAACTCGGCCACGCGCTGGGCATGCTGCACAGCATGACGATCAGCCCGCGCGTGAATAACCCCGGCCCGGCCGGCCTGCCGATCATGGCGCCGGTGCTGAACGGTTACTACTCGGGCTTCGGCTCGGCGTTCCTGTTCCAGGACGACGTCGACGGCATCGTCAGCATCTACGGCGGCGGTTCCGGCACGGTCATCCCGCGCGGCACCGGCGGCGGCAACCTCATCCCGACCGACGGCCCGCTGGCGATCTACGCGATGGACTTCTCGCGCGACGGCCGCCTGATCGCGCTGGCGTACGACCCGGCCAGCCCGATCGAGCCGTTCCAGATGGTCATCAACCTCGACAACCCGTCGGACTCCGGCCGCCTGACCGACCCCGGTTCGGCCCTGGGTCTGCGTGGCCTGGCTTCGGACAACGAGGGACGCTTCTACTCGATCAACACCAACGCCTCGCCGTTCAACGACGAGCTGCTGGTCAGCCCGAACGACCTGGCGCTGTACAGCGTCGACGCGACCACGGGCGACGCGACGCAGATCGGACCGCTGACCCGCGCCGGCGTGTCGGTGACCGACGCCAACGAGGTCAACGGCCTGGCGATGTCCGAGGACGGCACCGTCCTCTACGTGGTGCTGCGCACCGACAGCGACAACGACGCCGTGCTCGACCGCGACATCCTGCTGGCGGTCGATCCGACCACCGGCGCCGGCGTCAACCGCGGCGCGATCCAGGTGTTCGGCGACGACGTGCACGTCACGTCGATCGAGTTCACCCGCTTCGGCGACCTGCTCGGCATCGACACGTCGCAGGGCGCCGGCAATCACCGCATCCTGCACATCGACCTGCTCGACGCGACCGACACGACCGTGCGTCCGTTCGACGCCGACGGCGACGGCCTGCTCGACTCGGTCGCCGACGGCCTGCGCGGCCTGGGCGCCGACTCGCACGGCCGATTCTTCAGCATCAACGTCACGCCGGTGCTCGACGAGCTGTGGTCGGCCCCGACCGATGTCTACGAGGTCAACCCCGACAGCGCCGCGATCGACACGCTCGTGCAGATCGTCACCGCGAGCGGTGCTCTGGTGACCGACACGTTCAGCGCCCTGGCGTTCCGTCCCAACGATCAGCTCGTGGCGGTCCGCGACCGTCAGGCCGGTCAGGCCGCGGTGTCGATCAGCCGGATCACCGGCGTGCTGTCGACGTTCGGCGCGATCCTGGAGAACGGCAACCAGGTCCAGATCGAATCGGCGGACTTCAACGCGCGTGGCGCGCTGCTGGCGGTCGATTCCAGCCAGGGCGGCCGCCGCATCATCGCGATCGACCTGACCCATCCGGACATGAGCGAGGCCCGCACGGTCGCCGGCGCGTACAGCGATTCGCTGCACGGCCTGGCGTCCGACGCACGCGGTCGCTTCTACAGCGTCAACGACCTGCTCTCGCCCGACGAGCTGTGGGTCAGCTCGGATCAGCTGTTCCAGCTGACGCCGCAGGACAAGAACGGCAACGGCTTCAACGACGACGTGCTGGCCACGGTGGTCGGCACGCTGACGCAGGACGTCGACGGCCAGAGCGTGGCGGTCACGGACACGATCAACGCCTTGGCGTTCGCCGAGAGCGGCCTGATCTACGCGGTCCGCGAGAACACGGCCGGCACGACGCGCACGCTGGTGGAGATCGATCCGACGACGTCGGTCCTGACCGACCTGGGCGAGATCCAGATCGGCGGCATGGGCACGGACCTCAACGTGATCGCGATGGACTTCACCAACGGCGGGGCCCTGATCGGCATCGACGATCCGGGCGCCGGCCAGCGTCGCCTCGTGACGATCAACATCCCCGACCCGACCGACTCGCGTCAGCTGACGGCGCCGGGCTCGGTGAGCGACGAGCTGGTGGGCCTCGGCACCGACAGCGAGGGCCGCTTCCTGAGCATCGACGACGTGCCGACGCTCCCGGACGTCAACGACCTGCTGCTGATCAGCAGCAACATCCAGCAGCTGTTCACCATCGACCAGAACACGGGCCTGGCCACCTCGGCCGGCCTGCTGACCGACGGCTCGAGCAACATCACCGACGGCTTCACGGCTCTGGCGTTCGGCCAGAACTCGGGCGTCGCGAACGTCAACGACACGCTCTACGGCATCCGTCAGACCGCTGACGGACAGGAGCTGGTCACGATCGCCACCGACGGCAGCGGCCTGGTCACCTTCGTGGCCGACCTGCTCGACGAGCAGACCGGCCAGCCGGTCGACA
Source organism: Phycisphaera sp. (assembly GCA_016125285.1). Classification (GTDB taxonomy): domain Bacteria; phylum Planctomycetota; class Phycisphaerae; order Phycisphaerales; family Zrk34; genus RI-212. The sequence goes on from WGMA01000027.1 coordinate 53,109, forward strand.
TCGAGTCGATCGAGTTCACGATCGTGGGCGACATGGTCGGCTACGACAACAGCCAGCCCACCGGCCGCCGCATGGTCGTGATCAACCTCGATCCGACGCAGCTGCCGGTCGGCACGGTCAGCGCGCGTTCGACGGACGGCGCGGTCGACGCCCGCGGCGTGCTCGGCGGCCTGGCCGCGACGGCCGACGGTCGCTTCCTGAGCGTCAACCAGTTCGGCGGCTCGGACAACCAGCTGTGGATCAGCGCCAACGAGCTGTTCTCGCTCAGCGCGGTCGACGCCACGGCCACCTCGATCTCGGTGCTGTCGCTGGCGGGTGTCGGCTTCACGCAGACCGTCAAGGGTCTGGCGGTGCAGCCGGAGGACGCCGGTCTGACCATCGTGTTCGACGGCGATCCGGACCTGACGAACCTCGTCGACACGCTCGGCTCGGTGAACATCGGCTCGGGCGAGATCACGGTGATCGGCGCCATCGAGGTCGACGGCGTGGGCACGGACCTGGCGGGCATCGACTACAACAGCAAGGGCCGCCTGCAGGGCCTGGACTACTCGCTTGGCGACGGGCAGGGCCGCACGGTCGGCATCAACCTGACCGACCCGAGCAACTCGGTTCAGCTGACGCTGCCGGGCAGCATCGACGACGACCTGCGCGGCTACTCGATCGACGGCGCCGACTTCGCGTACGCGGTGCTCAACATCATCGGCGGTTTCGACCAGGTGCTGATCAGCCCCGGTGAAGTCGCCACGCTCGGCACCCTCGACACCGACACCGGCCTGTTCTCCCCGCGGAACTTCCTGGCGTTCGGCCAGATCACCGACATCAGCGCCATGGCGTTTACGCCGAACCAGCGCATGTTCGTGATCGGCACCCGCGTCGGGTCCACGGTCGAAGAGCTGATCGAGCTCAACCCGCTCAACGGTCAGATCATCCGCATCGTGGGCGTGGTCGACGCCGAGATCGGCTCGATCGCGTTCGATCGACAGGGCAACCTGTTCGGCCACGACGTGTACAACGGTCGCCTGGTCGACATCAACTACCAGTTCGCCGACGCCAACGGCAACGTCATCATCGGCGCCAACGTCGCCACGCCTCAGGGCTCGATGCGTCCGACCGTCGGCGCGTTCGCGTTCGACTCGCCGCTCAGCGGCGACCCGAACATCCCCGAGGGCGGCCGCTTCCTCGCCGTCGACAACGCCACCGGCGCCCTGCCGCTGGGCATCCGCGAGGCCACCGCGGTCGAGTCGTCGGTGCTGATGACCCTGCTGGGCACCGAGAGCGATTCGTCCGTCGGCCAGCAGCTCGAAAACTTCTACGTCGCGGGCACGCTGCTCGGACAGGTGAACTTCGCCGGCTCGGTCGGCGAGGCGTATGTCGGCGCCCTGTGGACCGGCGACGCGTCGGGCATCGCCGACAACTCCGGCGTGACGAACCCCGACAACTTCTACATCGCCGGCGACATCCGCGACCTGATCCTCGGCTCGACGCCGGGCGGTATCGCGAGCGGCACCGTCGACGCCCCGACCTACCTCACGGGCCTGGACATCCAGGTCAACGGCCGCATCGGCCAGATCATGTCGATCGACGACTTCTTCGGTCAGGTCGACGTGGTCAACGCGTCGGTCCTCGAGGTGCTGTCGGCTCAGAGCCTGGTGCAGCTCGAGGTCGAAGAGCGTCCGCAGACGAACGTCGATCCGGGCGACTTCTTCCAGGGCGCCATCACCGGCACCCCGCGCCTGCAGAGCGCGACCTACTACAACGACTCCTACGACACCCCGCAGTACCTCGGCACGCTCCGCAGCGGCTCGCCGGGCACCAACCCGCTCGTGTTCGTCCAGGGCATCCTCGAGGACGACACCGTCGCGCTCGACACCGTCGACTACTACGCGTTGGCGCTGACCGCCGGTCAGACCGTCACCGTGCAGTTGCAGACGCAGATCCCCGGCCTGATCTACGTCGGCGTGATCGATCCGGACGGCCGACTGATCGCCTCCGACTACGACCACACCGGCCTGCTGGCCAACCTGCCGTTCCAGTTCACCGCCGACCGTCCGGGCGCGTACCGCTTCGCGGTCGCCTCGTCGGGTGACGTGAACTTCAACGGCGCCGTCGACGCGGGCGAGACGATCGTGGGTGGCGACAACCCGTACAACCTGGTGATCCAGAACGCCGGCGACGTGTCGTTCGGCGCCCTCAACGTTGCCAACGACATCTACGCCCAGGGCTTCGATCCGTTCGTCCGCGTCCGCAGCGGCGACTTCGGCGTGGTCTACAGCGGCGGCACGCTGGCCAACGAGGTGGTGGCGCCGTTCGCGTTCGACCTGGACCTCGGCAGCTTCCGCGCGATCGACGCCGGGCTCATCGGCCACGACAACTACGCCGACGGCCTGACGCTCCGCACCCAGATCGGCGGCATCGGCCTGCTGCGTTCGCGCGGCGACCTGGCCTCGCTCGACAGCATCGAGTCGGCCGGCGACGTGCAGATCATCGACAACATGAACGGCGACCTGTACGCCGTCGTCAGCGCCGACGGCGGCATCGGCATCATCCGCGCCGCGGAGTTCGAGGGCGACCTGCTCGACGAGTCGGGCATCACGCCGATCAGCCAGCTGACCGTCAACGCCGACAACATCGGCTCCGACGGCATCATCGACCTGATCGACGTCGCCGGCGACGCCTTCGCCCCGCAGATCACCACCGGGTTCGGCGGCAACGTCCGCTTCATCCGCATCGGTGGCGACTTCACGAATCACCCGAACTTCGGCGGCGGCGCGGCGGTCAGCGAGAACTACGCACTGACCACCGCCGGCTACGTCTTCCGCGACGACTCCGGCGCCCGCTACAGCATCCAGACGATGGAGGACGTCGACACCGACGGCGACGGCATCATCGATCCGCAGGTCGTGACCATCCGCTCGCTGGCGATCACCGGCTCGGGCGGTCGCGTGCTCGTCGACATCTCCACGCCGACCAGCCTCCGCATCGTCCAGAACGCGCTGGGCATCGGCGGCCCGGCTGAAATCGGCGCCATCATGGTCACCGCGACCGGCACCGCCGTCACCGACGACACCACCGGCGCCACGCAGGCGATCCTCGACGCCAACGGCGTCGTGCGCGACGTCGACATCCTCTCCGGCCTGAGCTACGACTCGACGGTCGGCGAGAACGTGTCCATCGTCATCGAGCATCCCAACGGCGGATACGACCCCAACGGCGGCGTTTTCGACGTGTTCGACATCGAGGGCGGCGACTTCCTGCGCATCCAGAACCGCACCGGCGGCGAGATGGTCAACATCAACGTCGACTCGGTCGCCGAGCTGTTCAGCCACGGCACGATCGGTCTGTCCGGCCTGACGTCCGTGGGCACGGCGCTGATCGCGACGCCCGGCCTCGGCCCGATCGCCAACGCCGACGTGTTCCCCTTCAACCAGCAGACGACCGGCGTCAACATCAACGGCAGCGTGCTCGAGGTCCGCGCCCTCAAGGGCGTCGGCAACCTGCACATCGGCGGCTCGGTCGGCACCATCCACACCAACTACGACCGCGTCGACGATCCGTTCTTCATCGAAGGCGTCGCAGGCCCGATCGTTGTCGACGGCAACCTCGGCTTCCTGAACATCGGCGAAGGCATCATGCCCAGCGGCTCGGGCAACATGGCCAGGGCCGGCGTGTTCGTGACCGGCTCGATCGGCACGATCACCAACTCGAATCAGGCGGCCGGGTCTGACATCCGCGGCGACATCGCGTTCGGCGCTTCGCTGAACAAGCTCGAGCTGTACAACTCGTCGATCATCTTCGCCGACGTCCTGCAGACGACCGACTTCGCCGACACCGCCGAGTGGGGCGGCACGATCGTGTTCCAGCCCGACTTCGACACGGTCAACCGTCCGATCCCCGAGCTCGGATCGGTCACGATCTACGGCAACGGCGGCATCATCGGTTCGAACTTCGCCGCGACAGACATCGGCAACGTCACGGTCCAGAACGGCTTCGGCATCGTCCAGTCGATCTTCCAGACCGAGGCCAACGGCACCGTCGGCAACTTCACCGTCGGCGGCCTGGGCCTCCGTCAGGTGACGATCGGCGGCGGCGCCACCGTCGGCAGCATCTACGCCACGGGTCGCGGCAACGTCCTCGACATCGTGGACTACAGCGACTCGGTCCGCTTCAGCGAGATCGCCACGTTTGATCCGTACTTCGGCACGCTCGTGTCGCCGGCGACCGACCTGCACGAGGCGCTGGGCACCTCGCCGGTCGTCTCGTCGTTCGACGGTGTGACCAACGCCGGCATCATCGACGACCTGACCGCGCTGGGCTCGCTGAGCCTCACGTCGGTCACCGGTTACCGCATCACGTCGTCGACCGGCCTGGGCAACACGCTGAACTTCGGCGACTCGATCCGCGACATCCGCACGATCGACTCCGTCGACCACCTGACCGTAACCACCGGCGAGCTCCGCTCGTTCCGTCCGGGCTCCGACGTGTTCGCCACCAGCCTGAACGTCGCCGGCCGACTCAGCGCCGTGCTGATCAACGGCGACTTCGCCGGCGATTCGTCGATCAACGTGCTCGGCCCCAACGGCCTGCTCGGCAAGGTGCTCGTCCGTGGCGACATGGAAGGCTTCATCAACGTCAAGGGCTCGGTGGGCGCCGTGCAGATCTACGGCGACCTGTTCGGCTCGATCAACGTCGACGGCACCGGCGTCCGCGGCCGGGCGCTGAGCAGCCTCCGCCTCGGCGGCTCGCTCGGCGAGGGCGGCATCTTCGTGATCGGCGACGTCGGCGCGATCGACGTGGCCGGCAACCTCGGCGACGAGAACGACGCGAACATCGAGAACCAGCTGGTGATCTACGGCAACATCGGCACGCTGCGTGTCGGTTCCGGCCGCGACATCGAGCTGGAGGGCGCGGTGCTCGGCCTGGACGTGATCGTCCTGGGCGACCTGGGCCGCCTGGACGTGAACGGCCGCATCGCCGGCGACCTGACCGTCACCGGCAACGTCGGCAGCATCAGCGTCATCGCCGATACGGAGACTGGTCTGGCCGCGGCCCCGGCGCCGTCGATGACGATCGGCGACCTGGTGCTCGGCGATCAGACCGACTTCGACGTGCGTGCGCTGGCGGTGGCCGGCAGCACGGGCACGTTCGCGATCAACTACAACAGCACGTCGGGCGAGTACGAGCTGATCCAGATCGGCCGCCTGCCGAACGGCGACGTCGACGCGGCCGCGTCGTACACCGTCGTGGGCTCGGTCTTCAACGGCGCCAACCCCGTCATGGACATCATGGCGATGGACGCCGGGCTGAACATGATGGGCCAGACCGTCCTGTACATGGTCGGCACGGTGCTCGGCGGACCGGCGACGCTGTTCTCGGTCGACCCGGACACGGGTGCGGCCACGGCCGTGGGCGGCGCCCTGGCGCTGCCGAACGCCAGCAGCACGATCCGCGCCCTGGCGTACGACGACCGCGGCACCGCCACGGTGGCCGACGACGTGATTTACGGTGTGGCGCACGATCCGGTGACCGGCGCGGTGCCGACCGACCGCCTGGTGCGGATCACGCTCGGCGGGTTCTCGACGACCGTCGGCACGATCCTCGCCGACGGCATCGATACCGACATCATCGGCATGGACTTCATCACACGCACCAACGGTCGCACCGTTGAGCGCGTGCTCGTGGGTATCCACGACGACGCGACGCTCCTCAACGACGCCCAGATGATCGTCATCAACACGCAGGTGCCGTTCGTGTCCACCGCGCTGACCGAGCCCGGCAGCGTCAGCGAGAACCTCCGCGGCTACAGCACGGACAGCGAGAGCGTCGGTTACAGCGTCAACGACGGCGACGTGATCGGTCAGAACCAGCTGTGGTCGTCCAACCACAGCGTCCTGCAGGGTCGCGTCAGCATCGGCGGCGACCTCCGCAGCGCTTCGTTCCGCGGCGGCCACCTCGACGCGGCCGTGATCGCCGGTGGCAACATCGGCGTCGTGTCGATCACCGACGGCGACATGGCGCCGGGCTCCGAGATCACCTCGGCGCTGGGCAACGTGGGCTCCGTGCGGATCTCCGGCGGCGACATCCACGGCTTCATCCGGGCGCCGCACGGCAGCATCGGCAGCGTCCAGGTCAGCGGCTCTGACCTGACCGGCGGCATCGCCGCGAAGACCGGCGGATCGGTCCGGCTCGACGGCGACATGCTCGACGGCTCCTACATCAACTTCGAGCAGTCCGTCACGAGCGTCGACATCGGCGGCAGCGTCATGAACGGCGCGTCCATCGACGCCGGCTCGGCCTCGATCGTGCGTGTCGGCGACGACTTCCTCGGCACGCTGGACCTCGGCTACTCGCTGCGTGGCACGCAGCTGACGGTCGGCGACAACTTCGCCGGCTGGGCGACGATCAACAGCAACACGCGGGTGCAGGTCGGCGGCTCGTTCGGCAGCGACGACGACGGCTACGCGTCGGGCACGACCCTGCGTATCGGCCGCAACCTCGACGCGCTGCGTGTCGGCGAGGACGTGTCCGGCACGATCACCGTCAACCGCGCCGGCGGCACCTTCGACGCCGGCACCGTCGGCGTGGCCGCCGCGGGCGAGGACGAAAACACCGTCATCACCTTCGGCATGGACGTCCGCAGCTTCCGTTCGATCGGCTCGGTGATGTCGACGCTGGTGCAGGTCGGCCTCGACGCGGGCCAGGATCTGATCTTCAACTCCGACGACACCGAGATCCAGCGTCTGGCGGTCCTGACGCAGTTCTCCGCGGGCGCGGTGTCGGACTCGCTGATCATGTCCGGCGGCACGATGAGCCGCGTGTCGACCACCGGCACGGTGACCGACTCGGCGTTCGTCGCCGGCGGCGTGGTCGACCCGATCGCGGTGTCCCGCCTGATCAGCGACGACCTCGACCTCGACTCGGCCGGCGATCGCGCCGACGTGCTCGGCGGCGACCTGACCAGCGGCCTGCCCGGCTTCGCGCTGTTCCACGGCAACATCGACGCGGCCTCGATCGGCGGGGCGGGTCTGGTGGACTCCGACCTCGTCGCGGGCGTCTCGCCGGGCGCCGACGGCATCTTCGGCAACGGCGACGACACGCTGCTGAATTCGATGACCGGCGGCCAGAGCACCATCGGCTCGGTGATCGCCAGCGTCGACGGCGGTTCGTCGGTGCTGGCCGACGCCGGCATCCTGCGTGACAGCACGACCGGCGCCGGCGTGGTCAACGGCTCGGTGACCTACACCATCGCCGAGCTCGTGGGCGGCAACTCGCTCGAGAACGGCGGCGTGCCGAACTTCACGCTGACCAACGGCCAGACCGTCACGATCCCGCTGGCGACCGAAACGATCACGGTCAGCTTCCGCGGCCCGCTCGGCTCGATGCTCGAGATCTACGATGACGGCCTCGGCGGCGACGACATGATCGACACGATGGTGGTCAGCGGCGGCAACCGCGGCATCAGCGTGACGGTCACGACCACGGACAACAACCCGAACTCGACGCCGGCGATCAACCGCCTGCTGACCGCGGACGACACGACGATCGATTCGCTCGTGCTGTCCGGCGTGGACCTCGGTACCGACGGCACCACGGCGGTCGATCTGTGGATCGACGGCGCGATGCGCACGTTCAGCGTCAATGACATGTCCGCCGACACGGCGTGGCGTGGTCAGATCGGCGGCAGCGTGGCCATCATGGACATGGTCACGCAGGGCTCGGGCACGTTCTACATCGGCGGCGACGTCGCGCGTCTGAGCATGCGGGCCAGCACGGGCATCAGCCTGCTGCAGACGCTCGGCTCGGTGCCGGTCGATCCGCTCCTGATGGATCAGCTCTCGGCGAGCGTGACCGGTCTGGCGACCGACTCGTCGGGCCTGGACTACGTGTTCGACGACCGCCTGGGTCTGGTGAAGATCGACGACGTCGCGGGCGCCGACGCGGTGCCGGGCGGCCTGGAGCCGATGATCGACTCGGTCAACGCCGTGTTCGAGCAGTTCGGCATGGATCGTCTGAGCATCGACGGCCTCGACTTCGACGGCCTGAACAACCTGCTCGCTGTGTCGCGCATGTTCAGCGTGGTCCCGGCGGCGCAGGTCGGTTCGCTGGGTAACGTCGGCGTGAACCTCACGTCGCTGGCGGTCGTCGACGACGGCTCCGGCCACGACGTGGTCTACGCGATCGAGAACGCGGGCTACTTCGAGTCCGGCGAGCTGGGCACGTTCAACCACATCGTGGGCATGACCACGACGCCGACCGGCAACGTGCTGGTCGTCGACGAGAACGTCGGCGGCACGTTCGACATCCACCTCGTGACGCTTGACAACGAGGGTCACGTGCAGTCGGTCACGCCGTTCTCCACGGACCTGAGCTACAACGGCAACGCCCTGGCGAGCGTCGACGCCATCGAGCGTCACCCGGTCACCGGCACGCTGCTGCTCATCGGCACCGAGGCCGGCGGCACCGGCGAGCAGGAACTGTTCTCGATCGACCCGATCACCGGCGACGTCGAGACCGCGGTCCTGCTCGGCCACGGCACCGACACGCCGTTCACGGGCCTGGCGTTCCGCCCGGGTTCGTCGCAGGTGTTCGCGGTCCGCGACATCGCCGACAACACGATCCTCGGCTCCGAGGTGCTGCTGCTCGGCGGCACGGCGCCGCTGTCGGCCCTCAACGACGGCACGGGCGTCATCCGCGGCATCGGGCCGGACTTCGCGATCACCGACACCAACGGCGTGCCGATCCTCGTGGACATCCCCGCGACGGTCACGACCGTGCAGGGCGCGATCAACGCGATCAACAACGCCGCGACCGCCGCGGGCAGCGATCTGGTCGCCCAGATCAACGCCAACGGCACCGGCTTCGAGCTGGTCGACACCAACGGTGGCGCCGGCACGCTGACGGTCACGACGGTCGTCGCCGGTTCGGCGGCGAGCTTCGGGCTCAACGTCGCGTCGGTCGACGGCGTGATCACCGGCAACCCGGTCCTGCAGCTGACCGGCGCCGCGAAGCTCTCGGCGATCAACAACGGCGCGGGCGTGGCGAACGTCAACGGCACCGATATCCGCATCACCGACTCCACCGGCACGACCTACAACGTCGACATCGCCGGCGCCTCCACGCTCAACGACGTGCTGGCGATCATCAACGGCGTTAACCCGGGCGTGCTGGTCGCTCAGATCAGCGGCTTCGGCTCGGGTTCGGGCCTGGAGATCATCGATAACTCCGGCGGCACGGGCGTGCTGACGATCACGAACGGCACGAACACCAACTCCTCGGCCGCCACCAGCCTCGGCATCAAGACCACCAGCGGCGAGCGCCTCGTGCAGCTCGACGTCACCTCCGGCGCGCTGACCGACATCGACGCCATCCGCGTCAACCGCATCGGCGGCCCGGCGCCGACGAACCTGGTCGGCATCGAGTTCGGCCCGAACGGCCTGCTCATCGGTCAGAACAGCGACGGCGACAACAGCGGCCGCGTCGAGATCGACCTGTTCAACCCGCAGCTGTCGCAGGAGTACAGCCGCTCGGGCAGCGAGTCTCAGTTCATCCACGGTCTGACGGCCACGTCCGACAGCCAGCACATGTTCGCCGTGCTCGACACCGGCACGACCGACACGCTGCTGACGTTCAACGCCACGGCGGACCGATTGGTGCGTCTGGATACGACGACCGGCGCGGTGGTGCCGATCGGCTTCATCCGCGACTTCTGGGCGAACCTGCACTTCAACGACGTGATGACGCTCGCGGGCGGCCCCGACGGCGAGCTGTACGTGATCACCGGCGACCTCGACGGCGTGGGCACGGCCTACAGCCGCAACGACGGCGCCTCGCTCGCCCGCCTCGACATCAACGGCAGCACCGTCACGATGGTGACGCCGGACGCCGCCGCGCCGTTCCTCCGCGGTGCGATCATCGACGGCGACCCGGTCACGACCGGCATCCAGCCGATCACCGACGCCTTCGTCGGCATGGCGATCGACAGCGACAACAACCTCTTCGCGGTTCAGCGCACCGAGCTCGACGCCGACGGCATGGTCAACGACGACGTGCTGCTGACGCTGGACATGCAGATCAACGGTGACGACGGCGTCAACGCACGCGTCGCCGGCCTCGGCAACGGCCTGCTGACCGACTCGTCGGCCAATCAGCTGAACGTCAGCGGCATCGGCTTCGACGAGCACGACAACCTGCTCGTGCACGACCTGAACAGCAACAGCATCCTCGCGCTGTCGGCCCTCGATCCGGTCGCCCCGATCGCGATCGTCACCGGCCCCGAGAACGACGCCCTGACGCAGGGCACGGCGGGCAACTCGATGTCGATCCCGCCGTTCGACTTCCTCACCGAGACCGACACGATGCTGACCGTCGGTAACACCGTGACGACCACGTCGACCATCGGTAACCACGGCACGACGGGCGGCGACCAGGACGTGTTCCGCGTCGACGCGCTGGCCGGCCAGGTCATCACGATCGACGCCGCGGCGTTCAACAGCAACCTCGACACGCTCGTGGCGATCTACGACAACGAGGGCAACCGCCTGGCCTACGACGACAACAGCGGCGTCGGCTCCGGCTCGTTCCTGCAGTACGTCGCCCCGGCCGACGGCGATTACTACGTCGTCGTGTCCGGCTACGCGTTCGCCACGCCGGTCCCGCCGGCCACGTTCAGCGCCACCACGGCCGGCTCCACCGGCACCTACAACCTGAGCATCGGGCTGACGGCCGGCTCGGCCCTCGACCCGGGCCAGTTCGAGCACGTGACCGTGCCCGGCGCCGTGAACCCCGGCCTGCAGGCGTTCGCGGTGGGCCGCACCGGCGACCGCTTCAACACCTACAGCTACGACCTGGTGCTCCCCGGTGACACCACCGGCGCCCTGTTCGTGAGCCCCGGCGTCGTCCAGCCGCTCGGACGCAGCTACGTGCCGACCAACATCATCACGCACGACGTGACCGGTGTGGTCGGTGACGGCCTCGGCGATGGCAACCTCCACATCGTCGACATCGCGGTGCTCACCAGCACCACCGCCCCCGACTCGGTGTTCGCCGTCAACTTCAACGACCAGGGCACGGCCTCGACGGTCGACGATCGCTTCGAGCTCTACCGCCTGGATCGTGACGACGCGGGCGTCGTGACCGACTTCTCGCTTGTCGGCGAGATCGTCGACCCGGCTCTGCCCGGCCCGAACGCCGTGAAGAACATCAACGCGGTCGCGACCAACGACTTCGGCGACATCTTCGTGATCGGCACACGCGGCGAGACCTCGACGCAGCGCCTGTATCAGATCAACCCGAACACGGGTCAGGCCACCGCCGTGGCGTCCCTCAGCGACGGCAACACCAACCCGATCGTCACGCTGGCGTTCAACAACGCCAACCAGCTGTACGCCGTCCGCGACAGCGGCGCCACGCAGCAGCTGCTGCGGATCAACAGCACGACGGCCACGGTGACGAACCTCGGCAACATCGAGGTCGACGGTGTCAGCACGCACCTGTTCGCCGGTGACTTCGACGAGAACAACAACTTCATCGCCCTCGGCTCCGGCCAGGCGGGCAACCGCGTGGTGCAGGTCAACGTCACCACGCCGGGCGGCTCGACGCCGATCACGCTGCAGGGCGCGGTCAACGAGTTCCTCGCGGGCTTCGCGTCCAACGGCGAGGACTTCTTCAGCATCTACAACGACGGCCAGACCGACACGCAGCTGTGGTCGAGCCCGGCCGTCACCCGCGCCTCGACGCTCGGCATCATCGACACCGCCACCGGCGCGTTCGCTCAGATGACGCCGCTGGTCGACGCGTTCAACCACCTGCTTACGAGCATGGTGACCGACGTGACCGTGGGCGCCAGCACCACCTCCGCGGGTGGTGCGTCGGCCGGTACGGCGGGCGTGGTCGCCGAGGTCGAAGGCAACGACACCATCGCCACCGCCCAGGACCTCGAGTCCTACCAGTGGTCGCTGCAGGACAACGCCAACATCGGTGACTCGGCGAGCAACAACACGTCGACAACGATCCCGCACCTGACGATTCAGGGCACCGGCGACGGCACCTACGACTACTACACGTTCTTCGTGCCCAACGCCGGCGCGCTGGGCATCTTCGACATCGACTTCGGCATCGGCGGCGCCGGTGACGTCGACACCGAGCTCGCCGTGTTCGACTCGTCGGGCAACGTGATCGCGCAGGTCGATGACGCGAGCACATCGAACGGTCGCGGCGGCAGCACCAGCAACCTCGACTCGTTCATCCAGATCAGCTTCCCGACCGCCGGGACCTACACCGTCGGCGTCAGCCGATTCAACTCCGCCGCGACGACCGGCACGCTGACCGGCAGCGCGGTGGAGACCGGCCAGGACTACACGCTGCAGATCTCCATCGAGAATCACCTCTCGCTGGCCGCGTATGCGGTGACCGACGACGGCCGCCTGTTCGAGTACGCCGCCGACACCGGCGCGTTCCTCGCCCAGCACGGCACGATCTACTCCGCCGACACCAACGAGAAGCTCGACATCGACGTGATCGAGTTCGCCGGCGGCAAGCTGCTCGGCATCGACAAGCGGTTCAACCAGATCGTCGAGATCGACCTGACCTCCGGCGTCGACCTCAACAACGACGGCGTCAACGACCGCATCTACGCCACGCCGCTGTCCGACGCCGGCCTGATCAACGGCCAGGTCCTCATCGACCTCGCCGACGACGGCGGCCGCCTGCTCGGCCTGACCGACGAGACCGACACGCGTCCGGCCGAGTTCGTCCGCATCCTCGGCGAAGACGACCCGATCGGCGGGCTCATCGCCACGTCGTTCGGCTCGGTGTCCATCAACACGCTCGACGGCGACTCGTTCGACGGCCGCGTCGTGGCCACCGGCAACAGCTTCCGCAGCGTGGTGGTCGACGGCGACTTCACCGGCTCGCTCTACACCAGCGGCGACATCAACTTCGCCCTGCGTAACGGTGACTTCGGCGGATCGATCCACGCCGACTCGGCCCGCAGCATCAGCATCACCGGCGACCGCCTCGTCGCGGGCGACGGCAGCATGCTTGTCGGCTCGAGCATCGAGATCACCACCGACCTGACCGGCTTCACGATGACCGACTCCGACTCGACCTTCGCGGGCACCATCTCCGCGATGTCGAGCCGCTCGATCCGCATCAGCGGCGCCGTCGCCGATACCGGCGAGGTGCTGATCGATCAGGACGCCGGTTCGGTGTTCGTCGGTGGCGCGTTCGGCGGCACGATCGACGTCGGCACGGCCGGCGTGATCTCCGTCGGCGGCCGCCTCGGCGCCGAGTCGACGATCGTCTCCGGCGGCAACGTCGGCTCCGCTCAGTTCGGCAACGGCACCGACCCCGGCAGCAGCGTGATCATCGGCGGTGACGCCGGCGTCGTGTCCATCCGCGGCACCCACCGCGGCCAGTTCGCGACCTTCGGCTCCGTCCGCAGCGCGAGCTTCGACGACCTGACCAACTCGCTGGTCGCCGTCGGCACCAACGCCACGGCGGTCAACGTCAACGGCAACATGACCAACGCCGTGATCAGCACCGGCGTGTGGATCGGCGACGACCACGTCTACAACACCGCCGACGACGAGATCCTCGGCGGCACGCTCAACAGCGTGAACGTCCGTGGCAACTACGTGTCCAGCACGATCGCCGCGGGTGTCCTGCCGAGCCTCAACGCGGCCACCGCCGCCGGCACGCCGCACCTGCCCGCTCAGGACGCCGAGTACTACGGCTACGAGGCGACCCTGCCCAACGGCGCCCCGACGCTCGTGGACGCGGCCGAGGCCGGCGGCATCCTGCCGAGCTTCATCAACTCCGTGGTCATCGGCGGCAACGTCGTCAACCAGCTGTTCCAGGCCGACGCGGTCGTGGTCGCGGCTGACGGGGTCGGTCGTCTCAGCGGCAAGAACGTCAACCTGCTGGCCGTCCGCACCTACGACGATCCGTTCGGCGCCCCGATCGTCGACCGCATCACGGTCGTTGACGACTTCCAGTTCCTCGTGTTCTTCAGCGAGGGCGTCAACTCCGACTCGCTGATCCTGTCCGTCGACGGCAACAACGACGGCGACCTGCTCGACGACGGCGACGTGCTCGGCACCGTCACCCTCACCGACGACCAGGGCAACATCGTCGACGACGGCATCTCCATCGGTTACGACCTGCGTGCGAACCAGCACGGCGGCTATGACCCGGTCATGGTCGTCTACAGCAGCCACAGCCTCGCCAACACCCGCCTGACCGCCACGCTGTCCGGCGGCGAGAACGGCGGCCCGGCGATCTACGACCGCTCCGGCGGCCGCTCGGCTCTGCGTGACTTCAACCAGGACGGCACGCCCGACGGCCTCGAGCAGGCCTTCGGCGGCGACGCCGAGACGCTGTTCGACTTCGATCCGTTCGGCACGCTGCTCGACGGCGACCTCGACGGCATCGAGGGCTCGGCCGCGACGTTCATCAACTTCTTCGGCGACGCGCCCGACACGTTCGCCGACGCCCTGGCCGACAGCGTCCTGCCGCTGAGCCTGGTCACCCGCACCGACGCGCAGACCATCACGCTCGGCAACAACTTCCAGGCCGCCGACGACATCGATATCTTCCACTTCCAGGCCAACGCGTACGACTTCGTGTCGCTCGAGTTCGCCGCGGATACCCCGGCCCAGATCGCGCTGTTCGTCCGCGACACCCAGGGCACCGACGATCCGTTCGACGACACCTACGAGCTGGTGACCCGCGTCGAGGGCACCTACTTCGACGGCAACGACGTCAACCGCGGCGACTTCGGCTCCGTGTCGTCCGACACCCTGTTCATGGCGATCGAGATTCCGCCGATGGCCGCGGCCATCGGTTCCGACGCCGACACGCTCGACGCCGCCGGCAACCATACCGCCGACGCCGACGGCATCCAGACCAGCTCCCTGGACTTCTTCATCGTCGTCACGCCGGACGTCGGCGGGGCCCTCTACCAGCCCGGCGGCGACAACACGTATCAGATCAACGTCACCCTCGCCCCGAACGACGACCTGCTCGACGGCCGCGCCGACGGACAGCTCACGCTGCCTCCCGGTGAGCAGGTCGCCTACTTCTCCGACGAGATCGGCCTCCACAACAACGAGCTCGGCGCCAACACGCCCAAGCAGCTCGTCTACGTGAACTTCAACGGCGGCATCTCCACGGACACCGACGCCGGCACCGTGGTCTTCCAGCCGTTCGACGCCGCGATCGTCGACTCCTCCTTCACGGGCCTCACGCAGGTCCTCGTCGAGGGCGGCGTGGTCAACGGCAAGAACGTCACCGGCATCATGGAGACCATCCCGGCCATCTTCGCGACCACGCCGGACTCCACGCCGTTCGGCTCCATCACCTCGATGGTGCTCGGCGCCGATCTGACGCAGTACTTCAACGCCACCAGCGGCATCTTCTTCACCACCGTCGACCCGAGCGTCTCGGGCCTGCGGCCGGGTGAGGACTTCGCCACCCTGTTCGTCGGTGAGTCCGACCTGCCGCCGGGAGCCGGGTTCTTCGGCCTCGCCGAGCACGTCGACTTCGCCAACCTCGACAAGGGCGACCAGGCCATCATCCCCGCCGAGACGTTCCAGAACATCTCGCTGGCGACGAACCTGCCCGACCGACTCAACGAGTACTCGCTGGCGCTGGCCAACGTCATCTCGCACGAGTTCGCCCACCTGCTCGGTCTCAACCACACCGGCAACTTCTTCGACGGCGGCGACCTCTATCCGAACCTCACCCATCCGTTCGCCGACGATCCGGACAACGATCCGACCAACGGCGACGACTCGAACACCGGCATCGGCCTCATCACGTCGGGCTTCTACAACCCGATCACGCTCGCGGCCCAGTTCCGCCTCGAGCTCGGCACCGCCGGCCTGGCCGCCAACGAGTTCCCGATCGGTGACAACGACACCGTCGATCAGCTGCTCAAGTGGGTCGGCAGCGCGATCTGATCGCCGCAACCATCACACCAACCAAAAGCCCCCGTCGATGATCGACGGGGGCTTTTTTTATCGATGTGTCACGCGACGTGCGGCGGCGGGGCGTCCGCGCACGCGGGTGCGGCACGCAGCGGGTGCGGGATTGATCGGTTCAGTTGGACGGGGCGACCGACACGTGGGCCGCGCCGCTGCGCATCGCGTCGATCGACTGCTTGTAGACCTGCACGCACTTCGTCGCCGCGCCGTCCCAGGTGAGGCTGCGCACCTCGAGGTCCGCGTGCTGACGCAGCGTGTCGCCCAGCGGCGGGTGACGCAGCACGGCGATGATCTTGTCGGCGATGTCGTCGGTGTTCCAGAAGTCGACCTTCAACGCGTGCCGGATCACCTCCGACACGCCGGAGCTGCGGCTGATGATCACCGGCACGTCGTGGCGGATCGCCTCGAGCGGCGCGATGCCGAACGGCTCGCTGACCGACGGCATGACGTACACGTCGGCGAGCTCGAACACGCGCGCCACGTCGCGGCCGCGCAGGAACCCCGTGAACAGCACCTTGTGGGCGATCCCCATCTCGCGCGCCATCTGCATGATCTGCGGCACCATGTCGCCCGCGCCGGCCATGACGAACTTCACGCGATCGATCTTGCTGAGCACCTTCTTCGCCGCCTCGACGAAATACTCCGGGCCCTTCTGCATCGTGATGCGGCCGAGGAACAGCACGATCTTGTCGCCGCGCTCGATGCGCGACGTCGGCGTCGCGGGCTGCGCGTCGTCGGACTCGATGCCGTTGTACACCACGTGCACCTTCGCGCTCGGCACGCCGTAGCGCGCCACGCAGATCTTCTTCGTGAGGTGCGACACGCACACGACCGTCATCGCGCCGTGCATGCCGCGGCGCTCGATGTCGTAGATCGGCTGGTACGGGTGCTCGCCCGAGCGGTCGAACTCCGTCGAGTGCACGTGCACGACCAGGGGCTTGCCCGTCGCCGCGGCGACCGCCAGCCCCGCGGGGTACGTCATCCAGTCGTGCGCGTGGATCACGTCGAACCGCTCGTCGCGCACGAGCTCGAGGCACACCTCGGCGTACCGCTGCGACTCGGCCACGACGTCGCCGCTGTAGTCGCCCGCGGTGGGCGGCACGTCGGGCTCGTTGTAGCCGGCCGCCGGCGCGGCGCTCGCGGCGGGGCGGTTCGTGGTCAGCGCCTCGGCGCGGTCGTACGCGGCCCGCTGCTCGGGCGACGTGCCGGTCGTGATGATCCGGCGCCCGCGCACGCGGACTTCCTCCGGCGTGCGCGCCAACGAGCCGAGGTACGGGCTGGTGATCGCCGAGGGGATCGCGCGGAACTCGACGTTGCCCATCGATTCATCGCGGGTCGCGCCGTTGGCCAGATCGGTGCCGCGCGGTTCGGCAGCCGTGTCTCGCGTGCCCATCGGCGCGGCATCGCTGCCTCCGATAACGCCACTGCCGTTGACGACCGTGCGCGGGCGCATCAGGTCGGCCGGGCTGAGCAGCTGGACGTGCTGAGGATGTTGGCGGCCGACGGCTCGGGGCAGGACAAACAGCACATCAACGCCCTGACGGCTCAACCCGCGGGTCAAGCCGTTGCACGCCGTGCCCAGCCCGCCGGTGATATACGGCGGGAATTCCCATCCCAGCATCAGCACACGCATGACGTACCTGCTCTCTCGCGATTCGGAGGGCCCCTCAGGGGTGAATCTAACAGTCCGCTGTTGGGGTTACAAGAAGCGGTCCCGTCGCGCGTCGACGGTGACCGCGCGACGCCGCTTCGCTTACAATCGGTGGAGATGAACAAACACCGTGCCAACGCAGAGGATACGACGAACTGGACCAGCCGGAAGCTGCTGGAATGGACCGCTGCGCACCTCGACCGCAAAGGCGTCGATTCGCCGCGGCTCTCCGCGGAGATGCTCCTGGCCCACATCCTGCACGTGCCCCGCATCAACCTGTTCATGGACATGGACCGCCCGGCCAGCCCGCTGGAGCGTGCGGCGTTCCGCGACCTGGTCGAGCGCGCCGCCGAGCACGAGCCCGTGCAGTACCTCGTCGGCCACGCCCACCTCTACAGCCTTCAGTTCGCGGTCAACCGCCACGTGCTGATCCCCCGGCCGAGCACCGAGACGCTCATCGAGCACATCATCCAGCACACGCGCACAACGCCCGGGTTCGCCTCGCCGAGCATCGTCGACATCGGCACCGGCAGCGGGGCGATCGCCGTGGCGCTGGCCGTCAACCTGCCCGAGGCGCGGATCGTCGCGACGGACATCTCGCCCGACGCGCTGGAGCTCGCGAAGCAGAACGCGGCGCGGCATGACGTGGCGGACCGCATCGACTTCCGCCTCGGCGATCTCTACGAGCCGCTGTCCGGGCCGTTCCATTACGTGGTGTCCAACCCGCCGTACATCAGCGACGCGGAGTGGGAGTACGTCGAGCGCAACGTGAAGGACTACGAGCCGGTGGGGGCGCTGCGGGGCGGCGTCGACGGGCTCGATCAGCTGCGTCCGCTGATCGCGCACGCGTCGGAGCATCTCGCGAAGCCCGGCCAGCTCGTGCTGGAGATCGCCGCGTCGCAGAAGCAGGCGGTGCTCGACCTGGCGAAGGCGGCCAAGGGGCTGACGAACCCGCGCGTGCTGGCGGACCACGAAAAACACCCGCGGATGTTGCTCGCGGATCGGGCGACGTAGGATGAAGGCATGACGACCGAGGCTGTGACACATCACGACGACACGCCGACCGATCTCGAGCGCTGGCGTCGCTACGCCGAGTGGCTGGCGCTGTTCACGATCGTGTACAACCTGATCGAGGGCGTGCTGTCGGTGTGGATGGGCGCGGGCGACGAGACGCTGGCGTTGTTCGGCTTTGGTGTCGACTCGTTTGTCGAGATGATCAGCGGCATCGGCATTCTGCACATGATCCGCCGGCAGCGGGCCGCGGACGGCGACGAGTCGCCCGACCACTTCGAGCAGACCGCGCTGCGGATCACCGGCTGGGCGATGATGCTGCTCGCCGCGGGCCTCGTGGCGACCGGCGTGTTGAGCCTCTACGAGCAGCACGCGCCGCACGCGACGTGGTGGGGCGTGGGCATCTCGTCGGTGTCGATCCTCACGATGTGGGCGCTGATCTGGGCGAAGCGGCGCGTCGGACACGCGTTGAACTCGCCCGCGATGCTCGCCGACGCGAAGTGCAACCTGGCGTGCGTGCAGTTCTCCGTGGTGCTGCTGCTATCGAGCGGGCTTTACGAGTGGACGGGCGTCGGCGGGTTCGACGCGGTCGGCGCGCTGCTGATCGCGCTGCTGTGCGTCCGCGAGGGGCGCGAGTCGTTCAACGAGGCGAAGGGCATCCGCTGTGGGTGCCACGGCGGTTGCGAGACAAAGGACGCGTAGCCCGGCGTGTTCGGGTTGCGGGCAACTGAGAGCAAGGTGCTTCCATGGCCAATAACCACCGCACGTGTCAGGTCTGCGGAAAGAGCCTGCCCGCCAACCAGCTCATTCACGCGGCGGTCATCCGGCCGGCGATCGTTGACGTCATCCGCCGCGAGGTCCCGCAGTGGTCCGACGACGGCGACATCTGCCTCAACGACCTCAATCAGTTCCGCAACCGTTACATCCAGAACATCCTTGAAAGCGAAAAGGGCGAGCTGACGGACCTCGAGGACGAGGTCCTTCAGAGCCTGATGGATCACGACATCCTCGCCAGCAACGTTGAAGAGGAAATCGAGGAGGCGGTCACGTTCGGCGAGCGGCTCTCGGATCGCATGGCGAGCTTCGGCGGCAGCTGGGCGTTCATCATCGTCTTCGCGTGTGTGATGCTCGCCTGGATCACGCTCAATTCCGTCACGCTGTTGTCGCGCCCGTTTGATCCGTTTCCTTACATCCTGCTGAACCTCGTGTTGTCCTGCCTGGCCGCGATCCAGGCGCCCGTGATCATGATGAGCCAGAACCGCCAGGAAGCGAAGGACCGTCTGCGTTCACAGCACGACTACCAGGTGAACCTCAAGGCGGAGCTCGAAATCCGCCAACTCCATCAGAAGGTCGACCACCTGCTTTCGCATCAGTGGGAGCGCCTCGTCGAGATCCAGCGGGTTCAGCTTGAGCTGATGAACGATTTACGCAATCGTAAGGGGTGACGGCGGACCGTCCGCGCAAACGCCGCTGCGCGCATCACCGGGGCCATCTATTTGGGAGTTTTCATTGTCTTACAAGCTGACGCCGCAGGAGGGCCGACCGTATCTGGTCTGGCACGAAGCGATCGCACGTTTCGCCGAGCACTTCGCTTACGTGTCGATCGATCGCCATCGCGGCGCCGAGCAGGCCGACCGCATCATGGATCGCCTCAAGGAGATCGACGCCCCGGCCGAGGCGATCGACGCGCTGCTCGCGCGGCGCGGACACGCGGCGTCGGTCACCGTTGCCGACGACCTGGCGTCGAAGACCGCGTTTCTGTCTTTTCTGTTGATGCCCGATCGCGAGATCTACATCGCGTATTTCTCTGCGGATCACGAACGCGACAGCGCTCCGCTGCTCGCGAAGCTCGCGGCGGCGCTGGAGTATGAGGTTGTTGAGACGTCATGATTCGGGGTGGCACTGACAAGCGTAGCTTGTCAGTGGAGATGTGCGGATGGCGTGTGGCTTTCCCTCACCCTCGCCCTCGCCCGGTGGGAGAGGGAAATGGCGCGAGGACTCACGGCGTTACAGCAAGTCGCGGATCGGCTCGCCGTAGTCGATCGCGGGGACGGGGCGACCTGCGTGGTCGAGGAACTGCGTGTGGGGGTCGACGCCGAGCACGTGGTAGATGGTGGCGTGCATGTCGCCGACGGTCAGCGGGTTGTCGCGGGGTTCTTCGCCTTTGGCGTCGGTCGAGCCGACGATCACGCCGTTGCGCAGCCCGCCGCCGGCCATGACGACGGACATCGAGTTGCCCCAGTGGTCGCGGCCGGGCGTGCCGTTGCCCGAGCCGTCGTTCATCTTCGGCGTCCGGCTGAACTCGCCGCAGACCATGACCATGATCTTGTCGGTGAGGCCGCGCTGGGCGAGGTCGGTGAACAGGGCGGCGAGGGCCTGGTCGAGCGGCGGGAGCATGCGCTCCATGCCTTCCTGCAGGTTCCAGTGGTGGTCCCAGCCGCCGGAGTGGACGGTGACGAAGGTGCAGCCGGCCTCGGCGAGGCGACGGGCGAGCAGGCAGGACTGGCCGAACGTGTTGCGTCCGTAGAGTTCGCGGGTGGCGTTGTCTTCGGCGGCGATGTCGAACGCGGCCTGCGCGGCCGGGCCGGTGACCATCTCCCATGCGGACTGCTCGAAGCGATCGAGCGTGTCCATGACGCCGGTGGTGTCGGCGGCGCGCTGCAGGCTGTCCATGTGACGCAGCAGCGTGCGGCGGTCTTCGAGGCGCTGGACGGACATGCCGCCTGGCAGGTTGAGGTTCTGGACCTTGAAGTTGGGGCTGTTGGGGTCGCCGTTGGTTTCGAACGGGTTGTAGGCCGGTCCGAGGTAGTGGGCGCCGAAGTAGCCGGGTCGCAGACCGACGGACGAGGCGTAGGGCACGGCGGTGTACGCGGGCAGGCCGGGGCGCCGCGAGCCGAGCACGGCGGAGGAGATCGCGCTGATGCCGGGGTACTTGATCGACGTGTTGCCGCCGTTGGCGCCGCCGCGGCTGGTGAGCATGCGGTGGGCGCCGCCGAAGTGGTCGCCGTCGTTGTGCGCGATGGAACGGACGATGGAGAATTTGTCGGCGACCTTCGCCTGCTTCGGGAACATCTCGGTGATGTCGATGCCGGGGACGTTGGTCTTGATGGGGCTCCAGATGCCGCGGTACTCGGCGGCGGCGTCGGGCTTCATGTCCCACAGGTCGAGGTGGCTGGGCCCGCCGTCGAGCCAGACGAGGATGACACGCGTGTCCTTCTTCGCCGCGCGGCCGTTGGGTCCGCCGCCGGCCTCGGCCGCGCGCAGCACGTCGGCCAGTCCGACCGACGCCAGCCCCGCGACGCCCGCCTGCACGAACGTCCGCCGCGACAATCCGTCGCAGTACCTGCCCGTGGCGCCCGCTTCGATTCTGAACATGCCCAAAGCCCTCACAGGGAGACCAGCCCGGAACCGGGCAGCACCCGCTGCTCAATCACTATATTGATCGAGTCAGGCGTTCGGCTACGGGTCAGCGCAAGAGATTATTTCTGGGGCTTGTCCGCCGGTTTGACGTCGGCAGTGGCGTCTTGGGGGTCGTCGCCGTCACCGGCCTTGCTTTCAGCTTTGCCGTCGCGCTCGGCATCGTGCTTCTTGTTGTCTTCCAAGACTTTAGCGACGTGCTGGCGGAGGTCGTAGAGGCGCTGGGCGACAATCTTGTCGCGGTTGTTCACCTGCTCGGTGATCTCGCCGCGGAGGTTTTCGAGCCGCTGCTCGATCTGGGCGATCTCGTGCTCGCGGAGGTCGAACCGCAGCTCGACGATGTCCGCGAGCAGCTTGCGGAGCTTGGTGTCGATCTCCTCCCGCTGCTTTTCGTCCTTGCCGGCGTGCTGGAGCCGGTCGGCCTGTTTGCTGATCTTGTGCTGCAGCTGCTGGGCGTTGGCCATGATGCGGCCGGCCTCGGGGTCGTCCTCCCGCTGGGCGATCCGCGGCATCACCTTCTGGCGGATGCGCGACAGCGTGCGGTGAAACATCATCGGGTTGTTCTTGCGCAGATCGGCGAGGCGGTCGGCCAGCTCGGGGTCCTTCTGACGGATGTAGTCCAGCATCTTGTCGATCTGGGCGTCGTCCAGCTCGCCCTTGCCGGCGTTGGGGCGGTCGGGCCGATCGTTGTCCGCGTGATCCTTGCCGGGGTGATTGTCGGCGCGGTCGGCGGGGCGGGGCTGCTTGTCGTCACGCCCGGCGTTGGGGCCGGGGTGGGGGCGATCGGCCGGGGCGTCGCCGTCGTGTCGCAGCAGGTCCTTCGGCGGATCGAGGTAGACGGGCATGACGCGGTCGACGTTTCCGCCGATCACTTCCTTCGCCAGGTCGTCGACGATCTGGTCGCGCATCTCGCGGTGATCGGCGAGCTGGCGGCGGAGCATGTCGATGCGTTTCTCGATCTTCGTCAGCTCGTGCCGCCGCCGATCGATCGACGTGTCGAACGCCTGCTCGCCGAGCCGCTGCACCTGCGACTTGAGTTCGTCGGTCTGGTCCGGCGGGGCGGTGAGCATCTGCTTGGTCTTGCCCCACGCGGCGTTGCGGAGCTGGGCCTCGATCGCGCGGTAGCGGTAGCCCTCGGGGTCGCGATGCGACTCGACGGCGGCCTCGCGGATGCGGTTGGCGATGCCGGGCGTCTTGGTCAGCAGGCGTCGGAACTGATCGGGGTTGCGTTCGCGCAGCTCGCTGAGCTTGTTGGCGAACGCGGGCGCCACGCCGCGGAGGGCGTCGAGGCCCTGGTCGATCTGCTGATCGGTCAGCGGCTCGGGGGCGGCGTCGGGCTTCTCGTCGGACTTGTCGTCGCGTCGGGCGTCGGGCTTGAGCACCGGCTTGCCGTCGAGGCGAACCTTCGCGTCGCCGGGGCGGTCTGGTCGGTCGGCGTGGTCGGCCTTGGCGTCGGGCTTCGGCGTGTCACCCTTGTTCGCCTGGGCGTGGGTGGGGGTGACCGCGACGGCCAACACCGTAGCGGCGAGCGTCAGCGCGAGCGTGATGCGCCACGGCCGCGTCGTGCGTGACGTGCTCGTGGCGCGCGTGACATATGGCGTGGACGGGGTCTGCACGTCCGGCCGCGGGGATGCGGTCGGCGTAGCGGGTTGTTGGCGTATGCGGGTCATGGCTGGGCCTCCCGCGAAAGATGGGAGGCGTTAGAACGATCCGAGCTCCGCTTCGAGCAGCGACAACTCGTTGGTGATGTCGTCGTTGCCGCTCAGCAGCGGGTCGGTATACGGTGAGGTCTGAACGATGGCCTCGGTGTGGTGCATGTCCGCGGCGAGGTTCATGATCTGCGTGTCGAGCTGCGTGGGGCTGCCGTTCAGCGAGTCGGCGAAGCGGTCGACCTCGCGCTCCAGCGCGGCGAACGTCGGATCGGGCGCCTCGGCGTGGGGCAGCTCGGCGTACTGATACAGCCACCAGCCGGCGCTGACGCCCATGACGATCGCCGCGGCCATCGACACGCGACGCACCCACGTGGTGAACCCGATGCGTGCGAGGACGACGGGGTCCCTGCGGCCGGCGACCTCGGGCATCGCCTCGCCCATCGCCATCGCCGCGTCGACCGCGCCGACCACTTCACGCTCGTGATCGCCGAGCTTGCTCGACGTCGCGGCGAGGATGCGATCGCTCAGTCCGGCGGGCGCAGCGGCCTTCATCGACTGCGACAGATTCGCGTCGAGAGCGGTCAGTTCTTCGTCGAGGTAGTGGGGCAGGCTGGTGACGGTCGCCTGGTAGACCTTGGCGGACAGGTCGGCGGGGATGTCGGCGGAGAGTTCGCGACGGAGGACCTGTTCGATTTCTTGCAGTTCGGAGCCGGGCGTGACGTAGGGGAGGTGCCCGACGGTCTGATCGTAGATGCGCTGGACAAGGTGAGCGGGGGCGGCGGTCTTTAACGCGTCGCTGAGCACGGCGTCGAGCACGTGCAGCTCCGGGTCGAGTCCGAATTGTCTGTTACCGTTTGGCCGCATCATCTTGATTCTACCAGTTTCTCGGCGCCCGTCAGGCGGTTTCCTGACTCTGTTCCAGCAGGGTTCGCAGTTTCTTAAGTGCTCGATGGCTCCTTGCCAGCACGGTGCCCAGCGGTTGCTCGAGCGCTTCGGCGATCTGTGCGAAGCTGAGCTCGGCGGTGTACCGCATGTACAGCACCTCTCGGTCGGCCTCGGGCAGCTGAGCGATTGCGGTGTGGAGCTTGTCGTGCTCCTCCTGCGTGTCCATTCGGTCCCCGGGCATCGGCCCGTTGCTCGTCTGTCCCACGGCCTCCGGCGGGGTCTCGGCGAAGTCCATCGTGGACGCCTGCCGTTTACGCCGCCTCATCTCGTCCCTCAACCGATTGATCGCGATACGAAAAAGCCACGATTCAAATCGGCCTTGCTCGTCGTAGTCGGGCAGCTTGCTGACGATCTTCACGAACGTGGCCTGGGTGATCTCTTCAGCGAGCTCCGCATTGCGGCACTGCCTCAGCAGCAGCCCGTAGACCCGGCCCGAGTAATCCTCGACCAGCTCGCGCCACGCCGCCTGATCGCCTTCGATCGCGGCCCGCAATGTCTGATCGATGCCTCGCTCGGCCATCTCTACACCTGTTCAACGGAGACCCGTGTTCGCTTATTGCATCAACCCCAAGCTGTCCACCGAGGGGTTCGCAAAATGTCCGGGTTATCCAGCCCGGCGCTAAAGTCCTGTCACGCCCCGGCCCGGCTCTTCATACAATAACGGCGAAACCACCGCGTTTTCGCCACCGATAAGGCCGCGTGCATTATACCCTTATCAACCCGAAAAACATTGATCGTCATTCGGGGTCGGGTTATACTGTTCGACGATGTATCTGATCGACGCACTATGGCGACTACTCTTCGGCACGCCGCTATTCAAGCGGGTACCGGTCGCCGTACGGCGGCGGGCCCCGCGAATTACCAAGTGAGCGGCCTGCCACCCGCGCCCCAGGCGCACGCCGGCGTCATTGCACGCCTCCATCCACATGAACCGATACAACCTCCGAGCCCTCACCTTCATGGGCCGGACTTAGCTATGAGAGCCACCCGATGAGTACCGCAAAGACCAACACCGGAATCGACACCACCCACCCCGCCGCCACCACCGACAAGTACCACGGCATGAACGGCGCGCAGGTCTTCCACGAGCTCATGGTCGAGCACAACGTGGAGGCCATGTTCGGATACCCCGGCGGCGCGATCCTTCCGGTGTTCGACGCTATCCATGAAACCAAGCAGTTCAAGTTCATCCTCACCCGTCACGAGCAGGGCGCCGGTCACATGGCCGAGGGTTACGCCCGCGTGACCGGCAAGCCGGGCGTCGTCCTTGTGACGTCCGGCCCGGGCGCGACGAACACCGTCACGCCCCTGCAGGACGCGAACATGGACGGCACCCCGCTGATCGTCTTCTGCGGACAGGTCGCCACCGGCGCCATCGGCTCCGACGCGTTCCAGGAGGCCGACGTCACCGGCATCACCCGCGCCTGCACCAAGTGGAACGTGCTGGTCAAGAACGTCCACGAGTTGCCGCAGCGCATCAACGAGGCGTTCCACATCGCCACGACCGGTCGGCCCGGCCCCGTCGTCGTCGACCTGCCGAAGGACGTGACCGGCGCGATGCGCATCAACCGTCCCGTCTGCGCCGCGCCGCAGCTGCCCGGCTACCACATCCGTGAGCTGGGCACGAGCGATCAGCTCGCCCGCGCCGCGGAGATGATCAACAACGCCAGGCGGCCGATCATCTACGCCGGTCAGGGCGTCGTGCTGTCGCACGCGTCGGAGCTGATGCGTGAGATGGCGATCTCCGGCAACATCCCCGTGACCACGACGCTGCAGGGCCTCGGCTCGTTCGACGAGTCGCACCCGCTGTCGCTGCACATGCTCGGCATGCACGGCGCGGCCTACGCGAACTGGGCCATGCAGGAGGCCGACTGCATCATCGCCATCGGCGCCCGGTTCGACGACCGCATCACCGGCAACCTCGCCACGTTCGGCCGCTCCGCCCGCAAGGCCTCGGCCGAGGGGCGCGGCGGCATCATCCACTTCGACATCTCCCCCGAGCAGATCGGCAAGAACGTGCCGACCGACCTGGGCATCGAGGGCGACGCCCGCAAGAACCTCGAGCTGCTGCTGCCGATGATCAAGCACGTCGAGCGCAACGAGTGGATCGAGCAGCTCGCCGAGTGGAAGCGCAAGTACCCGTTCGCGTTCCGCCCCGACGACCGCCCCGGCCACATGAAGCCGCAGCAGGTCGTTCAGGAGCTCTACAACCAGACGCAGGGCGAGGCGGTCATCGGCACCGGCGTCGGCCAGCACCAGATGTGGGCCGCGCAGTTCTACAACTTCAAGAACCCCCAGCAGTGGTTCACGTCCGGCGGCCTGGGCACGATGGGCTACGGCGTCCCGGCCGCGATCGGCGCGAAGCTCGGCATGATGATCGAGGCCGAGAAGCACGGCAAGCAGGACCGCATCGTCGTCGACATTGACGGCGACGGCTCGTTCTGCATGACCGCCATGGAGATGGTCACCGCCGCGCAGTACGGCATCCCCGCGAAGATCATGCTGCTCAACAACGACTTCCAAGGCATGGTCAAGCAGTGGCAGGACCTGTTCTACGAAGAGCGCTACAGCCACACCGAGATGCACAACCCCGACTTCGTGAAGCTCGCCGAGGCGATGAACTGCAAGGGCATCCGCTGCACGTCCACCGCGGACCTGAAGGAAAAGATGGCCGAGTTCATCGCGTGCGACCAGCCGATCGTCGGCGAGTTCGTCGTCGAGAAGCACGAGCACGTCTGGCCGATGGTCCCCGCGGGCGCTAGCCTCGACGACATGAAGCTCGGCGTCGTCGGCGAGCTGGCCGAGGAGCGCGGCTGAGGCCAGGCGTCAGTGGTCAGGTTTCAGTAGTCAGTCATCAGATAAAAACCCCCGGCACATGTCGGGGGTTTTTCTTTGACACGATATCGCTTGCCTCTGCGGTGATGACCGCCGCAACTTGCAATACGCCGCGCATCCCTACAATGGGTCGGTATGTGGATTGAACTCGGCGGGGCGCTGCTCATCTTTGTTCTGCGGATTGTAGACGTGTCGATCGGCACGCTGCGTGTGGTGGAGACGGTGCGCGGCAACCGTGTGCAGGCGGTGCTGCTGGGGTTCTTCGAGGCGGGCGTATTCATCAGCGCGATCTCGGTGGTCATGAGCGGGCCGATGTCGTGGGTGCAGATGGTCGGGTACGCGGGCGGCTACGCCACAGGCACGGCGGTCGGCATGACGATCGAGAAATGGATCGCGTCGGGACACGTGCTGCTGCGGGCGATCAGCCGTGGCCAGGCCGCGGAAGTCGTCGAGGCAGTGCGCGAAGCGGGCTTCGGCGTCACCACGATGCACGGTCAGGGCAAGGACGGTCCGCAGGACATTCTCTTTATGGTCGTGGCTCGGCGCAAGGCGCCGCAGGTGATCCGGCTCGTCGAAGGCGTCGATCCGGACGCGTTCGTCGTCGTCGAGTCCGCCGTCCGCGCCGTGCGCGGCTACGTCCCCCACGGCATGCCCGCCGCGATCCCCCCGGCCGCGGTGCGAAAATAGCCAGAGATCAGTAGTCAGTAGCCAAACAAAAACCCCCGACCGGCGTCGGGGGAATTCTTCGTCACAATATTGCGGACACCTGACACCTAGCTACTGACTACTCTCCAGGAATCCCTTCGCGATCTGCCACACCGGGCCCGCGCCCATCGCGACGAGCAGGTCGTTGGGCTTGCAGTGGTGCGTCAGGAAGCGGGTGATGTCCTTGAAGTCGTCGATGTGCACCGCGAGCACGCCGCGCTGCTGCAGCTTGTAGACCAGGTCGGCCGCGCTCACCGCCCGGCGGTCCTCCTCGCTGTCGCGCACGAAGTAGATCTCCGGCACGACGACCACGTCGGCCTCCTCGAAGCTCGTGGCGAACTGGTCGAGCAGGAACCGCGTGCGGCTGTGCTGGTGGGGCTGGAACACGCAGATGAGGCGCCCGCCGCGCGTCTCGGGGTGGTAATGATCACGCAGGGCGCGGAGCGTGGTGTCGATCTCGGTGGGGTGGTGGCCGTAGTCGTCGATGACGGTCACGCCGTTGGCCACGCCCATGACCTGCATGCGTCGACCGAGCCCGCGGAACGACCCGATCGCCTTGGCGATGCCGTCCCACATCGCGCCCATGCGGTGGGCCGTCACCGCCGCGACCGCCGCGTTGTACGCCATGTGCTCGCCGGGCATCCGGCAACGGAACTCGCAGACGACCTCGCCCTCGTGCCTCAGCACGACCTGGCTGCGGATACGCGTCTTGGACTGCCGCACCTGCTCGACGTGCCAGTCCGCCTGCGGGCCGAAGCCGATCGTCTCGACGTCGCACTCCAGGCCCGCCGCGACGTTCGTGCGGTACGCGCGCTCGTGGCTGATTAGCAGCGTGCCGTCGGGGCGGATGAGCTCGCCGAAGTGGTGGAACGACTCGATGATGGCGTCGAGCGAGCCGTAGATGTCGAGGTGGTCCTCCTCGACGTTGAGGATCACGCCGTGCGTCGGGCGGAAGTTGTGGAACGAGCGGTCGTACTCGCAGGCCTCGGCGACGAGCATGTCGGGGTTGCCGACGCGTGCGCCGCCGCCGATCTGCTCGCAGATGGCGCCGACGATGAAGGTCGGGTCGAGGCCGGTCTGCAGCAGGATGTGCGAGAGCATGGACGTGGTGGTGGACTTGCCGTGCGTGCCGGCGATGGCGACGCCGGTGCGCCCGATCATCAGGCGGCCGACGACCTGGGCGTACTTGAGCACGGGCAGCCCGCGCCGCTTCGCCTCGACGACCTCCGGGTGATCACCGCGGATCGCCGCCGACACGACCAGCACGTCCGCGTCACCCGGCACCGACTCGGCCGTCTGCTCGAGGATCACGTCGATCCCGTCGGCCTCGAGCGCCTCGGTGTACTCGCTGGGCGACAGGTCCGTGCCGCTGCACACGCCGCCCGCCGCGCGGACGATCCGCGCCAGGCCGCTCATGCCGCACCCGCCGATGCCGACAAAGTGCACGTTTTTCTGTGCAAAATGGAGCGGGGCGTTGGGGTCGGCCCATTCGGTGTCGCGTGGAAGTGCCTGAGAATGCTGGCGTGACGTGGCGGGTGAGATCATGGCGTTCCCTCGTCCGATCTAGCTGTCTTCGTCCCTGAAGACCGTGCAACAAACAGGTCTCATCATATCATTCATCGGCATGGGAGCTAGCGCAGGTTTCAAGTTTCAGGTCTCAAGTTTCACGTTCCCGATAACGCACAACGATGCCCCCAGCTGCAACATGAGACTTGAAACATGGAACTTGAGCTACCCCGCGTGCGGCCGCCACGCCTCGGTCATCGCGTGGGCTGTAATCCGGCCGTGCGAGATGTGCCACACCGCTTCACCCGCGCGGATCAGCAGCATCTGCGGGCTCTCGTGCTTCACGCCGGTCTTCGCGGCGATGTGGTTCGACACGTCGCGGGCGGTCTGCACGATCACCATCCGCACCGGCTGGTCGCCGTGGTCGAGGAAGTAGTCCTCGACGATCTCCTTGACCATGTCCGAGATCGGGCACGTGCTTGAATGCTTGTACACCCACACCGGCTCGCCGTGGTTCATCCACGCGTCGGCTTCCTCGATCGTCGTCAGCTGCTTCATTCTGCGTCCAGCTCCACGGACCTGCCCGGGCCGTTTCCCTCTCCCGCCGGGAGAGGGCGAGGGTGAGGGATGATCGTTCGCCCGTCATTCTACTTCGTGATCGTCACCCGCGTCGTCACCATCGCCCCGCGCTCGTCCGTCACCGCGAGGAACCACACCGTCGCATCGCCCGGCGGGGCGGGGCACGTCACCTCGTACGCCCCGTCGCCCGTCGCCTTCACCTCCGCCGCGACGGTCTGCCACTCCCGCTTGTTGATCGGCGTCTCGTCCGTCGTCAGATGCATCTCCGCCTTCGTCAGTTTTACCCTGCTCATCACCGCCAGCCGGACGCGCCCGTCGCCAACCTCCGGCGTGCCCAGCTTCGGCAGCGGATCACCGCCGATCAGCACGCTGTCGATGAACAGGCCGATCTCCTGCGGCGCCCAGCCGACCTGGTGCCCGTGCGGCATCTTCACCTGGATCCGCACCGTCTTCGGGACGCTGTCGGGCACCGCCGCGACGCTCTTCATGGAGCTGTCCAGCGGGTAAGCGAAGTCGTTCGTGCCGTCGAGGAAGAAGATCGGCATCGACACGTGCGGCAGGTACTGCGACGGGTCCCACAGCGACACCCACCGCTGCCGCTGCTCCGGCGTGAACTGCGCGAATCGCGGCAGCCAGACGCTGTTCTCGTGCAGGAACCCGCAGCCGTACACCGGCACAGCCGCCTTGAACCGGCTGTCGACGCCCGCGGTGATGCACGTCAGGTACCCGCCCCAGCTGATGCCCGTCAGGCCCGTGCGATTCGCGTCGACTTCCTTGAAGCTGCGGATCAGCGAGTGCGCCAGCACGACGTTCGCCACGGCGTGGTACGGCCACTGCTCGCCGGGCGCCTTGTCGACGCTGCCGAACTTTTCGTTGTCGCCCTGATCGGGCCCGCCGTCGGGCAGGCGCGTGCGGTTCTTGCCCTGGTGCGGGTTCTGCCCCTCGTTGGGCCGGTAGCCCGCCAGGTCCATCGCGATCGCCGCGTAGCCGCGCTTCGCCCACAGCTCCGCCCACTCGGCGAACGCCGTGCCGCCGCCGCCGTGCACGAGCACCATCGCGGGCAGGTTGTGATCCTTCGACGTGTCGCCTGCCAGCGTGCCCGGCGTCGCGTAGTACGCAAACACGTGCGTCGGCTTGCCGTTGTAAGGCTCGCCGACATACATCAGCGACCGCACCGGCGACTTGCCGTCCACCCACTCAAACTTCGGCGGCTCGCTGAGATGTTTGACGTCCCACGGCGTCTCGGCGCGGACGGCGGCTGATAGTAGAACGATGATCGGCAACCAATATCGAAGTCGCATGCGGCATTCCTCTATGTGCGGTTTGAAGGCATGCTAGGCCGCAAGCGGCGTCGCAACAATCCGAAATCCGCGATCCGAAATCCGAAATCACCTCACCGCCACTCGTGCTTCGGGTACCGCCGCTTCAGTTCCTTCTTCAGCTCCGGGTACATGTTCGCCCAGAAGCTCGCCAGGTCGGTGGTGACCTGCACGGGGCGGTAGTTCGGCGCGAGGATCTCGAGCGTGACGGCGACGCGCCCCGCGGCGACACGCGGCGTGTCGGTCAGGCCGTACAACTGCTGGATCTTCGCACGCCCCTTCGGCGGCGCGCCCGCCTCGTACGTCACGGGCATCTTGTAGCCGCTGGGCAGGTCGAGCCGCGTCGGCGCATTCTTCTCGACGAACTGCGTGTCGTCCCACGACAGCGCGTTGCGCAGCGCATCGAGCACGGGGCGGTCGCGGACCTGGCTCCAGCGCGTCGCGCCGTCGACCAGCTCGTGCAGGATCACACGCAGGTCGTCGTCGCTGTACGTGATCAGCCCGCGCTCGGGGAACCACGCCGCGACGCAGCGCACACGCGCCAGCCACTGCTCGACGCCGTCGTCCCACCGCTCGAGCCGCAGCTCGCCGGAGGTGATGCGTTCGACGAGCATCTCCGCGGCGACGGCGGGGTCGGCGTCGGGCCGCTGCGTGCAGTCGATCACCACGCCGTCGTACAGCGTCTCGTCGGCCTGCTCCACGGCTAGGCGCTCGGCGTCCCACACGGCTCGCTTGCGCTGCGAGACGCGCTGCGGGTGCAGGTCGATCAGCGTGTCGACGGTCACGGCGGAGGCGAGGCCGAGCACGGTTTCGCGTCCGTCGCCCCGGCCGACCTCGCGCACGTCGAGGGCGACGAGCGGGCCGGGCTCGGTGACGACGGTCGCGTCGTCGAGCACGACGCGCTTGCGTCCGGGCATGGCGCAGTGGGGGCGCTGCGCATCGAGGCGGACCGCGACGTGGTCGCCGTACGCCGCGAGCACGCAGCGCAGCAGGGCGGCGGTCATGCCGGTCGCCTGCGCGGCGCGACGCCCGCCGAGCGGCAGGTCCATGTCGCGCGCCAGCCGCTCGAACTGCTTGACCGCGCGATCGACCTCGCGGCACGTCTGCCCGTGCAGGCCGATCGACTCGCACGCGTGCCGATCGAAGCGTGCGTCGCGCGCGGCGTTGAGCGCGCGCTCGCGGACCGCCACGTCGCTCAGCGGTTCGTCGGGCTCGATGAACCGCCGCAGCTTCGCCGCGCCACCGCGCGTCGCGATGTCGCGCTCCGCGATCAGCGCCGCCCACGTGATCGCGCGCCCCAGGCACCCCGCGTCCGCCGCGTCGAGCAGCATCCGCGCCAGCCGCGGGTGCGCCGGAAACCGCGCCATACGACGACCGAGTGTCGTCAGCGCGCCGTCCGCGCCGCTTGCCTCTTCGCCGCCGTCGATCGCCCCGAGCTCGCGCAGCAACGCGATCGCGTGGTCGACGTCCGCGTCGTCCGGCCTGTCGAGCCACCCGAACCCGCGCACGTCGGCGACGCCCATCGTCTTCAAGCGCAGCACCGCCTCAGCGAGCTCGACGCGGCGCACCTCCGGCGGGGTCTGCGCGTCGCGCCGCGCGTGGTCCGTCTCCGTCCACAGCCGCAGGCACACGCCCGGCGCCGTCCGCCCCGCGCGCCCCGCACGCTGGTCCGCCGACGCCCGGCTGCACGGCTCCACACGCAGCAGATTCAACGCGCGGTCGGGGTCGTAACGCGCCATCTGCACCTCCCCCGAGTCGATCACACACGTCACGCCGTCGATCGTGATCGACGTCTCGGCCACGTTCGTCGCGACGATCACCTTGCGCCGTTTCGACGGCCCGACCGCGCGGTCCTGCTCCGCCGGGGGCAGCGACCCGTGCAGCGGCAGCACGTCGATCGTCTCACCGCTGCGCGAAACGACCGCCTGACACGCGCGGATCGTGCGGTTGATCTCGAACACGCGCGGCATGAACACCAGCACGT
Organism: Phycisphaera sp.; assembly: GCA_016125285.1. GTDB lineage: Bacteria > Planctomycetota > Phycisphaerae > Phycisphaerales > Zrk34 > RI-212. The sequence continues at coordinate 86,693 of WGMA01000027.1, forward strand.
CGCCGTCACGCCCGGCGTTGAGGAACCCGTCGAGCGCTTCGCCCGCGAGGTCCCACACCGGCTTGCTCGGCAGCTTCTTCAAATACGTCACGTCGACCGGATACGCACGCCCCTCCGCGTGAAGCGATTCGCAGTCGAGGTACGCGGCGACCGCCTCGGCGTCGAGCGTCGCGGACATCACGACGACGCGCAGGTCCGGTCGGCGGGCGTCCTGCAACTGCCGCAGCAGCGCGAGAGACACGTCGGCGTCGAGGTTGCGTTCGTGGAACTCGTCGAGGATCACGCAGCCGACGTAGCGCAGCGTCGGGTCGCTCTGCATGAGCCGCAGGAACAAGCCCTCGGTCATGAAGCGGATACGCGTGTCGCGCGACACGTGCGACTCGTGCCGCGTCTGGTAGCCGACGAGCCCGCCGACGTCGCACTTCAACTCGTGCGCGACACGCCGGGCGACCATACGCGTCGCGAGTCGGCGCGGCTGCAGCACGACGATCTGTTTGTCGGTGATCGCGTCGCCTGCGCGGTGCACGATCTGTGGCACCTGTGTCGTTTTGCCCGACCCCGTCGGCGCGGTCAGCACGAGCCGATTCCCCTCACGCAGGTGCGCGACGATGTCCTCGGCGATCGTATTAACAGGGAGCATGTTTGCAGGGGTTCGTGGCTGGGGGGTTTAGGGTTAGGGACACAGATATCCGGGGCATACTAATCGATCGCGGCGTCGCGCCACCAACCCCCAACCACTAACCCCCGACCCCGATTTCACTCCGCCGCCTTCGGCCCGATGCGGTACAGCGACGTGTCCGTGCGGAGGAAGATCGCGTCGCCGCTGAACGCGGGGGTGGCGAGCTGGCCGCCGGGGAGCTGGTTCTCGGCGATCATCTCGAACGTGTCCGCGGCCTTGAACACGTAGGTCGTGCCGGACTCGCCGGAGATGTAGAGCCTGTCGCCGACGAGCTCGAGCGACGCGGTGAAGCTGCGGCCGAGGCGTTGCCGCCAGATGTCCTTGCCGGTCGTCGCGTTGTAGCACGAGACGATGCCGCCGTCGTTGACGACGTAGAGCCGGTCGTTGTGCAACAGCGATGACGGCACGTACGCGACGCCCGCGCCGTCGGTCCACTCGACGTGCGTCTTCGTGACGTCGCCGCTGCCGTCGGCGCGGATCGCCATCAGCTTCTTGCGCGGGAACCCGCCGGAGACGTACACGTGCGTGTCGCTGAACAGTGGCGTGTTGGCGCACACCTCGGTCGGGCCGTCGGCGTGCCACAGCTCCTTGCCGGTGGCCGGATCGTAGCTGGTGACCCTGTCGTAGCCGTGGATCACGAGCTGGTCGCGCCCGGCGACGCGGCCGACGTTGGGTGTGGCGTAGTTGGCATGGACGTCGGACCTGGTGCGCGGCGTCTTCCAGATCACGTCGCCGGTCGCGCGGTCGAGCGCGGCGAGGTAGCCGCCGGTCAGGTCCTCGCCGGAGATGATCACGGTCGATTTGTAGAGGATGGGCGAGGCGCCGTGCCCGTGCTCGGACTTGTAATCGTCGATACGTTTCTTCCAGACGACCGCGCCGTCCAGGGTCACGGCGTCGACCCACAGCGCGTCGTCGATGACAAAGATCGTATAGACCTGCTGGCCGTCGCACGCCGGGGTGAGCGACGCGTGGCTGTTCTTGCGGTTCTTGGCGGGCAGTTCGCCCTGGTGCAACTGCGTCGCCCAGGCCTGCTTGCCGTCGTTGCGGTCGTAGCAAAGCAGCGACTCGGTACCCGCGGCCTCGTCGCACGTGGCGATGATCACGCGGTCGCCCACAACGATCGGCGACGCGTGCCCGCGGCCCGGCACGTCGGTCTTCCACACGATATTGCTCGTCTCCGACCACTCGGTCACCGGCGTGGCCGACGCCGGAGCGATGCCGTCCTTCGACGGCCCGCGCCACCAGGGCCAGTCGTTCGCGCCGACGCTGATCGCCGGCGCCGAGCCCGGCTTGACGTCGCTCGACACCGACACCGGCTTCGACGTCGCAACCGGAGCGGCGTCGGGTTGCGGGGCGGCGCTGGCCCGCGTCGACGGCTTGTCGTCGCAGCCGACCGTCGTGAACAGCGCGACCAGCGCGAGCATAGCGAATGCGGTGCGTGACAGCGTCGTGGCGGCGTGGCGTTGGCGCATGGGTTCGGCCTCGTGCGGAGTGTGACGTGCCTTCGATGCCCGTGGATTGTAGCCGGTCACGCGGCGGCGGGTCGGCCGGCGCGACTCGATCCCCGTCGCGGCCCGGCGTACAATCGTCGGCCTGCCTTTCCCACATTCCCACCCTCATCGAACGGAGCACGCGATGACGACAACGACACGGCGGATGTTGACCCTGATGATATTGACGCTGCTGGGCGCGGCGATGACCGAGGCGCGCGCGGAGGTGAAGCTGCCGGGCTTCTTCAGCGACCACATGGTGCTGCAGCGCGAGATGAAGGCGCCGGTGTGGGGCTGGGCCGACGCCGGTGAGAAGGTCGCGGTGACCGTCGGCGACAAGACGCTGACGACGACCGCGGGCGCCGACGGCAAGTGGCGTGTCGAGTTCCCGCCGATGAAGGCCGGCGGCCCGATCACGCTGACCGTCAAGGGTTCCAACACGCTGACGGTCAACGACGTGCTCGTCGGCGAGGTGTGGCTCTGCTCGGGCCAGTCGAACATGGAGTTCACCGTGCACGGCAGCGTCAACGCCGCGCAGGAGATCGCCGCGGCGGACTACCCGCAGATCCGTCACCTCAAGTTCGCCCACCGTCCCGCCGGGGAGCCGCTCGACGACATCGAGGCGCCGTGGCAGGTCTGCTCGCCGCAGACCGTCGGCAACTTCACCGCGTGCGGCTACTTCATGGCGCGCGAGCTGCACAAGGAGCTCGGCGTGCCGATCGGCCTGATCAACAGCTCGTGGGGCGGCACGCGCGTCGAACCCTGGACCACCCGCGCCGCCTTCGAGCATAACCCCAAGCTCGCCGACATCGCCGAACGCGTCGCCGCGGACTGGGGCAAGCCGCCGTCCAACCACCAGAACCCCACCGTGCTCTACAACGGCATGATCCACCCGATCGTCGGCTACGCCATGCGCGGGGCGATCTGGTACCAGGGCGAATCGAATCACAACGAGGGCATGCTGTACTACGAGAAGAAGAAGGCGCTGATCGGCGGGTGGCGCGACATCTGGGGCGTCGGTGCGTTCCCGTTCTACTTCGTGCAGATCGCGCCGTTCCAGTACGGCAACGAGGACCCCACCGTCATGGGCGCGTTCTGGGAAGCGCAGGCCAGGTGCCTCGACATCCCGAACACCGGCATGGTGGTCACCAGCGACATCGCCACGCTGCAGAACATCCACCCGCCGAACAAGCAGGACGTCGGCCACCGCCTGGCGCTGCTCGCGCTCAACCGCACGTACGGCAGGAAGTGCGAGGACAGCGGCCCGGTGTTCAAGGAGATGAAGATCGACGGCGACAAGCTCGTCGTGTCGTTCGACCACGCCGACGGGCTCAAGTCGCGTGACGGCAGCGCGCTGACGTTCTTCGAGATCGCCGACGCGGAGTCGGGTTTCGTGCCGGCGACCGCGGAGATCAAGGGCACGAGCGTCGTGCTCACGTCGGACAAGGTCTCCAAGCCGGTGGCGATGCGGTTCGCGTGGAACAAGCTCGCCGAGCCGAACCTCGTCAACGGCGCGGGCCTGCCGACCAGCGCCTTCCGCGCCGGCGAGATCCCCAAGCCCGACTTCCTGCCGACGATCGCCGAGGCCAAGGGTTACACGCTCGTCTACGACATCGACCTGGCGAACCTCTCGGCGCACCCGAGCTACGACGTCGACAGGCACGCCGAGGTCAAGGGCTTCGACCGCGTGGCGTACCTGCTCGAGCTGCAGCCCGGCGGCGGCAAGCCGAAGTTCGTGTTCGTGTCGTTGGACGCGTTCACCGACGACGCCGGCAAGATCGCCATCCCGACCGTCGACAGCGGCGCGAGCTTCCAGCTGAACACCACGAACATGACCGTCGTGTCGAACTTCGACGGCATCGCCACCGGCAACGGCATCGCGGGCAACATCGAGTTCTGGCCGAACAACTACGGCCCGGCCAACACCGCCAATATCCCCAACGCCGACCCGGCGATCTGGGACTTCGGCGATCAGCGCGTCGATCCCGTCGACGGCTACGGCTGCATGCAGGTGCACAACCCCGGCGCCAAGCAGACGATCTTCGCGATCAACCAGTGGAAGGCCGGCGGCGGCGGCGCGAACATCGGCATCGGCAACTCCAGCGCCGACGCCCGCACACGCGACTGGACCTTCGTGTCCAACGGCGGCAGCTACACCGCCAAACGCCTCCGCGTGCTCGTGCACGCGAAGTGAGACATAGCCCCGGGCTTGCCCGGGGTTGTCGTTCAATGTGGGATAGCGTGCGGTTTCCCCCGGCAAGCCGGGGGCTATATCGCCGTCACTTCTTGTCCATCATCTCGTTGAACCGCCGGTGCGACTCTTCGTCGGAGACCTCTTCGACGCGCTGCGCGATCATCCACTTGTGCCCGAATGGGTCGGTGATGCACCCGGTGCGCAGGCCGTAGAACTGATCAGCGACGGGGCGGTCGAGCGTCGCGCCGGCGTCGACGGCGCGCTGGACGACGGCGTCGGTGTTGTCGACGTGGATCGTGAAGCTCACCGGCGACCCGCCGAGCGTCTGCGGGCCGACGTAGCTCATCGCCACGACCTCGTCGGCGAGCATCACGACGCTGCGACCGATCTTCAGCCCGGCGTGGCCGATCTTGCCATCGGGCATGTCATATCGCTCGTACACCTCGGCGCCGAACACCTTCGTGTAGTAGTCGATCGCCTCCTTGCCGCCGCGCACGATCAGGTAGGGGATCACGGTGTGATGGTCGTCGGACATGGCGTGCCTCCGGTGAGTTTGGCGTCCATGATACCCATCTGCGGTGACGCTGAAGCCATCCGCGCAGAATAAAGCCCGGGGTCGGCTGACCCCGGGCCGGCTACTGTTCCGCGCCGCTCTCAAGAAGCGGTTTTATCGACCCGGAGATGGGCGCTTCGTGGGGGGTTCCCAGTTCCTCCCGATGCTTGCCGCCCGCCGATCTCAACTTGGCGGCCAGGTCCGTCATCCCCTTGCTTTCTGCTTCGTCCAACGGCGTGGCGCCAAAGGCTCCTGTCAGATTGGGGTCGACCCCTTTGTCGAGGAGGTAGATCGCCATGTCTTCGTGTTGATAGAGAATCGCGACAAACAACGGGCTGAACTCGGCGCCTCGTTCCACGGCATCTCGGTGGCCGTCAATGGACGCGCCACGCTCGATCAACAATTCAACGATGTCCCTACGGTCTTCGGCGACGGCGAGTTCGAGCAACGTCTGATTCTGATATAGCGCGGCATGTATGAGGCCGCTGTCGCGATCGATCTCCGCTTGAATCTGATCAAGCGATGCGTGCTGCCACACCAGATGGACCACGGGAGGCGCCTTGGCCGGGACCAACTGCGTCGTACTGGTGATCTCAAACGACAGAAAGGGGAGGGCTACCACGCAGAGTATGACGCCGGCTACAGCGACGAGTTTGAGGATGTCACGCCGTTGTTGGGTGTCAGTCATGGCTGCACACGATTATACGGCGCATGAAAAAAGCCGAGCGACGCGCGTCGCTCGGCTTGGTGTTGTGTCGTCGGATGATCACAGCCGGGGGCGGCTGTACCACAGTCCTACTGCTTCATCGCCGCGGCGAGGATCGCGCTGGTCGACGGACGCATGATGCGCGGGTCGACCTGCTCGCCGGCCTGCAGCGTGGCGCGGACCTGCTTGCCGGAGATGAACACCGGCTTCTCGTCCGAGTGGTTCTCCATCAGGTCGACGCGGCCCAGCGACTCGTAGTACGCCGCGAAGCCGACCTTCACCGGCTTGATCTCCAGCTCGCCGCCGAGGTTGTCGAAGATCTCGTGCGCATCGAAGTCGCCCCAGATGGCGGTGCCGTCGGCGTAGGGCGCATCGGCGTGCTTGCGGCCGATGATGATGTTCGTGAAGCCCATGTTCTGGCGGTAGATCGCGTGCATCACGGCCTCGCTCGGGCCGCCGTAGAACATCTTGATGTCCAGGCCGAGCAGCCACACGCGGTCCTTGATCTCGCCGCCGACCTTCTCCCACAGCTCGGCGTTCTTGTCGCCCTCGCCGAACTCGCCGGACTCGATCAGCGTCTCGTAGGTCTGCATGCGGACCTTGGCGTTCACGTCGTCGCCCTTGGTCTCACCCAGCAGCGGGTTGAGCACGGCCACGGCGTTCTTGCCTTGCTGCAGCAGCACCTCGAGGCCGTACAGCAGGGCGTACTCGTGGGCGCGGTGCAGCGGGTTGCGGGTCTGGAAGGCGACCGCGGCGTCGAAGCCGGACTCGCCGAGCATCTTGCGGATCTGCGCCGGCGTCTTGATGTGCGAGCCGAACTCCGGGTGCTCGTCCTGCTCGATGACGTTCAGCGTGCCGCCGATCAGGTGCGTCTTGTCGGCGTTGTCGGGGTTGGCCAGCACGATGTCGGCGCCGGGGTGATCCGTGCGCTCCGTGCGGTAGACGCTCTTGATGTAGCGCGGCTTGTCCCACGCGAACACGCTCTCGATGTCGAGCGTCGCGATCACGTCGCCCTTCGGGTCCGTCAGCGCGACCTTCTGGCCGGCCTTCAGCGACCCGGCCAGCTCGGCGGTCACCGGCAACGCGAGCGGGATCGTCCACGCCAGCGTCTTGCCGTTCGCCTCGATCGTCTGATTGTCGAGCACGCCGTTGTAGACGTCCTCGTTCATCGGACCGACCAGCGGGCTGAGCGTGCCGTCGCCGATGCGGTGCACCGTGGCCACCTCGCCGCTGGAAACGGGCACCTTGGTCAGGCCGGCGGCCTCGGCCCGCAGGGCGTCGGCGTCATCCACAAAGCGGTTCACAAGCACGCCACCGTGCGGCGCGATCAGTTCGGAAATCGTTTCGGACATGTCTGACAACCTCTATTCAATCTCGGGGTTCACGAAGGAACGGCCAGTATAGGGACCGCAGTTTCGTGGGCAAGTTTCAAATCGGCGCTGTGCGCCGAGTGGATATCGCCATACGCAGGCGGCGCGTTGACCATTGTTCGTCGTTGGCGAGTCGCAGGGGCGCCGCTCGAGCGCGACGAACGTCGATCGCTGTCGACGCGTCGCTCGAACTACCTCGACGCGGACTGGCCAGTCGCAGGCCGATTGGATTCTCTGCCATCACCCTTGACATACGGTATTCGTTACCCTAACATAACCAAACAATGGTTAGCCCGATCAAACGACAGAACGGCTCGCCGATCACCGAAACGCCACGCGGGCGCGGCGCCGCGTTCAACCCCGCCAACCGTTTCGAGACCATCAGCCTCGAGGTGCTCGGCGATCACCTGGACCATCTTGCGACCGAAGAACACGTGTCGCGCGACGGAAAACAAATTACCACAGAGGTTTACCGTGACGCGTCCCGCTCGGTGATCAACCGCGTCGACAGCCCCGACATCCCGTTCGGCTGGACGCTGAATCCCTATCGCGGCTGCGAGCACGGCTGCGTCTACTGCTATGCCCGGCCCACCCACGAGAACCTCGGCTTCTCGTCCGGCGTCGACTTCGAGACCAGGATCATGGCCAAGGTCGACGCGCCGGATCTGCTCCGCAAGGAACTGGCCCGGGCGTCGTGGCGGGGCGAGCCGATCGCGATGTCCGGCGTCACCGACTGCTATCAGCCCATCGAGGCACGCCTGAAGATCACGCGTAAGTGCTTGGAAATCATGGCCGAAGCGCGGCAGCCGGTCACCATCGTCACCAAGTCCCGCCTGATCCTGCGCGATATCGACCTGCTGGCGGACATGGCGCGGCAGCGGCTGGTCAATGTCGCGATCAGCGTGACATCGCTCGACAACGCGCTGTCCGCCAAGCTCGAACCGCGTGCCGCGAGCCCGCGCGACCGCATCTGGACGATCCGGCGACTCGCCTCCGCGGGTATCCCCGTGATGGCGATGGTGGCGCCGATCATCCCGGCGATCAACGACCGCGAGATCCCCGCGATCCTCGACGCCGTGGCGCGCGTCGGGGCGCGGGCCGCGGGATACGTGCTGCTCCGCCTGCCCTGGCAGAACAAGGAACTGCTCGAGGACTGGCTCGACCGCCACATGCCCGACCGCAAGGACCACGTGCTGAGCCTCGTCCGCCAGTCCCGCGACGGAGAGCTCTACGACAGCCGCTGGCACGCACGCATGCGCGGCGAAGGGGAATACGCCCGTCAGATCGCCCAGACCTTCCGCGTGTTCGCCACGCGCTGCGGTCTGAACCAGCCCCTCCCCCCGCTGAACCGCGATCAGTTCCGGCGTCCGGTCCTCGATGGACAGATGATGCTTTTCGACAGCCCCCGGTAATCGCCGATCCGGCGGGGAGGCGCGACGACAAAAAAAGGCGACGGGTCCGCCAACGGGCCGCTATACTATGTACCCAGTTGGCGACCGGGCCAATTGGGTACGTCATCCACTCGCGGGAAAGATTCGGTGTCGAACAGCACGCGATGCGGCATGGTGAAGGCGGTTGTGGCGTGGGTGGTGTTGGCCGCCACGGGCGCGGTCTGGGCGGGCAAAACGGTCGTCGACCCCCCCCTCAAGGTGCTGACGTACGACGTGGACAACAAGCGTCTGGCCGGGTACATGACGGCCTACGACGCCCGGGGTTTTGATCTCAAGGACGCGAAGGGCAAGATCGAGTCCGTCGGCTGGGCCCGCGTGCAGCCTCGCAACATCTACGTGCTGCAGCAGCGCGCGTTCGGCGACGACGCCAACGCCGAGCAATGGCTGGGCCTGGGGGCGCTGCTGCTGAACATCGACGACGAGACCGCGCCGCCGCTGGCCGAGCGCGCCTTCCGCGAGGCCCTCAAGAAGGACGACAAGGTCGGCGACATCATCGCCCGCATCAAGGCCGAGTCGCGTGCGGGGGCGTCGCATGAAAACGACGGCCCCGACGGCGTCGGCGGGGCGGATGGCGAAGCTGCGGTGACCGGCGCGTTCATCCCCGACTTCGGCGGCGCCTCGCTCAGCCGCGCCTGGCCGGACCTCTCCGACGCGCAGACCGCCGCCGCGATCGAGGACGCCAAGACCTTCGCCGAACGCACCAAGCAGCAGATCAACGACAGCCTCCGCCTCTACGAGACCAAGTACTTCCTGTTCTACACCGACCTCGACGACGCCGAGGCCCGCAAGTGGCAGGGCCTGATGGACAAGATGTACGCCCGGCTCATCGAGATGTTCGCCCTTGAAAAGGGCCGCAACATCTGGAAGGGCAAGGCCCTGGTCTTCGTGTTCCAGAAGGCGTCGGACTATCAGAAGTTTCAGATCACCATGCACCACACGAACCCCGGCTCCTCGGCCGGCATGTGCCACAGCTTTTCCAACGGCGACGTGCACATCGCGTTCTACCGCGACGAGAACGAGATGCGGTTCGCCCACGTGATGGTCCACGAGACCGTCCACGGCTTCGTCCACCGCTACAAGTCGCCCGTGCCCGTGCTGTCGTGGGTTAACGAGGGACTGGCCGAGTGGCTGTCGATGGAACTGCTGCCCAACTACCGCTCGCGGAAGGTCATCCGCCAGGAGGCCGCCGAGATGCTCTTCGAGACCGGCGGCAGCCTACGCGGCATGCTCGCCGCGCAACACATCCAGCCGTGGCAGTACGGCGTGGCGACCTCATTGACCGACTTCATGATCGAGTACAAGCGCCGCGCCTACGTCGAGTTCATCCAGGCCATCAAGTCCGGCAAGCCCTGGGAAGACGCCTTCGAGCACCAGTTCGGCATGCCGATCGACAAGTTCCTCGTCGGCTTCGGCCGGTCGATGAAGATCGACGCCGTGACGCGCTGACCATCACGCACTCACCACGCGTAGTTCTTCTGCTTGCGGAACCCCTCGATGCGGATCGCGCCGTCGGGCCACAGCTTCATCGTGCTGTAGCCGTTGTTCTCAACGCCGTCGCCCTCGATCATCGCGACCAGCGTGCAGTAGTGCACGCCGTTGATCAGCTGGTAATCGTTCGCGTGGCTGTGCCCCTGCAGCACGAGCCGCACGCGACCCGACGCCTCGAGGATCTTGCGGACGTCCGCGGCGTTCTTCGTGCTGTGGCGTTCGGTCACGTCGAGCCGCTGGTGGGCGAACACGATTACCGGCAGCGTCGACTTCTTGAGGTCCGCCTCGAGCCAGGCCAACTCGGCCGGCGGCACGTTCGCGTCGAACCACTCGAAGTTGTGGTGGCCGTAAGGCTCCATCCCGCTGTTGAAGCACGCGTCGATCACGACGAAGTGGAACCCGCCGCGGTCGAAGCCGTAGTAGGTCTTCGTCGCGCCGCAGTGCTCGACGAACTGCTCCTTCGTCAGCGTGTCGACGCAGTGGTTGCCCAGCACGTAGTGCCGCTCGCAGGTCAGCTTCGCGTATTCCGCCTCGATCGTCTTGAGGTAGCCCAGCTCGTCGTCGACCGACTCGGCGCGGTCGATGAAGTCGCCCAGCTCGACGACGAAGTCGACGCGGTCGTCGTTGAACCGGCCGATCGCCTCGCGGAACTTGCCCAGCGTCTGGCGGTAGTAACGCGTGCCGCGCGGCGGCTTGTCCGCGTAGTGCATGTCGGTGATCAGCCCGATGCGCAACGCGGGCGGCGTCGGTGGGGCGGTCGCGTGCGCGTCACTCATCGCCGCGGCCCCCACGCCCGCCAGCAGCAGCGCGCCGTCGCGGATAACCGCCCGCCGGCTCGGCGGCGTCCCAAGCGTCTCGTCTTCGCGATCCGTCTGGCTCATGGCGTCGACCTCCCATGCGGTCAATTATACGTCGGTCCGCCCGCCGGGTGGCGCGCCCGCGCGGGGGATGCCTTTTCATGCTCCCGATTGACATATCATAAAATCATGATATTATAACAATCAGGAGGCCAGACCATGGCGACGAAGACACGCAAGCTGATCCCGCAGGAGGTGCTCGAGCAGGCCGCTCAGGTCCTCAAGGTGCTGGCGCACCCGGACCGCATGCGGATGGTCGAGCTGCTCATGGACGACGAATACACCGTCGGTGAGCTGGCGGAGCTGGTGGGCCTGGCGCCCGCCGCGACCAGCCAGCACCTGAACCTCATGCGGGCCCACGGCATCCTCGACAGCGAGCGGGCCGACCGCTCGGTCTACTACCGCGTGATCAGCCCCAACGCGACGCACATGATCGACTGCCTCCGCAAGTTCGGCGGCGGGGGGCGGTGACGACGATCGGTCGCGAGGCCTTTTATTTGGTGAAACGTATCAAGAGTTCATGACATCAGAAAGAGTAGATATGAAATGCGACACCCCACATCACGATCAACCCCAAGGGAGGTGCATCATGTTGAGCGCTTTGCGGAAGAGTCGGTGGTCGCCCTACGTGGCCGGGGCGGGCATCGGCGTGCTGAGCTGGGCCACGTTCGGGCTCATGGGCAAGGCCCTGGGCGCCAGCACGTCGTACGTGCAGGCGGTCGGGCTGCTCGAGTCCCTGTTCGCCCACGACCACGTGGCCCACAACGCCTACTACGCCAAGTACCTCGTCGACGGCAACGCGATCGACTGGCAGATGATGCTGGTCATCGGCCTCGTCCTCGGCGCGGCCCTGTCGGCCTGGCTGGGCAAGAGCCACGAGGTCGAGCGCGTGCCCACCCTCTGGGCGAAGCGCTTCGGCGACAGCAAGCCGCTGCGTTACGCCGCGGCGTTCGTCGGCGGCGTCCTGCTGCTGTTCGGCGCGCGACTGGCCGGCGGCTGCACGTCGGGCCACGGCATCAGCGGCACGCTGCAGCTGGCCGTGGGCTCCTGGCTGTTCTTCGTCTCGTTCTTCGCCGCGGGTCTCGCCACGGCGTTCACGCTCTACGGAAAGGAGGGTCGCAGTCATGTTTAACCTCGACCTTTTCAAATTCGATACTCCCGCGCAGCTCGCGCTCGGCCTCGTGACCGGCATCGTCTTCGGCGTCCTGCTCCAGCGTGCCCGAGTCACGCGCTACGCCACGATCGTCGGCCAGTTCCTCTGGAAGGATCACACCGTCATCAAGACGATGCTCACCGCCGTGGCCGTCGGCTCCGTCGGCGTGTACGCGATGCATCAGATGTGGGACGTGCCACTGCACGTCAAGGCCGCGGAGATCCTCGCGGTGTCCGTCGGCGGCGTGATCTTCGGCGTCGGCATGGCGCTGCTGGGCTACTGCCCCGGCACCGGCATGGCCGCGATCGGTGAGGGCAGCCGCCACGCCATCCCAGGCGTGATCGGCATGCTCACCGGCGCCGCGATCTACGCCGAGGTCTACCCGTGGTTCAAGGCCCACGTCCTGCCCGTCGCCAACCTCGGCAAGGTCACCTTCGCCGACATCACCGGCGTGTCGATCTGGGTGTTCGTCGTCGCGCTGATCGTGCTCGCGTCCGTCGTGTTCTACCTCCTGCGCAACCGCGGCGGGAAGACCGGCGACAAGACCACCGGCACGACCCACGACGTGCCAACCAACGCGCCGCACGCGACGGCGTAGGTTCATTTGGTGATTTGGTGATGTGAAGCGCCGCGACGAAGGTCGCGGCGCTCTTCTGTTTAGCGACGCCCCGTAGGGGCGTGCGTCACATGGTGATCGGCGCGACACGGCAAGCACGCCCCTGCGGGGCGTCGCTAAACGTCAGCCGATGTTTTCGCGGAGGAACGCCTCGACCTGGCTGATGTTGATCCGTTGCTGCGACGCGGTGTCGCGCTCGCGGACGGTCACCGTCTGATCGGTCAGCGTGTCGCCGTCGATCGTGAAGCAGTACGGCGTGCCGATCTCGTCCATGCGGGCGTAGCGGCGGCCGATCGACTGCTTGACGTCGTACTCGCACGTGAATTTTTCACGCAAGTCGTAGTACAGCTTCTGCGCCACCTCGGGCATGCCGTCCTTCGCCACGAGCGGGAAGATGCCCGCCTTGATCGGCGCGAACTTCGGCTTGAAGCTCAGCACGTACTTGCTGCCCGAACGGTCGGGCGTCGGGGTGAACGCTTCGCAGAGCAGCACGAGCACCGCTCGCGTCAGACCGCTGGCGGGTTCGATGACGTTGGGGATGTAGCGTGACGCTTCCTTGATCTCTTCCTTCGACTTGCCCTCGTTCTGCATCCTGACCTGCAGCTCCTGGTCGAAGTACGACTGGTCCTTGCCGCTGTGCTCCTGGTGCTGCGTCAGGTCGAAGCATCCGCGGTGGGCGATGCCTTCGAGTTCGCCGAAGTTGCCGCCGGTGAACGGGTAGCGGTACTCGACGTCGACGCACATCTTTGAGTAGTGCGCCAGCTCGTCGTCATCGTGATCGCGGAAGCGGAGGTTCGCCTCGTCGATGCCGAGTGACTTCCACCAGTCCATGCGCTCGTTCTTCCAGAACTCGTACCACTTCGCGGCCTCGTCGGGATGGCAGAACCACTCCATCTCCATCTGCTCGAACTCGCGGCTGCGGAAGATGAAGTTGCGCGGCGTCACCTCGTTGCGGAACGCCTTGCCGATCTGCGCGACGCCGAACGGCACCTTCACACGCATCGTGTCGACGACGTTCTTATAGTTCAGGAAGATGCCCTGCGCGGTCTCCGGGCGGAGGTAGACTTTGTTTGCTTCGTCCTTGATCGCGCCTGCGTGCGACTCGAACATCAGGTTAAACGCGCGAGGTTCGGTGAGTTCGCCGCCGCAATGTGGGCAGGCGGCGACGAAGGTCTCTGATTGGTCGCCTGCGGCGACGCGTTGAGCGGCGTTGGCGACTATGGCCACGTGCGAAGGATTCTCCTTGAGCGCGTCGACCAGCCCGGGCGCAACCTTGCGGGCGCGATTTGATCCGGCGAATGCAGAGATGGTGTCGTTGTCCGCTCCATCCGTGCCCGGAGAAGTTTCATTGACCGCGGTGACCCACGGTGCGCTGTGCAACATCGACAGAACGTGATCGGCGCGGAGCAGCTTCTTGCACTGCTTGCATGTGGACATGGGGTCGTTGAATCCCGCCACGTGTCCCGACGCCTCCCACGTGCGCGGGTTCTGGATAATGGACGAGTCGAGGCCGACGATCTGGAGGGGGTCGCCGTCGGGGCCGATGGGGGGGCACTCGACCATGCGTTTCCACCAGTGGTCGCGGATGTTGTTCTTGAGGAGGGCGCCGAGCGGGCCGTAGTCCCAGAAGCCGTTGATGCCGCCGTAGATCTCGGAGGCGGGGTAGACGAAGCCGCGGCGTTTGCACAGCGCGACGATCTCGTCCATCGACTTTTCGGACGGGTCGACCTTGGGCAACTGCATGACGGTGTCTTCGGACATGGCGGTCCTGCCTCCCTGTAAATAGGCGAATCGGGCATGGTACAGGAGTCATTAGTCAGGGGCCAGTGTGCAGAAGTCCGCACACATGCCGCATGCCGTCTCTCCGTTTAGCGACGCCCCGCAGGGGCGTGCTGGGGGTTGGTGGTGACGACGGTATTGCGGCGAGCGGAGCACGGCCCTGCGGGCACTCGCTAAACATTCTCAGCGTTTGCGTCGCCGCTTGCCGCCGCCCTTGCGCTTCTGGCGGGACACGGCGTGCTTGGTCTTGGGCTTGCGTCGGCCCTTCTCGGCGACGCCGCCGCGGGTGTGCGTGGCGTGCTTGTCGCGGCGCTTGTTGCCGGTCTCTTCGATGATCAGCAGGTCCATCTCGCGGCGGGTCAGGTCGACCGCGGCGATGCGCACCTTGAAGCGGTCGCCGATGGTGATCGATCGGCCGGACCGCTGCGCGACCAGCGAGCCGGTGAACTTGTTGAGCTTCCACCGCTCGGCCGGTCCGCCGGGCAGGTCGGGCAGGCGGATCATGCCCTCGACGACGAACTTGTCGATCTGCACGAACAGGCCGGACCCGGTGACGCCGGTGACCGTGCCGGGGAACTCGTCGCCGACGTGCTTTTCGAGCAGCTGCAGCACGAGGAAGTTCCGCAGCTCGCGTTCCGCGGCCTCGCTGTTGCGCTCCGTCGACGAGCAGTGCCCGCCGAGCTTGTACAGCTCCTCCTCGGTAAGCACGCGTTCGTCCTCGCGCAGCTTCGCGGCGAGCTTCTTGCGTTTGTGCGGATCACCGGACAGCTCGTCCTGGCCCTTCATCACGTCGAGCAGCGCGTCGAACGCGCGGTGCACGGCGAGGTCGGGGTAGCGGCGGATCGGGCTGGTGAAGTGCGTGTAGTGCTCCGACGCCAGCGCGAAGTGGCCGATGATCTGCGGCGAGTACTCGGCCTTGGTCAGCGTGCGGAGCACCGCGAAGTGCACCGCCCGCGCCGCGGGCTTGCCGCGCACCGAGTCGATCAGCGTCTGCAGCTCCTTGCGGCTGGGGTTCTGCGGCACGTTGTAACCCGCCACGCGGGCGAACACGCGCAGCTGCTCGGTGTCGTGCGCGCCCGGGTCGGGGTGCACACGCCGGATCAGCGGCACGTCGAGATCGGCGAACACGCGGGCGACCGCCTCGTTCGCCTCGACCATGAACGCCTCGATGATCTTGTGCGTGAACGCGTCGTCCTCCGGCTCGGCGTCGATCACGTGGCCGTCCTCGTCGTACACCAGCACGCACTCGGGCAGGTCGAGCACGATCATGCCCGCGTCGAGCCGACGCTTGCGGATGACCTTCGCGAGCTTGTCCATCGCGCGGACCTTGTCGATCAGCTGCTTCGTGTACGGCTCGTCGTACTTCGCGTGCTTGCGCGCCTCCTTCTCGTCGCCGTCGATCAGCGCCTGCGCTTCGAGGTACGTCATGCGGTGGTCGGACTGGATGACTGAGCTGGCGAAGCGTGTGGCGATGACCTTGCCGCGGTCGTCGTAGGTGATGAACGCGGAGCGGGCGAGCCGGGGCACGCCGGGCTGCAGCGAGCACAGGCCGTTGGACAGCACCTCCGGCAGCATCGGCACGACGAGCCGGGGCAGGTAGGTCGAGTTGCCGCGCAGGTACGCCTCGTCGTCGAGCGGCGTGCCGGGTCTGACGAACGTGGCGACGTCGGCGATGTGCACGCCGAGCTCGACGCCGCGGTCGGTCACCTCGAGGCTGATCGCGTCGTCGTAGTCCTTGGCGTCCGGCGGATCGATGGTGACGGTGTACAGGTCGCGCAGGTCGGTGCGACCTTCGTAGTACTTTTCGGGGTTTCGGTCGAAGTCGCGCACGGCGGCGCGGGCTTCGTTGAGGGCGTTCTCGGGGAACTTGTCCGCCAGCCCGTACGCGCGGCAGATGGCGACGGTCTCGACGTCGGGCCGACCCGCATCGCCCAGTACCTCGGTGATCACGCCCTCGGCGACCATGTTGCCCTCGGGGTACTTCGTGAGTTCGACGACGACCTTGTCGTCGAGCTTGGCGTTCTTCGCCTGGGGGTCGCGGACGATGATGGGGTCGGTCATGGACGTGCCGTCGGGGACGACGATCCAGGTCTTGCCGCGCTTCGAGAGCTTGCCGACGAAGTGCGAGGTGCCGCGCTGGAGGATCTCGACGACCTTGCCGGTGTAGGGCGAGTGCCCGGCGGCGCGCCAGCCGGAGCGGCGGATCACCTCGGCGCGCACGCGGTCGCCGGTCAGGGCGCCCATGATGGCGTCGGGCGGCACGAACAGGTCGCCGTGCTCGTTGGGCTCATCGGTGATGATGAAGCCGAAGCCGCGGTCGTTCACCTTGATCTTGCCGGTCACCTCGCGACCGAGCGGCGGCAGGGCGATCGTGGCGTCGTTGCCGCGCACGATCTGTCCGTCGGCGAGCAGCTGTCCGAGCGCCTGCTCGAACGCCTTGGCGTCGTCGGCGTTAATGTTGAGGGCGTTTTCGAGTTCGCGCGCCGATTGCGGGTCGTACGCCCGGTGCCGCACATGGCGCATAATTACATCTTCGTAACGATCAGTCATCTCCCGCATCCAATCTTTAGCAATGGGAATCCGGAACAGAAAGGGTCAGTCATAGCCGGCATTATACAGTCGGGCCGGTGCACACATGTTAGCGAGGGGCTGTCGGAAAACCAGCCCCGGATGAAAAAATGTGACGGAACCACAGAAGCACAGAGGCACGGAGGCACGGAGCCGCTTCATTAGGAAGGCAGAAACGCAGGAAAAGCGATATTTGGATTCGATTCCTGCTTTCCTGATTTCCTAATCATCCCCCTTCTGACCTCGGTGTCTCTGTGCCTCTGTGGTTCGAAACAGGAGGTGCATGATGTTGACGAAACGCAACGCAGACGAGCGCGGACGGACGAAACTGGACTGGCTGAACGGGCGGCACAGCTTCTCGTTCGGGCGGTATTACGACCCGGCGTGGATGGGCTTCGGGCCGCTGCGTGTGATCAACGACGACGTGATCGCGCCGAGCGGCGGGTTCGGCGAGCACCCGCACCGCGACATGGAGATCATCACGTACATCCTCGACGGTGCGCTGGAGCACCGCGACTCGATGGGCAACGGCTCGGTGATTCGGCCGGGCGACGTGCAGGTGATGACGGCGGGGTCGGGCATCCGCCACAGCGAGTTCAACGCGCTGCACGACGGCGCGACGCACCTGCTGCAGATCTGGATCGAGCCGGGCGAAGCGGGCCTGACGCCGCGGTGGGACGAGCGGACGTTCGACCCATCGTTGAAGCACAACCAGCTGCACGCGATCGTCACGCCCGACGGCCGCGACGGCTCGCTGTTGATCCGCGCCGACGCGACGATCTACGCCGCGCTGCTGAGTGAGGGTAAGTCCGTGACACACGCCTACGCGCCGGGTCGGCGCGGCTGGGTTCAGGTCGCGCGCGGCAAGGTCACCGCCAACGGCGAGACGCTCAGCGCAGGCGACGGCGCCGCGCTGACGGACGTCGACACGCTGACGATCGAGGCGGCGGACGACGCGGAGGTGTTGGTGTTTGATCTGCCGTAGGAATTTGAACGACCTCACCCCTTCGCCGCGGTGATCAGTTCGCGGAGGATGTCGTCGAGCTGGCGGGTGGGGCGGTAGCCGATGGCTTGGTTGATGCGGGTCAGGTCGGGGACGCGGCGGCGGAGGTCGTCGAATCTTGCGCCGTAGGCCTCGTCGTAGGGGACGAAGGTCACGGAGCTGGACGAGGCGGAGAGGGCGATGATGCGTTCGGCGAGGTGTTTGATGGTGACCTCTTCGTCGGAGCCGAGGTTGAACACGCGGCCGTGGCAGTCGGGGTTGCGCAACAGCTTCGGCATCGCGGCGACGATGTCGGCGACGTGGCCGAAACAGCGCGACTGCTGGCCGTCGCCGTAGATCTGCAGCGGCTGGCCGGCGAGCGCGGCCTCGATGAAGCGGGGGATCACCATGCCGTACTTGCCCAGCTGCCCCGGGCCGACGGTGTTGAACAGCCGGACGACGACCGTCGGCAGGGCGTGCTGCTGGTGATACGCGAGGGCGAGGTACTCGTCGATGGCTTTCGCGGCGGCGTACGACCAGCGGTTGTAGATGGTCGCGCCGTAGGTCACGTCGTCGTCTTCGCTGAACGGCATCTTCACGCCCTTGCCGTACACCTCGGAGGAACTGGTGATCAGCACGGGAATGTTGAACGCCGCGGCGCCGCGCATCACGGCGGTGGTCTCCATGACGTTCGTCTCGATCGAGCGCACCGGCTCGTCGACGATGAGCTGCACGCCCACGGCCGCGGCGAGGTGATAGATCGCGTCGAACTCGCGGAGCCAGGCGATGTTGGTCAGGGCGTCGGCGACGGACTGGACCTGCAGCGTGCAGTTGTCGCCGAGCAGGTCCGCGACGTTCTCACGCCTGCCGGTCGACAGGTTGTCGAGCAGGTGGACGGAGTGCCCTTCGCTAAGGAGCAGGCGGGTGAGGTGTGAACCGATGAACCCCGCGCCGCCGGTGATCAGCACATTCATGGCCGTATCTTAGTGGGGCGTGGGCCGTGGTGAAAGTAAAGCCGCGACCGCGTCGGAAGGGGATGCGGTCGCGGCACAGGGGTAAAGCGAGTCAATCGGGCGCACGGGATGCGGTCGCGTTGGACCCTACACCCCGGCCCTCTCCCTGGCGGGGAGAGGGAGCAATGCTTACGGCAGGTTCCACCACTTGGTGCGGTAATTGCCGCGGCGTGAGCCGGTCTCCCACATGTCTTGCTGGATGTCGATGTCGCGCGGGTCGATGTCCCACGGCGACATGAGGTGGACCGAGCCGTCACGCCAGGTGACGTTGACCTGATGACCGGTGTGCCGCGCGAAGGTCGGCATGAACGACTCGGGGTCGGACGGGTTGGCGTCGGCCGGCAGGAACTCCGGGGACCACCAGTTGTCGTCGGCGGGGCACGCGACGGTGCGCAGGTCGTAGTCGAGCATGAAGATCGAGTCGGAGCGGTCGGAGCGCTGCCCGGCCCACTCGTTGATCGCGTAGCTGGCCATGCCGCCGAGGATCAGCTTCGTGCCGTTGGGGTCGACGCGTCCGACGTCGAAGATCCGCGTGATGCCCATGTCGTCCTCGACGTAGAAGTGGTAGCCCGCCGAGCCCTTGTAGAAGCTGGCTTCGACCAGGCCGTCCTCGAGGATAGTCACGTGCACGATGAAGTCGTCGCGGTCGTAGTCGCCGCCGTTGGGTCGGATGTCCTCGAACCGCAGCTCGTAGTAGTAGCCGGGCTTGCCGGGCGTGCCGGATTCGTTGCGGATGTCGGTATAGACGCCGACCTCGATGGGCATGTGGTGGTTGTAGGTCTGGTTATCGAAGCTGAGGACCTTGATGGACCCGGACACGCCGACCATCGGCTCGTCGTCCTCGGGGCAGATGAAGACCTTGTAGTTGCGGTCGATGGCGGGGGCGGTGAAGCCGACCCATCCCGACGCGGCGAAGGGCAGCGCGGGGGCCATGTCTTCGGGGGTGGTCATCAGGTAGGGGCGGAGCGAGGAGGTCCAGTCGCCGCCGGGCATACCGGGCACGCCGGGCTGCGAGGCGTCGGAGATCGCGCGCTGGCGGGTCTCGCCGCCGTACTGGATCGCCTGGTTCATCCACGCGTTGTAGATCTCGTGGAGGTTCGCCGAGCACGTGGCGACGTACGCCGAACGCACCGACTTGTTGATCGCGGGGATCACCATCGCCAGCAGCAGCATGATGATGGCCATGACCACCAGCAGCTCGACGATCGTAAAGCCGTTGTGACGTGTGGAGCGATTCATCGTTTGCTCTCCAGTCTCTTCAGGTAGTCGTCGTGCGCCTGTTCCATGCCGGGCCACACGGTTTCGATCTTGCGGATCGCCGCGGCGTTCGCCGCCGGGGTGTCTTCGGCCACGTAGCCGTAGTCGCGTCCGAGCATCTTCTTGATCGCGCCGTACGCGCTGCGCCGCACCGCCAGGTCGTCGTCACGCAGCGCCTTGACCAGCGCCGGCATGCCCTCCCACGCCTGCAGCGTCCCCAGCGAACGCGCCGCCGCCGCACGCACCTCCGCCGCGTGGTCCTCCGCCAGGATCGCCGCCACCTTGTTGCGGTCGACATCGTCGCGATGAAAACTGCCCAGCCCCGCCACCGCCGCCTCACGCACCTCCGGCCGCGGATCGCGCGCCACCGCGAACACCACCGGCACCGCCTCCGGACGCGCCGGATTCGCCAGCATCAACACCGCCCGCTTCGCCACACGCGTGTCCGGGTCCGACGCGTAACGCGTCAGCGTCTTCGTCGATTGGTCCGGCGTCAGCTGCTTGACCAGTTCGGAATCGCCCGGCTTCGTCGGTATGCGCACCGCGTCCGCCTCGCCGCGCAGCCCGACGAATATCCCGGCGAGACCCGCCAGAATGACGAATACAACCACAGCAACTTTGCGCTGCATTGACGTGCCCTGATGTACGTGCCCACGGCCGAATCGCACGATCCCGGATGACAGTGCGACGGCCGATTTTGCCCTGTGTCGGAACCCTACGGAGGTTCTCTCGTTGCGAGAGAGTGGTGGGTAGAGAACCCGACACAAGCAAATAATACACCGATGACCCCCAAATGACCATACGATAGGACAGATGTCACGCAAAACAATAGTTCTGCGTGGCGCATGCGTGAAATCTGCGTGGATTGCCGGGAACGGCGGGGCGGTCAGGCGCTGAACGACGACCCGCAGCCGCAGCTCGACGTCGCGTTGGGGTTCTTGAAAACGAACCCGCGGCCCATGATCTCGTCCTTGAAGTCGATCTGCGTGCCCTCGAGGTACAGGTGCGACTTCTGGTCGCACACCACGTGGATGCCGTGCGCGTCGAACTCCCAGTCGCTGTCCGACTTCTTGTCCGTCAGGTCCAGCACGTACGTAAACCCGCTGCACCCGCCACCCTTCACGCCCACACGCAGGTACGTCTTGGCCATGTCCAGATTCTGCTTCTCGCAGATGTCACGGATCTCGTTCGCGGCGTTTTCACTGATCTCAACTGCCATCGCAAGTCTCCTCGGGCCATTCGGCCCATTCCCACTCCGCCCCATTATAGACCAGACAGGGGTGCTGTCACATCCATCGATTCAGATGCATATCCGGCGAGCCGGGTTTCAGTGCTCAGTGGTCCGTAAGATCCCCCTGTCCCCTGTCCCCTGTCCCCTGTCCCCTGTCCCCTGTCCCCTGTCCCCTGTCCCCTGTCCCCCGACTCAATCCTCGTCGGTCAGCAGCACGTGCACCTTCAGCGTCAGCGTCTCGGGCACGCGCGACAGCGGCTCGCCCTCCGCCGTCCACTTGTAAAAGCTCGCCAGCAGCGGCCCGTCCACGTTGTCGTACCCCGTCGACTTCGTGAACTCCGCGTGCAGCACCTTCCCGCCCTTGTCGAACACGATCTTCACGTCCGGGTTGCCCGGCAGGCTCGTCCGCAAAGCGATCGCGCTGAAACGCGGGTGCACCGTGTTGATCTTGATCCCCTGCTGCGCCAGCACCTGCCCCGGCTTGATCTCCGCGTGGTCGATCAGCGTCACCGGCGGGGCCTCGGCCGTGTCGCGCGGCGCCGCCGTCGGACGCGCCACCTGTGTCACCGCCGACGGCGTCTGCTCCTTCTTCTCCTCCTGCGGACTCTTCTCTTCCGTCTTCTCCTCCGTCTTCTTCTCGCCGTCCGCCTCCTTCAACGCCGGGTTCTCCGGCCGCTCCGGCGCACGCGTCTTGATCGCCTTCGGATCGATCCGCGGGTCCTCCTTCTCCGGCGAGCCCGGCTCCGTCGTCGGCACCGGGACCAGCGGCAGCGACGCCACCTCCGGCCGACGCGACTTCTCTCCCTCCTGCTTCTTCGACTCCGCCGCCGGCTTCGCCTCCGGGTCCGGCTTCACCGGCGGAGCCGTCCTTTTCATCTCTTCCTTCGGCTCCGTCACCGTCTTCGTGCGCTCCGGCACGAGCGGGTCGCCCACACGCGGCAGGTTCACCGGCGGCACCACCAACGCCACCTCACGCGCCTTCGGCGCTTCCTCCGGCGGGGCCGCCTTCTCCGTCGGCTCGGCCTTCGGCGACGTCGCCGCGATCTCCGTCGGCGCCTTCGGGTCGGCCTGCTTCGTCGCCGCCGCCTCCACCACCTCCGTCTTGGCGTCCAGCTTCGGCGCCTGCTCCACCTTCTTCGACGACTCCTCCGTCGCCTTCAGCGGCTGAACCGGGTCCGCCTTACGCTCCGTCGGCTCCGCCGTCTTCGGCGTCTGCGTCGGCTCGACCTCCGGCTGCTTCGGCGCGGGCGGCGTCGGCTGCGACAGCTGCGCCACCGTCGTCGGCGCCGGCGGCGTGGGGTCCAGCGGCGCGTTCTTCACCGGCGCCGGGTCCACCATCTTCTGCACCGCCGCCTGCTCCACCTTCGACTTCCGCGCCAGCAGCTTTTCGTAATCCTCGTGGCTGATCCAGTTCACGCTCGTCTCCGACGGGTCCAGCTGACCCACCGGCGTCCGCTGCTTGAGGTCCTTCCACTCCAGCTCGCGGCTCTGCGTGTTGTTCGACCGGTCCCGGTCGTTCACCTTCTCCAGCGGGTCCGCCGTCGCCGACACCACGTGCACGCCCGGCTCGTCGACCGTGATCTCGCCCTCCAGACGCATCACCTCGCCCGGACGAGGCCACGCCTCCATCCGCACCGCGCTCAGCGGCTTGCCGTTGATGCTCAGCACCACGTCCGACCGCGCCGACGCCACGCCGCCCAGGTTCGCCACGTCCACGATCGCCCGCGCCGGACGACCCACCACGCGCGGCTCGGGCACCTCGAAACCGACCACCGCCAGGTCCGGCGGGTCCGCCGCGCTCGACGTCGGCGACCGCCACACCACCGTCGCGCTCGCCACGTTGTTCGTCTCGTCGATCTCGATCACGTCGTCGTCCGGGTCGACGATCACCTGCACCTTTTTCGCGCCCGCCGACTTCGCCGTGTAGCTGAACTGCCGCTCGACCGCCGCCCCGACCGCCGTCGCCTCGCGGATCACCGTGTCGCCCACCTGCTCGTCATCGACCGTCACCAGCACCCGCACGCCCGTCGGCGCGACCACCGTGCCCGTGTTCCGCACCTTCGCCGTGATCACCGACGCCTGACCCGCGACCCGCGGCTCGCTCACGCTCACCGACACCGCCGCCCAGTCCTTCTCCGGCACGGTCTCCAGCTTCACCTCGCCCGGCCTCGCCGACCCGTGCTCGCGCAGCACCACCACCCCGGCCGCCGTGGCGATGTGCAGCACCAACGCCACGACCAGCCCGATCGCAAGCGGCAAGATGGCTTCGCGGTCGAACATCCTTCAATATCCCTGCAAATACTCTAGTCCGTCGATCCCGCTACGGCGAATCCGCCTGTTTCACCCTTAATAACACGGTCGAAAACGGACTTTGTTCTAATGATTTCACCGCAGAGCCGCCGAGAAGCGCAGAGGACCGCAGACAAGGAATAAACAGATACCCCTCAGCGAACCTCCGCGCTGCTCTGTGCCTCTGCGGTGAATGGGCGTGATTGGAGCGTGGGTTAGAACGGGATAGAGTCGTGCGCTCTGATCGGAATGTGTGTATCTTTCCGGGGGCCGTCAACGACGATCGGGGTTCTGAACTCGTCACCGTTGATCCGAACCACCAGCATCGCCTCGCCCGGAGGGACGTCGGTTTCCTCACGAGTCCGGATAAAGGTTGGGCCAACGTTCGAGAGTGGAATGCTGGTGCTACCGCACTCAAGCCACTGTTCGACAGTAGCCGAAAAAGGAATTCGACCGAATACACCTAATCCGCTCATGGCCGCACTCCCTGACAACCCGCTCGAGATTGCCCAGCGATTCCTTGCTGGTTCTGGCCAAATCCAGTCAGAACTGGGCTCCGGTACCGATGGTATCGTCTACTCCACATCGCGTCCATCAGCAATCAAGGTGTTTGCCGCCCGCCAACCATACGGAAAAGAGCTCGCCGCGTACTCCAGGCTCGCCGAATTCGATGTCTCCGAATTATGCGGACATAACGTCCCGATTCTATTCGGCCACGACGACGAGACACTCGTGATCGAGATGTCCCGCGTCGTTCCGCCGTACGTTCTCGACTTCGGCAAGTCTGACGTTGACATCTGTTGGGACTTCACGGACGAGGAACTCGAGGCCCGCTTGCTGGAGCAGGCCGAAGACTTTGACGAGTACTGGCCGGTCGCTCGGGACATCTATTACGCGCTTCGGCACTACGGCATCTACTACCACGACCTGAGCCCTCGAAACGTCGCGTTCGTAAACCCGCGAGACTAGCTCGTTTCAGGCGCGATCGTTCGACGAGTACATCACGCAGGAGTCAGCCAAATCTTGCCGCCGACTGGCTCCTGACACCTGGCCACTGCCTACTTCTCCGCCTTGCCCGAGTCCGGCGCGCCCACGATGTAGAGATCCTTGATCCCCAACTGTCGCACCGTGTCGATCAGCTTGATCAGCAGCGGCCCGCGGTCCACGCCGCCCGCCTCGGCGTCCAGCGCCACGAACACCGCCGGCGGGTCCGGCTGCTGCGCCAGCACCGTCAGCCGCTCACGCAGCGCCTCGAACGTTGTCGCCTTCTGGTTGAGGTAGATCGTCGAGTCCTTGCCGACCGTGATCCCCGTGATCCGCGACTCGGTCACCTGCTGCGACGCCGCGAGCGTCGGAAACTTCATCGGCAACACCCGCGCCTGCACCGTCAGCACCAGCGAGTAAATAAAGAACGTCAGCAGCAGAAAGATGATGTCCAGCAACGGCGTCATCTCGATCCGCGCATCGTCCGTCCCCATCGCCTTGTCCACCAGTCGCTGTCGCATGGCGAGCATTATAGGGGTTGTTGCGGCCCGGGGCCCTGGTTGCCCGGTCATTCCTCACCGCAGTAGATGACGCGATGGCCCTCGTCATGAAACAGCAGGCCGATCGCGCGCGTCGCGGGGCAGAACGCGATCACGTCACCGCCATCCAGCATCGCCCGATTCTCATGTTCGGCCCTGTAGGTCGAAGCAAATCGCTTGAAGTCGACAACATCAATCCGAAACGGCTCACGACGTTCCGTGTCGCAGTAGGAATTGACGAGCCAAAGGTAGTCGCGGGCCTTGTTGGAGAGCAGGGCACGCAAGACGAACGCGCACTCGCCGTCTGCGTCGAGATCCGGGTATCCCGCGTCGCGGATGACTTCGGGCCCGTATGGCTTGATAGCCCCAAAGAGACCATCCGACGAAATGTCGCGTTCCGATGCCGCCTTACCGCGAAGGTCGAAGGCGGCGTTCAGATCATCAATCATTTGCTGCCACATGAATGGTTACTCCGGAAACGCGTCGTGTTATACCACCACCAGTGAGACCGTGACAGTGCTGAACGATCGTGCGCAAGAGCGCGCACGTCAAACACCGTCAGCCCGATTTTGCCACGAAAAAGTCAACGCACGCCGCGACCTCTACTTACACCGTCGCCCCGCGCGCGTCGCGACGCCCCCGTGCGCACCTGCGCGTCGCTGCGACCACTTATAGAGGGTTATTACATGATCCAAACCCCAGACAACGTACGCGCTCACCGCGCCGTGCGCCCCGCACCTCCCATGGCAAGCCCACGGCTCCGAGCGCAGCGAGACGACGTGGGATCCCCTTGGAATCCGGCTCGCCCCGCGCGAACACGGTTCATACCCGCCAGCGCGCATTATGTACCCCCCCCCCCCCCCGAATATCGGCGCGTTGTCGCAGCACTGCCCGCATGGGGCCTCGCCGGCCCCCT
Source organism: Phycisphaera sp. (assembly GCA_016125285.1). GTDB lineage: Bacteria > Planctomycetota > Phycisphaerae > Phycisphaerales > Zrk34 > RI-212. The sequence goes on from WGMA01000027.1 coordinate 112,808, forward strand.
GCGCGACCCCCGCTCCACCCCGTGGCGCCCGTCGCGACACGACATGCGCACGTGTTCGATCGCATATCTTTCCCCGCACGGCCCCATCTGCCGGCGAGGGCCGCGCGGGGAAAGACATGCTGGTGGGGCAGAGCCGATACGACACGGGCCGCGTGCGACCCGTCGTTCGACACACCCCCCAACCACACAACCAGCCTGCTGCCTTCGGCAAAGCCCTCGCCAGAGCCGGGGCTTTGCCGAAGGCAGCGGGCGATCGAACACGCGGGGCCGTCCCCCCGTGCGGCGCGCGCCACGACGCTCAGCGGGGGTCGCGCAGGGGGCGGAGCCCCATGCGGTGCGGATACAACACCAGCGCGATACCCATTACGATGTTGCAGAACCCACATGACGCCTGAACCGCCGATCTATCTCGACCACAACGCCACCACGCCCGTCGATGCCCGCGTGCTCGACGCCATGCTGCCGTACTTTCGTGACGTCGCGGCCAACGCGTCGAGCACGCACGCACCGGGGCGCGCCGCGGCCGAGGCCGTCGACGCCGCGCGGCGACAGGTCGCTGAGCTGATCCACGCCGACCCGCGCGAGGTCGTGTTCACCAGCGGGGCGACCGAGGCCAACAACCTGGCGATCAAGGGCGTCGTGGGCTGGTACGGCAACCGCGACGACGCGCCCAACTACCGCGGGCGTCACGTCGTCACCGCCTCGACGGAGCACACCGCCGTGCTCGACGTGTGCGGTCGGCTCGTCGAGCAGGGCTGCGAAGTGACCTACGTCGATCCCGCGCCGACCGGCGTCATCGAGCCGGCGACCGTCGCCGACGCCGTGCGCGACGACACCGTGCTGGTGTCGGTGATGTGGGTCAACAACGAGACCGGCGTGATCAACGACATCGCCGCGATCGCCGCCGCCGTGCGCGACCGGCTCGGTCGACACGTGCTCGTGCACACCGACGCGACCCAGGCGGTGGGGCGCGTGCCCGTCGATGTCGCCGCGGCGCACGTCGATCTGCTCAGCTGCAGCGCCCACAAACTCTACGGCCCGAAGGGCGTCGGCGCGCTCTACGTCCGCCGACGCGACCCGCGCGTGAGACTGACGCCGCTCATCGACGGCGGCGGGCACGAGCGCGGCGTGCGCAGCGGGACGCTCAACGTGCCGGGCGTCGTCGGGTTCGGCGCGGCGTGCGCCCTCTGCGCCCAGACCATGCGCCACGACATGGCGCGGATCGCCGACCTGCGCGACCGCCTCGAGGCGGCGCTGATCGCCCGGCTCGGTGACGACCGCGTGCGTGTGATCGCCGCCGAGGCCCCGCGCGTGCCCAACACCGCCAACGTCGCCTTCGCGGGGGTCGACGCCGACCGCCTGCTGCGGGCCACGCCGGGGATCGCCGCGAGCACCGGCGCCGCGTGCAGCGCCGCGAACTGGCAGGGCAGCCACGTCCTGCGGCGGATGGGCCTCGACGACGCGGTCGCCCGCAGCGCCGTCCGCTTGAGCCTGGGTCGCGACACCACCCCCCATCAGATCACCCGGTCCGTGGAGCTCATGACCCGCACGCTCGCCACCGCCGACGTATCCACCCCCGCGTGTGGATGACCTAATTTGACGCGAGGCGGAGGGTTGTGGGTACAATGGTGGCTTCACCTTCAAGCACAGAAAGGGGTGCTGATATGAAGAACGTGATGTACGCGATGACCGTGGTGGCTGTGATGGCGCTGGGCATGCTCAGTGGCTGCGGCAAGGAAGACGCGAAGCCGGCGAGCACGGGCACGGGTTCGGGCGACACGAACAAGGCCGTGATGGACGCCGCGAAGGCGGCCGGCGACGCGACCACGAAGGCCGCCGAGGACACCGCCAAGGCCGCCGAAGACAGCGCGAAGACGGCTGAAGACGCCGCGAAGGACGCGACCGCGAAGTAAGACAACGCGTCTTACGGACACGACTTCGAGCCGGGCGCGATCCGTCAGACGCGCCCGGTTTTTCTTGCGCACGAAAAATGTGGGGCTACGAGATTAATAATTCCCGGTTAGCTTTCGGGGAATCTACCCCATGTTTTTCAGTAGAAAAACGCCGATGATGATCGTAGTAGACATTGAGTACCGTGTCTGCGTCGTGCGTTCGAGAGAAGAGAGAGAGTCGTCCAACTGAGTACGCCTGGGTGTTGGACGGAGTCCGTGCGTTGTTTGAGGTACCCGTGTGATGCATCGTCAGATCCCGAACATCCTGCTTGTTGAAGACAACCCCGGCGACGTGGAACTCATCAAGGCGTTCCTCGCCGAGACCGTCGCGATGCCCGTGTCGGTCAACTACGTCGAGTACATCCTTGAGCAGCGCAGCGCCGTGGGCGATCGCCCCGAGTGGCTCGGCGGCGACCACCACCCGGCGGACGAGCATTCGTGGATCCGGCTCAGCGCCGTGAGCAACGCCGACGACGCGATGCGATTCCTCAATCGTGAAGCGCCCTACGAGAGCGCGCCGCGGCCGGACCTCGTGCTGCTCGACCTGAACCTCCACGGCGTGTCGGGCCACGACGTGCTGGACGAGATCAAGTCGAACCCGCGCTTCGGCGATATCGACGTGATCGTGCTGACGTCGTCGGGTCACCCCACGGACGTCAACCGCGCCTACGCGCTCGGAGCCGGGTGTTACATCCGCAAGCCCGACTGCCTCGATGACTTTCCGATCGTCGCCGCCGCGATCAAACGTTACTGGTTCGGCGTGGCGCGACAGCGGTTGCAGACCGCATAAGACCGACCCCCTGATGCACAGATTCCCTTCCAAACAAATCTGTGTAAACCCCTGAAGCCCGCGAGCGCCCCTACTCGCGGGTTTCTTTATGCGCACCAAAACGCGGCGTGCGTCGATGGGGTCGACGCACGCCGCGCTTGTCGGTCGACGCGGTTTGTCGTGTCAGATCAGTCGCACGACGAAGTCGTCGGGGAACGAGATGCCGGTCAGGTCGGCGGGGCTGCGGAAGGCGACAGCGCCGTCGGGCGTGGCGAAGCGCACGCCGCGGAAGTCGGAGGTCGCCAGCCCGAAGGGCACGCCGCTGTTGGTCGGCTCGATGAGGCCGAGGCTGACGACGCCGAGCGTGTTGGCCGCGACGTCGGAGCCGACGAACGCGGGGTCGGTGCTGCCGCGCACGCCGCGGATGATGACGTTGCCGATCGACGCCAGGGCGTCGAAGTCGCCGCTGTCTTCGGGCAGGCCCATGACGCTGTCGTTGACGCCGGCGAACAGCTGGCTGTCGATCATGCGGCCGATGACGGCGCCGCCGATGTGGCCCGCGGCCCTGACGGAACTGTTGTTCATCTCGCCGGCCACGCCGAACCGACCCAGTGCCGTGATCCGCGCGTTGAGTGGGTCGACGTCCTGCGTCAGCGTCACGTCGGCGTCGATCATGTCGCCGCGGATGTTGAGCACGGCGATGCTGTTGGCGGTGGCCGAGCCGCCGAAGTCGCCGCGGACGTCGACGACGCGCAGGTCGCCGGTGGCGATCAGTTCCCACGCGTTAGCGATCGAGGTCGCCAGCAGCGCCGAGGCGCCGCCGGTGATGTCCCACACGCCGCCGAGGATTTCGCCTGCGACACGCAGGTTGATGACGGCGAGGGTGGCGGCGCCGGTGTTGTTGAGGGTGATGTCGAGGTCGGCGTCTCCGGCGATGTCGCTGCGCCGGTCGCCGCGCGTCAGCCACTGCCGCAGCGTGTCGGCGGTGATCGAGCCGCCGGACCACTCGGTGACGATGATGCTGCCGGCGTCGCCGCCGACGGTCACGTCGAGGTCGGTGACGCTGCCGAGTTGCAGGACGCCGATGGCGCCGGCCTCGATCGTGCCGGCGCTCCAGTCGCCGGCGCGGACGGCGGTGACGGCGCCGGTGACGTCGAGGTTCACCATCGAGAGGTTGCCGAGCCGGGCGCTGCGGATCGAGTCGGCGGCGATGCCGCCGGTGGAGACGTTGCCGAGCAGCAGGCTGGTCAGGTCGCTGAGGAGTTCGATGCCGAGGTTGGTCACATCGCCGCCGCGCAGGACGCGGAGCGAGCCGCCGGTGATATCGAGATTGGTCGCGTCGCCGAGCAGGACGGTGCCGATATCGAAGCCGACGTCGAGCGTCAGGTCGCTGACGTCGCCGAGCCGCAGGGCGGCGAGCCCGCCGCCGGTGACGTCGATCGTCAGGTTGGACGCCGCGCCGCCGAGGATCGAGCCGACCTCGCCGACGATGGTGAATGTGGCGTCGCTGATCATGCCGGCGAAGCGTGCGCCGCCGAGGGTGGCGCGGGGCTCGCCGTCGCCGCTGAGCATGAGGCTGGCCTCGAAGTCGCCATCGACGCTGTTGCGTCGGTCGCCGGTGACCAGCAGCGTGCCGATCCACGGGGCGGTGATCAGGTCGAGGTCGGCGTCGGTGTCGACCCAGTCGATGACGCGGAGCGAGCGGAGGCCGCTGCCGGACATGAGCGAGAGGTTCGCCACGCGTCCGAGCAGGACGTCGACGGTGTCGGTGGCGGCACCGCCGATGGTCATGGTGTGGTTGTCGGCGATGTCGCCGAGCTGGATCGCGCGTGCGGATCCGGTGATCGTCACGTCGCCGAGGATATCGGTGGTGCGTCCGGAGAGGATGCTGATGTCGCCGTCGACGACGATGTCGATGACGGAGGTGCGCCCGTCGCCGCCGCGTGCGCTGACGAGCAGGGAGCTGCTGGCGGTGGTGCCGTCGAGGAGGATCTGGTAGGCGTCGCCGGAGCCGGTCGCGGGGATGAACACCTGGCCGGCGCCTGCGCCGCGGAGGCTGACGGTGACGGTGTCGCCGTTGTCGTCGACGTACTGGGCGACCTGTCCGTTGGCGATGTCGAAGACCATGGCCTCGTTGTCGACGATGTGGGCGGTGGCCTGTGCGTCGGTCAGCACCACGCCGCCGCTGGGGTTCGAGAGGTTGACGAAGAAGCTCTCGCCGGGGTCGGCGACGTCGTCGTCGTTGAGCGGGATGTGGATGTACTGGACGGTGTCGCCGGGGTCGAAGGTGAGCGTGCCGGTGATCGCGAAGTAGTCGTCGGTGGGCATCGCGGTGTCGGGCGCGGTGGAGAAGTCGACGGTGACCGGCTGGTCGAGCATCTGGCTGAGGTGCACCGCGAGCGTGAGGACGCCGTCGCCCTCACCGGCGGAGGCGTCGTCGATGGTGAACCCTGCGACGGAGACGTCGAATGCGACCTGGGCGTGGTTGCCCTGCAGATCGGTGGCGGTGACGGTGACGGTGATGGTGCCGGCGGTGTCGGCGGGGGAGGTGAGTCGGATCTGGCTGTTGGCGATCGCGGCGGTGGCGACGGCGGGGTTGGACGACTGGACGGAGAACGACAGCTCGGGGACGAGGGCGATGTCGGTGAATCGGACGAAGTTGGCGGTGGTCAGCTGGCCGCCGTTGTAGTTGATCAGCGGCAGCGAGCTGAGGGCGGCGTTGATGGACGAGCCGTCGTAGAGCTGGACGGCGGCGATGGCGTCGACGACGTTCATGCCGTCGAACAGGACGTGGCCGAAGGTGGTGAACCCGCCGTTCTGGATGTCGAGGTTGTCGGAGTTGTTGGCGAGGTTGAAGAACCACTGGCTGGTGGCGGAGTCGGGGTTGCCGCCGACCTTGGCCATGGCGATGGTGCCGCGCGTGTTGGTGTCGTGGGTGATGAACCAGTCGAGCCCGGACTGCGAGGCGGAGGAGGGCGTGGGCGCGACGATGACGGTGTCGGAGGCGTCGTTGACGCCGATGATCTCGAAGAAGGGCGTTGGCGCGGCGGGGCTGCCGATGGGCAGGCCGTCGTTGCGGCCGGTCAGGCAGATATGATCGCCGAGCACGACGCCGCTGAGGTCGGTGCCGTTGGGCAGCTGAACGACGTTGGAGGCGATGGTGACCGACGCGTTGGCGCCGGAGACGAAGGCGAGGTTGGAGAACTCGTTGATGACAGCGGGGTTGGTGGTGACGGCGGTGATGCCGCTGCCGGTCCAGTTGAACCCGCCGCCCTGGATGATGAAGTTGTCGATGGAGCGGTGGATGAAGTTGTCGCCCTGGATCTCGTTGTTGAAAGCGCCGGTGTTGACGTAGGTGATGAAGTTGGCGACGGTCGAGGGCGTGGCGGTGTTGGTCAGCTCGACGTAGAAGGTGCCGAGGACGGACTCGAACTTGGTGACCGAGCCGTTGATCGCCGGGTCGTTGAAGAGGCTGGCGAGGTTGGCGATGACCTGGTTGGTGACCGGGGCGGTGACCTGCTGGTCGTTGACGCTGCCGAGGACGGTGGCGGACATCAGCACGCGTGGCTCGAGGGCCTCGAAGAGCGGCTGCGTGTCGGGCCGGGCTGGCCGACGTCGGCGGTCGCGCCGCCGCGGGGGTGTACCGATCAACCGCCGCCACAACGATTGCATGTTGCGTCTGCTCATCATCTTTGCTCCTTTTCCGCGCGGCCTGGCCGCGACCGTCCAACGCCTTGGCGCCCGTTCTCCGGCGGGCGTCACGTTTCTCGCATCCGCCGCGGCGGCGTTTCACACGCGAGGCCGCGGCAACGATCTCCCCTGATTCAAACCCCGAAACGCCTGGAAGGTCGCAAATTGTATCTAAAACCCGGTGAAAGGGAAGCAAAAAGAAAAACGTGGCCCGCCCCTTTCGGAACGGACCACGCTTGAGGCACACGGCCATGAACACGCGTGGCGTGTCAGAATTTGAATTCAACCTGCAGCCAGACCTTGCGGCGGTCGGCCGGGCCCAGGTCGCTCCAGTAGTCGGCGTACTTGGCCAGGATGGTGATGTTCTTGGTGATGGCCTTGGAGAACACGATGTCGAATTCCTGGCCGAGGTCGGGGCCGTCTTCCACGCCGTCGTAGATGTGGAACACGACCTTGCCCTTGATCTCCCACGGCAGGGTGGTGGCGGCGTAGAAGTACAGATCGCGGAGTCCCTGCGGAGGCGTGGTCAGGAACACATCGGCCCAGCCGTTGAACGCGTGGCCGGTGGCCAGGGGCGTGCGGAAGGAAGCGACGCCGTCGTCTGTGCCGAGGACCTCGTAGCCGATGCCGGCCGTGCCCCAGCCCTTGCGCGTCACCGAGCCGTCGATCAGGTAGTAGTTTGCTTCGTATTCGAGCGGGCTGTCACCGGCGTCCGTCTGGTGCGCGAACGAGCCGATGTAGGACGCGGACCACGTCTCGTCGAACGCGTAGGTGCCGGTGAGGCGGAAGCCGAAGGTGTTGCACGAGTTGACCGGGGAGTTGTCGAAGTCGAGCAGGTAGCCGAAGCCGACCACCTTCAGCCACGGCGCGACGGTGTAGGAGGCGTTGATGATGTGCGAGTCGGACTGGAAGTCGAGGTCGGCGTCTTCGCCGAAGATGCGGTTCACGTTGAAGATGTAGCCGTAGTAGATGTCGAGCTTCTCGATGGGCGTGACCTTGAAGGTGAACGCGTCGAAGGTCTGCTCGTTCTGCCGCCAGCCGACGTTGCCGATGAACCGGTCGTCGTCGAGCTTGATGCGCTGACGTCCGCCGATGAAGGTGAACATCTTCTCGTACTCGTACTTGAGGTAGCCCTGGTTGAGTTCGGTGTCCGGGGGATCGGCGATGAGGGCCTCGGTGGTGTTGTGGTTCACGCCGTCGTGGTAGTCGTCGGGGTTGGCGGCGCGGATGTCCTCGAACTCGCCGTAGACGCTGAAGCCGTAGAGGGGCTTGGTGCCGTAGCCGAGGCGGAGTCGTTCGGTGAAGGCGTAGCCCTGCCCGCGGCGACCGGGCGTCGACGGCGGCGACGGCGACTCGTCGTTGACGTGCTCGAAGCGGAGGCGCAGGTCGATCTTGAACTGACCGCCGACGATGGCGTCGGTGAAGTCATCGAGGACCGACTTCTCCTTCATCGGCGCCTCGGCCGGCGGCGGCTCGGCGACCGGCTTCGCTTCTCCCTCGGCGCGGAGGCCGGCCGGAGCGAGGACCAGCGCCAGCACGGCTGCGGTGAGGAGGGCCATGGGGCTGCGGTGTAGTGGGGTGGTGTTCATTCTGACTGTCACTCCTGTCTTGTGCGTGTGTGCGGCAAGTTTAAGGCGCAGCGACCGCGCTGCGGCTATTCAAGCTGGCCGCGCTCACACAGCATGGCGGGCTCTATCGCCCACGGGTTGTGTTGAGGGTTCAGGGGATGTCGCGCAACAACGCCTGTTGCGGGGACCACGTCGTCCCTCGAGCTCGCCACGTCGTAAGCTCGACGCCGATCGAATTTGCAAAGTGCGTGCCAACGCATGCAAACACGCCAGACCGATCACGCAACGCCCCCGAAACGCGACCCGCCCACGCGCGACTGCGCACTAATCACGCATTAACATGCTTCGCTGCCTTTGAAATGTGCCGGCGCACCTCGGCGTACGCACGTTCAGGGTTTCACCGATAGCGCGATAGGTGGCTACCCGCATTCCGGCCGATTTGGGCTTGATCTACGTTGGGCGGAGTTGTTGTTTGTCACAGCCCGAGGAGTGCCCAGTCATGAACCATCCAACGGATGCGAGCGGGTCGGAGAAAGTCGCCCCGACGCCCGGCGCCGCGCCGACCGCGCGCCTCGAAACGTTTACCTATAACGATGCGATCGTCCGCATGTTCCTCACCGCGACGCTGCTCTGGGCGCTGGTGGCGATGTCGGTCGGCCTGTTCATCGCGCTGCAGCTGGCGTTTCCGCGGCTCAGCTTCGGGTTGCCGTTCCTGACGTTCGGCAGGCTCCGCCCGCTGCACACCAACGCCGCGATCTTCGCGTTCGCCGGCAACGCCGTGTTCGCCGCGATCTACTACTCGACGCAACGCCTGCTCAAGGCGCGCATGTGGTCCGACATGCTCGGCCAGCTGCACTTCTGGGGCTGGCAGCTGATCATCGTCCTGGCCGCGCTGACGCTGCCGGCGGGCGTGACGCAGAGCAAGGAGTACGCGGAGCTGGAGTGGCCCATCGACCTGCTGATCGCGGTGGTGTGGGTGGCGTTCTTCGGCGTCAACTTCTTCATGACGCTCAAGACGCGGCGCGAGCGCCACATGTACGTGGCGATCTGGTTCTACATCGCCACGATCATCACCGTCGCCGTGCTGCATGTGTTCAACAACCTCGTGGTCCCGGCGGGGCTGTTCAAGAGCTACTCGATCTACGCCGGCGTGCAGGACGCGTTCATGCAGTGGTGGTACGGCCACAACGCCGTGGCGTTTTTCCTGACCACGCCGTTCCTGGGCATGATGTACTACTTCGTGCCGAAGGCCGCGGACCGCCCGGTGTTCAGCTACCGGCTGTCGATCGTGCACTTCTGGTCGCTGGTGTTCATCTACATCTGGGCCGGTCCGCACCACCTGCACTACACGGCGCTGCCGGAGTGGGCGTCGACGCTCGGCATGATCTTCAGCGTGATGCTGTGGATGCCGTCGTGGGGCGGCGGGATCAACGGCCTGCTCACGCTCCGCGGGGCGTGGCACAAGGTCACCTCCGACCCCGTGCTCAAGTTCTTCGTCGTCGGCATCACGTTCTACATGATGGCCACGTTCGAAGGCCCGATGATGTCGGTCAAGTCCGTCAACGCCCTGAGCCACTACACCGACTGGACGATCGGCCACGTGCACGCGGGCGCGCTCGGGTGGAACGGGTTTATGACCTTCGGCATGATGTATTTCCTGCTGCCGCGTCTGTTCCAGACAAAGCTCTACAGCCAGAAGCTCGCCGAGTGGCACTTCTGGCTCGGCACGATCGGCATCCTGCTCTACATCGTGGCGATGTACATCGCGGGCCTGACACAGGGCCTGATGTGGCGGGCGCTGGACGAGAACGGGCGGCTGATGTACCCCGACTTCGTCGAGACCGTCACTCGGATCATCCCGTACTACTGGATGCGTGCGATCGGCGGCGGCATGTACCTCACGGGCGTGGGCATCGCGGCGTTCAACTTCGCGATGACGTGGAAGAGCCGCCCGGCGACGTACACCGAGACCGAGCACCAGGCCGCGCCGCTGAGCGACGACGACTTCACGCCAGAGGTCAGGCCCGAGTCGCAGCTCCAGGGCGTGGCGGAGATCGGCAAGAAGCTCGACGTGTGGTCGACGATGTGGTGGCACCGCAAGTGGGAGCGTCTGCCGCTGCGTTTCACCGTGTGGACGACGATCGCGGTGATCGTCGCGTCGCTGTTCGAGATCGTGCCGACGTTCCTGATCCGGTCGAACGTGCCGACGATCGCGAGCGTCAAGCCGTACACGCCGCTGGAGCTCGCCGGGCGCGACATCTACGTCTCCGAGGGTTGCTACAACTGTCACTCGCAGATGATCCGCCCGATCCTCGCCGAGACCAAACGCTACGGCGATTACTCGAAGCCCGGCGAGTTCGTCTACGACCACCCGTTCCAGTGGGGCAGCCGGCGCATCGGGCCGGACCTGGCGCGCGAGGGCGGCAAGCAGTCGCACCTCTGGCACCTGCTGCACTTCCAGGACCCGCCGCAGGTCACGCCCAACTCCATCATGCCGAACTACGGCTGGTTCGAGCGCAAAAAGCTCGATTTCGCGTCGATCCCCGTCCGCCTGCGAGCCGCGCACTACCTCGGCGCGCCGTACGACGACGCGGTGCTCAACGACCCGATCTCCGTCGCCAGGGCGCAGGCGAAGCAGATCGCCGACGAGCTGCGTCAGCAGGCCGGCGGGGGCGACCCGCGCCGCGTGCCCGACAACGCACCGCCGACATTCCAACACGACGTCGCCCTCGAGGACACGCAGGTCATCGCGCTCATCGCCTACCTGCAGCGCCTCGGCACCGACATCTACAAGCAGCCCGACGCGAAACCCGCCGCGCCGCAGCCCACGCCCACGCCCACGCCCGTCGCCGCCGCGTCGGCCGACAACTCCGCGAAAGGAGCGCAGTGACCATGCTCCGCGAAGTCATGCAGTCCGCACAGATGACCGAATACCCCATCGTCGCGCTGGTGCTGTTCACGGTGGCCTTCGCCGCGATCCTCGCCGGGGCGCTGCTCCGCTCAAAGTCCGAAATCGACCACGCGGCCAACCTGCCGCTGGATCATGGCGAGGAGAACGGCCATGTCTGACAAGAAGTACAAGGACATCCTGACCGGCCACAACTACGACGGCATCCAGGAGTATGACAACCCCACGCCCGGCTGGTGGTGGCTGGTGTTTCACTGCTGCATCGCCTTCGCCGTGTGCTACTTCGTGTTCTTCCACATCAGCATCTACGGCTGGACGCGCGACGAGGCGTACAGCGCCGAGGTGAAGCGCAACTTCGACAAGCAGTTCGCCGCGCTCGGGCAGCTCGAGGTCAACGGCGAGACGATCGCACGCTTCCTCAACGAGCCGCAGTGGCTCGATGTCGGTCGCACCGTGTTCCAGACCAACTGCATCTCGTGCCACGGCAAGCAGGGCGAGGGGCTCGTCGGGCCGAACATGACGGACGATCGCTACAAGAACATCAAGCAGATCGGTGACTTCGGCACGGTGATCAGCAACGGCGCGGCGAAGGGCGCGATGCCCGCTTGGAAGACACGCCTGTCGCCCAACGAGATCGTGCTCGTCGCGTCGTATGTCGCCAGCCTCCGCGGGCAGAACCTCAGCGGTCCGCGTCCGCCCGAGGGCGACGTGCCGCCACCGTGGCCCGTGCCCGACAAGCCCGCGGACGCCGAGACGCCGGCCAAGCCGGACGCGCCGAAGTGATGACTCCTCTCCCCCGAGCGGGGGAGAGGCTGGGTGAGGGGGTTGGTTCGTCGGTCGCGTCGCGATCAGTGCGGTCAACGCGACGCTGCGAGCGACCCACCCTCACCCCGGCCCTCTCGCTTGAAGGGAGAGGGAAATGCGCGGGAGGAAGGAGTTTGTCATGACGCCCAACAACCAAACGCTGCTGCAGCCGGAGGAACAGGTCCTCTCAACGCTCGGCTCCGACGGCCGCCGCCGCTGGCTGCGCCCGAAGGTCAGCCGCGGCCGCTTCCTGACGATGCGCCGCGTCGTCGCCTACGCGCTGATCGCCGTCTTCACGCTGCTGCCCTACACGAGCATCAACGGCAAGCCCGCGATCCTCCTCGACATCATCAACCGCCACTTCACGCTGTTCGGCTACACCTTCCTGCCGACCGACACGCTGTTGCTGGCGCTGTTCATGGTCGCCGTGCTGATCACGATCTTCCTGCTCACCGCGTTGTTCGGTCGCGTGTGGTGCGGCTGGGCGTGCCCGCAGACGGTCTACATGGAATTCGTCTACCGCCCGATCGAACGCTTTTTCGCCGGGACCACCGGCAAGGGCGGCATGCCGAAGATCAAGAACCGCGGACTCCGCCGCGTCGCGCGCTACGTCACGTATTTCATCCTCTCGGTCTACCTCGCCCACACGTTCCTGGCGTATTTCGTCGGCGTGACGAACCTGCGGCACTGGATCCTCGGCTCGCCGTTCGATCACCCCGTCGCGTTCGTCGTCATGGCGGGCACCACCGCGATGATGATGTTCGACTTCTGCTACTTCCGCGAGCAGATGTGCATCATCGCGTGCCCGTACGGGCGGTTTCAGTCGGTGCTGCTCGACCGCAAGTCGCTGATCATCAGCTACGACGAGAAGCGCGGCGAGCCGCGCGGCAAGATGGAACGCGACACGCCCGTCGAGCTGCGCGTGCACGGCGACTGCGTCGACTGTCACCAGTGCGTCACCACGTGCCCGACCGGCATCGACATCCGCAAGGGCCTGCAGATGGAGTGCATCGGCTGCGCCCAGTGCGTCGACGCCTGCGACGCGGTGATGACGAAGATCGGCCGCGCTACGGGGCTGATCCGTTACAGCTCACAGGACGCGATGGCCGGTAAGCCCGTCAAGGTGCTGCGCGCCCGCGTCGTGTTGTACCCCGCTGTGCTGATGATCGTGCTGACGCTGTTCGCCGTGGCGATGGGCTTGCGCCCCGCGGCCGACGTGACGTTGCTGCGCAACTTCGGCGAGCCGTTCACCGTGCTGCCCTCCGGCGAGGTGTCCAACAGCATGCGGATCAAGATCACCAACCGCACCGCCGAGCCGGCCGTGTACGTCCTCGCGACCGAGGCAGGCAGCGCGGCGCGGATCGTCACGGACATGGGCGACGGGATGCGGATCGAGCCTGGCGGGTCGCAGACCGAGGGCATCGTGATCGCCGCCCCGCGCGACGCCTACGTCGCGGGCCACCTCAACGTCACGCTCCGCATCACCAACGCCGCGGGCACGTTCGAGCAGAAGGTCACCTGCCGCATGCTCGGCCCGATCGGCGCCGCGCCGACCCCCAACGAAGGAGACGCCGGCAATGGCTGACGAACTCGATACCACAACAGCTGCATCGGCCACACCGGCGCCGCCCGCGACAACCGCCGTGCGTCCACCGCGCCGCTGGGTCTGGCCCGCGATCGTCCTCGGCCTGCTCGCCTCGCACGTGACGCTCTGCGTGTCCGTCATGGCCATCGCCAACAGCGATCCGTCCGTCGCGATCGTCGACGACTACCACGACAAGGCCCTGCACTGGGACGACCACATGGCCGAGGTCCGCCGCAGCGCGGCGCTCGGCTGGTCGGCCGAGGCCACGGTCGGCGACACGCGCGACGCGCTGAGCCGCCGGACGCTGACCCTGACGCTGCGCGACGCGTCGGGCGCGCCGATCGAGCACGCCGCGGTCGAGGCCGTCGCGTTCGCCGACGTGCGGGCCAACGATCGCCTGACATTGACGCTGCACGCGACGTCGGACCCGGGCGTCTACGCCGTGCCGCTCGACGCGCGTCGCGCCGGGCTGTGGGAACTGCGTGTCACCGCCCGCCGCGGCGCCGACACGTTCACCACGTCGCTGCAGTTGTCGATCAACTGATTCCCCGTCCATCGCACACCCGTACCGGTCTCCGTCATGTTGACCCTGCTCGCCACCGTCTTCGTCGCCAGCCTGCTCGGCAGTTTGCACTGCGCGGGCATGTGCGGGCCGTTCGTCGCGTTCATCTGCGGCGGCGGCAGCGGCGACGGACGCGGCGAAGGCGGGGCGTGTGACGGCGGCGCGGGCCGGCTCGGCTGGCGCGTCGCCGCGGCCTATCACACCGGGCGGCTGATCACGTACACCGCGCTCGGCCTGATCGCCGGGTCGCTCGGCGCGGCGCTCGACCTCGGCGGAACGATGGTCGGCGTGTCGCGCGTCGCGGCGGTGCTCGCGGGCGCGGTCATGGTCATCGGCGGCGGGGCGGCGCTGCTGCGCATCAGGGGACTACGCGTGTGGCGCCGCTCCGTGCCGCCGACCGGCCCGACGCCGGGGCCGATCCAACGCACGCTGTTCGCCGCGCAACGCGCCGCGATGCGACTCACCCCCGCACGTCGCGCCCTGGCGATCGGCCTGCTGTCGACGCTGCTGCCGTGCGGCTGGCTGTGGGCCTTCGCCGCGACGGCCGCGGGCGTCGCGCACCCCGCGTGGGGCGCCGCCGTGATGCTCGCGTTCTGGTCCGGCACGCTGCCGATCATGCTCGGCCTCGGCCTCGGCCTCCGCACGCTCACCGCCGCGCTCGGCGATCGACTGCCCGTCGTCACCGCAGCCGCAATCATCGTCGTCGGCCTCGTCACCATCGCCGTCCGACTGCACGTCGACCCCGCGATGTTCGACCTGCTCTCACCCGCGCACGCGGCGACGTCCACAACGTCACCCGCTAACGCGACCGATTCCGCGTCGACGCCCACACGCACCGTACCAACCACACCGCCGTGCCATGACCACGTTAAGCCGTGACATCCCGACCGACCTGCGCGACCGCGCAACCGACGCCGACGCACGCACCCGCGCCGGTGACGCGGCGTGCAACGTCGCCGTCCGCTGCACGCACTGCGGCCTGCCCGTCCCGCGCGGCCTGGTCGACACGCGACCCGACGCCGCGACGCAGTTCTGCTGCGACGGCTGCCGCACCGTCTGGTCCATGATCCACGACCACGGCCTCGATCCCTACTACCGCATGCGTGACGACGCGGCCGCCGACACGTCGATCGCGCCCGCCGCGACCACCGGCCGGGCCTACGACGAGTTCGACGACGCGGCGTTCGCCCGCGTCTACGTCCGCTCGCGCCCCGACGGCGCGGCCACGACGGAGCTGCTGCTGGAGGGCGTGCACTGCGCCGCGTGCGTCTGGCTCGTCGAAAAGCTGCCACGCATCGTGCCCGGCGTCATCGAGTCACGCCTGTCGCTGCGCACCGGCGTCGTGCAGATCACGTGGGACGCCGCCGCGACGACGCTGTCGACGATCGCGCGGGCGCTCGATCGGCTCGGCTACCCGCCGCACGCGGCGCGCGGCGTCGAGCAGCGGCGTGTGCGCCTCGCCGAGGATCGGGCCGCGCTCGTCCGCATCGCCGTCGCCGGGGCGTGCGCGGGCAACGCGATGCTGATCGCCGTCGCGCTCTACGCCGGTGAATACAGCGGCATGGACGCCACGACGCACACGGTGCTGCGGTGGGTGAGCATGGGCATCGGCCTGCTCGCGCTGGCCTGGCCCGGCGCGGGGTTCTTCCGCGGCGCGCTCGCGGCGCTCCGCACGCGCACGGCGCACCTCGACCTGCCGATCGCGCTGGGGCTCACGGCGGGCGGCGCCGCGGGCGTGGTCAACACGGTGCTCGGCCGCGGCGACATCTACTTCGACTCGCTCGCCGTGCTGGTGTTGCTGCTGCTGGTCGGCCGGTTCATCCAGCGTCGTCAGCAGACGCGTGCGACGGACACCGTCGAGCTGCTGTTCTCGCTGTGGCCGAGCGCGTGTCGACGCGTCGAGACACGTGCGGACGGAATCGAAGCGGTGCGCGACGTGTCGGTTGAGTCGATCGAGGCGGGTGACGTGGTGGAGGTCCGCGCCGGTGAGTCGGTGCCGGTCGACGGTGTGATCGAGCAGGGCGGCGGGGCGGTCGACGCGGCGCTGCTGACGGGCGAGTCGACGCCGGTCGAGGTGCGCGCGGGCGACCGCGTGTTCGCCGGGACGGTCAACACGGGCACGACATTGCGTGTGCGTGTCGAGCACACGGGCGCCGACACGCGTGCCGGGCGGCTGATGGCGCTGGTGGAGCGGGCGACTAGCGAGCGAGCGCCGATCGTGCAGTGGGCGGATCGCATCGCGGGGTGGTTCGTCGTGGTGGCGATCGCGCTGGCGTCGGCGTCGTTCGCGGCGTGGCTGGTGCTCGATCCGTTGCACGCGGCGGACCACGCGGTGGCGCTGCTGATCGTGGCGTGCCCGTGTGCGCTGGGGCTGGCGACGCCGCTGGTGCTGGCGGTCGCGCTCGGCCGCGCGGCGCAGCGGCAGATGCTGATCAAGGGCGGCGACACGCTGCAGCGCCTGTCACGCCCCGGCACGATCCTGCTCGACAAGACCGGCACGCTGACGACGGGGCGGCTCACCGTTGAGCGATGGATCGGCGACGAATCGGCGCGCGAGCTCGCCGCGGCGGTCGAGGCGCACTCGACGCACCCGATCGCGCGGGCGCTGACGCAGTGTGAGGATGGCAGCGCAGAAACCCCTCTCCCCCGAGTGGGGGAGAGGCTGGGTGAAAGCGATGGATCATCGGACGCGCCGTCGCCTGAGCGGGCGCACGCCGTGCCCGATGGCTCGACCCTCACCCCGGCCCTCTCCCTGGCAGGGAGAGAGAGTCACGCGCTCACCGCGACCGACGTCCGCCAGTCGCCCGACGGTGGCATCGGCGGCACGGTCGATGGCCGACGCGTCGAGATCGGCGGCGCGCCGTACCTGCGTGCGCGCGGCGTCGAGCTGTCCGTCTGGGCGATCGACACCGTCGAGGCGTGCGTCGATGACGGGCTGACCGGCGTGATGGTCGCGGTTGACGGCATGGTGGTCGCGGTCGCGGGCGTGGGCGACACGCTGCGGCCCGACGCGGCGGAGGCGGTCGACGCGCTGCGCCGACGCGGCTGGCGCATCGGCGTGCTCAGCGGCGATCACCCGCGTGTCGTCCAGCGTGTCGCCGCGCGGCTCGGGATCAACGCGGCCGACGCGCACGGGCGCGTCACGCCGGAGGATAAGGCGCGCGTCGTGCGCGAGCGGCTGGCGGCGAACGACGGCCCGGTCGTGATGGTCGGTGACGGCGTCAACGACGCCGCGGCGCTCGGCGCGGCGACCGTCGGCGTCGCGGTGCACGGCGGCGCCGAAGCCAGCCTCGCCGCGGCGCAGGTCTACGTCGCGCGGCCCGGCCTCATGCCGATCGTCGACCTGCTCGACGGCGCCCATCGCACCGTCCGCAACGTCCGCCGCAACCTCGCCGTGTCGCTCGGCTACAACGTGCTGACCGTCAGCCTCGCGGCGTGCGGCCTCATCAGCCCGCTGCTCGCCGCCGTGCTCATGCCCGTCAGCTCGTTCACCGTGCTGACCCTCTCGATCGCCGGTCGCACGTTCGCCAACGCGCCGGTCCGTACGGATGGAGGTGCGTCATGAGCGTGCTCTACATCGCCTTGCCGGTCGCGATCCTGCTTGCCGCCGCCGCGGTCGCGGGCTTCATCTGGGCGACACGCGGTGGGCAGTTCGACGACCTCGACACGCCCGCGTACCGCGTGCTGCACGACGACGACGAACCCGCCCGCTGACACGCGGTCGGCCGGTCCCCGCAACCGCATGTCCGTGCGCTGGCCGCGTAAGATGGTCACAGCGATGCCCGACCCGCCCGGCGGAAAATGTTGCCGGCCGCGCGGCGGAATCGCCTGCGTTGTGCAGATGACATACGGAGACACGCCGTGAGTGACGCCGATCCGACATTGTTCGTACGCCTGCTCGTGCAGCACCAGGACGACCTGATGCGGTACGTGCTGCCGCTGACCGGTTCGCTGGCCGACGCGCAGGACGTGGTGCAGGAGACGGCCGCGGCGCTGTGGAAGAAGTTCGACGAGTACGACGTCGACCGGCCGTTCCTGCCGTGGGCCAAGCGGTTCGCGCGGTACGAGGTGCTGATGCACCACCGGCGAAAGCGGCGGTACACGTTCCTCAGCGAGACGCTGGTCGAGCAGTTGGCCGAGTCGCACGAGGACCGTCACCGCCGGGCCGAGCAGCGGCGCGAGGCGTTGCGCGACTGCCTGTCGAAGCTGGCGGAGACGGACCGCGTGCTGGTGGAGCGGCGTTACGCGGACAAGCAGGCGACGGTGCAGCAGTTGGCGGAGGATACGGGGCAGACGCCCAACGTGATGTACAAGTCGCTGGCGCGCATCCGCAAGGCGCTGCACGCGTGCGTGACCGAGAAGCTGGCGGACGTGACCTGACGACGGGAGAGGCGCCGACGTGAAGTGACGCGGCGCGAACGACCGCGGGGACGACGACAACGGGGCGAGCGGGAATTGCGGGAGAAGCGAGGATCGACATGGACCAGTCCAACCGGGAACAGTTGCACGAATGGATCGCGGCGTTGATCGACGGCCGCCTCGCCGACGACGAGCAGGCGGCGCTGGGCGAACTGCTCGAGCGCGACGCCGGGGCGCGGCGCGTGTACGTCGAGTACTTCGACATCCACGCGGATCTGTCGCTCGAGGCCGAGCAGGTCGAGGCGTTCCGCTGGTCTGTCGACGCGCCGGTGCGCGGCGGGGCGGGGCGCTCGCGTTCGACGATCGCGCGGATCGGCACGTGGGGCGCGATCGCGGCGTTGCTGGCGGTCGTCGCCGGGATGTGGGTGAAGATCGTGCAGCAGAACCGCGCGGTCGATCGGCCCGCGATGGTCGGCGAGCTGTCGAAGGCCGACGACGCGCACTGGGCCGACGGCCCGGCGCGGCCGCGCCCCGACGGCACGGTCGCCGCGGGCGCGCTGCGGCTCGACGCCGGCGTCGCCACCGTCACCATGATCAGCGGCGCGAAGCTCAAGCTCATCGGCCCGGCGGAGGTCGAGGTCATCGACCCCAAGGCCGTGCGGCTGAGGCGCGGCAACGTCACCGTCGACGTGCCCGAACGCGCCATCGGCTTCCGCGTCGTCACGCCCACCGCCGACGTCGTCGACCTCGGCACGGAGTTCGGCGTCAGCGTCGAGGACGACGGCGCGACAGAGGTGCACGTGTTCCGCGGCGTCGTCGCGGCGCGGTCGCTCGACAGCGCCAGCGTCGTGCCGATCGTCGGCCACGAGGCCGGCCGCGTCGACGTCACACGCGGCGAGTTCATGTCGATCAGCTTCGACGGTTCGCGCTTCGGCCGACCCGATCGCGCCACGCCCGACGCGTCGGTCGCGGCCGGCACGCTGGCCGCATCCGCCGATCGACCCGCGGCGCCGTCGCGCATCAAGCCCGGCGCACGCGTGCTGTTCCTCGGCGACCGCATGACGTCGCGCGAGACGCACCTGCTGCTGATCAACCAGGCGTTGCGCGGCCTGCCCGACGCCGAGGCGCCCAGGCTCTACAACGCCGCGATCGCGTTCCGCCTGTGGTTCGACGACACCGACTTCGCCAAGTACGTCACGCGCTACAAGCCCGACTACGCCGTGCTCGAGTTCGGCGCCGACATCGCCCGCGCCGGTGAGCCCCGGCCGATCGAGGAATTCGACGCGGCGATCGTGCGTCTCTGTGATCGCCTCGTGGCCGCGGGCGTCGAGCCGATCCTCACCACGTCGTACCCGCTCGAGATCGACAGCGCCGAGCGGCAGCCGCTGCTCGATCAGTACAACGCCGTGTTCCGCCGGCTCGCGAAGGAACGCGGCTATCGGCTCGCGGACATCGACGCGGTGTTCCGCGCCAACGGCGGCACCGGCCGCGGCAACGTGCAGAACAAGGTCGACCTGCCGACGTTCCCGGGCTACCAGCTCATCGCCGAGTCGCTGCTCAAGACGCTCGGCTACGCCGACGTGACCGTGCCGCAGTCGCTCGACCTCAACCTGCTGCCGGGCGTGGTGACCGATTGGGCCGTGACGCTGACGCCGGAGGACACGCCGCTGACCAGCGACGCCGTCGCGTCGCTCACCGTCGACGACACGTGGAAGCACATCACGCTGCCCGTCATCGACAAGTTCAACCAGCGGCTCGCCGACCCGACGCACTCGTGGAACTACCAGGACCAGCTGCGCGGGTACGCGACGCACCTGCCCTACAAGCGTGGCATGAACACCGTCGCCGTGAGCGCCATCGACTCGCCCGCCGAGCGCGACGCCGTCATCAACACCGGCTCGTCCATCACCGCCGTGTGGCTCAACGGCCATCGCATCTACGAGCGGTCCGAGTGGAAGGGCGAGTACCTCGGCTCCGACCGCACGCCCGTCCACCTGCACGCCGGGGCCAACACGATCGTCGTCGAGGCGCAGCACAGCTTCTTCCTCAGCGTCACCGACACCGTCGACTGGTCGCTGCCGCGCTGACCGCAGGTGTCTTCAACCCCTCTCCCCCAATGGGGGAGAGGCTGGGTGAGGGGGATGGATCAGCGGACGCGTCACATCCGTCGTGAAACGAGCGAAACCTTCGGTTGACTCATCCTCGCCCCGGCCCTCTCCCTGAAAGGGCGAGGGCGTTCACTCGCGCGCCTGCATGACGAAGTCGAACAGCTCGCCGTAGTGTCGCCCGTCGAGCGTGATATCGAACGGCACGATCTGCAGGCCCTGCGCGACCTTCGCGCGATCCACGTGCAGCGTCACGGGGTAGCTGGCGCGGCTCTTTGCGTCGACCACGCCGTCAAGCACGGGCGGGTCCGCCGTAACGCCGTCCGGCAGGTCCAGCACGACGTGATGTCGCTGCGGCGCGTCGCGGAAGTTGCGCACGGTGATCGTCACCTGCTGCTCGTCGCTCGTCGTCAGGTCGACGCGGTACGGGTACGCCGAGACCCAGTACGGGTCGTAGCCGTACTCGTAGTCGCGGTCGGGCATCAGGCCCTGGTAGAGGTTGATGATCCGCTTCGACCACGCGTGGTACCGCCGCAGGAACGGCATCGGGTCGCCCATCACGTAAGAGTGGCTGCCCATCACGATGTCGGGCTTGAGGTCGAGCAGGTATCGGCTGCCGACGAGGTAGCCCTCCTCGATGATCGAGCTGTTGCGAGCGACGACGCACTCGTGGCCGTTCTGCTTGGGGTCCGAGGGATTGCCGAACAGGTTGTCGCCGGTGAACACGATCCGCTTGCCGTCGATGTCGAGCCAGAGGCTGCAGCCGAACTCCGTCTGCCCCGGCATCCAGTCGACCTGCACGCGGTAGCCCTCCCACATCACGCTCTCGCCGCTGCGGAACCCCTTGTCGATCGGCATGCCGTCGAACCCGTCGCCGTAGGACGACACGAGGGCGCAGTAGTCGTAGCGTCGCGGGTGCTCGCACTTGTCGACGATCGTGTCGAGCGTCCACATCTGCGCGCCGTGCTTCTCGCGCATCACCGGCCCGAGCAGGAAGTGGTCGCCGTGCATGTGCGAGATCCACA
This sequence comes from Phycisphaera sp., assembly GCA_016125285.1. Taxonomy (GTDB): domain Bacteria; phylum Planctomycetota; class Phycisphaerae; order Phycisphaerales; family Zrk34; genus RI-212. Next base: position 134,135 of record WGMA01000027.1, read on the forward strand.
TCGCGTCGATCTGCTTGAGACCCATGTGCTCGCGCAGCCCGTCGAGGATCTCGTCGAGCATCTTCTCGGGGAACAGCCCGCAGTCGAGCACCAGCGCGTGCCCGTCGTCGGCGATGATGATGGCGAAGTTCTTGCCCTTCGTCTTGTGGCTCAGCTTGTAAAGGTGCGGCGTGACCTGGTTGATCAGCGGCACCTCCGTCGGCGTCGACACCGCGTCGCTGTCGGCGTCCGTCCCGTTGAACACCGGGTACCCCCGCACGTAATCCGCGCGGAACGCCGTGAGCTTGTCGTGATACCCGGTGAGCTGCGCCGTCGCGTCGTGGATCACCGGGCCCTGCGACGGCAGCGCGACCTCCGGCTTCCACGCGATCAGCGTGTCGACGGATTTGATCAGCGTGTCGAGTCCCTTGGCGAAGCCGTAGTCCCACTCGGTGTCGTACCAGTTGGTCATGCGGGCGCCGTCGCGCATGACGCCGCCGGTGAACGCGATCGCCGTCGGCCCGCGGCGGATCACGTAGCTCATCCCGCCCGGCGCGTGGCCCGGCGTGTCGACGCATTGGATCGCGTAGCCGCGCCACGTGAACACCTCGCCCGGCTTCAGCGCCCTGTCGATTGCGATCGCCCGCGCGGGCGGCCGCACGTAGCTCGCGCCGTGCACCGTGTACCTGTCGCCCAGCTTCGGGAACCACCTGCGGAAGTCGGTCGGCTTCTCGAACAGGTCGCGTTCCCCGGCGGGCGCGGCGATCTTCGTCACGCCACGGTCGAGCCGGTCGACGCCCTGGCACTGCTCGCGGTGGTGATCGGTCATCAGCACCCACTCGACGCGCTTCACGCCGAGGTCGGCGAGGTGGTCGACGACCTCACCGGCGCCGACGTTGATCAGCAGCGCCGCGTCGCCGTCGCGCAGCACGTAGACGTTGCACGTGTCGCGCCACATGAACAGATCGGGCAACACCCGCGCGGCGGGGCGGTGCAGCGTCGCACTCGTCGCGTCGCGGTTCGTCGTCGTCGCGCACCCCGCGACGGCCGCCGCCCACATCGCGCACGCGCAACACCACATCGCCAGCGATCGTCCGTGCCTCGTTTGCATCGTGTCCTCGCTTTCGAACTGCCCCGACGGTGATCGGTCACCCGCCCCGCGCGTCCGGCGCCTTGGCCATCTCGGCCTGGAACTCGGCTTCCAGGATCGACCCCAGCTCGCGCAGAAGCGCCGCACCGTCGCCGCGGTACGCGCTGCCGTGCTGACACGCCAGCGTCGTGGGATTCAGTGCCGCCAGACCCTCGAGGATCGTCGCGGTCTTCGTGGCGTGCGCGTAGTAATCCATCGGCTTGCGCATCATCTCGCTGGCCGAGAGGATCTCGGACTCGGTGACGGCGGGTGTCTTCGCCCCGGCCTGTGTGAACAGGTCGCCGCACAGCAGCGTGCCCGTCGACTCGTCGAACAGCACGCCGCAGTCCCACCCGTGCGGCACGTGCGGCGTGTCCATCCAACGCCACGTCTTCCTGCCCGTCGAGAACGTCTCGCCGTTCGCCAGCCCGCGTCCCGGCCGGTCCGCCTGGTCCATCAGCGACGTCATCACGCTCACGTGACTCGCGAACGGCGTCGCCTGCGGCGCGACGTCCAGGAACTGGTTCATCGCCCCGGCCTCGTCGCCCTCGAAGTGCGAGTATCCCACGTGCCGGATCGTGTCGAGCGGGATCACCTTCGAGATCGCCTCGGACACGAACGGGAACCACTTCCGCCAGCCCGTGTGAAAGACGAGCGGCTCGTCGTCGACCACGAGGTACTGACTGATATTGAACCCGCCGGGAATCGCGTCGATGTACAGCGGCGTGTTGATGCGGTAGATGCCGTCGGCGACCTCGTCGATGGTGGTCTCGGTCTTGGCGTTGGTCTGCATGGCAAGACTCCCTGGCCGAGCGGCCGGTTGGGGAACATTCGAATCGTACCCCGACCGGGTCGCCTCCGCGATTTTTTCGGGGGGGGGAGGGGGCGCCGGTCACGGGCTCTTGCGAACCATGTCGACGGAGTGCGTGAACGTGATCGGCGCGCAGTCGGGGCATCGTGTGTGGGCGGCTATTGTGACGGCGGGTCAGGTGTCTCTATTGCCGCTCCCACGGGTCGTGGTCGATTCCGCCCGAACTACCATACTTCTTCTGTCGCGTCAGGAGCGCCTGTGTTGGACCGCGCGAGAAGTCCAAAACGTTTCCTACTGGGTCTTGGTCTTCATCCGTGATTTTGAGGATGCGCGGGTCTACCGTGACGCCTCGAAACCCGCCGAATCCAAACAGATACACGCGAGAGCCTTCGCACCACAGCGGCTCGGCGGGCGCGAGATATGCGCATCTATACTGGAGGTTATGCACGTAGCCTCCGAATCCTGGCGGCGTTGATCAGGAGTTTGGCGTGGACGAACAGTCTGACGCGGCACAATCCGCGGACCCACGGTGGCAGGTGAGTCAGGCCCGCGCCGAAGCTGGCGAGGTTGCCGAAGGTGGTCTCGATCTGACGTCGGATGTGCATCAGATGATCGCCAAATCGGTCGCCCAAGGGCGGATTGGATTCGAGGGTAGCCACGGCCCGCAGTCGATCGGGGTGAAAGGGCTTGCCGGCATAAACACCGGTGTACTGACGTCGTCGAGGCGCCACGAAGCGGTGGCCAGTTGCCGCGGCGCTGCGATAGAGTCGATCGTCGTCGTAGGCCGCGTCGGCCAGCAGATAGCCGGCGCCGGTGAGGCGCGGCACCAGACGCCGGGCGACACGGGCCTCGGCGACCTTGAGCGTGGTGACGGCGAAGTGCTCGGGCATGGGTTTACCGCTGTCGACCAGGTGCAGCTTGTATCCCCGGGCACGGTGGCCGGCGCCGTAGCCCCAGGTCGCGTGGCGATCACGGCTGTGCGGCGCGACGGTCAACGGCTTGCCATCGATCACCTTGAACAGCGGGTGTCGGCTGGGCAGACGCCCGTTGAGCCGACGACCCAGCCGCTGCATGAATCGACGCACCGCAACGCTGCGAAGCCGCCGGCTCATCGTCGGCTGCGACGGCAGACGCTCGGGTCGCGTGCGACGGTCCCAGGCCCGTCGATCGCACGCCCAGCAGGTGGGTCGGTCGTGCAGCACCGCCCACAAATACACGCGGACGATCTTGTCCGTGCCGTGGGTATGGTAAGCTGTGTCCCGGGTGGTTCGGCTCACGTCGCGAATCGCCCGCATGATCCAAGACCAAAGTTCGCGTTCCATCGCTGTTGCTCCTTTGTGTTGAAGGAAATCTTGCAACAACAGCATGGACGCGAACTGCGCCCAGCGCAAGCAATTAAACCAACCGCGCATAACCTCCTACTGAGCCACGAGGTGCGCCTCCGAGTCAAAGAGCATTAGGTAAGCGGGCTGTCCCCGTGGTGAAAGCATTCCCGTCAGAATCAGGCGCTGGACCGCGACATGAAAGATACCTTCATCTGTTTGAACTTCGCCGATATGCGCGAACAGAGTCTGTTGGATGTCCTTTTCTGGAGGAGTCGCAGCATGTCGCATGCGGCCATATAGCGATGCAGTTTGCGTCTTTTCAGAGGGGTATTTGGATTCTTCAGTTAGTGATTGGCTGTCGCATCCAATTATTGCGCTGGGGAACAGCGTCATTAAGGCGATGAGGTATGTTTGGGGTGGGCAGCGCATCGGACCTCCTTGTCTGTCGCTTGCCAGTCATTAAATTATACCATCCTTCGTCGCTGGTCGGCTCAGGTGGCGTCCGGTTTAGACAGGCGACACAGAGATGGCTGATTCTGTTAAATGGTAGAAGGCAACCAGCGGCGAATTGAGGATTACTCGTCACGCCACGGCTTTCCGTCCCAGCGTCGCAGTTCGAGATGCTCTAAATCCGGTCGGTATGGGTCGTCCGTGTTGGGCAGGTATGAAGCCCATACATCTGTGATTTGTCCATCAACGCGAACAACGCCAATCGGCATGCGTCCAGAAACGACATCCTGAATGAAGCGGCACGCAGCGTCTTCTGGGGAAACGCCACGTTCGCCGATGAGTTCGAGTTCGCCTGCAATGACATCACCATGGGTATGCCAGGGATACCCCTCAAAGCCCAACGTGGTGTCATCAACGTCACGGATGACTTTCAGTCGAAGCAAGCCGTCAGGGCTAACGTTCGACTCGTTGGCAATCAAGAAAGTGTCACGCGCAGCCGCTGCGTTCTCGAATGCATCGTTGACCATGTCGCGAACCTGCGTGTAAAGGGAGCCGCGTGAAGGTTTGAGTCCCTCTGCGCGAAATACTTCCTCAGCAAAAGCGTCAACCTCGACGGGCGGCGCGTTACAAAGACGCTCCTGCTCAGCGGGTGGGAGGCAGAATCCGAGTTCGACACACAATCGGTCAAGCAGACTTTGAGTTTCCTCTCGGAACATCGGGCAGATTCTACCGCATCCGACCTCTTGCATGATTCCCCTCGCTCGCCCCGCAGATTCCCCGAGCCTCAGACCGTTTTTCCTCAATGCGCGGGTCACGTGACCCGTTTGCGCGGGTCACTTGGGTTTTCCGTCTGCGCATAGAAAAAGCCCTAACCTGTTTCCGGGTCAGGGCTTCGTCTAAATGGAGGCGAGCGGGATCGAACCGCCGACCTCTTGCATGCCATGCAAGCGCTCTCCCAGCTGAGCTACGCCCCCATTGGGGAATGGGTCCGCCCGTGGGCGGCCAAGCATTATTGTGGGAAGTGGCGGGGCGGTCAAGGACGTGGGCAGGAGACAGGAGACTGGAGGCAGGAGACAGGGGACAGGAGGCAGCGGGTGGCCGCAGATGCTTGCACTGTTCCCTGTCTCCTGTCTCCTGTCCTCCATTCACTCAGGTCTTGACGTCGGCCGGGACGCCGCGGTTTTTGATGCGGGCTTTCTTGTGGGCGCGGATGTTGAGCAGCTCGACGAAGATGCTGAACACCATCGCGGAGTAGATGTAGCCCTTGTTGATGTGGTGGTGCAGGCCTTCGGCGACAAGCATGACGCCGATGAGCATGAGGAACGACAGGGCGAGCATCTTGGTGGTGGGGTGGCGTTTGATGAAGTTGGCGATGGGGGCGCTGAACCACATCATCACGGCCACGGCGACGACGACGGCGGAGATCATGATCGCCAGCGGCACCCAGTGCGCCCGGTGGTCGCCCTGCTCGACCATGCCCACGGCGGTGATGACCGAGTCGAGGGAGAAGATGATGTCCATGAGGACGATCTGCGTGATGACGGCCTTGAAGGACACGCCGGCCTTCTCGGCGTCTTCGAGTTCGTGCTCGACGCCTTCGACCTTGTCGTGGATCTCGCGTGTGGCGGAGTAGACGAGGTAGCCGCCGCCGACCAGGAGGATCACGTCTCGCCAGGTGAGGATGTAGGTTTCGTCGAACCCGATGAGGTCGAGTGTGGAGCCGGGCTCGATGGTGAGCAGGCCGGTGGTCAGCCCCATGATCCAGCCGAGGGTCATGAGCATGGCGATTCGGACGAACATGGCGAGGAACAGTCCGAGGCGTCGGGCCTTGTTCTGTTTGGCCTCTTCGAGCTTGTCGGCGAGGACGGCGATGAAGACGAGGTTGTCGATGCCGAGCACCACCTCCATCACGGCGAGCGTGATGAAGGCGGCGAGGCTTTCAAAGGTGAGCAGTTCCGCCACGTCGTTCTCCTCCGTCTGGGATGGGACGAGGATAGCGGCCACGTTGGGGCGGGCCAAGGCAAATCGCCCGATCCGCGGCGAATGTAGGACTGTGAGCCCCGCGATTGCCTGATGTGAGAATCCCTGGCGGGTTCTGGTTCCCGGTCGCTGAAACCGGAAAGCCGCGCCGATTGTTTGGTCAATCGGGTTTGGCCGATATACACTTTCGGGCAACACCTTTCAGGAAGCCGGCCCATGATTTCATCAGGCGCAGAGGAACAGACGAAGCTTGAGACGTCGAAGCAGGAGATCTTCGCCGCGACGGTGGCGCACTACCTGGCGCCGATCAAGAAGTATCTCGACAACACGCGTGTGGCGGAGGTGATGGTCAACAAGTTCGACGAGATCTACGTCGAGATGGACGGCAAGATGTCGAAGGTGCCGGAGGTGTTCCCGGACCGCGACGCGTACGCCGCGGCGGTGAACAACATTCTGCAGTTCACGGGCAAGTCGCTGTACGACGAGGCGTCGCTGATCGACGCCCGTCTGCCGGACGGCTCGCGTGTGCACGTGGCGAAGGAGCCGTGCAGCCGGTTCGGCATGGCGATGACGATTCGTAAGTTCTCCAAGTCGATGCTGGACATCGACTGGCTGGTGCACATCGGTTCGCTGACGGACCAGATCTGCGAGTACCTGCGGATCGCGGTCAACGCGGAGGCGAACGTGCTGGTGGCGGGCGGCACGAGTTCGGGCAAGACGTCGCTGCTGAACGCGTTGTCGAGCTACATTCCGAATACGAGCCGTATTGTCGTGATCGAGGACAGCTCGGAGCTGCAGCTGCAGCAGGACCACGTGATCAGCATGGAGACCAAGCCGCCGGACCGCTACGGGCGGGGCCACGTGGGCATCCGCGAGCTGTTCCGCTCGTCGCTGCGACTGCGGCCGGACCGGATCGTGATCGGCGAGGTGCGCGGCGGCGAGGCGCTGGACATGATCCAGGCGATGACCTCCGGCCACGGCGGCTCGATGGGCACGCTGCACGCGAATAACCCTTACGATGCGCTTAACCGTCTGGAAACAATGGCGTTAATGAGCAAGGTCGAGCTGCCGCTGTACGCCCTGCGGAGCCAGGCCGCCAGCGCGATCGACGTGATCGTGCAGATGACGCGGCACATGTCCGGCGCCCGCGTGTGCAGCGCGATCGCGGAGGTGCTGCCGATCGGGGAGGACGGTAACTACCACCTGCAGGACGTTTTTCGGATGGAGCGGATGGAAGATGAAACCGGAAAACACATGCAATTAAAATGGACCGGCGTGCGTTCTATCCTCGCTAAACGGCTCAAATTTGAACACGAGGAAATGGTTACCGAGTTGACCGCCCCCGTGTTCGGATTAGAGGGGGACGGGGAAGAGCCGCACATGGAAGAGTCGCCTGACGACGCGTAGAATATAGATATGAAAGAGCTTACAAACGAATCCGATGTTGCCGAAGCGCCCGAGGGAGCTGGCGATCTGCGCCGGGATGAGTCCGGCGCGACGACGCTGGAGTGGGCTTTATTGCTGGCGACGATCGGGATCCCGAGCTTCTACGTGATTCGACTGGCGATGGAAACGCTGGTGGGCCATTACCAGATGATGACCACCGTCAATTCATTACCGTTCCCGTGAGGATGAAACCACGGGTGGCACGCTCGTGTATCAGTTTTCTGAGAGAGCCGGACGACCCGGCGACAAGGAGCTACCGATGAAGAGTCTGATCAATTTTGCCAAGCGTCTGTACAACGACGAGACCGGCGCCGAAGGCCTGGAGAAGCTGCTTATCATCGCGGCTGTGGTCCTTCCGCTGCTCGGCCTGCTGATCTACTTCCGTGACTGGATCACCGAGTGGACCGGCGGCGAGGCCAGCGAGGTCCGTGACGGTTCCGAGGACTACGACCCGACCTTCTGATGCCCAGCGAAGCGGCCTCTGGGGCGCCCTGGGGTGATTGGGTCGCGTTCGGTCTGCTGTCGGCGATGTTGATCGCCTCGGCGATCATCGATATCCGCACCAGGAAGGTGCCTAACGCCCTGACCGTAACCGCGGCTTTGCTCGGAATCCTCTGGGCAACGCTCTCCGGCGCACTAGACGCCAGCCAGGCCGCCCACTCCGCGTGGGACGGCCTGCAGCTTTCTACGTTCGGGCTCGTCGCCGGGCTCATCCCCTTCGCCGCGATGTTCGCACTCGGACTGGTCGGCGGCGGGGACGTGAAGGTCATGGCGGCCGCCGGAGCGCTGAGCGCCAGCTGGGAACTGGTCGTGGCCACGACGTTCTACGGCGTGCTGATCAACGCCCTGTTCGCGATCTTCGTGATGATCCGCAAGGGGCTGGTCAAGCAAACCTTCGCACGGTTGTTCGGCGCGGTGCTGATGCTCTCGGCGAAGGTCAAGCCGGACCTGGACACGAACACGGAGAAGATCCCGTTCACGTTCGGGTTTTGCGTCGGGGGCATCGTGGCGGGGATCGAGATCCTGCTGAAGGTCCACACGCCCTGGGCGGCTTTTTGAGGGGTCGAGCGCGTCTTACGCCAGAGAGGTGAGCATGGCTCAGACATCCATAACCGATACCCCGGCGGACTTCTGGTGGGGGACGCTCACCAGTCCGCTGTCGATCCTTTGCCTGGTGCTGATGCTCGTGTCGCTGGTCGCGGCGGCGGTGCTGCTGCGTGCGGCGGTGCGCGTCGGCAAGCGACGGGCGTCGGGTGACAGCCTCGCGGCGGACACCGGCGGCACCGCGACGATCGAGTTCGCCCTGCTGATGCCGATCCTGCTGTTCGTGATCCTCCTGCTCGCCCAGGTGACGTTCCTGATGGCGGGCAACATCTTCGTGCACTACTCGGCGTTCGCCGCGGCGCGGGCCGCGATCGTGCAGGTGCCCACCGAGTACCCCGACTCCCCGGCCAACGAGTACGACAACACGCCCGGCTCGACGAAGCGCGACGCCATCTGGCGCGCCGCGGTGTTCGCGCTCGTGCCGGCGTCCGGCGACGTCGGCGGCGGCAACCCCAACGGCGACATCTCCACCAGCGGATTCGTCAGCGGGCTCAACGAGTTCTACAGCGCCTACGGGCAGCCGGCCCCGCCGTGGATCACCGCGAAGATGGAGAACCGCCTGGCCTACGCCGCGGAATTCACCGACATCGCGCTGTTCCGCCCGGTCGCCGAGGAAGGCTCGGAAGTGACGTTCGAGCCGATGGACGGCGGCAAGTTCGACCCGAAAGACCCCATCCGCGTGGTGGTCTATCACCGGCTGAACCTGCCGGTGCCTTACGTGAATCAGATCTTTGCCGACGGGACGCACGTGGACGGGCGTTCGAGATATATGAACGTCGCCGCCCACGCAACCCTGACCAACGAGGGTGTGTTGGATAAAATGCCCCCGGAGCCCGACGTGCCACGCCTGCCGTGACGCCCGGGTTCCCGGCCGGGGTCCGCGCGCGGCGCGGTGGCATCACGGGAACACACGCACCCTTAAGCAGATCGTTTGCTCATGAATCAGTCTACAGCCAACACCATGGTCCCCGGTCTCAAGCCCGGGGATAAGCTCGTTCACTTTGACGTCCAGGAGCAGCTGGCCAGCGGCGGCGCCGGCATCGTCTGGCGCGGCTTCGACAGCCTGCTCAACCGCTTCGTGGCGATCAAGCAGATCGCGTCGCCCGAGATGGTCGACCAGGTCTTCATCGAGAAGTTCCGCCAGGAGGCGGCGCTGCAGAAGAAGGTCTCGCAGGACCACCCCAACCTCGTCAACGTCATCGACTGCGTGTCGGACCAGCGCGGCGTGTTCGTCGTGATGGAGTACGTCGACGGCCCGTCGCTCGCGCAGGCGCTGCAGCAGGTCAACGGCCCGGTCCCCGTGCTCCAGGCGCTGACGATCATCCGCGACGTGGCGCAGGGGCTGCAGGCGATCCACGACGCCGGCATCATCCACCGCGACCTCAAGCCCGGCAACATCCTGCTGACGCAGGACGGCAAGGCGAAGGTCGCGGACTTCGGCCAGGCGACGGTGATGGCCGAGCAGGAGTCGCAGGAGATGGGCACGGCGCAGTACATGTCGCCGGAGCAGTTCAGCGAACAGCAGCTCGACGGCCGGGCGGACATGTACGCCCTGGGCATGATCGCGTACGAGATGCTGATCGGCCGCCCGGAGTTCGAGCAGCAGTTCAAGGCGGTGATGCGCGACCAGCGGAACCAGGCGATGCGGTGGATGAAGTGGCACACGAACCCGCGTGTCTCGGCCCCGCCGGCGCAGCAGATCAATCCGCAGGTGCCCGCGGTGCTGGGCGATCTGGTGGCGCGACTGATGGCGAAGGACCCCGGCCAGCGCATCCCCTCGGGCAACGTGCTGCTGGAGACGATCCAGCGTCACTTCAGCCGCGGGGCGCAGCCGCAACCGGCCGCCGCGGGCGCCGCGCCCGCCGGTGGGGCAGGTGCGCCGCCGATGGGCGCGGGCATGGCGCCGGGGCAGGCGAATCCGTCCGGCGGCTTCGACCAGGCGACCGCGCAGCTGCCCGAGCGCAGCAAGCTGCCGATGATCCTCGGCATCATCCTGCTCGTGCAGGTCGTGGTGATCGGCGGCTTCATGCTGGTCCAGCAGAACAAGAAACAGCAGGCCGGCGACCAGAAACGCGCCGAGGCGATGACGCTGTTCAATCAGGCGATCCAGACGTTCAAGGACGACCAGTTCACCAACGCCAAGGACATGTTCCAGGAGCTCGCCGGGGAGTGGCCGAACGATCCGATCCTCGGCGTCGGCGCCGGTTCGTACGCGCTGGTGTGCGACGCGCGGATGGGGATGAAGGCGGCGGAGGATCAGACGGTCGCCGAGCAGTACGACGACGCGATCGCGACGTACGACCAGGTGCGCGAGGCGTTGGGCAAGTCGCAGGACCTGATCTACGGCAACGAGCGCACGAAGGCCGCGGCCCCGAGCCTGCTGGCGCAGATCGACCAGCACGACGACGAGGCCAAGCGGCGCCGGGCGTTTGTCAGCGAGGCGAAGAAGATCGCCGGCAACATCGACGACGCGAACTACGACGCGGCGCGCAGCTACCTGCAGCAGATCCGCCAGACGACGCTGAACCCGATCCCCGAGGAGCAGTCGATCCTCGCGGCCCTCGAGCGTCGGATCAACGAGCGGACGATGGCCAAGGAGGTCGAGAAGGTGCTGGCCGAGGCCAAGGCGCTGACGGCGCAGGAGCGCTACTTCGAGGCGGACACGGTGCTGGCCAAGGCGCTGGAGCGCTGGCCGGGCAACGAGGAGATCCGCAAGCTGATGGCGGACAACGCCAAGCGGAACAACCTCGCCGAGGCGATGCGTAAGGCGACCGAGGCCGAGGCCGACGGCAAGCTGACCGAGGCGATCAAGCAGTACGCGGAGGTCAACCGGCTCACGCCCGACAAGAAGTGGACCGACAAGATCGCGCAGCTCAAGGGGCAGATCGCGTTCGGCGAGGCCGAGAAGGCCGAGGCCGCCAAGGACATGGAGACCGCGTACAACAAGTACGCCGAGTCGGACGGCTACTGGCCGAACCCCGTGGCCAAGCAGCGGATGATGGCGATGCAGCTGGCCGACAAGCGGACGGCGCTGCTGCGGACGGCGGACGTCGAGGCGCGCAAGGGCAACTACGAGGCGGCGATCAACCTGTACAACAAGGCGCAGGAGATCCAGTCGGACACCGCGACGATCGCCAAGATCCAGGCCGCCCAGATCCGGGTCTACGTCAACAAGGCGATCGAGTCGTTCCGCTCGCGCGACCTGGCCGGGACGAACCAGAACCTGCGTTCGGCGCTGGCCCTGGACCCCAACGACGAGGAGGCCCTGGCGATCCAGCGGAAGGTCTCGCTGCTGCAGACCTACGACGGGTACGTCGGCGAGGGCATCAAGCTCCGCCAGGCCGGAAAATTCGGGCTTGCAATTAAATCGTTCAATGACGCGTTAAAACTTGCGGCGGAAGCCGGGATCAAGGCCGACGACGTCGTCAAACTGAAGGACGACACGGAGTACGACGGCCTGATCAAGCAGGGCAAGGACTTCATGGAGCTCAAGCAGTGGGGGGCTGCGAAGGCGAAGTTCCTCAACGCCCAGGCACTGAAAAAGACCCGGGACGTGGAGTTGCTGATCGTCGAGGTCGAGGGGCGGATCAGGTAACCAGGAGCGCAGATCGATGCAGGGCATGAATACAGGGCCGTACGGGAGTCAGCGAGAGCGGGGTGTGATCCTCGTGATCTTCCTGCTGGCGATCTTTCTGCTGGCGGCGCTGGTGATGTTCGTCATCAACACCGGCCAGCAGGTCAACAACCGCATCTCGGCGCAGAACAACGCCGACGCCTCGGCCAAGGCCGCCAGCGTGTGGGCCGCCCGCACGCTGAACACGGTCGCGGCCAACAACGTCGAGATGGCGCGGTACGCGGCCCTGGTGCCCGTGCTGCACACCATGCCCCGCACCACCGACTACTCCCTCCGTGAGTCCGTCGCCTGGCGCAACCGCCTCGCCGAGCAGCTCAACACCGGCACCGGCAACAGCCCCAAGGCCCTCTACGACATCGTCAACAACACCCTCACGATCATGCTGGGGGACTTCGACACGCAGATCCAGGACCTGACCACCGTCAACGACCTGTTCCAGCAGGTCAACGTCGACGAGATGACGCGGTACAACACCGGCGGCTACCTCTGGCGTGCGATGACGGCGCTGGACGAGCTGAACCAGGGCCTGACCGACGAGTTCCCGTCGATGGTGCAGGTCGCCGGCGTCGAGGGCGGACACGCGAACTTCCGCGACGAGTCCGACGCGGGCATCACGCTGCTGCCGCTGCGGCCGGAGATCCCGGTGCAGCGCGGCCACTTCGACGACCTCGAGCGACCGGCGCGCATGGGCATGCTGCCCGAGGACGAGGACGACCCGCTGATCCGGCGCGGGCCGTGGGACGCGGTGTACGGCTGGCGTGACCGGCTGGGCCACTGGGAGGGCGGCACGTACGTGCCCGGCTCGGATTCCGGCGGCGGCGGCGGCGCGGGCCGCGACGTGCCGATCGGCGGCGGGCCCGGCGGCGGTGACGGCCAGTGGGTCGGCCGCGAGTGGATCCCCTACGCGTATCGCACCTACGGGCCGCTGACCTGGCTCAAGCGCCGCGTGTCGTGCTACGTGGCGCGCAACCTCGACCTGACACGTTACGACTGGTACCACCGCCGCATGACCGACGCGACGCTGGCGTTGATCTGGCCCGATCCGCTGGACCCCGGCTACCTCGACAACCAGGGCTACGAGGTGTGGTATCACGGCGGGTGCAGCCACGACGGCCGCATGATCAACCGCGGCTGGCGGCGTGACATCCTCAACCCCGAGTGGGTGACGAACTTCGACGAAGCGGTGGCCATCGCCGACGCGCGCACGCCGCCGATCAAGGAGACCGCGTTCTTCGTCGTGGAGATCAAGAGCAAGTACGCGATGGACGACGCGAAGTTCCTCACGCCCGGCACGTGGCAGCTCGTGGACAACCTCAACGGCCGCATGAGCGTGCAGTCCGGCTGGCGCGACCCGCGCCGGTGGCGCGCCGAGCAGACCGCCGACTACGTCTGGCGGGACAACTGGGAATACCAGGTGTTCTGGGACCGCAGCATCGGCATCGACCCGATCATCATCGGCACGAACGACGACGGCTCGCCGATCTACCAGCCGCAGCCGGTCTACCGCGTCGACCACTTCGCGTTCGCCGGCATCAACACCGGCAACGCCGACGACCTGGACAACCCTTACGAGGGCTTCGACCCCAGCGCCGACGACGCGCCGTCGCCGATGCGTCTGCGGCACGACCAGGTGGAGCAGGACGACCTCGACACCCGGCGTCAGTACCTCAGCTACATGGCCGTGGCGTACCGTCACGACAAGCCGCAGGCGTGGGCGGCGCGGTTCCGCGGCGGGCGTCCGTCGCCGTACCTGTTCTCCATCGCGCAGGCGAAGGTGTTCAACAACCACTCGTGGGACCTGTGGACGCAGATGTGGCGTGCGGAGCTCGAGCCGGTCAACAGCTACGACGACTGGGTCGACGGCATGTCGTCGCAGATGGGTGAGGCGAGCGACGTGCGCGACGCCGACGACCACGAGGCGGTGCTCAAGTACCTCGAAGCGACGCGCGGCCTGGCCACGCCGATGCTGCAACACTGACCGACTATCGACCGCGCCCCGCGCGGCGAGGACACGACGATGAACCTCATCAGCAAGAAATACAAACGGTTCCGCGGCACGGCGATGGCCGAGTTCGTGCTGGTCATCCCGCTGATCGTGGTGATCATCGCGCTGCTGTTCTACTTCGGTCGGCTGATGATCGAGGCGCAGAAGACCACCGTGATGGTCCGCTACGAGACGTGGCGCGACGTCGACGGCGCGCCGCGGCCGGGCTCCGACGAGTCCAACGGCAACCCGCAGCTCAACACGCTGTTCTTCGACAACAAGGCGCTGAACATCACACACATCGGCACGGACGGCGTGTTCCCCGAAGAGCCCTACGAGAAGTTCACGCTTGCAGCGAACGACATCTCACCCGACGCGGCGATCCTCGCCGACACGTGGCTGTACAACCCCGACGACACGCACCGCAACCCGCGCGGGCGGCACGAGGCGTTCGGCGTCCAGGGCACCGACCGCCAGCGCGCCCGCTGGGAGGGCGCCACGAGCATCTCCCGCAAGGAGATCGGCAATCCCGAAGAGGAGAGCCTGCTGCGTCGTCGCCACATCCGCATCGCCGACGCGTGGGAATACACGCACGACTGGCGCGCCAGCGACGACCGCTGGGAGGACGTCGGCGGCAACGGCCGCGGCCACCTCCGCGCCGTGCGCGACGCGTTCTTCATGCCGTTCGACGAGCAGCTCGACGCCATCGACGGCACCGCCGACCGCGAGTGCTGCGGCGGCCCCGAGCAGCCGGCCGACAGCCTCGCCGGCCTGATCCGCACGCTGTACGTCCGTTCGTGGGGTTACCGCGGCCCCATCGTCGACCCCGAGCAGGCCGCCGACGACTCCGACTCCGACCCGACCGCGGAAGACCCGGCGTCGGGTAACGACGCTCCGCAGAACGCGCGCCGTTGAGCAGCCAGCGTCGTCCATCTCCGATCGTTATCAAGCTGTCCGTCATCGTGGTGGCGCTGCTGATCGTCACGACGTGGATCGCCGTGCGCCTGAATAACGCGCGCGAGACCGCGGCCGCGGCGACCGGCGCGCCGGTGTCGGCGGACACCGGCGTGGCGCACACCGGCGCGGCCGAGAAAGATCCGACGTGCTGCGGCGACGGCAAGTCGGACGACGGGCTATCGGACGTTGCGGGGTTGTTCGGCGCCGAGGGGGCCGCGTCGATGCCCGGCGGAGGTAAACCGTTGAAGGGCGTCCCGGCCGATCTGCCGCTCTACAATGGTGCTCAACTGCTGCTCGGGTACGAGCAGACGGCGGACGGTTGGGTGCAGCAGATGGGGGTGTGGACGATCCCCGACGCAACCGTCGATCAGGTGTCGTTGTACTACCGGCAAGCGGCCGAGCGGGGCGGATTCAAGGCCGACGCCGCGACGTCGAACCCAACGACGAACCACGTGTTCCGGCGCGACGGGCAGGCGCTGCTCGTGCGGGTGCGTCAGGCGGGTCGTGCGGTTCGACTAAGCCTGATCTTCCGCTACACTATGTGACCGTTCCCAGTTTCTGAGGTTCTTGAAACATGACTCAGGTTCCCAATCCGCAGATGCCCCCGGTTGGCGCCGGCCCGAGCGGCGCTCGCAAGCCCGGAGGCGGCGGCAACATGACGCTCGTCCTTGTCGCCGTCGGCATGGGCCTGCTCACCGTCATCCTCACCAACCTTTACATCACGCAGAAGACCAAGGCGATCGAGGGGCAGACGGTGACCGTCTACCGCATCATCAAGCCGCTCGAGGTCGGTCATAAGCTCAAGGAAAAGGATCTGCGCACGCACGAGATCCCCGAGCAGTACGCCGACAGCCTCATCGGCGTGGTCATCGACAAGAAGGGCGACCGCTCGACGATGCGTCTGCAGCTCGAGAAGCGCGTGATGCGTCCGGCGCGCGAGAACGAGTATCTGTCGTACGACATGTTCCAGGACTCCGGCACGATCCCCGAGGAGAGCATCCCGACGGATCACAAGGCCGTGCCGATCCCCGTCGACGCGCGCGGCGGCGTGTCGGGCCTGCTCAAGCCGGGCATGTGGATCGACATCCTCGCGACGATCCCCGAGGCCGGCAAGGTCCCGCAGACCGCGGTCGTCATCGAGCGTGTGAAGGTGCTGACGGTGGGGCGTTCGACCGTCGACTCCGGCCGCATGTCGACCAGCTTCAGCTCCATCACCGTGGCGTTGAAGGGGCCGGAGGCGGTGCAGATTGTGGCGATCGCCGAGCGTGTAGGTAAGGACGGGTTCAACATCGTCGTGCGGCGTCCCGACGACACGGTCACGCAGTACCAGGGCAAGGTCAATCCGGACGTGCTGACGAAGCTGCGGATCGACACGAGCGCCAGGGCCCGGTGACGCCCGGCGTGCCGGCCCCGCCGCGGTTCGATACGCGATCGTCTCCCGGGTGCGTTTACAGTCTTCGGTGATCAATGGAATTCTGGCTCTACGACAACACGGCTAACACCCGCACGACGCTGCAGGTCAACGGCAGCCCCATCCTCGTGGGCCGCGACGACAACTGCACGATCGTGCTCAAGGGCCCCTTCGTCGCCAAGAAGCACGCGCGGATCTTCCTGAAGGGCAACCAGCTGTTCGTGGAGAACATGAGCCGGTCGTCGCTGACGGTGGCCAACCGCGACGTGATGCCCGGCAACCCGATCCGCCTGGACTTCGGCGACGAGCTGCAGATCGCGCAGTTCTCGCTGGCGCTGGTCCGGCCGGGCCGCGCGCTGTCCGACGCCGAGAAGACCAAGCAGCTGCAGAAGGCGCTGGTGGCGTTCGAGCAGCAGGTGCACGCGGACCTGATCGAGCGGCTCAACCTCCGCGTGACGGGTCAGATCAACAAGCACGACCCGGCGTACATCGCGCAGATCGACATCAACCTCAACCAGATCCTCGATCAGCACGCCGCGAAGCTCAACGTCGAGCTGATCGACCACATGGTCAAGATGCACATCGAGCGGCTGGTGACGGCCGAGGTGGTGCGTCAGTGCACGGGCAAGGTGCAGACCGAGTACCGCGCCGAGCAGGCCAAGAGCCCCGAGGACGCCGCGGCGGACCGCGCGATCGTCGAGCTCGTCAGCTCGATGGTCGACATGATGCCGCTGCTGTTCGACCCCACGAGCGTGCAGGAGGACCTGCAGGCCGCGGAGGAATCGTTCGACGACCTGTTCCGTCAGCACCTGCCGCAGGTCCAGCCGCGGCTCAAGCAGTACGTCGTCCGCCGCGTGATCGGCAAGGACCTCAAGGACATCATGCTCGGGCTCGGTCCGCTGCAGGACCTGCTGGAGATGGCGAACGTCACGGAAATCATGGTCGTCGGCAAGGACGCGATCTACGTGGAGAAGAACGGCGTGATCCAGCCGACCACGCGCAGCTTCTTCAGCGACGAGGTGCTGATGGGCGTGATCGAGCGCATCCTCACGCCGGTCGGTCGCCGCGTGGATCAGTCGTCGCCGCTGGTCGACGCGCGCCTGCTCGACGGCAGCCGCGTCAACGTGATCATCCCGCCGCTGTCGCTGGTCGGCCCGACGATCACCATCCGCAAGTTCGCGTGGATCCCGTTCACCGTCGACGACCTGATCGAGCGCGGCTCGCTGTCCGAGCAGTGCGCGCGGTTCCTGCAGGGCTGCGTCACCGGCCGCAAGAACATCATCATCTCCGGCGGCACCGGCTCGGGTAAGACGACGCTGCTGAACGTCATGTCGGCGTACGCGCGGCCGACCGAGCGCATCATCACGATCGAGGAGTCCGCCGAGCTCCAGCTCCCGCAGCCGCACGTCGTGGGCCTCGAGGGCCGCCCGGCGAACATCGAGGGCCGCGGGTCGTACACGATCCGCGACCTGGTGCGCAACTCGCTGCGTATGCGTCCCGACCGCATCATCGTCGGCGAGTGTCGCGGCGCCGAGTGTCTCGACATGCTGCAGGCGATGAACACGGGCCACGACGGCTCGCTGTCCACGCTGCACGCCAACAGCCCCGAAGACGCCGTCGGCCGCATGGAGACCATGGTCCTCATGGCCGTGGACATGCCGATGCCCGCGATCCGCGAGCAGATCGTCTCCGCGGTCGACCTGATCGTGCAGGTCACGCGGTTCCCCAACGGCCGACGCCGCATCACCGCCATCAGCGAGGTCACGGAGATCGACCTCGAGTCCAAGCGCGTGCGCCTCGAGCACATCTTCACGCTCAAGGACCCGGCCCAGCCGCGCCTGCGACACACCGGCTACATCCCGACGTTCACCCAGAACATGATCGAGCAGGGCCTGCTCGACGTAGACCTGTTCCTGTAACCCCACGACGCCGCCACCGCCATGACCACGCACGACATCACATACACCGCGTTGATCTCGATCTGCGGCTTCTTCGGCGTGGCGCTGTTCGTCTACTACGGCGCGGCGATCATCCGTGACGCGTGGCTGCGGCAGGAGCAGCGCTACGACAACGTGCTCAACCGCCAGCTGCTCATGGACATCCCGCCGCGCGTGGCGATGATGCTCACCGTCATGGGCGTGCTGGGCTGCGGCCTGGTCCTCGGGCTGTTCCTCGCGTCCACGTTCTGGTTCCTCATCGGCGCCGTGATCGCCCTGGCCCTGCCGCCGGTCGTGATCAACCACCTCGAGGAGTCACGCCTGCGGACGCTCGACGAGCAGATCGTCGACGGCATCACGACGCTCGCGTCCGGCGTCCGTGCGGGGCTCAACCTCGTGCAGTCCATGCAGCTGCTCGTCCGCAACGGCCACGGCCCGATCCGCCAGGAGTTCCAGCAGCTCATGCGCGAGTACGAGCTCGGCATCGACCTCAGCCTCGCCATGCAGAACGCCGCCAACCGCATCGGCTCCAGCTACTACCGACTCATGTTCACCGCCGTGCAGGCCCACCGCGACCGCGGCGGCGACATGGGCCAGTCGCTCGACCGCATCGCCGAGGCGATCCGCGAGATCCAGCGCCTCGAGGGCAAGCTCAAGGCGCTGACCGCGCAGGGTCGCGCCCAGGCGCTGTTCATGAGCCTCATGCCGTTCGTGATCTTCTTCGTGCTCTACCTGATCGACCCGACCGGCGCGTCGCGTCTGATCACCGAGCCGATGGGCCGACTGCTGCTGCTCGTGGCGATCGTGATGATCGCGACCGGCGGCATGTGGATCCGGCGCATCATGCAGGTGGATATCTAACGACTATGGCCATCGACTTCGGACAGATCGTGTTGGCGATGCTCCAGTTCAGCTCGGTGTTCCTGCTGATCTGGTCGCTGTTCCGCTACCCGGTCCGCCCCGAGCCGCCGATCACCCGCCGCATCGCCATCGAGCTGGGCCTCGAGAACCGCGTGACGATCTTCGAGCAGCCGGTCATCGGCCAGCTCATGGGATTCGCGATGCTGCTGGCGCAGCGGTTCCCGTTCTTCCGCGACAAGATCCGCCAGAACCTCGAGGCGTCCGGCAACCCCAGCGGCTACAGCGTCGACGAATACGTGTCGATCTGCATCGCCAGCGGCGTGGCCGTCGGCGCGCTGTCCACCGGCGTCCTGCTGCTCCAGCTCAGCCAGTTCGACCTGCTGATGGTGCTGGTCATGCCGGTCGTCGGCTTCGCGATCCCGATGTGGAGCCTCAGCGAGGCGGCGTTCGGGCGCACGAAGAAGATCAGCCGCAAGCTGCCCTACACGCTCGACCTCGTCGCCCTGATGATGGAAGCCGGCGCGACGTTCACCGAGGCCATCGACACGCTCGTGCACGACGAGCCCGACGACGAGCTGAACCAGGAGCTGCGCATCGTCCAGAGCGAGATCGAGTTCGGCGCCACCCGCGCCGTCGCCCTGCAGAACATGGCCAACCGCATCCCGCTCGACGCACTGCGCTCCGTCGTCGGCGCCATCAACCAGGCCGAGGCGCTCGGCACGCCGCTGTCCACCATCCTCAAGAACCAGTCCGGCATGATCCGCATGCTCCGCAGCGTCCGCGCCGAGGAGGCCAGCGCGTCGGCGTCGATGAAGATCCTCGCCCCGTCCATGCTCATCCTCATGGCCGTGGTGCTCGTGGTGTTCGGCCCGATCATCCTCTCGTACCTCGAGGGCAACCTGATGCCGTGGTGAGCCCGCCACGCCGCCCGCGCCGCGGACGGGTCCGGCGTGACCCGGCCTGCTATCATGACGGGCAGTTCGTTCGACGCCTCACGCGTCGACCGGGTAAGTGACTCACGTTCCGAGAAAGAGCGACACACGCATGGAATCGATGATCCGCGTCCAGATGATGCAGGGCCCGCAGGCCGGTTACCAGGTCACCCTCACCGACCCAACCATCAGCTTCGGCCGCGCCCCCGAGAACCACATCTCCCTCGATGAGGCTCACCTGTCGCGACACCACGGCGACCTGCAGTTCCACGACGGACACTGGTACCTCGTCTGCCACAGCTCCAACGGCTGCACCGTCAACGGCAAGAAGGTCAAGACCGGCCAGAGCCGACCGCTGAACCCCGGCGACGTCGTCGGCATCGGCAAGCACAAGATCTTCGCGGTCAACTTCACGCCCACCCCCGGCGCCGCCGAGGTCGCCGCGCCCGTCGTGCAGGACACCGGCCCGAAGATGTCCGGCCGCTCCAAGCTCTGGGTCAGCATCGCGATCTACATCGGCGTGGTCATGGTCATCGGCATCGTGCTCGCCGCGGTCGGCAAGCCGAAGAAGGCCGCCGCCCAGTCCGCGCCGCAGCTGACCAACCAGCAGATCTCCGCCGAGGTCCGCCGCCCGTTCAAACGCACCGAAAACGAACGCGAGGCCGAGAGCCACCTCAGCGAGGCGCGCACGTGGTACGCCCGCATCGAGGCCCGCTCCGAAGGCCTCTTCCTCTCGCACTACCACTACAAGCTCGCCCTCGCGTTCGCCAGGAAGGACTCCTTCGACGGCATCGACCAGCTGCACTTCGCCGAGGTCGAGCAGAAGCTCATCGAGCAGATTACCACGAAGTACACCAACGCCTACTCCATGCTGCGCTCGCAGCAGTGGTACGAGGCCCGCGCCGCGTTCCAGGAGCTGCTGCAGATCTACCAGTACAGCGGCAACGACAGCGTCATCAAGCAGAACATCACCGCGCAGCTGAAGATCATCGAGCCCCACACGAAGCGCAAGTCATTCGGCTGACGCGCCGTCACCTACGCCGTCATCTGCGCGCGATCCGCTCGGCCCGTGCGTCTCGCGATACGCCCGAACGAACTGAACGAAGTAGTCCACGCCCGCCGCCACGCTGCACAGCGCCGCCAAACCGAACAGCGTCCACACCGCCGCGACCGGCCCGTCCAGCGCGATCACCACCATCATCACGAACATCACCGCCGTGGTCACCTTGCCCGCCCAACGCGACGCCATCCGCCTGAACGCCGACCACTGACGCGTCGCCGCCGCGTAGCCCGCGATCAGCCCGACCACGATGTCGCGACTCACCAGCAACGCGAACTGCCACGGCATTAACGACCCGTCGGCCGTGAACGTGATCAGCACCGCGAGCGTGAACGCCTTGTCCGACAGCGCGTCGAGGATGCCGCCGATCCAGCTCGTCGCGTGAAACCGCCGCGCGACCCAGCCGTCGACAAAGTCGCTGACGCCCGCCACGACGATCGTCGCCGCGTGCCACGACACCGGCAGCCACCAGAACGCGATCGCCAGCACCATCCGCAGCCCGGACAGCGCGTTGGGCGTCGCGCGCACCCACCCCGGCGTGCCCGGCTCGTCTGGCGTGCCCGGCGGGGTCGCGTCGTTCTCGTGCGGGTTCTCTCTCATCGATCGCTGCGAACGCTTAACCATAGGCCGGTGAGACGCCGCGGATCGACCCCGCTACACTCATCGAGCACCAGGCACGTGCTGCAACGGAGCCCCACGCCATGCCGGACCCCCATTCGCAAGGCGACGTCGATCGTCGTCGCTTCCTGAAGCTGTCCGCCGCGACCGCCGCCGCCGCGGGCGTCGCCGCGTCGCTCGATCACGCCGCGCCCATCGCCTCGGCCGCGCCCGGCGCGCCCAACGCTGCGGTCGTCGTCGACGACTTCGACCGCCCCGACACGCTCTACCACGGCGACGGCTGGGAGTCGCTCAACCCCGGCTACTGGTCGATCGTCGGCAAGGCGATGCGACGCCGACTGGTCAACATCGGCGACCGCGCCCGCAACACGGGCTTCCCGTACCACTACGAGACGCATCAGAAGGGCGGTCACGGCGAGATGCCGCGCGACTACGACCCGTCGCTCCCGCACGGATCGATCTACCGACGCGACTGGCGACTGACCGGCAACTACTCGATCACCGCCGCGTTCACCGTGCGCAGCGACGTGCCCGCGCGACGCGAAGGCGACGACCCCAAGTGGGCCATGTATCAGCCCGGCTACGGCGAGATGGGCCTCGCGATCGGCGCACGCTCGCAGTTCGACAGCTACGGCAAGATCAACCAGGCGTGGCGCGTCGTGTACAGCGACGACGGCAGGTTCGGTGTCTACCCCGCGGGCGGCAAGAAGTCCGGCCTCAAGCCCGAGGTGGCCGACGCGCCGAAGCTCGCGCCCGGCGACAAGGCGACGATCACGATCGACGTCACCGGCGGCAACGCGCAGAACGCCGACCTCGCCGCGACGCTCACCGTCGGCGAAGGCGCGACCGCGAAGACCGTCCGCGTCGAGCTCAAGAACGTCAAGCGCGCGCAGGCGACCGACGGATGGTTCGGCCTGACGGCGCAGGGGCTGCTCGACTTCGAGTGCAACACGCTGACGCTCGACCCAGGCGCCAATATGCGGCTCAACGTCGCGCTCAACGAGTGTCACAACTGCTACGCGCTCGGTCACACGCTGCGGCAGAACCGCGACGGCCGGTGGACCGTGCAGTTCGTGTCGATGTTCCGCAACGACGGCCGCCGCGCCGAGGTCCGCATCGCCGACGCACCGACGCCCAACGGCGGTTGGGCCAGCGTGCCCGTCGCCGGCGCGGGCGACATCATCAACAACGAATTCCGCCGCAACACCGCGCTGATCGACGCCGTGCTGCCCGCCAGCCCCGCCGAGAAAACGCTGTATTACACGGTGTGGAAGGACGGCGTCGACGTCACCGCGGACCCACGCCTCGGCACCGACGCCGTGGGACCCGGCACCGGCAACGTCGGCGATGTGCCCGCCGACGGCGCGTACGTCGGCCGCCTCCCGCAGCTGCGCGCCCCGTACAAGCTGTGCGGACTGAGCTGCCACGCCATCAACGCCAACGTCGCCGATCCGTCGGGCCAGGGCCGCCCGTCCGGCAACGACGGCTCGTTCTACGTGCGCGACCAGCCGACCTACGAGGCGTACAAGCACCTCGACGCCTACGACTTTCAGGTCATGCTGTGGGAAGACGACGTGTGGTACATGGAGCTGGTGATCTACCCTCCGAGCACCGACGACGCGTACAAGATCGTCAACACCTCGATCAGCGGACCGACCAGCCGGTGGCAGTGCATGCGCCACTGGAACATCGTCAACCCCGGCGATCACGACCACGGCATGGACGACGTCAAGGGCCCCGAGCAGCTGGTCATCCGCAACCGCGGCGATCTCGGCCAGGACCCGGCGTACATGGTCCGCAACTTCCAGATCGTCAGCCACCTGTCGCGCGGACGCGTCAACCCGTCCGGCAAAGACAACCCCAAACGCTGGTGCGCGTGGAAGATGCCCGACCGCGACTTCACCCTCGCCGTGTGCGACTCGCGCCTGTGGCGCACCAGCCAGGACACCGCGATCTGGGACGACGAAGGCTGGGGCTTCGACAAGACGATCTACTCGCGCAAGGACCCCACGCGGGCGCTGCTCGGCGAGGAGCAGCACGCGTGGCTCACGCAGCTGATCCGCACCGACTCCTCGCCGCTGATCTGTCTGACCGGCGTCAACGGCATGCACACGATCTGGACCGGCGGCGGCAAGTACAGCAACACGACCGACCAGTTCGCCGAGCGCGACCGCGTCGCGGCCGATTACGCGGGATGGGTCTCGGCCGGCGCGGACCGCATCATCGAGCTGCTCGGCTCGCGCGACGGCGTGGTCAGCGTGTACGGCGACGTGCACAACGGCTCGATCATGCGCAACACGAAGCACCGCCTCTACGAGTGCAGCTTCGGGCCGATCGGGCGCAGCGGCGGCCGCGGCGTGATCGACGGGTTCGGCCCGCGCATGAAGGACGTCGACGGACGCGAACTCGACATGATCGCCCTCTACCACGCGCAGTACGGCTCGCCCACCCTCGAAAAACGCACCGGCCCGTTCTACTGGAACTTCCTCGAGATGGCGTTCGACCCGCGCGGCGACGATCCGAAGATCGGCCTGCGCGTACGCAACATGGTCGACCCACCGACCCTCGAGCCGCGCGGCGGCGGCAAGGTCGACGACACCGCCGCGAACACCGGCCGACCGATCACCTGCCGCCTGCCGAAGGTCACGACGCTCAAGGGCGCCGACGTGCTGATCACGACGATGGACGGCGCGCCGATCCGCGGCGGGCGCACCGACGCGGCGGGCGTGCTGGGCGTCGCGGGCCTGGTCGACGTCGAGCCCGGCACGCGTGTGATCGTCACGGCGTTCGTCGGCGAAGCCGCGCACGCGGAAGTGGTCACGACGACGAAACCCGCGTAAGCTTTATCGATCTGGTTTGTGTGCCACTGGCGGCTTGCCCGCCAGTGCATTCGCCATCACTGGAGCACTGGCGGACGAGCCGCCAGTGGCACACGCACGAACGGAGCACGCCATGTCGACCGATACGCAGCGATACAACGTGGTGCAGATGGGCGAAGTCGAGCCGACGCGATGCCCCTGCGGGTTCTCGAAGCGGGCGTTCGTCGACGACGACGAGTCGCCGGCGTCGTTCCACTGGGTCGACATCGCCGCGGACTCGAAGACGCACTATCACAAGGTGATGACCGAGATCTACCACGTGCTCGAAGGCGAAGGCGTGCTGGAAGTGGATGGCGAGCAGGTGCCGCTTCGGCCGGGCACGACGGTGATGATCAAGCCCGGCTGCCGCCACCGCGCGATCGGCAAGCTGAAGATCATCAACGTGGCGATCCCGAAGTTCGACGAGCACGACGAGTGGTTCGACTGATCACGGTTGGTGTGCCACTGGCGGCTCGCCCGCCAGTGTTCGCAGCCCGATCGGCGTGAGGTTCCCCACGAACGGTGGGCGCGAGGGGCGGTAAGATGGCCCCGAACGGAAAGGACCTCGATATGAGCGGAGTACGCAGACGATTCAGCAAGGCGTTCAAGGTCGGCGCGGTGGCGCTGGTCACGGAGCAGGGA
>WGMA01000021.1 GCA_016125285.1 Phycisphaera sp.
ACTCCACCCGATCCACGAACCACGGCTCGCCCAGCCCCAGAATCTGCTGATACAAACGCTTGTCGTCCATCTGAACCTCCTGAATGGTCACCCCATCAGCAGGACAAATTAACATCACCCATCATGAAGCCGGAAGAGCCTATTTTGTTAGGTATTTGTTGATATCTTTCCGTTCCGCGTCTATAATGGTGGACATGAAAGTACGCGCGGGGAGAGATGGGGATGAAATCAAATATAAACATCTATAATAAAATATTTAATAGTGTTTTTGTGCGATTGGTGGACCCGCCTGCGCGCGCTGTCGGAGCCACAGCGGGGAGGCATTCGATGCTACCCCCCCCCCCCCCCGAAAATCGACAACATGAGGGACCGCAGAATGAGGTGTAGATCGACTGAGGCGGAGGGAATCCTACGGTGTCTCGTCAGCCTCGTGGCGGCGGGCCTGAGGATTGGGCGCATCGGGGCGGGGCTGCGGACTACAATCACGCGACGCTCTGGGCGGCGTCACGCGCAGGCACCCTCATCTACAGGAATCGTCATGAAGCACACGTTGAACAGTCCGCGCGGTGGGATCGTCGCGCTCGTGTTGGTCGTCACGCTGATCGGGGTCATGCCGTTGTCGGCGCAGGCCGCGGACGAACCGGCCGCGACCACCTCCATCCTCATGCCCGGCGCGGAGATCGTGAAGCTCGCCGACTTCCCCGGCCTGTGCGACGGCCCGGCGTACGACGGGCACTACGCGATGTATATCCCCGACGTCAAAGACGGCAAGCTGCTGCGGTATATCCCGAAGACGAACAAGGTCGACGTGGTGCTGCCCGAGGCCGGGCGCATCAGCGCGACGTTCTACACGCTCGGCAAGCTCTACCTGTCGGACAACGGCAACTCGCAGATCACCTGGCTCAACGGCAAGGAACAGGTGCGGCTCGGCGGGCACGACCCGGCCGACAAAAAGATGCACCCGAACGACCTCGTCGTCGACGTGCACGGCGGCGTGTACTACACGCTGACCGGCGCGGGGCAGGTGTGGTACATCCCGCCGGGCGGCGAGCCGCAGGTCGCCGTCGACAAGATCACCACGCCCAACGGCATCACGATGTCGCCGGACGGGAGCACGCTGTACGTCGCGGCGTACGTGCCGAAGGAGATCTGGGCGTATCCGATCACCGAACCGGGCAAGGTCGGTGACGGCAAGGTGCTGGCGAAGATGGACGACGGGCCGGACAAGGGCGCGGACGGGATGACGATCGACCGCGCGGGCAACGTGTACTGCGCCGGGCCGCACGACGTGTGGGTGTGGTCGCCGTCGGGCAGGCTGCTGGACAAGATCACGCCGCCGACACGTCCGATCAACGCGTCGTTCGGCGGGCCGGACCCGCAGGAGCTGTACATCACGTGCTTGGGCGACGCGAAGAACAACATGCCCAGCGCGCTGTACAAGGTCGCCACGCGGATCAACGGCGTGTCGCCCGCCCCGCCGACCGCCGCCGCGGAGTCCGACGCGAACAGCAAGAGCCCGTCGACCGCCGTGCCGGACAACATCGACGCGTGGATCAACGTGCCGTACGCCAGTTACGGCGACCGCAAGGTGCTGATGGACGTCTTCGCTCCGAAGACGGAGGCGGGCGTCAAGGAGGCGGCGCGGCCGACGATCGTCGTGGTGCACGGTGGCGGCTGGATGAAGGGCGACAAGACGAAGTTCCGCGCGCTGGCGATCGCGCTGGCGCAGCGCGGGTACGTCGCCGCGGCGATCGAGTACCGCCTGGGCTACGAGGCGATGTTCCCCGCGGCCATCCACGACTGCAACGCCGCCGTGCGCTACCTGCGTGTCAACGCCGCGAAGTACGGCGTCGACCGCAACCGCCTCGGCGCGGTGGGCGGATCGGCCGGGGGACACCTCGTGGGTCTGATGGCGACCGGTTGGAAGGTCAAGGAACTACAGGGCGACGGCGGCAGTGCCGACGCGACGAGCCGGCTGAAGGCGGCGGTCGTGATGGCCGGGCCGCTGGAGATCGACACCGGCCCGGTCGCCGAGCGATCGCTGACCGGCAAGGGCTATGCGAACGACTGGATCGGCGGCACCGTCGAGACGAACGCCGCGGGCTACCGGCTGGCGTCGGCCTACCGCTACATCGACGCCGACTCGCCGCCCATCTTGTTCATGCGCGGCGAGCACGACAACCCGACCGCCGACCAGAACTCGATCGACGCGCTGAAGGCCGCGGGCGTGTGGGCGGACATCAAGATCTACAAGGACGGCAAGCACGGCTGCTGGAACCAACTGCCTTGGTTCAACGACATGGTCGCCGACATGGACGCGTTCTTTCAGGACAAGCTCGGGGCCGGCGGGTCAAAGTGACTCACGCGCCGACCTCGATGCTCTCCGTCGCGGCGATCAGCAGGCGGATGAGGTGATCGATCTCGTCGTCGAGGTCGTCGATCGATCGACCGCTGCGGATCGGGTCCTCGATCGTCGCGGCGGCCATCGTGATGCTGGCGAACCCGTAGCTCGACGCCGTGCCGCGCAGCTGGTGCACGAGCTTCGCGATCGTATCGCCGTCGCCGGTAGTGCGGGCGGACTCGATCGCTTCGATCGTATCGATCATCGACACCACGTAACGCTGCAGCATCGGCGCGAACGCGGGGTCTTTGATCGTCGATTCGAGCTGCGAGGGTGTCGAGGGACCACAGACGCCCGTGTCGGAGACGGCGCGACGCGGCGTGGATTCGGAAGGCGTGTTCATCGTATGGCTCCGATCGTGGTGGGCGTCACGCGTGTCGGGCGACGCGACTCTGGTTTGCGGGCCGAGGTGCTCACAGATGGTGTGGAAGAACTGCTCCGGATCGATCGGCTTGGCGATGTAATCGTCGCAGCCCATGCTCAGGCAGCCGGTCTCATCGCCGGCCATCGCGTAGGCGGTCAGGGCGATGATGGGCGTGGTCACGCCGCGCTCGCGCAGCGCGGCCGTCGCGGCGTAGCCGTCCATCACGGGCATCTGCATGTCCATGAGGATCAGGTCGAACGCGCCTTCGGCGCCGAGCTCGACGCCGGCCTTGCCGTTATCCGCACGCGTGATGGTCGCGCCGGCCTCTTCGAGCAGGAAGCTGATGATGTTCTGGTTGTGCGGGTTGTCGTCGACGACGAGCACGGACACGCCGTCGAGCCGGGCGCGTGGCGTCGGCGTGTCGCGGACGACGACGGGCGCTTCGGCCGATGCGCCCGGCAGCGTCGCGGGGTCCACGAGTTCGAGCGTGCCGGCGACGCCCAGATCAAACCGGACGGTGAACACGCTGCCCTTGCCGACGCGGGACTTGACGGCGACATTGCCGCCCAGCAGTTCGA
Source organism: Phycisphaera sp. (assembly GCA_016125285.1). Lineage (GTDB taxonomy): Bacteria > Planctomycetota > Phycisphaerae > Phycisphaerales > Zrk34 > RI-212. The sequence continues at coordinate 3,344 of WGMA01000021.1, forward strand.
CGAAGTGCTTGACGATCGTCAGGCCGAGCCCCGTGCCGCCGGCGCGGCGCGACGCCGAGGCGTGCACCTGAGTGAACGGCCGGAACAGCTCGCCGATCTTGGATTCGGGGATGCCGACGCCGGTGTCCTCGATCGCGAGCTCGAACCAGCGGTGGCCCGTGTCGTCGGGACTGCTGACCGACGTCCGCACGACGATGCCGCCGTGATCGGTGAACTTCACCGCATTGGACACGAGGTTCACCACGATCTGGCGGAACCGCAGCGGGTCGGTGCTGAACGTCCGGGGCACGCGTCCGTCGTGGACGACCTCGAACGTCAGCCCCTTGTCGACGGCGCGCGGCTTCATCAGCGACGCCACGTCTTCCAACGCCTGCACGATGTTGCTCGGACGCGTGTGCAGCGTCACGTGCCCCGCCTCGATCTTCGACAGGTCCAGCACGTCGTTGACCAGCGACAGCAGGTAATCGGCGTTGTGACGGATCGACCGCGCCCAGCTTGCGTTCGCCTCCGGATCGTTGCCGCCGCGCCCGAGCATGTCCGCGTATCCGACGATCGCCGTCATGGGCGTGCGGATCTCGTGCGACATGTTCGCCAGGAACTCGCTCTTGGCGCGGTTCGCGTCCTCCGCGCGGGCCTTCGCCTCGCGCAGCTCCTGCGTCGCCAGCTTGCGGTCGGTGATCTCGCGAAGCAGCGCCATCACCTCGCCCTCGTTGACCGGGCTGATCCGCGCCTCGAAGAACCGCGGCGTCGAACGCCCCTTGCGCTTGATCCGGCAGTCGAACGACTGCGCCTTACGCGAGTGGATCGCCTCGGCGGCCACGCTGAGGAAGTGATCGACGAGCTGCTCGGGCAGCACCTCGCGGATGTGCTCGTGCACCATCGACGCCGGAACGCCCATCACCGTGTCGCCCATGCTGTCGAGGCTCATGCCGGCCCGGGCACGCGCCTTGACCTCCAGCAGTTCGCCGTCGGCCTTGAAGTGCAGCATGACATCGGGGATCGCTTCGAGCAGCGCCCGGTTCTGCGCCTCGCTGTCGCGCAAAGCCTGGTCCGCCCGGCGACGCTCCGAGATGTCCTGCGCGAACGCCGTGTACAGGCGACGCCCGTCGGCGAGCTTCGCCGTCGTGATCACCAGCTCCATCGGAAACTCGGCGCCGTTGCTGCGCTTGCCCACGACCTCGACCCGCCGGCCCAGCTCGCTCGTCGCGCTGCACGGATCGCCGCCGATCAGGCCCTTGCGCTTCGCGTCTTCGGGGTCAGCGAGGATCAGCTCGGGCGCGACCCGTCCGATCGCGCGTTCGCGCGTGCAGCCGAACATCAGCTCGGCCGCGGGATTGAATTCGAGGATGTGGCACGCGTCGTCCGCGAGGATGACCGCGTCGGCCGCCGACGCGAGGAGCGCCCGCATGCGGTGCTGCTCGTCGGCCAGCGCGGTGTTGGTCTGGCGCATCGCCCGCATCACCGACGACACGTCCCGCTGCGCCCACCACAGCAACGCCAGGCACGCCAGCAGCGCCACCGGCAGGCCGACCACGCCGATCTGCACCGCCCCGTGATAGCGCGACAGCAAGCGCGATCCGTCCTCCGACCCGAGCAGCAGCAGCACCGCCACCACGAGGGTGAGCACCGCCAGCACGATCGCGCCGGTCGCCACGCGACGCATCAGACGTGTCGGCTCGACGGGCGCGGCGGGCGCCGACGCGCTACGGACGGCCGCGTCGGGCGCATCCACATCGCTCGACGACGCCCCGGGGTCGGCGGGCAACACGGTGTCGTCGACACGGCTCAACCCGTGCTCGGCGTAATCCATGTTGAGCAGGTCGGTGCTCGACGTTGTGCTTGAGGTGTGGTTCATCGTTGCGGCCTTTCCCAGTGGCGTGCCCGTCGGGCGACGCGGCTTTCGGTCTAGTTGGTGATCGCGCCGCGCGTCTTGTCGCGGCGGATGTTGTAGGACTTGAGCTTGCGGTAGATCGTGGCCTCGGAGATGCCCAGGCGGCGGGCGGCGCGCGACGGTGAATCGTCGCACAGGCTCATCGCGTGCTCGATCGCCGCCTTCTCCAGCTCCGTGATCGGCACGACGCGGTCGTTCGGAAAATGCAGCGTGTCGGGCTCCTGCGTCGCCACCGCGTTGCCGCGCGGCGTCCAGGCGTCCGGCGTGAACGACGCCTCGCGCACCGTCGCGTGCTCGCTGCCGCTCGTCTGCATCCGCGTTTCGCTCACCGGGCCCGCGCGACGCGCCTCAACGTCCGGCTGGAACGACACCACACGACCGTGGCGCGCCGCGTCGCCGGCGTCAAGCTCCACCGGCAGCATCGACGCCCGAATGATCGGGCCGCGATTGAGCACGACGACGCGCTCGACGACGTGGAGCAGCTGACGCACGTTGCCCGGCCAGTCGAACGACTCGAGGCGGCTCATCGCCGCGTCCTCGAAGCCCTCGAACTGCTTGCCGTACTGGGCCGCGTACTTCTGCAACGCGTACGCCGCGAGCAGCTCTACGTCGCCCTCGCGCTCACGCAGCGGCGGCAGGTGGATCGGCACGACGTTGAGTCGGTGGTAGAGGTCCTCGCGGAGCTCGCCGTCGCGGATCTGCCGGTTGACGTCGCGGTTGGTCGCGCTGACCAGGCGCACGTCCGCCTGCTGATCCGCGTCACCGCCGACGCGACGGTAGCGCTGATCCTGCAGGAACCGCAGCAGCTTCGGCTGCAGATCGATCGGCATCTCGCCGATCTCGTCGAGGAACAGCGTGCCGCCGTCGGCTTCGGCGCACGCGCCGAGGCGTTTGCGGTCGGCGCCGGTGAACGCGCCCTTCTCGTGCCCGAACAGCGTGGACTCGACGAGTTCCTTCGGCAGGGCCGCCATGTTCAGCGCGACCATCGCGTGGTCCCGCCGCTTGCTGAGGCGGTGGATCGCCTGCGCGACAACCTCCTTACCGGTGCCCGACTCGCCGAGGATCATCACGCTCACGTCCGTCGCCGCGACGTTGCGGATGATGCGTCGGATCGTCTTCATCGCCGACGACAGGCCGATCATCCCCTCCATGATCGCCTCGCTGTCGCCGTGCATCAGGTCGTGGACACGCCGCGAGAGCTGGCGGTGCTCGACGGCGCGGAGCAGGGTCGTGAGCAGCCGGCCCTGGTCGAGCGGCTTGGCGAGGAAGTCGAACGCGCCGACCTTGATCGACGTCACGGCCAGCTCCGCCGAACTGTGCGCGGTGATCAGCACCACGGGCACGTCGGGCAGGCGGCGGTGGATCGAGCCGATCACGTCCAGCCCGTCCATGCCACCGAGCTGCCAGTCCAGCAGCACGACGTCGGGCTCCTCCACGGAGCAGATCCGCTCGAACTCCGACACGTCGTGGGCCGCGTGAACCCGGTAAGGCTGGTCGCGAAGCATCCAGCGGACGATGTCGTGGACGTTGGGGTCGTCGTCGAGCAGCACAATGGTGGGCAGGTGAGGTTGCATGTCGTTTTCCTTGATTCGCATCGGCCAGAACTCTCAATCTGACCGTGATATCGGCGCTCCGGGGCGGAACTTGAGCGACGCGGTCGCATAATGAGAGAAATGCCCGAAACCGCTGTGCGACGCGTAAACACCGGTATAATCGGGCCATGCCGCACAGGTTCGACCCCGACCGGGACACGCTGCTTCGCCGGGATGACACGGTGACCGCCTACCTCAAGCCGCTCGACGAGCCGGTGTACGTGGTCGAGCCGACCGGAGTGGAGCCGGCGGAGATCGCTGCGGTGACGATCCTGCTCCACGGCCTGTGCGAGCATCCGTTTCGGTTCTTTCACCTCGCCCGACACCTCGCCCAACGCGGCATTCAGAGCGTCATGCCCCAGCTCTACGGCCACGGCGTCCCGTTGATGGACGTTCCGCTGGCGACCTGGCTCGCCGAGGCGTACCTCGCCACCGACGACACGGCGAAGCTATTGGGAGCCATCGGCCGCCGCGCGCTGGCCTGTCGCGCTTTGGGGGTCTTCCACGCGCACAACTTCGCCCTGCTGACTGACGCCGACCTGACCGAGCATCTGAAGGTTCACACCGAACAGGCCCACGCGTGTTACGGCTCGCTGTTCGGCCCGAACGACGGTGGCGATCCGCCGCTGTTCCTGCTCGGTCACAGCCTGGGCGGACTGGTCGCCGCAGAAGCGGGCTGGCGCCTCGGCCGATCGGATGGCGGCGGCGCGTTGCGCGGCGTCGTGCTGATCAACCCCGCGTTGCAGCCGATCGGCAAGTCGAAGCTGGAGACGGGCATCGTGAACCTGGGCTGGCTGGCGATGACGGACCCGGACTTCGACAAGGTCCACCGGGCTATTAATAAGGTCACGGCGTTTGATTTCCCGATCAACGTCGCGTGGTCCAGCGACGCCGTCAGCGACATCCCCGATGAGAACCGCCTGCACGCCGCGGACCCGCTGACGCTGCGCCGCCTGCCGTCGGGTTACCTGCAGGCGATCCAGCGGCAGATGGGCGAGACGCACACGCGCGCCGCGACGTATCCGGTCGACGTGCTCGCCTTCGCGTCGGTCGGCGACCGCATCGTCAACACCGACGGCGCGATCCGCTTCATGGCGGCGTTGCACGAGACGCGCGACGCCGCGGCGTGCCCGTTCGTGTTGTTCGAAGACTGCCCCGCGCACGACCCGACGCGCTCCACACGCCGCGCCGACGTGCTGGGCCGGATCGACAGGTGGATCGACGAGCGGATCTGACCGCGCGTCACACCCACAGATCACGCGTCGGGGAACGAAATGAAATCGGTCGGCACGTGCTCGACGAGCCACACGCCGTTGGTCGACACGTAGAACGCGTGCCCCGCCGCGACCATCGCCGCCGCACGGATGTGCAGCACGACCGGCCGGCCGTATCGCTGCCCGACGCTCGTCGCCGTGTCGACCTCCGCCGAGAGATGCACGTGGTGGCGCTGACCCTTGAGCAGCCCCTTGGCGCGGATCGAGTCGAGGTTGCGATCCGCCGTGCCGTGGTACAGCACGTCGGGCGGTGACGCGGCCTGGTAACCGAGGTCGACCTCGACCGAGTGTCCCTGGCTGGCGCGGATGCGCGTGCCGTCGGCGCTGAACTCGAAGCGCTTCTTGTCGTTCGTCTCAACCACCTCGTCGAGCTGCACACGCGTGACTGCACGACCGGCGCGGCCGCACCCCGCGAGCAGCTCGTCCACGTCGACCCAGCCCGCGTCGTCGAGCGTCACACCCGCCGCGTCCGGCTGATGCCGCAGCACGAGGCTGAGAAACTTGCTGATCTTCGTGCGTTGGTTCGTGGAGAGTGACACGTTTCGTTCTCCCCGGTGATTGCCAAGCCGCAAGCGGCTCACAGGCACTGCGTCATGACGAAGTACATGCCCGTGAAGATCTTGGTGTCGATGGTGACGCCGCGGGTGTTCTGCTGTTCGACGAGCCAGCGGTAGACGTTGTGCAGCGGCACGGTGTGGACGGTGATGTTCTCGTGCTCGACGCCGCCGCCGGCGCCGACCTTGCGGAGGCCGGTGGCGAGGGCGAACGTGAGGCGTTCGCTGGTCAGACCGGGCATCGGCACGCCGCGGACGAGGAAGCGCACGTCGGTCGCCTCGTAGCCGGTCTCTTCGACGAGCTCGCGCCGCGCCGCGGAGAGGGACTCCTCGTCGGCCAGTCCGGGCTCGTCGCCGACGATGCCGGCGGGCAGTTCGATCACCGGCCCGCCGACGGGCACGCGGTGCTGCTCGACCATGACCAGTTCCCCGGCGTCGGTCACCGGGATGATCACCACGCCGCCGGTCGCGTTGCAGCGGTCGACGTATTCCCATCGGCCGTCGCGGACGACGTAGATGTGGTTGCCCTTCCAGACGATCGGGCCTGTGTGCGTATCGGTCATCATGATTCCCTGCTTCTCCCCGCGACCTTGCGTCGCGTCAGTATGGCGGCAGCAATCGCCGCAGTCCATGGGCCAGCACGATCCCGGCAAACAGCGCATTACGCATGAGCACGCCGGGGACGAACAGCCTCAGGGGTTTGGCGGGCGGTTCGCTGGCGTCGCGATCGACGCCGGTGGGTGTCGGGTGACTATCGGCCAGGCGGTCGGCGAGGCGACGGATCCAGCCGACGCTGCGCGGCGTGTCGATCACACCGTGCAGCCAGTCGGACGGGATACAGTTTTCGCCGTTGAGCGCGCCGACGAGCGAGCCGGTGATCGCGGCGACGGTGTCGGTGTCGCCGCCGAGCCGCACGACGGATTCGATCGCCGCGCGGTAGTCGCCGCGGTGCGTCAGCCACGCCATCAGCGCGACCGGCACGGTGTGGACCATGTAGCCGGTCACGCCGTCGTTCAGGCCGAGCGTGTCGGCGAGCTGCTCGACGGAGTCGCCCCGCCGCACGTGCTCGCGCACGTGTTCGAGCGCGGCGCGGAGTTCGGGGAAGTCGACCGCGTCGGCGCAGTCGTCGAGCATCGCTTCGACGTCGAGGTCCGCGGCGGTGTGCGTCGCGGCGTGATGCGCGGCGATCGCGGTGACCATCGCGCCCTGCAGCGCGGCGGTGTCGACGTGCGTCATCCACGTCGAGACGCGCACGAGCACCTTCAGCCGTGCGCGGTCCGGCCCGGCCCACACGCCGAGCACCGGCGCCCGCATCGCCGGGCCGTTGCCCGACGACGACACGCCGCTGCGTGCGGGGTTGAACCCGACCCACAGGCGCGTGATCGCCCGCAGCGTGCCCCAGCCCACGCCGGCCGGCACGCCGAGCAGCCACCACCGCAGCCGCCGCGCCAGCGACCGCGTGAACGCCTGCCCGTCGCCGCCCGAGGCGAGCAACGCCTGCGCCGTCATGCACGCGTGTTCGGTGTCGTCGCTGAACATACCCCAGCCGAGCACGAGCCGGTGATGCAGCGGCCCGTCGCCGAGCATCCGCCGGACGCGCCGCCGCGACACGCCTTCGAACGGCAGGCCGATCGCATCGCCCACCGCTCCACCGAGCATCGCGCCGCGGAGGCGGTCCCGCCGATCGATCCCCGCCCGCGCCACCGCCGCGGATGCTTTGAGCATCTGCCGGACGTCGAAGCTTTTGACGGGGGCGATCATGGTGGTCAACTGATGGCTGCTACCTTGTTGTTAGTGCGGCAGCCTTTCCCGCCGCGTGATCCATTCGTCGGGCAGGCGGGCTTGTCCCACCGCGAGCGCGACGAGGGAGCCAACGATCGCGCACGTCGTGTCGCGGTCGCCGCGTGCCGAGACGGTGGTCCACATCGCGTCCTCGAAGCGGTCGGTGTGTCGGGCGGCGCACCACAGGGCCAGCGGGACGGTGTCGGCGGCGATGACGGCGCTGCCGTTGCCCAGCGCGACGACCGCCGTGGCGATGTCGACGTGGAACGGCAGACGCAGCGCCCGGATCAGCCCCGCACGCGTGGCGCCCTCCGGCGTGTACTCGATCGCGGCCTCGATGGCGTAGCGGCCGAAGCGCGAGGCGCGGTTGCTGTGAACCTGCACGGTCTGCGCCGCGGCGACGGCCACCGCGATCGCCCCGGCCTGACCCTCGGGGTGGGCGTGCGTGACCTGCGCCGACAGCCTCGCCTCTTCCGCGGCGACGTCGAGATCGTCGGCGAAGAACGCACCGATCGGCCCGGCCCGCATCGCCCCGCCGTTGCCCATCGAGCCCTGACCGTCGAACAGCGCCCCCGCCGCCTCACGCCAACTCGCGCCCTCGTGGATCGCGTGCAGCGCCGCGCGGGCGCCCGCCCCGTAGCCACGGTCGGGCTCGGCGACGTAGCACGACGCGAAACGCTTCGCCAGGTCGTCCTGGTTCACGTGCCCGTGAGCCGCGAGCGTCTCGACGATACACCCGGCCATCGCCGTGTCGTCGGTCCACGCCCACGGCCCTGCGGGTAGCGCTCGATCCGCGATCACCGTATCGAACCCGCCGTGGCGTTCGATCCCGAAGAACCGCTCGCCGAACGCGTCGCCGAGGCTCAGCCCGTCGAGGCTGAGCCTCGCGATGCGAAGCCGACGCTGCCTGTCGGACTCGGGCGCGATCGTCACGCTCTGTGCGTCGAATCGTGTCGATCTCTTGCTGGTCATCTTGCTCATCTCAACCACTCCTTTCATCGATCCCCAGTCCGCGGCGCTCCTACGGATGCGCCGTTCAGTTCGCTCTCATGGATCACGGCCACTCCCGCCTCGGTCATCTCCGCGATCGCCGCGTCGGCGTCGCCGGGGCTCAGGTTCACCGCCCGCGTGCCCTCGAGCACGACGGTCGTGTCGTAACTGAGTCGTCGGGCGTCGATCGCCGTGTACTTCACGCAGTAATCCAGCGCCAGGCCGAGGATCACCAGCGCGTCGACCTCCTGCAGCCGCAGGTAGTCGTCGAGGCTCGTGTCGACGCGGTGACCGTTGTCGAAGAACGCGCTGTAGCTATCGACGTCGGGGTTCTGGCCCTTGCGGACGACGTGCTCGATACGGTCGGCGTGCAGGTCCGCGGCGAACGCGGCGCCGGCGCCGCCCTGCACGCAGTGGTCCGGCCAGAGGATCTGGTCCAGGCCGTGCAGATCGACGACGTCGCCGACCGCGTGGCCGGGGTGCTGGCTGGCGAAGCTGCCGTGGTTCGCGGCGTGCCAGTCCTGCGACGCGACGACAAGGTCGAATCGCTCGGCGAGCCGGTTGGCGACCGGGATGACCGCGTCACCGTCGGGCACCGCCAACGCCCCACCGGGCAGGAAGTCGTTCTGGATGTCCACGAGCAGCAGGGCTTTCATCGCGATCCTCCTCGTCGGCCCCGTGGCAGCCAAACACGTTCGTGTTTGTATGACACCTAATTTAGTGTATGACTGACACGATTTCAAGCCCCTGACGGAAATTCCCCCCAGGCCCACGGAACGGGTTGACGGCCCGCCGATTAAGTGTAATAATAACACTAACAACGGAGGCCCGAGATGACCCTCTCCCGTGTCTACAGCACGTCGCTCGCCCTGCTGACCGACCTGTATCAGCTGACGATGGCGTACGGCTACTGGAAGCTGGGCCGGGCCGAGGAGCGGGCGGCGTTCCACCTGTTCTACCGACGCAACCCGTTCGGCGGTGGGTACGCCATCGTCGCCGGGCTTGATTACGTGATCGACTACCTCGACGGCCTGCGGTTCACCGACGACGACCTGGCTTACGTCGCCGACCTGCGCGGCAACGACGACCGCCCGCTGTTCGACGCCGGGTTCATCGACTACCTGCGGACGATGACGTGGGAGCTCGACGTCGACGCGATGCCGGAGGGCACGGCCGCGTTCCCGCACGAGCCTCTGGTCCGCGTGGTCGGGCCCCTGCCGCAGTGCCAGATCGTCGAGACGCCGCTGCTGACGATGATCAACTTCCAGACGCTGATCGCCACGAAGTCCAGCCGCATCGCGCGGGCGGCGCGCGGCGAGCCGGTGCTGGAGTTCGGCCTGCGTCGCGCGCAGGGCATCGACGGCGGGCTCAGCGCGTCCCGCGCCGCGTACATCGGCGGCGCGGCGGTGACGTCCAACGTGCTGGCCGGCCGGCTGTTCGGCATCCCCGTCAAGGGCACGCACGCCCACAGCTGGGTGATGAGCTTCGACGACGAGCTCGAGGCGTTCACACGCTACGCCGACGCGATGCCCAACAACTGCGTGTTCCTCGTCGACACCTACGACACGCTCACCGGCGTCGCCAACGCGATCGACGTCGCCCGTCGCCTCCGCGACAACGGGCACGCGTTTGTCGGTATCCGCCTCGACTCCGGCGACATGACCGCGCTGTCCCGCGACGCCCGCCGCATGCTCGACGACGCCGGACTGGAAGACGCGGCGATCGTCGGTTCCAACGACCTCGACGAATACCTGATCGACGCGCACAAGCGGGCCGGCGGGCGGGTCAACGTCTGGGGCGTGGGCACGCGGCTGGTCACCGCGCACGATCAGCCGGCGCTCGGCGGCGTGTACAAGATCGCCGCGATCCGCCACACACCCGACGCCGCGTGGCAGTACACGCTCAAGCTGTCCGAGGAGCCGGCCAAGGTCTCGAACCCCGGCGTCCAGCAGGTGCGGCGCTACGTCGATCGCGGCGACAACGGCCGCGTCCGCTTCACCGGCGACATGATCTACGACACGCTCAGCGGCGAGCCCGACACACCGACGGTCGTCGACATCGCCACCGGCGATAAGCTGCGTCAGGTTCCGGCCGACACGCCGCACGAAGACCTGCTCGTGCCGATCTTCCGCGGCGGCTGTCGCGTGTACGTCACGCCCGACCTGGCCGACGTGCGCCGGCGCGCGATGGATCAGCTCGCGGCGCTCGACGACGACGTGTTGCGTTTCACCGACGCCGCGCCGTACACCGTCGGCCTCGAAGCGGGCCTGTACGAGACGAAAGCCCGGCTGATGGCCGACGCCCGTCGCGCCGCCGAGAACGCGCGGACGCCATGAAGCTCATCCGCGTCGCCGGGGCCGTGCTGAACCAGACGCCGCTCGACTGGGACGGCAATCAGGCGCGCGTCGTCGCGGCGATCCGCGCGGCGCGCGACCGCGGCGTCAGCGTGCTCTGCCTGCCCGAGCTGTGCCTCTGCGGCTACAACTGCGAGGACATGTTCCACGCGCCAGGCGTGCGGCGCATGGCGCGGCGCGTCCTGCACGACATCCTGCCCGAGACCGCCGGCATGGTCGTCTCCGTCGGCCTGCCCGTGCTCTACCAGAACGGTCTGTTCAACGCCGTCGCAATGATCGTCGATCGGCGCGTCGTCGGCTTCGTCGCCAAGCAGCACCTCGCCGGCGAGGGCATCCACTACGAGCCGCGCTGGTTCAAGGCCTGGCCCAACGGCATCGTCGCCGACGTGCACCTCGACGGCGTCGACTACCCGATCGGCGACCTGTTCTTCGACGTCGGCGGCGTCCGCATCGGCTTCGAGGTGTGCGAGGACGCGTGGGTCGCGCGGCGGCCGGGCGGCGAGCTGTCGCTCCAGGGCGTCGACATCATCCTCAACCCCTCCGCCAGCCACTTCGCGTTCGGCAAGCAGGAGGTGCGCGAGCGGTTCGTCCTCGAGGGCTCACGCGCGTTCGGCGTCACGTACGTCTACGCCAACCTGCTCGGCAACGAGGCCGGCCGCGCCACCTACGACGGAGGCGTGATGATCGCCTCCGACGGCGCGATCGTCGCGCGCGGCCCGCGATTCGGCTTCGACGATCACCACGTGTGCGACGCCGTGATCGACATCGACCTGACGCGCACCGACCGCGTCCGCACCGGCAGCTTCACGCCGGACATCGACGGCGACGACGACCACCTCGCCGTGCCGTTCGACTGGCCGGACATCGAGCCGCAGCGCAGCGACGTGTCGGTCGCGCCGTGGGCGCGCGGCGAGCACGTCAAGGCCGAGGAGTTCACGCGGGCCGTGACGCTGGCGTTGTGGGACTACATGCGCAAGAGCCGGTCGCGCGGGTTCGTCGTGTCGCTCAGCGGCGGCGCCGACTCCGCGGCGTGCGCGTGCCTCGTGCACCTGATGTGCCGACGCGCGCTCGACGAGCTCGGCGACGACGCCGTCAAACATCTGCTCGACTACGTCCCGCTGGGCGACGACGACGTGGCCGACGCCCGTGCGCTGACACGTCGGCTGCTCACGTGCGTGTACCAGTCGACGCGCAACAGCGGCGAGACGACGCGCCACGCGGCCCGCCGCGTGTCTGAGGCGATCGGCGCGAAGCACATCGAGCTCGACGTCGACGCGCAGGTCGAGGGCTACGTCGACATGATCGCCGCCGCGATCGGCCGCGAGCTGACGTGGGAGACCGACGACACGACGCTGCAGAACATCCAGGCGCGGGCGCGTGGGCCGGGCGTGTGGATGCTGGCGAACATCGAGGGCGCGTTGCTGCTGGCGACGTCGAACCGATCCGAGGCCGCGGTCGGCTACGCGACGATGGACGGCGACACGTGCGGCGGGCTCAGCCCGATCGCGGGCATCGACAAGGCGTTTCTGCGCACGTGGCTCGCGTGGCTGGAAAAGGTCGGCCCGGTCAATCTCGGCCCGATCGCCGCGCTCGACGCCGTCAACGCTCAGACGCCCACCGCCGAGCTGCGCCCGCCCGACAGCGGCCAGACCGACGCGGGCGATCTGATGCCGTACGACCTGCTCGACGTGATCGAGCGTGCGGCGATCCGCGACAAGATGACGCCGGTCGAGGTGTACCGCCTGATGCGCAGCACGTTCGCGTCGCACCGGCCGCGCCAGCTCGGCGTGTGGATCGAGCGGTTCTTTCGGCTGTGGTGCCGCAACCAGTGGAAGCGCGAGCGCTACGCGCCGTCGTTCCACGTCGACGACAAGAACCTCGACCCCAAGACGTGGTGCCGCTTCCCGATCCTCTCCGGCGGGTTCGACCGCGAGCTGCGCGAACTCCGCGAGATGATCGACCGCGAAGCGAAGTAGCGCCGCGGGGTGTGACGCTACAGCGAGTAGCGCATCGACCGCTCGAACGGATGGCCGGATTGCGACCCGCGGACCGTCAGCGTGTACGTGCCGCGCGGCGGGGGCGTGCGGCCGTCACGGGAGTAGTCGAAATGCAGCACCGCGTTGGAGCCGGGCAGCACGCTCGCGCCGCCGTCCCAGCTCTGCCGGAATCCGCCGGGCCCGTCGACCTGGGCGCTGTACACGAAGCACGGCGCCCCGGCCTGGAACGCGAACTCCAGCACCTGCGCCACGCCGGCGCCCTGACGCTGCAGCACGCGGAAGCCCGTGCCGCGGACGTCGATGCTCGACGGCGCCATGCCGCCGGAGAACGCCGTGGCGGCGCCCGCCCCGGTGCCCGCGGGCGGCGCGTCGGTCTTGCCCGGCTGAATCGGCGGCAGCTTGTCCGTCGCGTGCGGCGCCTTCTCCGCGGCGTTGTAGTACTTCATGTATTGCGGCGCGAGCTTCTCGAGGTTCTCGATACGCGACGTGGGCGTCGGGTGCGTCGACAGCCACTTCGGCGGGCCGTCGCCGTACAGCTTGACCATCCGCTCCCACACGTGCGGCCCTTCGCGCGGGTCGTAACCGGCACGCGCGGCGATCTCCAGGCCGAGCTTGTCGGCGTCGGACTCGTGCGACCGGCTGTACGGCAGCAGCACGCCGTACTGCGCGCCCGCGCCGAACGCCGTCATCGCCGCCTGCTGCGTCTCGGCCGACGTCTCGGTCAACGCGAGCGTCGCGCCCAGCGCCATCGCGCCGATCTGCGCCACCATGCCCTGGCTGACGCGCTCCGAGCCGTGCCGCGCCATCGCGTGCGCCACCTCGTGACCGACCACCGCCGCCAGCCCCGTCTCGTTCTCCGCCGCGCGGAAGATGCCCGTGTACACCGCGACCTTGCCGCCCGGCAGGCAGAACGCGTTGGGCGTGTTGTCGTCCTTGATGACGTTGAACTCCCACTGGAACGTCTTGTCGCCGTTCGCCCGCATCATCTCGTCCGCCGCCGCGGCGATCCGCTTCGCCACGCGCAGCACCGGCTCGGTCTCGCGCGGGTCCTGCGAGATCTTGGCCTCGCCGAGGATCTGCTGATACGACTGCACGCCCATCGCGTTGGCCTGCGAGTCGCTCAGCAGCACCAGCTGACTCCGGCCGGTGTACGTGTTCGTGCTGCAACCGGCGAACATCGCCATCGCGAACGCCATCGCCATCATGCGGGTCGTCTTGCGAAACATTGCGCCTTCTCCTTCGCACGGCGGCCGCGCCGCCGGATGTGATCCCGAACCACTCCCATCAGTTTACCGCAACGCCGGGCGAAAAGCAGACCACTCCGTCACGCCCCGCCGCTCCGCCGCGTCGCCGCAACCCGTTGCAACACGCGGCGTTTCGACACGCCGCCCGACCGCGTAGAATCAACCGCGGGGCAACCCACCATCATGCAGCCGTCACGCACGCTCAACCTGATTGTTACGCTCGTCGCCTGTGCCGCGTGCGGTGTGGCGTTGATCGTCCTGCCCGGCTGGATCATCGACCAGTACCACCGCGTATCCGAGTACGGGCCGGTCGCGCGGTGGGTGTACCTCATCTCCGTCGGCGTCGGTGTGCTGATGCTGCTCGGGTCGGTCGGCTGGGTCGCGTGGGCGATCTGGCGGAACACCGCCGCGAGCGATCGCAAACGCCGCCGGGCCGCGAAGTCCGCACGCGAGATGACGTCCGCCGAGAAGCGGTCGGCCGTGACCGAGCAGCTCGACGAGGCCCGCCGCTACGCCGACGACGCCGGCGAACTGCCGGAGGTGCGCGAGGCGATCGAGCGCGGCGTGGCAGACCTCGAAACGAAGATCGCGGCGCAGTCGCTGCGGATCGTCGCGTTCGGCACGATCTCGTCGGGCAAGTCGTCGCTGCTCAACGCCCTCGCCGGGCAAGACGTGTTCACCCACGACGTGCGCGGCGGCACGACCGTCGAGTCGCACGACGTGCCCTGGCCCAACGACGACCGCGTCACGCTGGTCGACACGCCGGGCCTCGGCGAGATCGACGGCGGGGATCACGCGCGTGTCGCGCGCGACGCCGCCCGTGCCGCGGACCTCGTGCTGTTCGTCGTCGACGGCCCGATCAAGGATTTCGAATACCGCACGCTCGCCGCGCTGCACGAGATGGACAAGCGCATCGTCGTCTGCCTCAACAAGCAGGACTGGTACGCCGACGCAGACCGCGATCGGCTTCTCGCGCAGCTGCGGCAGCAGACGGCCGACCTTGTCGAAGGCGACGACGTTGTGGCGGTGCGCTCGCGCGCCGCGACGACCACGCGCGTGCGCGTCGCGCCGGACGGCTCGGAGCGCGAGGAACCCGTTGAGCTGGCCGCCGACATCGCCCCGCTCGTGCGACGCCTGATGAAGATCGTCACGAAGGACGGCACGGACCTACTGTTGTCGAACCTGCTGCTGCAGTCGCGCGGGCTCGTGAAGGAAGTCCGCACGCAGGTGATGGACACGCTCGACGCGCAGGCTCGCAAGCTGATCGACAGCTACACGTGGAAGGCCGCCGGCGCCGCCGCGCTGACGCCCGTGCCCGTACTCGACATCGCCATCGGCCTCGGCTTTTCCGCGAAGATGGTCGTCGAGCTCGCCCACGTGTACCGTCAGGCGATGGACTTCAGCGCGGCGAAGGCGACCGTGCAGGAGCTGTCGAAAAACCTCGCGTCGATACTCGGCGTGCACGCCGCGGCGCCCGCGATCGCCAACGCCGTAGGCTCGTCGGTGAAAGCGGTGCCCGGCGTCGGCACGATCGTCGGCGGCGTGCTGCAGGGACTCGTGCAGGCATTGATCACGCAGTGGATCGGCCGAACGATGCGCCGCCACTTCCGCGCCCAGCTGCTCGACGAACCGCGCAGCCTCTCGCAGACCGCCGCCGAGCAGTGGAGCGAGCTGACCAGCCCCAGCGAGCTGATCAACCTGGCGCGCACGGGGATGAGCCGGCTGTCTGACAGTGACGACGCGACTAACGATTAACGATGACTGAGCCGAAATCCCATCCCGACGATCACTACAAACGCGCCGTCGAGTCGCTGCACGAGACGCTGCGCCGCTTCGAGAAGACCAGCGCGTCGGAGCAGGCCGCGCTGAGCGACGAGCTCGATCAGCTCGAGCGGCTCAGCGAGAAGCTCGAATCCGGCCGCGTCGACATCGCGGTGTTCGGCGAGATCTCGACGGGCAAGAGCGCGTTGATCAACGCGCTGGCGGGCAAGCACGTCGCGGAGGTCGGCGTCGAGGGCGGCGTGACGCGCAAGACGGGGCGCGTGGCGTGGGACACCGACGTGTACGCGCTCGACGGCCTGGCCGAGTCGCGCGTCGAGCTGATCGACACGCCGGGCATCAACGAGGTCGCCGGCGCCGACCGCGCACGCCTCGCTGCCGATGAGGCCCGCCGCGCCGACCTGGTCATCTTCGTCACCGACTCCGACCTCAACGAGATCGAGCTCGACACGCTGCGTACGCTCGTGGAGACCGGCAAGCCCGTCGTGCTCGCGCTCAACAAGGCGGACCTCTACGACCCGGCGCAGCGCACGCGTCTGCTCGACGTGCTGCACGAACGCACCGAGGGGCTGATCGACGCGGCGAGCATCGTCACGACGACCGCCGACCCGCTGCCGCGGCAGTACGTGATCGAGGCGACGGACGGCTCGTCGCGTGAGGAGACACGCAAGCCCGCGGCGAACGTGGCCGACCTGAAGGTGCGGATCCTCGAGCTGCTCGCCGAGCGCGGCAAGGCGATGGTGGCGCTCAACAGCATGATGTACGCCGCGGACCTGTCGGACCGACTGCGCGCGGTGAAGGTGCGGATGCGCGACGATCAGGCGCAGCGGATGGTGATCGGGTTTGCGGTGATCAAGGGCGTGGCGGTCGCGGCGAACCCGGTGCCGATCACGGACCTGATCGCGGGCTTCGGCGCCGACGCGGCGATGGTCGTCGCCCTCGGACGCGTGTACGGCGAGAAGATCACGCTCAACAGCGGCGGCGACCTGGCGATCGAGATCATCAAGTCGACCGGATGGGTCGCGGCGGCGCACGGGCTGACGCACCTGGCGTCCGGCTTCATCAAGGCGCTGACCGTCGGCGCCGGCGTCGTGCTCACCGCCCTGCCGCAGGGACTCGCCGCCGCGTACGGGTCGTACATCGTCGGCCAGGCGTCGCGCTACTACTTCGAGCACGACTGCGGCTGGGACGGCCAGAGCCCCAGGCAGGTCATCAAAGAGATCATGAATCAGACCGACACGAAGTCGGTGCTGCAGCAGCTGCGCGACGAGCTGATGCGGAGGCTGCGCCCGGGCAAGTAGCGCCTGCTGGTGCGGACCGCTTCGACGAGGCGCGCGTTGCGACACGCGAATCGCGGGAGATAATGACAGCGGTGAAGGAGACCACCTCATGCCCCACATCATCGCCACGCTGATCACGCTCGCACAGGTCGACACCGAAGAAGCCAAGGCCCAGGCGAAGCAGTGGTACTACTGGTTCACCAACGACCCGCTCGGCCAGAAGCTCACACTGCTGATCGCGATCCTCATCGGCCTGCTGATCCTCTTCATGATCCTCAAGCGGATCAAGGTCGCGGCGCACACCAAGAGTTTGATGATCGTCGCGGGCGTCATCGGCGGCATGATCTGGGCGTCGTCGTTCTTCGACCTTCAGGCCGGGGGATGGGCGACCGTCGGGATCATCGGCGTGCTGATGTTCACCGCGTTCTTCTTCCTGTTCACCAAGCTCACCAGCGGCGAGTAGCGCTACGCGTAGCTC
This sequence comes from Phycisphaera sp., assembly GCA_016125285.1. Classification (GTDB taxonomy): domain Bacteria; phylum Planctomycetota; class Phycisphaerae; order Phycisphaerales; family Zrk34; genus RI-212. The sequence goes on from WGMA01000021.1 coordinate 20,559, forward strand.
GTCTCCGGCGGATTGTCCGGCGCGACCCAGTCGTCCGGCGGCACCAGCGACCAGTTCTCGAACGTCGCACGCAGCGCCGTCAGCGGCAGGCCCGCGACGCACGTCGGATCACCGCTCAAACGCAGCGCCAGCGCATCGCCCGGCGTGACACGCTCGTAGCCCCCCGCCACGCCGCGCCACGCTCCGCTGTCGAGATACGCGTCGAGCGCGTCGTCGGTCACGTCGTCGCAGGTGATCTCCACCGTGTCGGCGAGCAGTTCCTGGTGGCGGCTGTCGGGCTGGAAGTACGCGCAGCCGGTCACGAGTCGGTGGCCGTGGTCGATCAGGTCACGCAGCATCGCCCGCGCGGCGTCGCGGTCGGCGGGCGCGCCGATAGGCTCATCGCGGCGGTCGAACAGCAGCGTCTTCGCGGCGAGCACGATCGTGTGCGCCCCCTGCTCGATGCGCCAGTGCCCGTGCCGCGCCAGCCGCTGCGCCTTACGCAACGCGACCTGCTGCGCGTGATGATGCACCGCCGCGTCGCGCGCCGCCCAGAACGTCCGCTCCAGCTTCTCAATCGGCACGACCTCCGCCGGCTCCGATCCCGGCGGCTCGGCGTGAATGAACGGGATGCCCGTCGACTCCAGCAACGCCACCCGCCGCGCGCACTTCGTCACGAGGATCAACCGTGGCGCATACTTCGAGCGTTCGTCAGGCATGGACGCATTCTGCTAAGCCGCTAGCGGCTTAGCAACCACGTGGTCACGCGATCGTCGAGCCAATACTTCGGGCGGAACAGTCCGCCTTCAACAAAACCCACGTGCCCACCATGATCGTAGACGTCAAGGGTCACGGATACCGAGACGGTCGCAACCGTCGGCACCACCGCGGGCGTCATGAACGGATCGTCACGTGCGTGGATGATCAGCGTCGGCTTGGCGATGCCGCGCAGGTACTGGCCGGACGAGCAGCGGGTGTAGTAGTCGTCGGCGCCGGCGAAGCCGTGCAGCGGCGCGGTCACCGCGTCGTCGAACGCGCGGAACGTGCACAGCGTGTCGAGGTCCGCGACGGTGATCGACAGCGTCGCCGGCACGTCGTGCCTGACGAACTTGTCACGCACGGCGGTGCGCAACGCCGCGAGCAGGTGACGCTCGTAAAGGCGCGACAATCCCCGCTCGAGGCGGTCGGCGCACGCGTGCAGGTCGAACGGCACGGAGATCGCCACCGCCGCGTCGAGCGGGCACGCGGCGCCCGTCTCGCCGAGCCACTTGAGCAGCGCGTTGCCGCCGAGCGACAGGCCCACCGCGTAGATCGGCACGCCCGGCCACGCGGCGCGCAGCGTCTCGACGAGGTGCGCCGCGTCGTGGTAGTCGCCCGCGTGATACCCGCGCGGCAGACGGTTCGGCTCCCCGCTCGCCCCGCGAAAGTGCATCACGCCGGCGCGGAACCCATGCCGGTGCAGCGCCGCGAGCAGCCCGCGCACCGGCGGCGACTCGATCGAACCCTGCAGCCCCGGCAGGATCACGACCACCGGCCGCCCATCGCTGCTCCCTCGCCCTGCCAGGGAGAGGGCCGGGGTGAGGGTCGACCCGTCGGACACGTGCCCCGTGTCCCCATGCGTCGGTGCGTCCGTAGATCCATCCCCCTCACCCAGCCTCTCCCCCACTTGAGGGAGAGGAGCGTTCCGCACCCAGTCGACGTCAACGAAATCCCCGTCCGGCAGTTCGACACGCTGCCGCTCGACGTTGAGCGGCACGCGACGCATCACCGTCGGCCAGATCGTCTGCGCATGCGCGCCCGGCAGCCACCACGCCGGTCGAAATGCGCCGTCCTCGGACATGCCGGGATTGTAGCGACGCGACCGCGCGTCGCAGTGAACCCCACCGACCGACGCGACGTAAAACCGGGGCGTGACGACGATTTTTCAGGTTGTCCGTCGACCCGCTCCGGTTAGAATCACCGGTGCGCCGCACATTGCGCCCCGCCGCGGCGGGTGCACGGCGTGTGTTGATCCGCCGACCATGCGTCACCGCAACACGTGACAAACAACCCGTAAAGGAGCCCCGCTTATGTCGATCACCCGCAGGCGTTTTGTTCAATCGTCGCTGGCCGCCGCGTCGCTGCCGCTGCTCGCGTCCCGCCGCGTGCTCGGCGCCAACGACGACCTGAACCTCGCGTTCATCGGCCTCGGTGGTCGCGGCGGCGGACACGTCGGCTGGTTCGGCAGCAAGCAGAACGGCACGCGCGTCGCCGGGCTGTGCGACCCCGACGAGAGCCGCATGGGCGGGCACGCCAAGAAGAACCCCGACGCGATCGCCGAGAAGGACGTGCGGAAGCTGCTCGAAAACAAGGACATCGACGCCGTCGTCATCGCGTCGTGCAACCACTGGCACTGCCTGGGCGCGATCTGGGCGGTGCAGGCCGGCAAGGACGTCTACGTCGAGAAGCCGATCTCCAACAACGTCTGGGAGGGCCGCAAGCTCGTCGAGGCGTCGCGGAAGTACAACAAGATCGTGCAGGGCGGCACGCAGCAGCGCTCCGACCCGCTGCAGGCCGAGATCAAGGACTACCTCGACAGCGGCGCGCTCGGCAAGATGCAGTACGTGCGTCTGAACCGCTTCGGCGTCCGCGGCGAGATCGGCAAGCGCGACACGCCCATGCCGTGGCCGGACAACGTGGACAAGGACCTGTGGCTTGGACCGGCCCAGGACCTGCCGATCATGCGCCGCCAGCTGCAGTACGACTGGCACTGGGACTGGAACACCGGCGCCGGCGAGCTGGGCAACTGGGGCCCGCACATCGTCGACGACTGCCGCAACGTCGCCCTGCGTGACCAGGTCGCGATGCCCAAGCGCGTCGTCGCCGGCGGCGGTCGCTTCGCGTGGAACGACGCGGGCAACACCCCCAACACGCACTTCATCTACTACGACACCGGCGTCGTCCCCGTCGTCATGGCCGTCCACAACCTGCCCATCAAGAAGGGCACGAATCAGGGCGACATCTACGCCCGGCTCAAGACGCGTGCGTTCCTCGTCATCCAGTGCGAGAACGGCTACTACGCCGGTGGACGCGGCGGCGGCTCGGCGTACGACAACGACAACAAGGTCCTCAAGAAGTTCAAGGGCGACGGCGGCGGTCAGCACGCGGCCAACTTCCTCAAGGCCGTCCGCTCGCGCAAGCGCGAGGACCAGAACGCCGAGATCGAGGTCACCCACCTGTCCTCGGCGTGGTGCCACCTCGGCAACATCGCCTACCGGCTCGGCAAGGAGTACAACAGCGAGGAAGCCAAGGATCGCGTCAAGGGCTACGGCCCGTGGGAAGAGCTCGTCGAAGGCTTCGAGGCGCACTGCGCCGCCAACGAGATCGACCTCGGCAAGGAAGGCGCGAAGCTCGGCCCGATGATCGAGATCGACGCCGCGAAGGAAACCTTCACCGGCCCGAGCGCGACCGACGAGGCCAAGGCGCTGCTGCGTCGCGAATACCGCAAGCCCTACGTCGTGCCCGACGAGGTCTAAGCCACCCTCGAACGTCGGGCGCATCAATCGCCCACCAACGGACAACATTCAGAGCCGACACGCCAACGCGTGTCGGCTCTTTTCATAGGATCAAGCAAGCGAATCCAAGCCCGAATCCGCGTTGTCGACACACCGCCCCTCTCATTTTGAAAGGTAATTACGATATATACAGAAATAATGATCTCGACTTTGTTTACGAACTCCTTTAGCCGCGTCGATTCGCGGGGATCGGGCGGCTGACGACGCTTAACCATCTGATATAACATCTTTTGAGACTGCAATGTATTCTCGGGCCACGCCTGAATTCCTCATATGGCGACGCGAAAGCGCGGTGCAGGATGGACGCGGATTCGCGGCGGGCTCGCGTATTATCCAAGAATTCATTTGAATATTGATAGGCCCCTGAGTATATTCGTTACTCGGTGAGTGATTCGGATTTTCAATAATTGAGTGTGTTCCGGGCAGAATCGTGCATCGCTTTTTCGAGGATGCGTGACATGTCATTGTGTAAGTATGCGTAGTACGGGCGTTCGCTCGAGATTTGGGGAGTCGTAACATGTCGTGGTTCATGATCAAACGCGCGCGACGTAGTGGATTCACCTTGGTCGAACTGCTGGTGGTCATCGCGATCATCACGGCGGTGCTGGCCATTCTGCTTCCTTCATTCGCCAATTCGCGCCAAACAGCGCGGCTGACGGTCTGCATGGCCAATCTCAAGGACATGGGCCGGTCGATGCAGCAGTTCACGGCGGAGTCGTTCTTGCGGCTTCCGACGCTCAGCGAGGCCGGCAAACTGTACGACCCCGACGTCCTGATCTGCCCGAACGACGAGGAGCCGTTCGTCATCGACAAGGACGTGATCGGCGCAGACAACGACATGGAGATCAGCTACGCGTTCAACCGCGAGTACGCCGTTTACGGCGTCAGCTACGCGTCGATCCGTGCGCCGGCGACGCGGATTGTCGCGTATGACGGCACGCCGCAGGATCAGGACGCGGGCAAGGGCCAGGGGCAGGGCGCCAACAAGAAGGTCACGATCTGCCACATCCCGCCCGGTAACCCCAGCGCACTGCATACGCTGAACATCGCCGCGGCGGCGGTCAAGGCGCACCTCGCGCACGGCGACTACCTCGGCCCGTGCCCCGGCGTCGACGCGGTCACCGGCGACCTGAACCTGTTCTGCGAAGGCGACGCAACGTTTCGCGCCCGCCACCAGGTGACCTACCTCGCAGGCTCGACGCTTTACGCCGACTTCCACGCGGAGTGGCAGACCGAACTGCGGCCGGCCAATTACATGCGACCGGGCGACCCGAGCGGCTGCGCCAATGGCGGCTGCTGCGGCAACGGCGGCGGTAACGGTAATGGTGGCGGTAACGGTAATGGTGGCGGTAACGGCAACGGCGGCGGTAACGGTTCGGGCAACGGCAGTGGTAACGGTAGCGGCGGCACGGGCAGCGGCAACGGCAGCGGCAACGGCTCGGGCAACGGCAGCGGCAACGGCTCGGGCAACGGCAGCGGTAACGGCTCGGGCAACGGCAGCGGCAACGGCAGCGGTAACGGCAGCGGTAACGGCTCGGGCAACGGCTCGGGCAACGGCGGCGCCAACGGCAATCACTAACGGCCGCGTTCGCCACAGATCACACGATGGCAGTCGAGAGGCCCCACACCCGGGGCCTCTTTTATTTGGAATCGACCCCCGGTTTGCCCTGCTCCAACACGCGCCGCAGCCACGCGCGCAGCTTGCGCCGCGTGTCGCCGGGTCGCAGCGCCCACGCGTCGTCGTGCTCGCGGTAGCCGGTCGACGCGAACGTGTAATCCCCTTCGACGCCCGTCGCCGCCAGGTAGCGTCGCACCGCGTCGATCGAGTTGGCGGCGCTATCGGTCTCTTCGGCGCAGATGAACTCCGGCCGACCGTTCAGCCGCTTGAGCCGCACGAGCGCCGCGGTGCGATCCGCGGCCGGGTAGGGCCAGTGTTCGTTGACGCCGTCGTAATGGCTGTAAAGCACGAACCCTCGCCAAAGCCTGGCGATCTCGTCGTCGTGCAGGCCGACGTAGTGGCACGCGATCGCGCCGCGTGAGAAACCGCTGAGCACCACACGCCGCGGATCGCCGCCGTACTTCGCACAGATCGCCGGCACCGCCAACTTGCAGTACGCGACGGTCGGCCCGACGTCGTAGGTCGGCTTGTCGCCCCACCACCACCGCACGTTTGACTTGCCGTCACCGCTGACGAACGGCAGCACGACCCAGATGCACCCGCGCCCGCCGGTCACGCCGTAGCCCAGCTTCGCGTCCTCCACACGCCCGGTGCTCGTGCCGAACGGCCCGTTGCCCGCGTACTCCACGACCACCGGCCAGCGCTTCTCCGCCGACCAATCCGTCGGCAGGTACACCACGTGATGCACCGCCGTGCCTTCATACGCCGGCAGCGTCTCGACAAACCGCCGCCCCGCCGCCGGGCCGTCGTCGCTCAGCGTCGGGACGACGAGGTCCGGCTCGACTTTCGCAAGGTCCTGCGCCGATACACACGCGGTCGTTATCGCGATCGCCACGCCGCATGCCATGGCCGCCACCCGGCATCTATTCGCGCTCGACATACCGGCATCCTACCCGGGCCGTTCGCGGTGGTCAGCGTCGCCGCGGCACATTCGGTCACCCTGCACACACAGCCCCGCCTTGGTCGCGACCCGCCCGCGGAGTAAGATCGGCGCCATGTCAACCTCCATCGACGAACTCAACGCACGCTTCGCGATCGACAGCGTAGCGCGCTTCGACGCCGGTAACGGCGGCCTGGCGCGGCTGGCGATCACCACCGGCGACGCCGACGCCACGCTGTACACGCACGGCGGGCATGTCACGCACTTTCAGCCACGCGGCGCCGAGCCCGTGCTCTGGATAAGCGACGCCAGCCACTTCGCCGACGGCAAGGCCATCCGCGGCGGCGTCCCCGTCATCTTCCCCTGGTTCGGCGCACGCGAAGGCGACCCCGCCGCGCCCGCGCACGGCCTGGTCCGCACGGCCGAGTGGACTGTCACCGCCGTCGACCGACTCGACGACGGCCGCGTGCGCGTCACGCTGACGATCACCGCCGAGGCGTTCGACGTCGTCTACCGCGTCACCGTCGGCCGGCAACTCCACATGGAGATGATCGTCACCAACACCTCCGACGCGCCCGCCACGTTCGAGCAGGCGCTGCACACGTATCTCAACGTCGGCGACATCCACCGCGTCGGCGTGCGGGGCCTGGCCGGCGTGACCTACATCGACAAGGTCGGCGCGTTCACCCGCAAGACGCAGGGCGACACGCCGATCACCTTCGCCGGCGAGACCGACTCGGTGTACCTCGACACCGACGCCGAGGTCCGCGTCGACGACCCCGTGCTCGGCCGGGCGATCGTCGTCGGCAAGGTCGGCTCGCGGTCGACGGTCGTGTGGAACCCGTGGGTCGACAAGTCGAAGAAGATGTCGGACTTCGGCGACGACGAATGGCCGGGCATGGTGTGCGTCGAGACGGCCAACGTCGCCGACAACGCCGTGACGCTCGACCCCGGCGCCGCCGCGACGATGATCGCCACGCTCGACCTCGCGTAGCGGCGCACGGATCGGCGCACGTCGCGGCGCACGGATCGACAAGACGCAAAACCGGTATCGCGATTTTGACACGCGGGGGATCGGCTCGCCGCGCGACCCGCCGCCGTCTTTCAAGCACTTACGGCGCGCCCCGCGATATTTCCCGCTATTTCACGCGACTTACGGCGATTTCGCGGTACCTCGGACGTCCAAAAGAGGGGCGCGAACGGGGCGGCAACGGGTCGCCAACGGGCGCGTCACGGGGCGCAAAGGGGCGCGATCGGCACAAAAAGGGATCGCAACGGGCCCGGATGCGCGACGGAGAATCGGTATCGCGCCGCCCCGTGCGCACGTGACGACACGCCCAACCCGCGGCGCGATATCCCGCGCAACAAACTCAAGTCAAGCGGGCAACCGTCCGATGTCACACGACGGTGCGGGTGTTACAATCGACCCGCGGGGTCGATCGGCGTTGTCCATCGGGCACGCGGCTCCCGCGACGAGGCGCGCCGAACCGCGCGAAGCGCAATCGGGGGTAGTGATGTCCCAGGAACTGTTGCGGGCATATCAGGAGTTGCTGCGTTCGCCGATCCTGCGCATCGCGAAGGATATACCCGAGGTGATGCCGAGCCTGCAGCACCTCGCCGAGGGCGCCAACCCGCCGATCACCACGTTCGTCGACATGGTCCGCCACCCGCAGCCGCCGCTGAAGCTGCTCGAGGTCGTCAAGTACTTCGCGAAGCGCGACTACCACGTCGCCAAGAAGATGCCCGAACAGGTCGCGTTGACGCTGTACTACCTGACGATCGTCCAGGCGTACCTGGTCTACGACGAGAAGCTCACGGCGATGTCGTTCGAGCAGCTCAAGGCGGGCATCGCCAGTCGGCTGACCCAGCTTTGGCTCGACGCCGGGTCGCGCGCCGTGTTCGCCGCGGCGCTGGAGAGCATGGAGCTGATCCTCCAGTCCACCGAGGACCCCGAGGCCAGCGCGTTCCCCGCCAACTTCCGCTACTCGGGCGACTGAGCGCCGCCGCGTCCGCGCGGCGCACGACGAACCGGACCGCGTTGCAGTCCGGCTGGTCGGCGTGATCGATCATGGATGGACGCGGTTACTTGCCCAGCTTCTCGGTCAGCGGGGCGACCCAGATGTTGCGGTAGCGCACCGGGTTGTGGTGGTCCTGGAGGTGGATCGATTCCTCCGCGGCGTGCGGCGTGTAGTGGGCCAGCTTCTTGTGCTGCGTGGCGCCGAGGATCTCGGTGTTGTCCTGCACCTTCACGCCGTTGAGCACGACCGTCACGTACGCGGGGGTCTTGAGCTTGCCGTCCTCGAAGACCGGCGCCTTGAAGTAGATGTCGTACGCGTTCCACTCGCCGGGCTTGCGGCAGGCGTTGAACAGCGGCGGGGTCTGGCCGTACACCGCGCCGGTCATGCCGTCGGGGTACGTGCGGTTCGCCCAGCAGTTGAGCACCTGGATCTCGTACTTGCCCATGAGGAAGATGCCGCTGTTGCCCTGGCTCTGGCCCCAGCCCGGCAGGCCCGCGGGCACGTTCCACTCGACGTGCAGGTGCATGTCGCCGAACTTGTCCTCCGACCACTGGTCGCCGCCCAGCGCGATGATCTCGTCGCCCTCGCGCTTCCACTTCTTGTTGGCCAGCTTGTCCACGCCCGTGCCGAACACGATCGTCGCGTCCTTCGGCGCGGGCACGGGCTTGCCGTCGTACAGCGGCTCGGCGACCGGCGGCTGCGGACGCTCGCCGTCGTGCACGTGCCACTTGCCGTTCGGCTGGATCGGCGTGTCCTGGTGGCCGTCGATCGACGTCTGCCCGGGCTGACGCTCGTTCTTCTCCGGGACGTCCGCCGCCTTGAGGGACGCCGTGATCACCAGCGCCGCAGCGCACGCCATCATGGTCAGTCGTTGGTACATAGCTTGTGTGCCTCCAAAGGGGTGAAGGGTCATTGTAGCGTGATACGTGCCCACTTCGCGACCCGTTCGCCCGGTTGAAATAGCGCCCGGCCGGGCGGGCGCTGCCGGCCGGCTACCGCGCCACCGCCTCGGCTTCGCACAGCGCCTGCAGCCGCCGCAGGTCCGCCTCGGCCTGGGCCGTCGCCTTGCGACGCATCGCCCCGCCGAGCAGCCCGCCCATCACGCCCGCGAGCCCGAACATCCGCACCTCCGCCACCCGCGTGACCCGCCGGTTCAGCCCGTCGCACGGCTCGATGGTCATCTCCAGCTCCATCTCGAACCGCTCGCCGCGCAGCAGCACCGCCACCCGCTGGTCCTGCTCCCACGCCAGCACCTCGCCGTCCATCTCGAACGACTTGCCGTCCTCGCGATACAGCCGCTTGAACGTCGTGCCCACACGCCCGTCGACCGCCTCGACGAGCTTCTCGGCCTTGAGCGCCTCGACCCACCGGCACACGTGATCGCCGTCGCTGATCCACTTGAAGATCAACGCCGTCGGCGCCGCGATCTCGATCTCCGTGACGATCCGCATCCGGGCCTCCCGATCGCCCCAATGTACCGCTGCCCCGCCAACCGGTCACGACCTGTCCCCTCTCCCGCTGGGCGAGGGGCAGCGTGAGGGCGGAGCGCACAACCGATTCGCCACGCCCTCCGTGCTTCCGACTCCCCGGACTGCGCTTCGGCGATCGCCCCGATCTCACGACGTCCGCTTCACGAACGCGTCGCGGATCCGCCGCATCGTCGCCCAGATCGCGTGCTCCGCCTGCTGCGGCGAGATGCACAGAAACATGTACGTGCGCCCGTCCTTCGGCGTCGCCCACACGCGGACCTCGATACGCAGCGTCTGGGCCTTACTCGTCTTGAACGGCTCGATCCACTTCAGCGTCGCGACGTATCGCTTCGCGGTCGCCTCCGCCTCCGCCTTCGCTTCGTCCGGCTCGACCGCGATCGAAAACCCGTCCACCGCGATCTTGCCCCGGCTCACCGCCTTCGCCAGTCCGCGGTAGTACGTCAGCAGTTCCTTGCCGATCCGGTCCCGCGTCAGCTGCGGCGGATCGGTGAGCGTGAACACCAGCACGTACGAGAAGAAGTCCTCTTCGCCCGGCTTGAACATCCCCGGCGCGAAACGGATCTCCTCGGCGCCCTTGAGCCCCAACTCCGGCGCGAACGACGGCGGCAGTTCGATCCGCTCGCTCGCCCAACCGGCCGGCGCCTCGAGGTGCGCCTCGCCCTGATCGTCCGCGGCTCGGGCGGGCGGCCCAAACACCACCGCCGCCACGCATACGAAGAGTATCCAGCTATTTCTCATCGCGGCCCGGCCTCCAGAGGGTTGGGTCGCATTGTAACGCGATCCACACCCCGAAAACGGCCTCCGACCCGACCGAATGGGCTCAAGACGACACCAGTTGTGCTTTCACGCCGCCGTTGTGGTATATTGTCACCCTTCAACGGCAAGGGGGATTTGTATGCCGTCCGACGTCGCAGAGACATTCCATCCGAACGCCTTGGCGATGAGCCACGATCCGCGTTTGCCTGCGCCGAAGCGATCGCCGCTGGTGGTCACCGCCGCCGACGCGTGGTTTCTGATGGTACCGCTGCTCTACGCGCTGATGCACGTCGCCCTGGCCGTGGCGTATACACACAACGTGTTCGGGCCCAACGGCCTGTGGCTGCTGACCGGGCTGAGCGTGCTGAGCACCGTCGGCGCCGTCGTGTTCGGCGTCCTCGCCGCCGGTCGGGCCGTCACGCTGCATACCTCGAAGACCCGCCGCCTGACCGTCGCCATCGCCCTGTTCCACGCGATCACCTACGCCGGCCTCGTGGTGTTCAACCTGATGTTCTTCCACACCGCCAGCGTCACGATCTGACCCCCACGCAATCGAACCCCGCCGCGCCCCAGCCGGGACAAGACCTTGTCCCGGCCCGTCGTGTGCACGGACCACGTCGCGCCGCCGATCGTGCGGCGCGCGTAGGCGAGTCTCTCCGAGACCCGCACCGCCGGGTGCCACGGGCGGCTTGCCCGCCCGTGCCTCAATGTCCAAACACACTGGCGGACAAGCCGCCAGTGGCACCCGGCGCCTCTGCCGCCCTTCCAGGGCTCGATGATGGGATGGTTGTGATGGGAGACGGCGTGGATGAAATGTGGGGCCGCCCCGATTCCAGGGCTCGCGCCCTTCGCTATTGTCTGCCGCCGCTCCGCGGCTGAACGGCACGTCGCCGCGTGCCTGTGGCAAAGCGAAGCGTGCCGCAGCATCCTGTGAGGTTCCCCACGAACGGTGGGCGCGAGGGGCGGTAAGATGGCCCCGAACGGAAAGGACCTCGATATGAGCGGAGTACGCAGACGATTCAGCAAGGCGTTCAAGGTCGGCGCGGTGGCGCTGGTCACGGAGCAGGGA
>WGMA01000030.1 GCA_016125285.1 Phycisphaera sp.
GCCCAGGTCTAACGCGAGAATCTTCATGCCGGGTCTCCTTGTGGAAGAAGGTCCTTGGGCGCCGTTCCAGGCAGCCCGATCGGGATACATCATCCCTGTCAGGACCGCCCCTTGGCGACCCGGCTACATTGTTTCTCACATCAGAATGTTGGCTTCCTGAAGCACGTCGTCCGCGGCGTGCGGATCGGCCAGCAGCGACATCAGGTACGCGTACAGCCGCGGCTGCAACGCGATCAGGTCCTGCACAAGATGTCGTCCGGTGTCGTGGCCCACGTGCGTCCCTGTACTCTGCCCGAAAAGGCGTTACGACCGTCGGCGATGTGATTCCGATCGGCCTCTCACAGGGTTATAGCCTCGATGTGGCGGAGTACCCCCGGCGGGATAAAAAAATCTGCAGCGGCGTTAAGGCTTATTTGGGGGGCGTCCAGTCCGACTCGTCGATCTTTTCCTTGTGCTGACCGGCCCGGTTGCCCTCGCGGCGGACCGCGCTCTGGTACTCGTTGACCAGCCCGCTGGCGTTCGCCCCGTTCTGGTAGATGTCGAGGATCTCGTCGGACTTCAGCTCGCGGTCGTACATCATGAACCACGCCATCTGCCCGCGCCAGCCGCCGCCGCCGGTGTTCGCGTTGACCCAGCTGCCGATGCGGAACTCCGTCGCGCCCGCCATGGAGGTCGCGTCGGTCTGGGTCTCCACGTGCCACTGCACGCCGTTGAGGTAGATCTTCATCGTGCCGTCGGTCCGGTTCTTGGTGAACGCCCAGTGTGTCCAGTTCTGCAGCCCTGTCCCGCCGGCCGACTTGTACGCGCGGTCCGCGGCCGGGCAGCAGCCCGACCCCGCGTCCCAATACACCGTCGAGGCCCACGGCACGTGGATCCCCAGCCGGCGGTTCTCGTTGCCCGCCGTGCCCTTCGACGCCTGCACCGTCGTCGTCGCCAGCCCCCACGACGCGCTCTTCGCCCAGAACGCCACCGTCACCTCGTCGTCGATCTCGATCGCCGGGCCGCCGCCGGGGAAGTCGAAGTAGTTCGTGCCGTCGAAGTCCGCGACCCGTCCGAACGTGTCGTCGTCGATGAACTTGCCGCCCACGCTGATCGCGTCCGGCGGGGCGTCGTTCAGCGGCAGATGCGCGAGCAGCCCGTCGGTGATCAGCGGCTCGCCCACGAGGTACGCCACGCGCTTCTTCGCCATCGACAACGCCGGCAGCAGGATCCCGACCAGCACCGCGATGATCGCCACCACGATCAGCAGCTCGATCAGCGAGAACCCGCGCCGACTCCCTCTCCCTTCAAGGGAGAGGGCAGGGGTGAGGGTGACGCCGTCGCCGCCCGTGCGCCCCGCGTAGGCGTCACCCGACGCGCGACGAACCATCCCTTTCATCCGGCCTGTCCCCCACTCGGGCGAGAGGCGTTGTGCAGCGGTCGTACTCATCCCTGCGGCCTCGCTCGTGTGGTTGCGTTCGTCATCGCCGGCATCGGATCGATCATCACGCCCGGGTGCGCCTCGCTGAACTGCATCAACGCCCGCGGCGAGAGCTGCGTCTCACCGACGACCAGCAGGCCCAGGTCCGGCATCGATTCCAGCTGCGCCAGGGCCGCGTCGGTGATCTGCGTCCGGCTGAGGTTCAGGCCGGTCCAGTCCTTCTTCTCCGCGAGGATCGCCACGCCCGCGTCGGTGATCGACGTGCCGGACAGGTCGACGTGTCCGAGCTTCGGCATGCGGATCACTTTGCGGAGCTGCTCGTCGGTGACATTGGTGTTGGCCAGGTCGAGCCAGATGATGTCGTCATCGGCGGCCAGCGCGTCGAGCTGCTCGGCGTTGAGCTGCTTGCCGCGCAGGCTCAGGCTCGTGGGCGCCTTGCCGCACCCGCCCAGCGTGCACAGCAACATCACCGCGAGCGCCAGTCGGCCCGCGGTGCGGCGTGGGTTCGATCGCGTGTCGCGCTGACGTGTCATCGCTTCAGCCATGGGAAGTCCACCCAGTCCTCGGTCCGGCCGATCCAGTCGCGGCTCCACTCGAACCGGTACAGCTCTTCGACCTTGAAGTTCTCGGAGTGCCCGTCGACGAACACGCCGTTGACCGTGGCGTTGACGTGCCGGTTGATCGCGTGCCGATTGATGTCGCCGTAGCCGTTGACGTACGGAGCGCTCATCGCGCCGGGGATCGTCGCGGGCGGCCCCCACGGGCGCGGGAACGGGTACGAGCCGTACCACACGCCGTCGGCGAGGAAGGGCGTAAGCGAGGGGTTGTGGACCGCGGAGATCGTTTTCCAGTGGCGGGGGAAGTCCGGGCCGGCGTCGCGGCCGAACATGCGTGCGTTCTCCGGCGAGTGCATCCACGCGTTGAAGCAGTAGCTGCCGAACGTCACCTCGTTGAACTTCCACGCGGTGTTCGCGGTGCCGTTCACCTTCCACGCCACCGCGTCGCGCAGGACGTTCGCCTCGGGGCAGTAGCGGATGGACTTGTCCGTGTAGTAGCCCTGCGCGTAGAGCTGGTCCCAGACGTTGGAGTCGTGCTCGTCGGCCGCGGCGCCGCTCTGCGTGACCAGCGCCGACAGCGCGACGATACGCCGGTCCCAGTCCGCGGCGTAGGCGATCTCGGCCATGCCCATCTGCCGCTCGTTGGCCATGCAGTACGTCGACCAGCTCAGGCGGCGGGCGTTCTCGATCGGCTTCATGATCATCGTGATCAGCGCGACCAGGATGGCGACGACCACGAGCAGTTCGACGAGCGTGAAGCCGCGCGGCGCGGTCGCGGTGGGGCGGTGGTGTGTGGGGGGTTCGCTGTGCATCTCGGTTCCTGTCATTTCCGCGTATCTCGACGGGTTGGCGTTACGGTGCGGGCACGGTGGGGATCTCGATCGACGGCAGCGGCGCGACCTTCGCACGGATCGAGTAGGTGCGCGTGTTGGCGTGGGTCGGCAGCGGCTTCGCCGCCAGGTCGTTGCCGACGCCGATCCGCGTGTGCGGGGCGCCGAGCCAGGTCACGTTTCGGTCGGTCGTCGTCGAGTAATCGATGACGCCGGCGTTGTCGAAGTCCACGCCGCCGGGCTTCCACCCGAAGCGGTCGCCCTCGTGGATGCGGTCGCGGCCGTCGACGAGGTCGAACGTGAACTCCTGCACGCCCGTGCCGTCGCTCTTGCGCGTCTGGCCGATGCCGACGATGCGCCACGTCCGCCCGCCGTCGATCGGCGTGAGGATCAGCGGCGTCACGCTGCGGCCCGGCGCGTCGTTGTCGAAAAACGACCAGTGCGTCACCACGCCCGATCGCTCCAGCGGCGCGTTGAGCACCCACACGCTGCCCGCCGCCGAGTCGTTCAGCTCGCGGTCGATCAGCTTCACCTCGCTCGGGAACCAGCGCGGCAGACGCGGGAACAGCGAAGGGTCCACCGCGGTCAGCCGCACGCCCAATTCGTCGGCGGCCTGGCCGTTGTTGCCGATGTCGCCCGACGGCTTCTCCGCGATCGCGGCCTGACCGGCGACCAGCGGCGTGTCCGTCGCGCCGTGTGTGAAGCCCACGCTGCCGCGGAACACGTGCACCTGCTCGACACCGCCCGGCGTCACGATCAGGCCGAACTCCGTGCCGTGATCCACCACCGCGCCCTCCGGCGTGTCGACCGTGAAACCCACGGCCTTCGGCGGCACGTACGCCAGCAGACGACCCTCGTGCAGCGTGCACCGGTTCGCCCCCGTCAGTGTCATCCGCACGTGGCCGAGCAGCGTCACCACCGCGCCGCTGTCGAACACCAGCTGCGCCTCGCCCGTGTTCAATCGCACCGGCCCAGCCTCCAGCGTCGCGCCCTCCGACATCGCCTCCGCCGACGCCTCCGCCCACACCGCCTGCTCCGCGTAGCTCAGCGTCGCGACGGTGTCGATCGTCGTCACCCCGTGACGCGCCGGCTCCGTCGGTCGCGACAGCAGCGCCACCGACAGCCCCAGCGCCAGCAGCACGATCGCCGCCGCCGCGTAGCGACCCCAACCGGCCGCCTCACGCCGCGGAAAAACGTACGACTCGGTCGTTGCCGCCGTCGCCTTCTTCGTCGCACCCCCGTCGGGCTCGGCCGCCTGCTCCGCCTGCACCTCCACGATCGCGTGCGGCGCCTCCAGCGGGATCGGCGTCGACTCCACACGCATCAGCGAACGCAGCAGGTCATGATGCGTCACGTACTGCACGTAGTACCGCTGCATGTCGGCGTCGCCCGTCAGCAGCTCCTCGAGGCGACGCGACTGCTCGTCGCTGAGCGTGTCGTCGCACAGCGCCTTGAGCAGGTCGTTCAGCTCGACGTGTTGGCGGAGGTCGATCATGACGGCTCGGCCCCCATTCGGTTCTGCACGCAGTCCATCAGCGACAGCCGCAGACGGTGCAGCGTCGTGTACAGCGATGTAGCGGGGCGACCGATCGACTCGGCCAGATTCGCCACCGTGTCGTCCTCGCCGTACCGCCGCTCGATCAGCTTGCGGTTGTGCTCCGGCAGCTCGTCGAGACAGCTGCGCAACGCCTTGCGGCGGCGCTCGACCTCGTCCGACTGCTCCGCCGTCACCGCCGCCAGGTCCGCCAGCAGCGCGTCGTTGAAGCGGTGGCGATCCAGCTTGCGACGCTTCCGCCACGCCAGCACCTGGTAGTAGGCGATCTTGCACGCCCACGCCCCGAAGTTCGTGCCCGGCGTGAAGTCCTCACGCTTGGCCCAGATCACCGTGTTCGTCTCCTGGAGCACCTCGTCCGCCGCGTCGTGGTTCGCCAGCAGCGACAGCAGCAAGGCGTGCACGCGCTGCTGCACGGCGATCAGGTCCGCGACAAACTGTTTGGTGTCTTCCTGTTCCGGCATGACATGGCCTCGGCCCACGGCGATTCTCCCCCGTCACACCATTAAATAGAACCCCGCGGACCGACCTAAACAACTCGAATGAAAAATTCGTACGGGCGGCGCATAAAGACGGCGGTGGAGCACCGGGGCTGGTCAACCTCCACCGCCGAAGGCACGAACTATAGTTGCTGGGGGACGTCGCCGCGACACGCCCCGGCGGGTCACCAGTAGTACTTGGTGCCCTGGAACACCGCCCGGCAGCGCAGGTCCTCGCCGGCCTGCCACTCGAGCGAACCGTCGGTGTTCAGCACGTGCGAGCCGCGCGGCCAATCCTCGTACCGCGACTCGTACATGTGATTCGCTCCGTAACGATCCGCATCGCCGGGCGTGACCCAGTTGTTACCAGCCGTGGCGGGCCACTGCCGGTTCAGGTCCGTCCACATGATGTTCCAGTGCGTCGTCTGTGACAGGCGACGGGCGAACAGCGGACGCTGCTCCGCGGTCGGCTTCGGAGCGGTCGTCCACGTCGCGCCCATCGCGTTGTAGAACTCGTCGCTGTTGGCCCGGCCGGACGTCCAGTAGAAGTAACCCATCACCATGCTGCCCGACGAGATGCCCTCGCTGCCGCCGAAGTAGAAACCGTCGCGGTTCCAGCGGGGGTTCGTCGGCGAGTACCACGTGTCGCGCTTGAACCCGTAGTTGCCTTCCATGTACTTCCGCCAGTCCTGCCAGCCCCAGTACGTGTGCGTGAACGTGGCGGTGGTGCCCGGCTTGAGCGACAGGTCGGGCAGCAGACGCTGGTTGTCACCGGCGTAAACGATGCACGACATGCCCAGCGTGCGGAGGTTCGCGCCGCAGACCACCTCCTGGGCGCGGATCCGCGCCTCGGTCAGACCGGGCAGCAGGATCGCCATCAGCAGCACGAGGATTGAGCAGACGACCATCAGTTCGACGATCGTGAAGCCGCGTTGCGCGGCGCCGGCGGGGCGGTAGAGCTTCATCGAGGTTGCTCCGGAGGGAGGTTGTCCGTCATCAGGTGTTCGATCTGACGACGGCTCAGGGCCGTGTCGAAGATGTACACCTCGTCGATCGAGCCGCGGAAACCGAACTGGTTGCCCACGCCGCCGGAGATGTTCCGGCCGAACGTGACGGGGTGGTACTTGCCGGTGACGCCCAGATCGGTGTTGACCGGCTCGGACACCGCCGCGCCCAGCGCGTCGAGCCGACCGTCAACGTAAAGCCGCGTGTGCGTGGCGATGTTGGACTTCACGCCGCCGAGGAACACGACCGCCACGTGGTGCCACTTGCCGTCGCGCAGGTCCGTGGCGCCGACCGCCTGGCCGCCGTTGATGCCGATACGCAGCCGGCCGACCGGGCCGTCCTGCGAACGCGGGTTCACCGACACCTGCCACGCGCCGCCGGGCTCGTGCAGGCCCCAGTGCACCATCGAGAAGCCCTCGTTGGTCGACCAGTCCTTCGGCACGCGGACCCACATCGCGACGGTGCGCGGCGTGTCGGCGCCGACGCCCTCGAACTTCGTCACCGCGTAGTCGCCCGCGCCGTCCAGCTCCAGCGCCTTGCCGAAGCGACCCTCGCTCAGGCCCACCGCCGTGCTCGCGCTCGCGTCGCCCCCGACGTGCGTCAGCTTCGCGGTCAGCGCGTCGGTGTTGAACCCGTGCCCGTCGCCCGCCGCCAGATCGCCCGGCGACACCTCGTCGAACGACCAGTGGGCGTAGCGGAACGGCAGCGTCACGCCCAGCTCGTCACGGAAGTCCGCCTTGCTCATCGCGTCGATCGC
Organism: Phycisphaera sp.; assembly: GCA_016125285.1. Lineage (GTDB taxonomy): Bacteria > Planctomycetota > Phycisphaerae > Phycisphaerales > Zrk34 > RI-212. The sequence goes on from WGMA01000030.1 coordinate 6,601, forward strand.
CGTCGGCGTGTTGGGGCCGTCGAAACGCACCGCCGCCGGGGCCTTGTGCGTCGTGCCGCCGATCGTGCCGCGCGGCGTGGCCTGCACCCGGCCCTCGAACACGTGCAGCTCGCTGACGCCCGCGTCGCTCACGCGGACGCCGAACTCCGTGCCCAGGTCCGTGATCGTCGCGTCGGGCGTGTCGACCTTGAAGCCGTGCGCCCGCTTCGGCACGAACGCCATCAGCGCCCCGCGCTCGAGGCGGCAGGTGTTCGGGCCGGTCATCGTCATCTGCGTCGGGCCCAGCAGCGTCACGACCGCGCCGCTGTTGAAGATCATCTGTGCCGAGCCGGACTGAAGCCGCACGGGGCCCGCCGGCACGCCCGCGCCCGGGTCGAGCATGTCGTGCACGGACGAATCCGCCGCCCACACCGCGTCGGCCGAATCGGTCAGCGTCGCGACCGCCGGGCCGTCCGGCGCGGTCGCCGCGTACTCGTCCAGGCCCGTCGGGCCCGTCATGGTGTGATTCACGCTCATCCACACGCCGGTCGCGATCGCCGCCGCAGCCGCCACCGCCGCCGCGCCACGCCACCACGCCGCGCTCGTCCGCGACAGGTTCGCCGTCGACGCCTCGGCCGCGTCGTGACCGGCCGCCGCGGACGACCCGCCGCTCGTCGAGCTGACCATCTGGTGCATCACCGACTCGCTCTCGTCGGTCGCGCGGTGCGTCCAGCTCAGCTCCGAATGCAGCGACATCCACGCCAGGTAGTGACGCATCGCCGCCGGGTCGCTCCGCAGCTCCGCCTCCAGCGCCTCGACGCCCGCGCCGTCGAGCAGGCCGTCGTAGTACGCCTCGATCTTCGCCGTCAGCGCGGCCATCGACGCGTCGTCGTGTTGTTTCGATTGGTCGCTCATGCCCCGCCCTCCGCCGCCAGCGTGTCGGTCACGCACTCGAACAACGACCGACGGATCCGCTGCAACTGCTTGTAGAAGCCCTCGCGCGGCTTATCCAGCATGTCCGCGACCTGCTGGATCGTCATCCGCCCGTTGTAGCACAGGTCCACCGCCTTGCGATGATCCGCCGGCAGCTTCTCCATGCAGTCGATCAACGCCAGGCGACGCTCCTCCATCCACTCGCCCTCGTTCTCGTGAGCGTCCGCCACGTCAGACAAAAACGCGTCGCTGAACACGTGACGATCGCGACGGATCTTGTGGCGGTGGTTCCGCACCACGTTGAACGCCACCCCGCACGCCCACGGCACGAAGTCCCGCGTCGGGTCGTACAGGTCCGCCAGCTCCCACAGCTTGATGCACGCCTCCTGGTACACGTCGTCGGCGTCATGGGGATTGCCCACCAGCGTCAGCACAAAGCCATAAATCCGCCGCTGGTTTCGCAGCAAGAGCTGTACAAACTGTTTGTCCTGTTTACCCGACATGGTGATCTGTCAGGTAATGGTCGGCCGGACCCCCGATTGGACAGTCCGACGCCCGGAATTTCCCGGAATTCACCCGCAACACCCCCTCCAGCGCGCCGCTCGCATGTCCCCTCGAAGCCGCATTACTGCTTGTTTATTAGCCACTTACCCCGTATCACCACCACCACTCGACGTTGGAGGTGTTCACATGCGCCGACATCTCCGAGATGTTCCGCCACTCGGTCGAGCCGTCCAGGTGCGCGACGTTGCCGCCCTCGACCTCGCCCTCGGTCATCTGCGTGCCCGGCGGCAGCAGCACCAACGTCTCGTCCTTGCCGTGCACCACCTTCACCGGATACCCGTTCTGCGGTCGCTCGTTGCGACACGCCAGCATCTCCCAGGACCCCTTCGCCGTGCCAAGCCGCATCGGCGAAAACCACTTCTTGCCCAGCCCGATCCAGAACCCCGTGTAGTCCATCTTGCCGCCGAGGTACTGGTACGACTGGTGGTACTTCTTGTTGGCCCCGCTGCCGCTGGTCACACGCGTGCCGTCGTCGTTGTAGATCTTGTACCAGTACGAAGGGCAGTCCCACAGCGTGTCCTCGCCGCCGAGGTAACGCGACGAGATCAGCTCCTGCTCCGAGGCCGTGCGCCACTGAACGTCACGCGAGCGGGTATCCGGCAGCGCGCCGAAATGGTCGCTGGCGTACATCAGCAGCGCGCCGGTCAGCCCGTGCTGCTGCGCCTGACACCCCACCCGGATCGCGCGGTGCCGCGCCGTACTCATCGCCGGCAGCAGGATCGCCATCAGCAGCACGAGGATCGACATCACCACCAGCAGCTCGACGATCGTGAATCCCTTGACCTTACGCATGGGTCGCCTACTCCTTCGCTTTCGTGTCGGCGTCCGCGGCGACCAGCACGCGGACGTGGTCGAGGCTGTTCGACGTGCCCAGGTACAGCGTCAGCGTCCGACGATCGGCGCTGATCGTCACCCGGTCGCCTTCGCCGTCTTCGAGATGCCGCGCGGTGCCCTTGCCTTCTCTGTACGTCACGCCGGCCACGCCCAGCATGTCATCCGTGGCGTTGAGCTGATCCGTCATCGCGATCACGCCCACGATCGGCCGATCGAACGTCACCGCACCGCTGAGGAACTTCCACTCCTGCATCGAGCCGCCGACCGTGTCGTAGTGCAGCAGGTAGCTGGTCACCTTCGTGCCCTTGGGGACCGTCACGCCGCGGCCGTCGTACTTGTCGTACGCGCCCGGCTCGGTCAGCGTGACCTTCACGTTGCTGCGCAGCGTCACGCCGGACCGCTCGAGGAACATCGCGATGTGGTGATCGTTCTCGAACGCCCCCTTGGCCAGCGACGTCGGCAGGGCCGGCAGCATCACGATCTGCCCGCTGACGATCGGCTCGCCGCGCTTCGGCGTCGTCCAGCGCCGCGCGTCGAACGCCGCGTCGATCGTCTCGCCGGTCGCGCCGAAGTAGATCGCGTGTTTTTCCGTGATTTCGCGCGTTTTCGGGCCCGTCGCGGTCGGACGCACCGTCTCCACCCGACCGGCCAGCACGTGCAGCTCGGCGACGCCGCGGTCGTCGACGTACACGCCGAACCGCGTGCCGAGGTCGACGATCGATCCGCCCGGCACGTCGACCGTAAACCCGTGCGCCGACTCCGGCACGTAGGCGACCAGCACGCCGCGCCGCAGCGTGCAGCGGTTGTCGCCGGTCAGCTCCACGTCCGTCGGGCCGATGAGCGTCACCGCCGCGCCGCGGGCGAACATCATCTGCGCCACGCCCGACTCCAGCCGCAGCGGACCGGCGTCGAGGTTCCCGCCCGCCGTCATCATCCCCGGCGCGATCCCGTCGCCCCACACCGCGCCGGCAGCGTCGGCGACCATCGCCACCGACGCCTGCCCGCCCGTCGCGACCGCCGTGCCCGTCACCGTGCCTGTCCCCGTGCCTGTCCCCGCCGTCGTCGCGCCGCCGCCGTGATCGTCGTGCGTAACACCCGGCCACAGCAGCGTGACCGCCACCGTCGCCGCCAGCGCCACCGCCGCCGCGATCGCCAGCACACGCACCGGCAGCCGCAGCCGCCGCGCCACGCCCGGCGCGACCGGCTCCGTCGCCCCGCCCGCCACGCCCGCCACGCCCGCCGCGCCCGTCAGCGCCGCCGTCTCGTCCGCCGCGGCGCGACGTCCGCCCAGCGTGTCCCGCATCACCTGCGACCGGATGCACAGCTCGCGGAACTGCCGCTGCCGCTCGGCGTCGTCGGCCAGCGCCGCGTTCAGCATGTCCATCTCCTCGCGTGTGATCACGCGGTCGAGGTAACGCAGCGTCAGGTTGATGAAGTCGTCGTCACGCATGGGGTTCGTTCGTTACGCCTGCTGTTCGTTGACCTGCTGCCGCACGCAGTCGCCCAGCGAGCGATGAATACGCGTCAGCGCCACGTACACCGTGTTGAGGTTGCGATCGACGGCGTCGGCGAGCTTCTGTCCGCTCAGCCCCTCCGCGTAGCGCAGCTCGACGAGGTGCTTCGCGTATCCGCTCAGCTTGCCCAGGCAGTGCTGCAACGCGTCGACCAGGTCCGCCGTGCCCCCGTCCGCGGACTCGCTCCGCCAGCCCGCCTCCAGCGCCTCGAGCACGCGGTCGTCGAGCCGCATCGGGCTCGACTCACGCTTGTCCAGCGCCGTCAACGACTTGTACCGGGCCGTCTGACGCAGCCAGCCGTGCAGGTGCTCCTCGTCGGTGATCTCGTCGCGTTTGTTGACCGCGAGCACCGACACGTCCTGGAGAATGTCCTCCGCGAGGTGGTTGTCGCGCACGATCGCCCAGATGTAGGCCAGCAGCACCGCCCGGTCCCGCACCAGCACCCGCACAATCGTGTCCTGTTCGATCGACATGAGCGTTCCTCACATGCTTATCCGGCGAGCCCGCCACAACTGTACATGCCCGCCGAAACTTTTTTCGAGGCGTCGCTCGGCGGCTGACGCAAAAACTCAATGCCCGAATTGTCGCGGCGGTGGACACGCCGGAAATAGACGATCGGGGCGCTCGGCGACGTGAAATAACGACTTATGACGCGGGAGCAGATCGATCTCGCGTGTAAGTTGTTTATTTGCGTTGGATGACACGTATCAGAGCGGTGTTTCGCGGGGGCGCTGATGGGGCGCAAAAGGGGCGCGAATGGGCGCTTCGGGGGCATATCGGCGCAAAAACGGGGCTTGAAACGGGCAAAAAAGCTGACGCAAAAACTCAATGATTGATCGGCGGCGGGGCGGTCAATGGCGTTCGCCCGGCGTGCCGTCCGCCGCGCGGCGTCGTTCGCTGCGGCGGCCGAACCAGATGCCGACGCCCACGCCGCCGGCGAGCACCAGGGCGATCAGGGCGCCGCGCTGCGCCAGCGTCATGGGGTCCGACGTTCGCCCGGGCTCGGCGACGGCCACCGTGCGATCCAGCCGCCCCGACCGATCGAGCGTCGGCCAGTCGCCGACCCACGTGCCGCCGTACTCCGCCACGGCCTGCGCGGCGCGGCGCTCCTCGGCCGACATGCGCGTGTCCGCGCCCGCCGGCTTGCGGGACTGCGACCCGGCGAACGGCCCCGACAACGGCGCGCCCGCCGGCTTGTCGGCCGACGCGACTTCGACCGGCGTCGGAGCCGTGGCGGGCGCCTGGTTTGGTGTCGGCGTCGGCGCTTTCGATGCGACCGCGCCGGACGGTTGCGGCGTGGGTGTCGGCCGCGCGGTCACCGGCGCTCGGCTCGGCGTGACGGTCGGCTTCGCGGTCGCGTCGGCGCGCGCCGCGGCGTCCTTCGCGGCCTGCGCCAGCGCCGCCGCGCGCGCCTCGGCCTCTTTCGCTTCCTGCGCCAGCCTCGCCTCGCGCGCCGCCAGGCCCACGTCGGTCCGCGCCGCCGCGGCGATCGCGTCGGGGGTCGCGGGGGTGATGCGGAGGTTGTCCAGCGCGATGACGCCGGTGAGTTGATCGTCGGGCTCCCCGGCGTAGAGCACGGCGGTGTCGAACACGACGTTGGGCAGCGTCATGGCCTGGTGCCGGACCTTGCCGATCCGGCCGGTCCCGCCGATCGAGACGCTGGCGACCTTGCGTCCGTTGCGGATCGCCGCGAGCGTCAGTCGCACGCCGCGGGGCGCGCCGGGCTGCGCGAGGTCGACGACGTAGACGTCGAGCGACACGTTGGCGGCGGGCCGGTCGATGCCGAACGTCACGGACTTGATGCCCGAGAACCCGCCGCCGGTCGGGCCCCTGGCGAACCCGCCGAACGTCAGCACGTTGGGCGACGTCGCGCCGGGGTAGTAGTTCGCGGCCGCGGGGTTGGTCATCGACTCGGCCTGGTTGTCGACGACGATCGGCAGCGGCTTCTTCGCGCCGCCCGCCAGCGTGTAGGCGTCGGAGATCGTGATGCCCTGTGGCGTGGTGAACTTCGTGCCGGCCAGCGCGACGACACCCTCGGCCACGTCGTCGAGCGACGAGACGATCGGCAGCAGCGTCGACCCGGCGACGGGTGGCGGCGGCGCCTTGGCGTCCTGCGCACGCGCCGCGGCGATCGCGGCCTCCTCGGCGGGCGTGAAGCTGACGTTGTCCAGCGCGACCGGCACGTTGGACGCGTCGTCGAGCGACCCGGCGTAGAGCATCGCCTCGTCGAACACCACGTCGGCCAGCTCGAGGCGGTACCGTCGGGCCTTGCTGCCTTCGCGGCGATCGGGCTTGACGGTGTCGATGGCGACGACGCGCCCGTTGCGGATCGCCGCGAGCGTGAGCATCGGGCCGTCGGGCGCGCCGGCGTAGGGGATGTAGACGGCGACCACGTCGAGCGACACGGCGGTGGCCGGTCGGCCGATGCCGATCTTCAGCGACTTGATCGGCGCGAGCGTGCCGAGGCCGCCGGGCCGGTAGTGGCCGAACGTCAGCAGGTTCGGCGCGGTCACGCCCGCGATGTCTTGCGCGACCTGCGACTGGGCGATCGTCTGCGACTGGTCGTCGATCGCGATCGACACCGGCCGCGACGTCCGCCCGAGTTTCTGGCAGGCGTCGGAGAAGATGACGCCCTGCGGCGTGGTGAACGGCTTGCCGGGCGGGGCGACCGTGCCTTCGTGCAGGTCGTCGAAGTTGGACGCGAACGTCCCGGCCCCTCCGGCTGGCGCCACACCCGCGAGCGCTGGCGCGGCGGCGGGCGCGTTGGGCGTCGTGATCTGCGCCGGCCGCTTCGCGTCGGCGGCGCGTGCCGCGGCGATCGCGGCGTCGTCGGCGGGCGTGACGCTGAGGTTGTCGAACGTCATGAACGCGACGAGGTCGTCGTCGGGCGACCCGGCGTAGATCATCGCGTTGTCGAACACCTCGTTGGACAGCGCGAGCCTTATCCGCCGGGTCGCGCCGTTGGTGTTCTCGAGCCTCGCGGACAGCGTGTGGACGACGCGGCCCTCGCGCATCAGCGCGAGCGTGACGGTCGCGGCTCGCGTGTCGACGTCACGCGGGTAACGCGCGTAGTACAGGTCGATCGACGTGGCGACGGCGGGCCGGTCGATCCTGTATTTCACCGACTTGAACCGGGGCGACCCGCCGCCCGGGCCGGGCGAGTACCCGCCGAAGCTCAGCACGTTCGGCGGCGTGGCGCCGTCCTTGAACCGGTTGCCCGCCGAGGCGCGCGCCATCGTGTCCGCCTGGTTGTCGATGATGCACACCGTCTTGCTGCTCGACGCGCCGGGCTTCGAGCTGTACGGCTCGTAGATCGTGATGCCCTGCGGCGTGACGAAATCCTGGTCCTTCGCCGCGGCGAGCCCCTCGGGCAGTTCGTCGAACGTCGAGACGATCGGCTCCGCGGCGCGGGCGTCACGCACGCCGCCCAGCGCCGCGCACGCCAGTGCGACCGCCACCGCTCCAGCCCGTATCGTCCGCCGTGTCATGCCGATCCCCCTGTGACGCACGCGTCACGCCCGTGACGCTCCCGGTCCAACCGTCGCTACAGCATACCACCCCGCACGCCACGCGTAACGCGAATCCGCCGCGCTCACGGCGTGTAGGGACATAGCCGCCTCGCGCTGGAGTTGCCGCGTGCAAGCGATGCGGCGAAAGACGCGGTCGTGCGCGACGACGCGGGCGAGCAGCGAGGCGCACGAGATGCGTATGACGATCGTGCGTGAGGTGTACGCCATGCCGAGAGTTTTGGGGTGGACAGTAGGGTCCGCTATTGCCGACCGAATTGTCGGATCGTGAGCTGTGGGAGGTGGTCCGCAAAAGCCGACCCTACGCCGCGACGCCCGCGTCGTCTTCCTCTGGCTCGTGCGACATCGCTTCGTCCGTGGCGGCCTCGTCCGGCGGCGGGACCTCTACGGTGGATGTCCTGTGCTTCGCGCCCTTGACGAGGAAGCGGAGGATCTGCGCGCGGAGGCTGACGTATTCGGGTGAGTCGATCAGCGCCTCGCGCGTGCGCGGGCGGGGGATGTTGACGTCGATGACCTCCGCGAGCTCGGCCTCCGGGCCGTTGGTCATCAGGGCGATGCGGTCGGACAGCAGGATCGCCTCGTCGACGTCGTGCGTGACCATGAACACGGTGTTGCGTGTGGCGGTCCACATGCGGACGAGCTCTTCCTGGATGGACCCGCGTGTGAGCGCGTCGATCTGCGCGAAGGGCTCGTCGAGCAGCAGCACCTTCGGCTCGACGGCGAACGCGCGCGCGAGGCCCACGCGCTGACGCATGCCGCCGGACAGGAACGCCGGCCACTTCTTCTCGGCGCCGTGCAGGTTCATCATGTCGAAGTACTTCTGCGTCCACGCGCGGACCTTCTGCTTGTCCCACAGCGGGTGGGCGGCCTGCACGGCGACGCGCACGTTGCTGAACGCCGAGAGCCACGGCATCAGCGCGAAGCTCTGGAAGACGACCATGCGGTCGAGGCCCGGGCGTTCGATGAGCTTGCCGTCGAGGATCACGCCGCCGGTCGTCGGCTGGTCGAACCCCGCGATGATGTTCAGCAGCGTGCTCTTGCCGCAGCCGGAGTGGCCGATCATGGTGACGAACTGACCGGCCTCGATCTGCAGGTCGACGTTCTTGAAGACGGTGAACGTTTCGTTCTTGCGTTTGGACTCCCCGTGCAGCATGGGGAAGGTCTTGGACACGTGATCGATGTGCAGAAAGGACACGCCTGGCTCCATCGTGTTCAAGGGAAAGCGGGGCCGCCCGCGGAAGGGCGACCCCGGCGGTTACCACTTCTTGTAGGGCAGGAACTTGCCGTTGTAGGTCACCACGACGCGGTCGCCCTTGGGGTGTTCTTCCTTGTCGATGGTGATGGAGAAGTCGATGGCGCTCATGATGCCGTCGCCGAACATCTCGTGGATCACGGCCTTCATGGTGGTGCCGTAGACCTGCATGATCTCGTGGAAGCGGTAGATGAGCGGGTCGGCGGGGACGGTGGCGTCGAGCGAGCCCTTCATCGGGAAGTCGGTGGTGGCGGCGGCGGTCTCTTCGTCGAGGCCGAGGTACTTGCCGAGCGCCGCGGCCTGGTCGGGCAGCATGCTGCTCTGTCCGTAGATCACGGACGCGACCCACACCTTGTCACAGCCCACCGCCTCGCCGATGTCCGCGAAGGTCACGCCTTTGGCCTTCTTCGCCGCGAGGATCGTCTCGGTCATCTTCGTCTTGCACATGCCTTGGTTCCTTCTCACTGTTCAACAGGTCACGGGGACAGACGGGGAGCGGACGTTGCTCCCCGGCGCTTACGTTTCGGGGTACGACACGACCTTGGCGAGCTTCATGAACGCGGTGTCGAGCACGACGCCGACGATGCCGACCATGATGATGGCGAAGATCACGCCGCTGATGTCGAGGTTGTTCCACTCGATCCACGACAGGTAGCCGACGCCGAGCTCGCCGAGGAGCATCTCGGCGGGGACGACGGCGACGAGCGCCGAGCCGAAGCTGATGCGTAGACCGGCGATGATCGCGGGCGCCGCGGCGGGCAGCACGACCATGAACAGCCGCCGGAAGTAGCCCATCTCCAGCAGCGCCGCGACCTGCATGTAATCCTTGCGGATCGCGCTGACGCCGAACGCCGTGTTCGCGACCGTCGGCCACAACGCCGCCATGAACACCACGAGGATCGCCGTCCACACCGGGTCCTTAACGCTGTAGAGCAGCAGCGGCATCCACGCCAGCGGACTGATCGGCTTGAGCACCTGGATGAACGGGTTCAGCGCCATGTACAGCGGCTTGGACAGCCCGATGAGCACGCCGAGGCAGATCGCCACGACCGACGCGGCGAGGAACCCGGCGATGAACCGCTTGACCGTGTAGAAAATCAGCAGCCCGATGCCGTGGTCGTTCGTGCCGTTCTTGTGGAACGGGTGACGCAGCTCCTCGCCGATCTTGTCGACGACGGCCATCGGCCCGGGGATGCCGCGCATCTTCTCGGGGTTGTAGACGTACTGGTCGTTCTCGTCGCGGATGATGTCGCCGTTGAACTCCATCGTCATCAGCTCGTCCTCGCTCAGCCCCTTGGGGTTGAACGACGGGCGGAGCGTTGCGACGTGCCACACAAACACGCCGACGACGAAGATGACGATCGACAGGAGCACGGCCCGCAGCTTGTCGCGAAAGGTCATCACGGTGAACGATCTCCTGGGCGTGACGCTCTCCCATCCGGGGAGAGGGTTGGGGCGAGGGACGCCCGTCGGATACGGCGTGTGATCCCCTATGAAACACGCCGAATTCGGACCGGGCAGACCCTCACCCCTGCCCTCTCCCTCAGAGGGAGAGGGGGTTAGATCAGAGGTTGTTGATGGGGAAGCTCGCGAGGTATTCGTCGGGCTTCATCGGGTCGAACTCCTTGCCCATGATCACGTGCTTCTTGTACGTGGCGGTGTTCTTCTTGTAGCCCAGCTCCTCGATGAACTTGTCGCAGTCGGCGGCGAGGTAGACCTGCTCGGCGACGGACTTGTAGTCGAAGTCGGTCTCGACGTGCTTCCACCGCTTCATCTGCGTGAGGATCCACACGGCCATGGAGTGCCACGGGAACGGGTCGAAGTCGATGCGGTCGGGCACGTTCTTGATCGCGCCCAGGCCGTCGGCGTACTTGCCGGTCAGCACCTGCTCGAGCACGATCTGCGGCTGGTTGAGGTAGTTCTTCGGCGCGATGGCCTTGGCGATCGCCTTGCGGTTGGCCGGGTCGTGCGAGTACTGCGTCGCGTCGACGATCGACTTGAACAACGCCTTGAACGTGTTGGGGTACGTCTCGGTGAACTCCTTGGAGATCGCGAAGGCGCAGCACGGGTGGCCCTCCCAGATGTCCTTGGTCAGCTTGAAAAGGAAGCCGATGTTCTCGTACACGGCCCGCTGGTTGAACGGGTCGGGCGCGAGGTAGCCGTCGACGTTGTCCGCCTTGAGGTTCGCGACCATCTCCGGCGGGGGCACGACGCGGATCTGCACGTCCTTGTCCGGGTGCACGCCGCCCTCGGCGAGGTAGTAGCGCAGCAGGTAGTTGTGCATCGAGTACGTGAACGGCACGCAGAAGCGGAAGCCCTTCATGTCCTGCGGGCCTTTGACGCCCTTGTGCTTGTTGTGCAGCGTGATCGCCTGGCCGTTGATGTTCTCGACGGCGGGCATGTAGAACGGCACGGCGGGCGACCCGGCGCCGAGCGTCAACGCCAGCGGCATGGGGCTGAGCATGTGCGCGGCGTCGACCTCCTTGTTGACCGCCCAGTCGCGCACCATCGCCCAGCCGGACGCGCGACGCACCGTCGCGTTCAACCCGTGCTTCTTATAGAAGCCCATCGGCTCGGCCATGATGATCGGCGTGGCGCACGTGATCGGGATGAAGCCGATCGACAGGTCCTTCTTCTCGATGCCCTTGACCGGGTCCTGCGCCATCGACTTGGCCATGTCCATCGGGAAGTACGCCGCGAGGATCGCCGCGGCGGAAGCGCCCGCGGCCTTGAGGAACAGCCGCCGGTCGGACTCACGCGGGAAGATCGCGCGGATCACCGCGTTTTCCACGGCGCGGTCGGTGATCTGCTCCTCCGTGTGGGGCGTTGCGTGATGGTGATGCGTGCCGTCACAGTCGGGGTGCCCGCACGGTTCACCGGCTTCGCTGGGCGTGTCGATGCACTCGAGTTCGGCGAACTGCTTGTTTATCCGGGACACGTATTCGCGCTTGACCTCGGGGTCGACGCCGCCGACGTGGCGGTGGCCCCCGTGGATCGAAACGTCGGGATCGTAGGGATTGTTCAGGGCGTGGCGGTCCATGATGCACTCCTGCGGTTAAGGAACGAGCGCCCGCTCGGGCGGCGACCCGAGCCGTGGGACGCGTTCACTGATTGAAGAGGGTGAATCGCAATCGACGTGCCAGTTCGACGTGACGCGATCGCTCGCACGCTTTTATGCCTGATTTTGTCGCCGCCTCGGTCCGCGCGCATCGCGCGGCGCTTGGAGTATTAAGTCGGCCTTATGGTCGAAATGGCGAAGTCGCGCGCTTTAAGCGCACTTGTGAAAGAGGCGGATAATTCTTGCATCGCAACTGCGCAACGCACGGCGCTGCCCGCGCACGGACAACACGCGACGGTCGATCGGCGCGGGCGGCTGGCTGCTTAAAAGGATGCAGCGGCGGAAAAGTGATGCGAGATTGATCAGCGGTCGACGCGGTGCGGCGTGGCGCGCGTCACTCGAGCTCGAGCATCTTGAACGCGCGTTCGTCGTCGTAGGGGTCGCCGACGCCGTCGGTGTTCCAGTTGCCGTCGTTCTTGATTTCTTCCTCGATGCGGAGGTCGGGGTCGGCGAACCAGCCGCCGTGCCCGTCGATGAAGGTGCGGTTGTAGCCGTCGACGTGGTGATAGGCGACGCCGACACGTGCGTCGAGGACGTCGACCCACAGGACGGTGGAGCCGGGCATGGTCGTGTCGAGCTGCTGCTTCTTGACGCGCCAGTAGGACGGCGAGCGGTAGTGATAGGAGATGATGACGCGTGAGTTGGCGTAGGCGGGATCGGCCCACCAGCTGCAGCCGACGCCCCAGGGGTGGATGGCGTCCATGCAGTGCGTCGGGCCGATGGGGCCGTAGGAGTCGTCGAAGCTGGGGCAGTGGAACAGGTTGGGCAGCTGCTTGACGGGCAGGGTGCCGTTCTGGATGAGCAGGCCGATGCCCTGGGGCTTCTTCTTGGAGGTGAAGCTGGTGCGCAGGTCCCAGGAATACTGGGCGTTGGCGCCGTCGTCGTCCTGCGAGGGGGGCAGCTTGCCGCGCTGCTCGTTGGCGTACATGTACGCGGACTGGACGACGCTGCGCTGGTTCGCGAGGCAGACCGTCCGGCGGCCGATTTCCTTAACCTTTGACAGGGAAGGAAGTAAGATCGCGATCAGCAGGGCGATAATCGCCACCACGACCAGCAGTTCGATCAACGTAAATCCGCGACGTGTGCCCGACTTCATGTGCCGACTCCCTCGAATGCGTGTACCCAGTGGCTGAAATGCGCGTCCATCCTATCGCCCGGAACGGATTTCGGCGAGAAATTTCGCCGCACCGGTAAGGAATTGTGTACCGTGGTGGCAATCGGCCTTTCGGGTGAGAACTTTTTCTGACGGGGCGGAACCCGAAATCGCCATAAATTTGCCTGTGACCGCTTGTTGGGAGGTCTAGCGTGTATATGCCGCCGCGTGCGTAACGTCCCACCGACATGAGTTGAGGCACGATGAGTATTAATCGAACGACCTTCACGGCCAGGCGTCACGCTGTCGTCCTGTTCACCTGCATCGTCGCGTCGGCGTGCGTGGATGTGGCCAACGCGGGCTCCGCGGAGACCTTCGCCGTGTCGGACGGCGCGGCGAGCCTCATGGGCCGGTACTGCGTGCGGTGTCACGGCGAGCAGAAGCAGAAGGGCAAGATGCGTCTCGACACGCTCGCGTCCATGGACGCCGAGGCGCGGATCGACCTGCTCAACCGGATGCAGGAGGCGATCCACTTCGAGGACATGCCGCCGGAGGACGAGAAGCAGCCGACCGCGGCGGAGCGCGCTCAGCTCGAGCAGTGGGTCGACGGCGTGCTCACGCGGGCGGGGGGTTCGAAGCTCGACGACAAGCTGCGTCGGCCGGACTACGGCAACTTCGTCGATCACGACAAGCTGTTCTCGGGTCAGTACGCGGACCTCAAGCCGTTCACCTACGACCGGCGTTGGCTGATCAGCGAGTACATCTTCAACGAGAAGTTCAATCGGATCCTCAATGAGAAGCCGTCCCTGACCATCGACGGCAAGCGACAGTTTGTCAGCGGCCTGCACACCAAGCGCGTCATGCTGACCAACCCGTTCCTGCTGCCGACCGACTCCGGCGTGCGCTACTACGCCAACGAGACGCTCAACGGCGGGCACCTGCTGACGATGATCACGAACGCCAAGAACGCCGCGGAGTGCATGGCGGCGGACCTGGCGCACCGCGACAAGCGGTACCTCCCGGCGGTCACCGCCATCATGGAGCTCGAAGACAAGCAGCGCGACACGCTCGCCAAGCGGCGGAACTTCCTCGAACACCACATCCAGCGCGTGCTCGAGGACGTCTTCAAGGACCAGAACGCGGCGCTGCTGCCCGAGTTCGTGCGCGTGGACGTGCCCGAGCCGATCCCGACGGATGGCACGGTCAAGAAGGCGCCGTTCCACGCGGCGAATCCCGGCAACGAGGAGACGGAGATCATCTTCCGCTCGATGCGCCGTTACGACGCGCCGGGACAGAGCAACGCGGACCTGATCGCGAAGTGCGAGCGTGAGTGGTTCTACTTCGGTCACGACGCGCGGAAGATCCAGGCCCGCATCACCTTCCTGAACAACTACATGGAAGAGTGGCGCGCCAACATCAAGCAATACAACCTGGAGAACCGGTACAAGGTCGTCGAGTACCGCCCGCTCGACGACGCGGAGATGCAGGCCGTGACCGCGGCGCTGCGTGAGAACCGCAAGAAGGGCGATCGGTACAACGCGATCATCGACAAGTGCATGGCCCGGTGGGAAGAGGCGTTCGAGCGGGAGCGGGTCGCGGCGGGGCCTCCCGGCAGCGACCAGGTCGCCGCGCTGGTCGGGCAGCTGTTCGACCAGATCCTCGAACGCGCGCCCAGCACGGAAGAGGCCGAGAAGTACGCGGCCCTGGCGCGGACCTATTTCGACAGCCTCGACAGGATTCACGCGATCGAGAAGCTGATTCAGACGCTCGTGCTCAAGTCGGAGTTTGTCTATCGCTACGAGTTCGGGCAGGGCAAGACGGACGCGTACGGCCGGCGGATGATGTCGCCGCGCGACGCGAGCTACGCGATCGCCTACGCGCTGACCGACGACAGCCCGGACGCGGAGCTGGCGAAGGCCGCCGCGGAAGGCCGACTCAGCACGCGTGAGGACTACGAGCGCGAGGTGCGGCGGATGCTCGCCCGGCGGGACCTGTACTACGTCATCGACGAGTCGGTCCACAACCCGAACGACATCGCGAACTTCACCAACATGCCGATCCGCGAGCTGCGGTTCTTCCGTGAGTTCTTCGGCTACCCGAACCTGCTTTCCATCTTCAAGGACAACAAACGCTTCGGCGCCGACTACGACAACGCCCGGCGGCGGCTCGTCACCGAGACCGATCGCCTCGTCGAGTACATCCTCGAGAAGGACAAGGACGTGTTCGGCCAGCTGCTGACCACCGACAAGTTCTACGTCTTCCACTCCGGCGACAACGAAGCGATGCAGGCGTCGTCGGACCGCATCCGCAAGATCTACGACTACTTCAAGGACAAGGACTGGCAGCACTTCGAGCTGGAGGACCTGGCCAAGCACAAGGACTTCATCGGCGAGATGAAGATGCGCGGCATCGACGTGGCGCGGCTGAAGAAGGACCGGCGGTACAACCCGCTCAACGCGTTCAAGACCCAGATGGAGAGCTTCACGCTGAGGCTCGACAAGGGCCAGACCGCCGCGGCGCCGTACAACTCGTTCCCCGCGCACGGCATGGCCAACGCCGCCTCGCGACTCGGCGGGCGTCTGCAGAGCCCCGAGGTCGCCAAGTTCTTCAACGTCGACATGGCGCATTGGGATTACCCGACCGTTCAGCCCGCCCCGATGGAGCACCGCAAGGGCATGCTCACGGACCCGGCGTGGCTGATCGCCTTCGCGCACAACACCGAGACCGACCCGATCCGCCGCGGCAAGTGGATCCGCGAGAAGCTCCTGGCCGGGACGATCCCCGACGTGCCGATCACCGTCGACGCGGTCGTCCCGGAAGACCCGCACAAGACGCTGCGTCAGCGGCTCGACGCGAAGGTCAGCGACGAGTACTGCTGGAAGTGTCACAAGAAGATGAACCCGCTGGGCCTGACGTTCGAGATGTACGACGACTTCGGGCGGTTCCGCACCGACGAGCGCCTGGAGTACCCCGAGAACCTGGTCAAGAAGCACCCCGACAAGGGCCCGCCGCACGAAGACCTGCGCGACGAGTACAAGACGCTGCCGGTCAACGCGAAGGGCTACCTCGATGGCACGGGCGACCCGAAGCTCGACGGCGAGGTGACCGACGCGCTCGACCTGATCGACCGCCTCTCGAAGTCCGACCGCGTGCGTCAGTCCATCATCCGCTACGCGTTCCGCTACTTCATGGGGCGGAACGAGACGCTGTCCGATTCCAAGACGCTGATCGACGCCGACCAGGCGTACCTCAAGAGCGGCGGCAGCTTCGACGAGGTGATCGTCTCGCTGCTGACGTCTGATTCGTTCATTTACCGCAAGTCCATCAAGGAATACGCCCATGCCGAGTAGACGCACATTCCTCAAAACGTCCGCCCTGGGAGCCGGTGCCCTGGCGCTCACGCCCTCGTTCGATTCGCTGCTGGGGGCTCAGAGCGGCGGAGACGCGCCGCGGCGTTTCGTGTTCATCCGCAAGTCGAACGGCGTGCGCCCCAACGAGGTCGCGCTGCCGACGTTCTCGGATAAGGACAAGGAACTGGACAAGAACAAGCAGCCGCTGGAGGTCGACCTGGAGAATCACGACCTGCCCGCCTGGCTTCAGCCGCTGCACGCGCACAAGCAGCACATGACGATCCTGCAGGGCCTGTCTTGCATGATGAGCGAGAACGGCCACTGGTCGTACTCGTCGGTGCTGGGCGCGTTCAAGTCCGGGCGTAACTCGCTGAGCGGCATCAAGCGCGCCACGATCGACTTCGAACTCGCGAAGCTGTTCCCCTCGCCGTTCGGGCACGTCGAACTGTCGCTGACCGGCAACTACAGCAGCTTCCGCACGGGCATCGTCTCGGGCTACTCCGCGCCCGCGGCGCACCAGCGGAACTACTGCTACGCGGACCCGCAGACGGCGTACAACGAGCTGTTCAAGTCCGTGACCAACCCCGACGCGGTCGACTCCGACAACGCCATGCTCGCGTTCCTGCAGAACGAGGAGACGTTCAAGGCCGACGTGCTGGAGGGCTACGAGAAGCTCAAGCTCTCCAACCACATCGAGTCCATCGAGTCGATCCGCGCCCGCAACAAGAAGCTCACGAAGATGGCCGATGCCATCGCCAAGCACCTGCCGACGATCGACCAGGTCCACGCCGACGGCGGCCCGAACGCCAGCACGCCCGAGAAGCAGAAGGCGATGACCGACATCCTCGTCGCGGCGCTGATCACCGGCCTGACGAACGTCGTGACCTACACGATCGACGAGTTGTCCACGCCCATCCGCGGCCTGCCGGGCAACGAGAGCGATCACATCTCGATCCACGAGCTCGGGCACAACGGCGGCTACAGCGGCGTGTCGGCCGACACGATCCGCGAGCACATCCGCGTCGGGCATATCCAGCAGGTCGCCACGATCGTCGAGCGGCTCAAGCAGCAGCCCGAGGGCGACGGCACGATGTTCGACAACACGATGGTCATGTACTTCCCCGAGAACGGCGAGACGCACCACAGCCGCGGCACCGAGGCGCCGTTCGTCATCCTCGCGGGCAAGAACTGCAAGCTCGACCTCGGCGGCCGATACATCCGCCTGCCCAACCACGGCACCGAGGGCCACAAGACGATCGGCAACTGGTACACGACGCTGCTGAACGCGCACGGCAATCCGATCGAGCACTACGGCGATCTCGACCTGGAGATGTCGCGCTTGAAGCTCGACCAGGAAGGCGCGATCAAGCGCTTCCTCGCGTAGGTTTGCGCGTGGACGGATTTCGTTGAATCGCAGACCCGTCGGCGGCGGGCGGCACGAGCCGCGCGGTGCGCGGTCGGGCGTGCGGATACAGAATCGACACCCAGCGTGCTACGATGGTTTGGCGAGGCGGCGCACGTTGATCAACCGGAATTGGAGACGACGACGATGATGCAGCGCATTCTGCGGCGGCGGTTTCTTCAGGCGGCGGCGACGGCGGCGGTCGCGCCCTACTTCATCCCCGGCTCGGCGCTCGGCAAGGACGGCCGACCCGCGCCGTCGGAGCGGATGACGCTCGGCTGCATCGGCACGGGCAACAACGGCATCAACTGGCTGCGGAACTTCCTCAACGACAAACGCGTGCAGATCGTCGCGGTGTGCGACGTCAACAAGCGGTCCAACGGCTACTGGGCCGACCGCGAGGGCGGACGTGAGGCGGCGCGCGACATCGTGCAGGAACGCTACGCCAAGGACTCCGGCAAGCAGCCGAGCGACATCGGCTGCGCCACCTACGGCGACTTCCGCGAGATCCTCCAGCACGCGGACCTCGACGCGGTGCAGATCGCCACGCCCGACCACTGGCACGCGCTGATGGTGATCGCCGCGGCGAAGGCCGGCAAGCACATCTACGGCCAGAAGCCGCTGTCGCTGACGATCAAGGAGGGCCGGGCGATGTCCGACGCCGTGGCCAAGGCCGGGATCACGTTCCAGACCGGCAGCCAGCAGCGCTCGATGATCCACTTCCGCACCGGCATCAACCTCATCCGCAACGGCTTCATCGGCAAGGTGCACACGGTCCGCGTCGGCCTGCCCAGCGGGCACCCCGACTACTCCAAGCACGGCTCCGAGAAGGACCCCACGCCCGTGCCCGAGGGCCTCGACTACGACCTGTGGCTCGGGCCGGCCCCCGAGGCGTACTACTGCCCGGCGCGGCTGCACGTGAACTGGCGGTGGAACCTCGACTACTCCGGCGGACAGATGACCGACTGGGGCGCCCACCACATCGACATCGCGCAGTGGGCGATGGGGCACGAGAAGACCGGCCCGGTCGAGATCAAGCAGGTCCGCGGCGAACTGCCCCCGCGTAAGGACCTCTACAACACCCCCGATACGTTCCACTGGGAGTGCACCTACGAGGACGGCCTGAAGCTGATCATCGGCTCCGACCAGCGCAACGGTGTCACCTTCGAGGGCGAAGACGGCAAGTCGATCTACACGAACCGTGGCCAGCTTCAGTCGACGCCCGACGACATCAAGAAGAACAAGATCACCGACGACATGAAGCACATCTACGAGTCGAACGATCACGTCGGCAACTTCGTCGACTGCGTGTTCAGCGGCAAGGAGCCGATCGCGCCGATCGAGGACGCCCACCGCTCGATCACGATCGCGCACCTCGCGAACATCGCGCTGCAACTCGAGCGTGAGTCGCTGAAGTGGGACCCGAAAGCCGAACGCGTGGTGGACGACGAGAAGGCGAACGCGATGCTCATCCGCGAGTATCGCGGGAGCTGGAAGCTCGACGTTTAGGAGAGAGCGTGGGGTTGATTGGGAATTGCAAATTGCAAAATGGTCATTGCAAATTGTAAAGTGACTGCGTGGCTAGTAACGATTCTCAGGTTCGCATTGCGCAGTTCAAGGATCGCGCGAGGCATGCGCTCGACGACGTCGAGTCTGATTCGCAGAATCGTTGGGAATACATCCGAGTCCACGAATACGACCAATACAAATGCGACGCCTATTGGAAGACGGGCGACGATGTATTTTTCCTTGAGGTGATGTCCGCCGAAATGGACACGTTGGGCAGGCGTGGTTTGTACGCACGTTGGAACAACTGGGAGCCACCTCACGTGGTTCTCGTAGCCTTCGTGAAGGCACCTGCAGTCACACGTGCGATACTCGAATCAGTCATGGCACAATTCGACAGGCTCGAACTCGCTAGGCTCCAGGAATCTCTGGCTGATAAGCTGACCTTGGTGGATACGTGGGACGGAAGCGACCTCTGACGCTCGAGCTCTTTATGAGGTGAAGCCCATGACACGAACGTGCCGGCTGACGCTGCATTTGATCGCCATTGCGTTGTTTGCAATGGTCATTGATCCGGCTCGTGCCGCCGAGCCCACGGGTCCGGCGCCGGATCCTTTGTCGCGTCGTGTGAACTTCGAGGTGGCGGGTCGCCCGGCGTTCGTGATCGAGCCGCCGGAGGGGTCGCGGGTGGACGGGCCGATGCCGTGGGTGTGGTACGCGCCGACGCTGGGCAAGAATCTGCCGGGCGACGCGGAGCGGTGGATGTTCGAGCGGTTTCACGCGAAGGGCATCGCGATCGCGGGGATCGACGTCGGCGAGTCGTACGGCAGCCCGAAGGGGCGGGCGATCTTTCAGAAGCTGTACGAGGAGCTGACCACGCAGCGCGGCTACGGCAAGAAGCCCGTGCTGCTGGCGCGGAGTCGCGGCGGGCTGATGCTGTACAACTGGGCCGCGGAGCATCCGGAACTTGTCGCCGGCATCGCGGGCATCTATCCCGTGAGCAACCTCGAGAGCTACCCCGGCCTGAAGAAGGCGGCCCCGGCGTACGAAATGACCGAGGAGCAACTCAAAGCGCACCTCGCGGAGCACAACCCGATCGATCGCCTCGCGCCGCTGGCCAAGGCGAAGGTGCCGATCCTGCACATTCATGGCGACGTCGACAAGGTCGTGCCGTGCGACAAGAACTCTTCAATCATTGCGGAGCGTTACAAGGCGATGGGTGGGGAGATGACGCTGATCGACGCACCGGGGCAGGGTCACAACATGTGGCCGGGCTTCTTTCAGTGTCAGGAACTGGTCGACTTCGTAATCGCGCGGTTCAAGCAGTAACGCGAACCCGCCAACGCTACAGCTCGGACAGGATCTTCTTCCACGCGGTCATCGAGTGTTCGAGGTTGGTGCGCTTGTCGCCTTTCACGGCGTAGCACTGCAAACCGACGGGCCCGGTGAAGTGCAGCTTCTTGAGCGTGCCGAACAGGCGCGCCTGCGGGAAGTCGCCCTGGTCGAGCGGCTTGATCAGGTCGCCCCAGCCCTTGCCGGTGGTGTCCGCGCCGCAGGTGCTCACGGCGAACAGGTGCGGCGCGGCCTTATCGAGCGTCGCCTCAAGGTCCCCGGCCTTCTCGCCGCGGAGGTAGTGGCAGAGGTTGAACATCACGCCGAGGTTCGGGTGGTTGACCTTGTCGATCAGGTCCAGCGCCTGCGGGATCGTTGCCACGCCCATGCCGAAGTGCGGGTACAGCGCGACGCGGATGTTCAGCTTCGACGCCATCTCCGCGGTCTGGCGCACGGCGTCGACGGTCCCGGGCGTCATCTTGTGAATCGTCAGCTCGATCATCGCGCCGCGATCCGCCAGCGGTTGGACCTGCTCGGCGGTGATCGGCTTATCGTCGACGTTGAGGTACACGCTGAGCACCTTGAGCCCGACCTTCTCGTACGCCGCGACCCGCTCAGCGAGCTTGCTCCCGCCGTGCACCTGGCTGATGCCGTCGTAGCCGAGCTCTTTGAGCGTCTTCGCTTCGTTGTCGACGTCGCCGAACGCCACGCCGTTCTCGAACGCGTAGAACGCGGGCGCGAACGGAGCGTCGGCCTTGTCCTGCGCCGAGGCGACAGCCGTGAGGCAGAGCGTGAGTGTGATCGACAGGGCGGTGAATCTGTGCATGTTTTGTCTCGCGTGCTTACTTGTCGAATCGTTCGAGCAGCTTGTTCATCTCCGACACGTGCGCCGCGTCGGCGTCGGCGGTATTGGTCGTTTCGTTGTCGTCGTGCACATGGTCGAACAGCTCGATGGCGGTCGGCGTGTCTTCCTTGCCGGGCTTGGACCAGCGGACGAGGCGGTGCGTGGCGTTGCGGACCGAGATCGCGTTGTTGCCGCCGGCCTTCCAG
Source organism: Phycisphaera sp. (assembly GCA_016125285.1). Classification (GTDB taxonomy): domain Bacteria; phylum Planctomycetota; class Phycisphaerae; order Phycisphaerales; family Zrk34; genus RI-212. The sequence goes on from WGMA01000030.1 coordinate 28,055, forward strand.
AAACTGTAGGCGACCCCGTCGGTCGCGGCCCTGGGGTCGTTGAGCACGCCCGTGATGTCGGCGCCGTCGAGTTGCAGGTCGGCGGGCTTGTCGATGTGGCAGAGCGACAGCAGCGTCGGGTAGAGGTCGACGGACTCGACGACGGCGTCGGTCGCGACGCCGGGGTTGGGCATGCCGGGCGTGCGGACGATGAGCGTCGAGCGGACGGCGCGTTCAAAGGTGGAGTGCTTGCCCCACATGGTCTGGTCGCCGAGGTGCCAGCCGTGGTCGCCCCACACGACGACGATGGTGTTGTCGGCCAGACCGAGTGTGTCGAGCGCGTCGAGCACCTTGCCGACCTGCGCGTCGGAGTAGCTGACGGCGGCGAAGTAGGCGTGTCGCAGGTAGCGGGCCTGGTCATCGCTGATGCGTTTGCCGGCGCCGCCGCGCTCTTTCTGGGTGTACTTGAACACCTCGTTGCTGCCGTGGATCGCGAGCTTGGTCACGTCGATCGGCAGGTCGGGGTTCGGCGAGATCGGCAGCTTGGACTCGTCGTACAGGTCCCAGTATTTCTTGGGCGAATTGAGCGGCAGGTGCGGCTTGAAGAACCCGACGGCGAGGAAGAACGGCTTGCCGGTCTGCTTGAATTCCTTGAGCTGGCCGATGGCGTCCTCGGCGATGAGTCCGTCGGGGTAACCGGTGTCGGGCACGTCGGCGGCCTCGGCGACGGGGATGGGCTGATGGTCGGCGAGGCGTTCGTTGCGGCCGGTGCCGTCGGCGTAGGCGAAGAACGCGGCCCATCCGTGGATCCACTTGCCGAGGGGCATGCGTCGGTCGTCCCATGAGTTGGGCATCTCGGTGACGTCGCTGCGCGGCTTGTTGTAGCCGTAGACGTAGCCGTCGGGTGAATGGCTGACCTTGCCAATACTGACGGTGCGGTAGCCGCTGAGCTTGAACAGGTGCGGCATTGACTCGGGCGTGGTGGCGTCCTTGCCGCGCATGAGGCTGAACGCGCCGTTGCCGTACGCCGCGCCGCTGCGCGGGTACTGCCCGGTCATCATCGAATACCGCGACGCGCCGCACGTGGGCACCTGCACGTAGTGCTTGTTGAACAGCCGCGCCTGCGACGCGAGCTTGTCGAGGTGCGGCGTGTGCATGTACGTCTCGCCGTAACACCCGAGCTGCGGGCGGAGGTCGTCGACGCAGATAAACAGCACGTTGGGTCGATCCGCGGCGTGAGCGAGCGCGGTGACGGCGAGCGTGATCGCGGCGAGGAGGAGTGTGAGGGTGCGATGCATAATGGTGTGGGCCTCCGCTGCGGGACGGTTCGGGTGTTCGTCGGGCCCGTTGGCCCACTACCAATACGGCGCCGACGGCCCGATCGGACGCACGGGGTCATTGTATGAAAGAAAAAGGCGTGGTCGCATCGACGACCACGCCTGAATCTTATTTGTCTGCGCCGCCTGAATGAATCAATCGAGCTTCGGTCCGGGCGTCTTCGGGCCGGACTTCGGCAGCTCGGGCATCTTGATGTACTCGGTGGGCAGCTTGCCGGTGAGGCTGTTGAGGAAGGCGACGATGGACGCGGCCTGCTCGTCGGTCAGCTCGCGGCCGAGCTGGTGGCGGGCCATCATCTTCACCGCGTCGGGCAGCTTCGCCACCGAGCCGTTGTGGAAGTACGGCGCGGTCTTCGCGATGTTCCGCAGCGAGGGGACCTTGAAGACGTACATGTCGGCGGGGTTCTTGGTGACGTCGAAGCGGCCCTTGTCTTCGAGGTTGGGCCAGGGCTTGGTCAGGCCAACCTTCTGGTAGAGGCGACCGCCGAACAGCGGGCCGTTGTGGCACGCCTGGCAGCCGGTCTGCATGAAGGTCATGAAGCCTTCCTTCTCGGCGTCGGAGATCGCGTCGTCGTCGCCGGCCATGAACTTGTCGAAGGGCGAGGGCGTGACGAGCTGACGCTCGAACGCGCCGATCGCCAGTCCCCAGTTGTCGTAGTTGACGGGGTCCTTGTCGTCGGGGAACGCCTGCTTGAACGCCTTGACATAGCCCGGGATCGAGTTGATCACCTGCAGGACGTATTCCTTGGACGGCATGGCCATCTCGATGGGGTTGAGCACGGGGCCCTTGGCCTGGTCCTCGACGTCGGGGCTGCGTCCGTCCCAGAACTGGGCGAGGTGCCCGGCGGCGTTGTAGACGGTGGGGGCCGAACGTCCGCCGTGCTGGCCCTTGTGGCCGGAGCTGGTGGGGGCGTTGTCGGTGCCGTACTTGTCGAGCATGTGGCAGGAGTTGCAGCTGATCTGCTGCGAGAGGCTGAACCGCTTGTCGTAGTAGAGCATACGGCCGAGGTCGACCTTGGCGTCGGTGATCGGGTTGTTGGGGTTGGGGAACACGTCGGGCAGGGCCGGGCCGAACGCCGCGAGCATCGCTCGCTCGACCTTCGCCTCGGCGTGCGCGGTGGTGGTGGCCATCGCCACGCCGAACATCACACACATCGTGCCGACAAGCATCCGGGTACCGGGGCGGTATCGCATCATTTACTCCTCATCCTTCTTGTATTCGTGTTGCCTGTACCGTCTGGCGCGACGTGAGCGGTCGCGCATCAACAAAGCCGGAACGGTCCGCATAGCTTAGTCCTGTGACGCGCGACAGTCCATCGGGGTTACAGGCGAATTCCCCTCGGCGAGGTGATCGGCGGCGTCGCGGGCGCACGAAAAAACCCCGACGGCGGTCGCCATCGGGGTCTTTGTCTTGCGTGACAGGTGTCGCGGCTGGATTACCAGCGATCGCGACCACCACCGCCGCCGCCGCCGCGGTGTCCACCACCGCCGCCGCCACGACGACCACCACCGCCGCCACCACCGCCGCCGCGATCCTCGCGAGGACGCGCCTCGTTGACCGTCAGCGTGCGACCTTCGAGCTCGACACCGTTCATCGCCTCGATGGCGGCGTTGCCCTCTTCATCGCTCGCCATGGTGACGAACGCGAAGCCGCGCGGCCGGCCCGACATGCGGTCGGTGGGCACGTGCACTTCCGTCACGGTGCCAAAGCGGCCGAATTCCGCCTCGATGGTGTCCTGGGTGGTTCCGAACGACAGATTTCCTACGTAGATGCGCATCAGCATTGTCCTCCAAAGCAGTGCATCTGGGTCTTCGCGATAGTGCTTGGAGTCCAACGCGGGCGCCAATCAATCGGAAGGGATCGTGAAAAAAGATATCCATGCCTGTCGGTAAAGTCAATGGACGAACGTGTTAAAAGGCCCCGCCGCTTGACCGCGACCGGCGTTTCGTGCGACTCTCCCGCGATGCGTAACCTCTTCGACCCGCTGCCGCAAGACCTGTCCGCCGAAGCCTTTGAAACATTGGCCGCGACGCCCGGCGTCCGCGTCGAACGGATCGTCTCGCTCGGGCACGCCTCACCCGACGGGTTCTGGTACGACCAGCCGCGGCGCGAGTGGGTCGTGCTCCTCCGCGGCGCGGCCCGGTTGCGGTTCGAAGACGAGGCCGAGGCCCGAGCGTTGTCGCCCGGTGATTGGGTCGATATCGCCGCGCATCGGCGTCATCGCGTCGACTGGACCATGCCCGACGAGCCGACCGTCTGGCTCGCCGTGCACATCGACGAGACCGCCGCGCCATCGGCTCCGTCGCCGCCACCGCTTGCGTAATTCCGCGCACCCCCAACGTGAGGTCGGTATGGGCACACATCGAACCATCGTGACTGGATGCGTCGCGGCGCTGATCGCGCTGACGGCGGTGACTGCAAACACGTGGGCGGAGGCGGAGAAAGACGCAGCCGCGCCTGCGCCTACTGCGCCGCCGGTGACGATGCGCATCGCGCTCGACACCAGCGGCGCGCCGGAGATGGCCGGGTGGGCGCGGCTCGCGGCGCGCATCACCGAAGACGCCTACCCGGTGATCGTCCGCGAACTCGGCGTTGACGGCTACCGTGCGCCGGACAGTGTGCAGATGGTCGTCGTCCGCAACGACAAGGACGTCGCGTGGGCGTCGGGGCCGAAGATCACCGTCGCGTCCAAGTGGTTCACCGATCGCCCCGAGGACGTCGGCGCGCTGGTGCACGAGATGGCGCACGTCGTGCAGCAGTACACGCACAGGGGCACGCCCGGCTGGGTCACCGAGGGCATCGCGGATTACGTGCGCTGGTTCGTGTGGGAGCCGCCGCATCGTCGGCCGCGCATCAACCCCGACCACGCCAAGTACACCGACAGCTACCAGACCACCGGCGCGTTCCTCGCGTGGATCGTGGCGAACAAGGACGCCGACTTCGTCCGCAAGCTCAACACCGATTGCCGCGCGGGCCGCTACGACGTGTCGCTGTTCGAGAAGTACGCCGGGGCGCCGGTCGAGAAGTTGTGGGATGAGTTCGTCGCGTCAGAACGCGCCAAACGCAAACCGTAGGGTCCGCTGTCGCGGATCATCTCCAGTGAACTCACGCCTGGCCAATCGGTCCGCAACAGCGAACCCTACGCGTGCCGTGCGCAGCGCAAGAGCCCCGCGGCCGGGCAACCGGCGGGGCTTTGCGATCCCCTTCACAGTCCTTAAAAAAATCCGGGGGCGTGAAACGCAGCGAGGCCACGTTTCACGCCCCGGTGGGCACGACGATCTTGTCCGACAAGTAAACCCGCCCCGCGGGCCTCAGACAATCGGCGAACGCATCATTGCGCTGAGTGAATACGTCACGCGCCCCCGCATCGCGTGCAACGCCGCGTCATCGCTATTCACGCGCCCGATTCGGCAGATTGCCGATGGGGCTGTCGCGTCGCGGCGCACTTGAATGAAGTGATGCGGCCAGCCTCGTCTCGCATCGAGACGCGGGTGATCGGTCGCAGGGAGGAAGTGATGCGTTACCTGTCGTACATCTTGTGCGCCGCGATGCTGGCCTTGTCGCTGGCGTTGACGGGCTGCGCCGCCGAGGGGCGCGCCTCGCCGTTCGACGGCCTGACCGCCGAGCAGCACCGCGTGCTCGGCCAGTTCACGCTCGAACAGCTGAGCCACGGCCGGGGCGGCGCGTCGTACGGCCGACCGCCGCTGGCCAACAGCGGCATCACCGGCGCCGAACTGGCCGACCGGACGCGCCGCTACGCCGAGTCGATGCCGCGTCAGCAGACTCAGCCGACCGACGACGCGGACGAGCCTTACGTGCTGGTCGACGCGAGCGACTGATCGTGGGGCGGCGTCGAGTTACCGGTCCCTGGCGGCGTCGATCGGTCATGTGAGAGCGACCACCCGGCCGATGCTTGATTGCAGTCACGCATCGCAGGGCCACCGTTGTCGGCGTGTCTCGCCGCGTCGGTGGCTCGTGCCGGAGGTTCGCCATGTCCACCGTTTCCGCTCAGCCGTCCGTTGCTCATCAGGCCGATATCCTGCGCGCCGCCGTGTGCGTCGCGGCGATGGACGGCAACGTCTGTCCCACCGAGATGCGCTGCCTGCGTGTGCTGGCCGAGCGGATCGGCGTCGGCGAGCGATCGCTGCAACGCCTCATCCACCAGGCCCGCAACCGACCCGACTTCTATCAACAGCAGTTCCAGGCGCTCAGCGCCGACGCGGACTTCGCGATCAAGTCGCTGCTGTACGTCGCCAGCGTGGACGGCCGCGTGTGTGAAGACGAGAGGATCGTGATCCGTCACTTCGCCGAGTCGCTCGGCGTCGACGACGCCCGCTTCGAGCAGATCCTCAAGTCCGCCGAACGTCACGCGGAGATGCGCAACGACGCCAAGGCGTGAGGACGAGCGGCCGCTCGCCGATACTGGTTGCTGGATGGCTCGCTTCGCTCGCGATGCTGGATCGTCGGGGGTGTACGCTGGTCGCATCCAGCATCCAGCATCCAGCATCACGCGCGCGTGCCGAGGAACAGGCGCAGCAGGTTGGGCACGTCGGGGGTGTCGCGGTCGCCCGCGCCGTAGCCGACCTTCTCGACGCGCATCGGCGGCTGGCTGCCGAACTGCGTGGCGATCGCCGCGACGATCGCGGCGCCGGTGGGCGTGACGGTCTCGCCAACGCGGTCGACGCCGTGGTGCGGCACGCGTTTGAGGATCTCCGCGGTGGCCGGGGCGGGCAGCGGCATGTTGCCGTGATCGCACTTCACGAACCCGTGGCCGATCGGCAGCGACGCGCACGACACGGTTTCCACGCCGAGCATATCCAACGCGATCGCCGATCCGAGCATATCAACGATTGAGTCGACGGCCCCGACCTCGTGGAAGTGGACCACGTCGAGGCTGACGCCGTGCACGTGCGCCTCGGCCTGGCCGATCGCGGTGACGATCCCGCGCGCCCAGCCCTTGGCGCGATCGGACGCGTCGAGCGTGTCGATCATCGCCATCATGTCCGTGTAGCCCGTGTGATGCGGGTGCAGGTGGGCGTGGCCGATGCTGTGTGATCTTGGATTTCGGATTTCGGATTTCGGATTGGAGACGTGGTCATGGTCATGGTCGTGCGAGTGCCCGTGATCATGATCGTGGGAGTGCGAATGGTCGTGATCGTGCCCGTGGTCGTGAGCGTTGTCGTGGCTGTGCCCGTGATCGTGGTCGTGCGAATGATGCGCCGCGTCGCCCACTTCCGCGTTCCGCGTTCCGAGATCCGACTTCCCCACGACCACCTTCAGGTCGACGCCGCGGATCGCGTGGCGATAGGTCTCGCCGACGGTGATGCGGTAGGGCAGCTTGACCGGCAGCGGGGCGAGCGCGGCGTCGAGGGCCTTGAGGTCGACCCCGAGGTCGATGCACGCGCCGAGGAACATGTCGCCCGCGATCCCCGCGAACGGGTCGATGTGCAGGTGTTTACCCGATGTGGTGTCGTGTGGTGCCATCGCCCGAGTGTACCCCGCGGCGTGTCGAGCGCGAAGCGGCGTTCGATGCGCTAAGTTTGGCCGAGTCGCCGTATCAACTTACAATGCGTTCCATCACCGGAGAGAGATCTACATAAGGCAGGCATCATGAACGATCAGCCGAACCACGGCCCCGAAGACTCGCACGGCTCGGTCTCGCCGAACCCCGCGCCGCGTCCGCCCGTCAACCCCGGCAACGCCGACGCGCCGCCGCCTCCGCCGCCACCCCCGCCGCCCGGCTACGGCTACCCGTACCCCGCGCCGCAGCCCGGCGCCGGTCAGCCGCGTGGACTCGTGGCCAACATCTCCAAGCTCGGCGCGCTGCTGTCCTTCGGATTCGTCATCTTCTTCGCAGGGTTCTATCTCGCGCTGTTCTCGTTCACCTCGAAGACCGGCCCGACCCTCAGCACCTACCGCGAGGGGACCACCGACGGACGTATCGCCATCATCCCGATCGACGGGGTGATCATGGGCTCGAAGGTCAGCTTCATCCGCCGCGTGGTCGACCGTGTCGTCGAAGACAAGACCATCAAGGCGGTGATCGTCCGCGTCGAGTCGCCCGGCGGAGGCGTGACCGCGTCCGACCAGATCCTGCATCAACTCAAGCGCATCCGCGAGAAGCGCGGCAAGGACTTCCCCGTCATCGGCAGCTACGGCGCCGTCGCCGCCAGCGGGGGCTACTACGTGTCGTGCCTCTGCGACCCGATCTACTGCGAGCCGACCACGATCACCGGTTCGATCGGCGTTATCGGCGAGGTGTTCACCTTCCAGGAACTGCTGGAGGACAAGCTCGGGGTGAAGACCGAGGTCATCACGTCGACCGGCAGCCCCGAGAAGGACACGGCCAACAACATGTTCCGCACCTGGACGGACAAGGACCGCAAGGTGATGCGGGACATGCTGGACACGATGTACGGCCAGTTCGTGGACGTGGTGCACGAAAACCGCGGCCGGGTGTTCGCCAAGCGCGAAGACGTGTTGAAGGTCGCCACGGGTCGGATCTACACGGCGAAGGACGCGGTCGGCGCGGGTTTGGTCGATGAGATCGGCTACCTCGACGCGGTGATCGAAAAGGCCGAGAACATGGCGGGACTGACGAAGGGCGAGGCGCCGGTGGTGGTGTACTCAGAGCCGGCGACGTTCGGCAGCCTCTTCGGGATGCGCGGGCCGGACAACAACGGCTCGGCCGGCAGCACCCCGCCGCAGCAGATCAACGCCGCGACGGTGCGTCAGTGGATGACGGAGCTGGGTGTTCCGGAGATGATGTACATGATGCAGGTGGCGCACTGAAGTCGGCTTAAGATTAGCGGCCTCGGGGCGTTAAATCATTGGGGATTGCCTTGCCGCGGTTGGCGCGTATGGCTATATTAGACATCGGTACTTTGGAGCAAATCCCGGACGCGAGGGTGAGGGGTCCTAAAACGGGATAGGTCGTTGAGATCGGAGCTTTGCCCGGTCTTTTGCAGGCACGCAACGCACATCGGCGATGGCTCAGGCCGCACCACATTCGGAGACAGGCTGCCGCGATGGATAAATACAAGCTGCTGGAACTGAAGGAGCAGTTGGCCAACAAGCTGAAGGTCGACGACCTGCGGAACTGGGTGAACCAGAACTCCGCAGCCGTGACCGTCGGTGCGGTGGTGCTGCTCGTGATCTCGCTGGCGATCATCATCAATCAGGGCCGTAGCCCCACGCCGCCGCCGCCCGGTGAGGCCTATTACTACGACCTGGTCAGCAAGGAATACTTCACCGACGAGGCGACGAAGATCGCGCCGATCATCAACCCGGCCACGGGCAACGAGGCGGTCCGCGCTCACTTCTTCACCTGCGGCGAGTGCAGCGAGTCCGAGCGGTTTGTCGGCTATCTCGAGAAATACACCCCCGAGGCCAAGCAGCAGCTCGAGACCAACCCCGAGTCATTCGAGTTCTACGAAGAGGCCTTCCTGGGCCGCCTGTACGCCCCGGCGCCCAGCGAGACGGCGGACCCGGCCGTCGCCGAGACGTGGGTCGACGCTGAAACGCCCCCCGGCTTCAAGATCGTCGAGGACCTGCAGGGCAAGTGCCCCCCGCGGAAGCTCAAATACTGCGCCCCGGGCCGCTGATCCGCCCGATCCCGGTTTCCCGGGATATCGCCTTGCCAGCGGGGCCGTCGTCGGTATAATGCTCCGCTCTAATGAACACGCCACGAGGCGAGAGGTATAGCCATGAAGGCCGACATCCATCCCGAATACAAGACCGCGACCGCCAAGTGCGCCTGCGGCAACACCTTTGAGACGCGCTCCACGATGGAGGAGATCAAGGTCGACATCTGCAGCGCGTGTCACCCCTTCTACACCGGCAAGCAGAAGTTCGTCGATACCGCCGGCCGCGTGGAGAAGTTCCAGAAGCGATTCGGCGGCAACTACTTCGGCTCCGCCAAGAAGTAGCCACCATCCCGACCATAACGATCAACCGTGTGCACCCAACGTGCGCACGGTTTTTCAATGCACGCGACGCGCCACCCCAACCCCCAACGCCGCACCCCGATGTCAGACGAAGCCCTCATCTCGCGACTCGACGAACTCGCCACGCAGCTCGACGGCTACGACGCGCAGCTCGCCGACCCCGACGTCGTGTCGGATCACACGCGCGTCGCCGACGTGTCGCGCAAGCGGGCGGCCATCCTGCCGATCTGCGAGCTGTACCACCGGTACCGCGACGCGATAGGCGAGGCCGCGGGATTACGTGAGCTGATCGACGGCGAGACCGATGCGGAGATGCGCGCGATGGCGAAGGCCGAGCTGCCCGACGTCGAGGCGAAGGCCGAGTCGCTGCTCGAGCGGATCAAGGGCGATCTGGTCACCAGCGACGACCGCGCGGTCGGCGCGGTGATCCTCGAGCTGCGTGCGGGCGTCGGCGGCGACGAGGCGGCGATCTGGGCGGGCGACCTGTACCAGATGTACGAGAAGTACGCGGCGATCAAGGGCTGGAAGTGGGAGCCGATGGAGTACGCCGCGGCGGACATGGGCGGGTGCAAGCACGCGACGGTCAGCGTCAAGGGCGAGGGCGTGTGGCAGCACCTCGGCTACGAGGGCGGCACGCACTGCGTGAAGCGCGTGCCCGAAACCGAGTCGCAGGGCCGCGTGCACACGTCGACCGCGACGGTCGCCGTCCTGCCCGAGCCCGAGGCGGTGGACGTGCAGATCCCCGAATCCGACGTGACGATCGACGTCACCACCGCGCGCGGCCCGGGCGGGCAGAACGTCAACAAGGTCGCCACCGCCGTGAAGATGCTGCACATCCCCACCGGCATTGAGGTCCGCATGCAGGACACCAAGAGCCAGCACCAGAACCGCGCCCTTGCCTGGCAGCTGCTGCGCGCCCGCGTGTTCGAGCACCACCAGCGCCAGGTCGACGCCGAGCGCGCCGAGACCCGCGCCAAGATGATCGGCTCCGGCGAACGCGGCGAACGCATCCGCACCTACCGCTACAAAGACTCCATCGCGGTGGACCACCGCATCAACGAGTCCTACCCGCTGAGCAAGGTCCTCGTCGGCGACCTCGACGAGATGGTCAACGCCCTGATCGAGCACGACAAGGCCCAACGCCTCGCGGCCCTGTGAGTGTGAACTTCCGCGTGCCTGACGCGTCGAACTGGCACGAAGGAGAACGCGCCATGCAGACGCTGATGAAGCTGCTCACGCTCGCGACGGACGCCGCGCCCGCCGCGGAATCGAAGGAACCCGTCTCTACCGCCGACGTGTTCTTCCCCACGCCGTTCGGCATGAACCCGTTCCTGTTCATCCTGCTGCTGTTGGTCGTCGGCACGGCGATCATCGCGACGATCGTCTCGATGAAGGTCAAGTCGAAGCGCCGCCGCGCTACTTCGTGACGGTGATGAACACCGGCCGCTCCGTGACGGTCAGCGTGACACGCCCGCCGTGCACCTCCGCGTCGCGCGACACGCCGTCGGCCTTGCCGTTGGTCAGTTCCGTAAGCGTGGCTTTTCTCCCATCAGCGACCGTGATCGGCGTGACGTAGTCCGGCACGCTGCCCGCGTCGCTCGTCGGGCGCCACACGGCGTACACCACGCGGTCGTCCGCCACAAACCGATACACACGCACGTCGTCCCGCCCCGTGTCGACCTCCGCGTCGAACCGCGCGCCCGTCAGGCAGCGCCGCGTTGCGATCACGAAATACCACGACTTCTTCGGCTTGTGGCCGGTCTTCTTCTCGCTCGTTAATCCGCTGCTGGCAAACTTGTCGGGGCTCGCGGCGTTGGGGTCACGCAGCATGAACATCTGCGCGCGGTCCACGCCCGCCGCGGCCAGTTCGAGGTACGACCGCACCAGCCACTGCCCCTGCACCTCCTCCGCGTCGTTCGGCCCGATCGCGGGCGCGCGGAAGATTGAACCGGGGTTCGTGTCGTAGCCGAACTCCGACAGCCACAGCTCGCGCCCCGGCGCGTTGACGTCGCGCCACGCGGCGATGCGCCGCATGCGGCCCTTCAGGTCGTTCGCCTCGGGGCTCACGCCGATCGTCGCCTTGCCCGCCTGTCCGTCGGCGTCGTTGCAGTAGTGGTGCACGTTGATCACGTCCGCGGGGAAGTCGCCGCCGCGGTACACGTCCGCCCAGTACTTCATCGCCCGCAGGTAACGCAGGTCCGCGAAGGCGAGGCCGGGCAGCACGTACAGCGTGTCGGGGTCCGCGTTCTTCACGCCGACCGTCTTGCCGAGGGCGCCGCGGTGGCCGTCGTAGTCCGCGCTGCACATCGCCGCGAGCTCGATCGGCGTGAAGTGCTCGGCGCGCCCGCCCCACGTGCGGTCTGGCTCGTTCCAACCCTCGACCAACCCCACGAGCCCGAGTCCGCTGACGCGCGGCTGGCCCGGCTCCAGCTTCAGCAACGCGTCGTCCACCTTGCGCCCGCCGTACCGCGCGACGAACTGGAACAGGTAGTCCGCGTGCTCGATGTACGACTTCGGGTCCGTCGGGTCTTCCTTCCCGTCGACGGGCTTTTCCTGGATGCGTTTCGCGTCGTGGTTCTTCATCCACGGCGGGCTGCCCTGCATGACCGGTGCGGCGAGCACGCCCGCGTCGTGCAGCTTGCGGTAGAACGCGTCGAAGTCCCACGCCCAGCCCTTGCCGCGCACCCAGCTCGGGCTCCACGCGAACTGGCTGTTCGGATAGCCCGGCGAGCCCTTTGACTCGTTGCCCTCGTCCCAGATCCACGAGTGGTACTCGCGCACCTGCCCGCCCGCGGCGAGCTTGTCGACCGGGTCGTCGTTGAACCCGTTGAGGCCGATGAACACGTCCATCGTGGGATGCGTCGATCGCGGGCGCGGCTGCGGCTTCGGCGGGTCGGGGCGCGGCCCGGTCGCCGTGCCGTACAGCACGATCTCGCCGAGCTTCGCCTGCGGGTGATCGAACGTCAGGCGCACGTAGCGCGTCGTGACCTTCACCTCGCGTCGGACCCACGTGTTGTAGCGCTTCAGGGGATCGGTGAACAGCGTCTTGTACGCCGCGGGCGGCCCGGCGTCGACGGTCAGCGTGCCGTCGCCGTCTGCGTCGTAGTAACAGATGTCGGACAGATCGTGCGCGACGCCGAGGTCGATGACGATCGACATTGGGTAGTGCAGGTCGCGGTTGATCCAGCCGTTGGTGTAGATCGTCTTCGGCTTCGCCGCGTCCTTGCCGCGTGCGTCACCCACGGCGTCCTGCTCGTCGATCAGCTCGATCGGCGTGCGCTGCCCCGACAGGTTGATCAGCATGTCGGGCGTGAGGGAGATGCGTGTCGGCTCGGCGGCGCGGGCGGGGGCGGCCGGCGTCGCGGCGAAGAGCGCGAGGACGATAAGCGTTGGAAACGTACGTGCCATGTGTGTGGTTGTCGGATCGACGCGGCGAGTTACACGTCGTGGGCGCTAAGCCGCAAGCGGATCAGAGGAACAGCAGCACGTAGACGATGGCGAGCACGATCTGCGCCGCGGCGAAGGGCACGGCGGCCTTGACGAAGCCCATGAACGAGAGCTTGAGGTTGTTCTTGTGGATGATCGTCACGGCAACGAGGGTCGACGCCGAGCCGATCGGCGTGATGTTGCCGCCGAGGTTCGCGCCGAAGATGATCGCCCACCAGAACGGGCTGTCGGCGTTGGCGCCGACGTCGGGGTTGGCCGCGAGGATCTTCGCGAGCATCGCCGACAGTGGGATGTTGTCCGTAACGCTCGACGCCGCGGCGCTCGACGCCAGCAGCGTGCCGGGGCCAGCGGTGTCACCCATCGCGATGATCGGCTTGAGCAGGTTGCCGATCTCGTGCAGCACCATCGCGTGCTCCATCACGTTAATCACCACGAACAACGCCGCGAAGAAGCCGAGCAGGTCCCAGTCGAGCGCCTGGTAGAAGCGGTCGGCGGTCGCCTTGTAGCGGATGAGCATCACGGCGGCGAACGCGAGGGCGACGAAGCCCATGCCCAGCTCGTTGAGGAACCACCCGGGCACCGACGCCGAGGCGATCACCGCGATGAACAGCACGAGCATCGTCCCGCCGAACCAGAAGAAGAAGCGCGACTCGATGCCGTCGTTCTCGTCGAACGCCGCGACCTGTAACGCCGCCTCGGCCTTGTCGGCGTCGGTGGTGAGGCGGCCGATCTTGAAGAACTTCGCGCCCATCCAGATCGTCGCCGCCGTGGCGATCAGCACGTAAGGCGCGGCCTTGATGAAGAACGTCATGAAGCTGATGCCCGCCGCGTTGCCCACGATGATGTTCGGCACGGAGCTGATCAGCGTCAGCAGTCCGCCGACGTTCGTCAGCAACCCCTCAACGAGCAGGAAGCCCAGCAACTTGTCCGCCTTGCCGAGCTTGCCGAGCGACACCGCCGACAGCGACCCGACGATGATCATCGCCGTGACGTTGTTCAGCACGGCGCTGAACGCGACGGTCATCACGCCGTAGTAGATCAGCAGCATGAACGGATCGCCCTTGGACGCCTTGGTGAGCTTGATGGCGATCCAGGTGAACAGGCCGGACTTCGAGGTGATGTCGACGAAGAGCGACGAGCCAAGGATGATCGCGATGACGCCCCAGTCGATGGCGGGGATGTAGACGGGCAGCTCGACCTCGTGCCCGGCGATCATGAGGTGGTGCACGTCGTAGAACGGCAGCAGGCCGAGCACGCCGCCGAGAATGAGGCAGACCACGGCGTAGAGGCCGACGATCACGGACTTCTTGGCGTGGAGTTTTTCTTCGAGCGCGAGGCAGGCGATCATCGCCACGAGCAGGAACGCGAACAGCGCGGTGACCCACCCGGCGACGTGATGCGGCTCGGCGGCATGCATTGCCTGATCGACGGCGTCGACCACGTCGGCGGCGGATTCAGCGGCGACTGTGATGAACGGGGTAAGCATGGTGGGGTTTGCACGTCGAGGGCTGCTAAGCCGCGAGCGGCCTAGAGCATCAGCAGCGGGATCTGGCGGAGCTGGACGGCGAGGGGGTACGCCATGCCGTGCATCGCCAGCTGGTCTTCGTCCTTGGTGTTCATGATGAGCAGGTCGACCTCGTGCTCGGCGACGAGCCGCTCGTATTCCTCGATGCGTCGGCCGAACTGCACTTCCTGTTTAATCGTGATGTCGAGCCCCTGCGCCTTGAGGGCGTCGCGGCAGGAGGCGATGTAGTCGGTGGGCTCCTTGAGCAGCTGTTCCATGAGCTTCTGCCGCGCGACGGCGGTGTCGATCTCGGGGATCTTGCTGAACGCCTCGATGTGCCGCTCGAACGCCACGGCGTCCTCGACGTGCGTGAGCCACAGCGTGCCGCCGCGTTCGGTGAGTCGCGCGGCGACGTTGACGAGCCGGTCGTCGCCGGTGAGGTGGTCGGTGATCGCCATGACGCGGTCGGTGTTGGTCACGGTGTGCGGCAGGGCGTGGTCGGCGTCGGGGTGCGGCAGGACAAGCACCGGCGTGTGGGTCGCCTGCGTCAGCACGTCGAGGTGCGCGCCGAGGCTGTACGGCCACTTCCACGCGTCGGAGTGCAGGTGGCGGTAGGTGACGATGAGGTCGGGCGACCGCTCGGCGACGAGGTCGAGCAGGTTCTGCACGCTGTGGAACGCGTCGCCGGTGACGGTGGACCACTCGGTCGCGTCGCCCAGCAGGTCGAGGAACTTGCGGACACGCTGTGTCAGCGCCTCGGCGCCATTGGCGTCGAGGTCGGTGACGATCAGCGTCCTGCCGAACTCGACGTGACGGTAGCGCAGCACCTCTTTCGCGGCGGACTTGAACACGGACTCGAACTGGTCGATGTTCGCCATGGCCGCGATTTTAACGGATTTGCGTGTGTGATGATCGCGTGAGTCACACGTCGGTGGAGCGGCGCACGGGGCGGGCGGGCCGGTGGCGCTGGATCTCGCCGCGGCACATGTAGATCACGTCTTCGGAGATGTTGACCGTCAGGTCGGCGATGCGTTCGAGGTGCCGCGAGAGGTTCATCAGGCCGATGTACTGGTAGACGCTCTCGGGGTGCGAGATGATCGCCAGCTCGACCTGGCTGTACATCTGGCTGTGGATCTCGTCGACCTCATCGTCGTCGCTGCGGACCTCGTCGGCGAGGTCGGGGTCGTTGTCGATCAACGCCTTCAGCGCCTTGCCGAGCATCTTCTTGACGCGGCGGGTCATGCCGGCCAGGTCGTAAGGGACGACCTCGAGCACGGGCTCGTCGGCGAGGTACTTCGCCTGCTCGGCGACGTTGACCGCGTGGTCGGCGATCCGCTCGAGGTCGTTGTTGATCTTCAGCACCGCCACGACGAACCGCAGGTCGTAGGCGACCGGCTGATGCAGCGCCAGGGCGTGCAGGCACTCCTCCTCGATGTCGACCTCCATCTCGTCGATCTCGGTGTCGCGGTCGATGACCTGACGGGCGAGACCCTCGTTGCGCTCTTCGACGGCCCGGATGGAGTCGACGACGGCGCGTTCGACCAGTTGGCCCAGCTGGAGGATCATGTCCTTGAGCTTGTCGATCTGACGGTGAAAGTGGACGGTCATGAGAGTCTCTTCGGTGCGGAGGTTGGCGTGACCGGGGACTCTATTAGTGTACACGACGCGTCAAGCGGGGGATGCGGGGTCAGGCGTGGTTGGCGGGAATGTGGATGCGGAAGGTCGAGCCGCGGTTGGGGGCGGAGTCGACGGAGACGCGTCCGCCGTGGGCGATGGCGATGTGCTTGACGATGGACAGGCCGAGGCCGGTGCCGCCGAGCTCGCGGGAGCGGGCCTTGTCGGTGCGGTAAAAGCGTTCGAAGATGCGGGGCAGGTGCTCGGCGGCGATGCCGACCCCGGCGTCCTGCACGGCCAGCACGATCTCCGTGCCGACCCGTTTGGCGCTGGTGCGGACGCTCGAGCCGTCGGGGCTGTACTTGATGGCGTTGTCGATGAGGTTGACCACGGCCTGCTCGAGCAGCGGGGCGTTGACGGTCGCCGCGAGATTCGCGGCGCAGTCGATGTCGATGGCCGTGTCGCGGTCGCGAGCGCGGGCGGCGCACGCCTCGGCAGCCACACGCAGCACCTCTTCGAGACGCCGCGGCTCGAGCACGATGCGCTCGTGCTCGGTGTCCTGCTCGATGCGCGCCAGGCTCAGCAGGTCCTCGACGATCGCGCCGAGCCGGTCGGCCTGACGCGTGATCACCCGCAGGAACTGCTCGGACGCCTGCGGGTCGTCGTTGGCGGACTCCAGCAGCGTCTCGGCCGCGGCCTTGATCGCCGTGATCGGCGTCTTGATCTCGTGGGACGCGTTGGTCACGAAGTCACGCCGGACGACTTCCAACCGGCGCAGGCGTGTGACGTTGTGCAGCACGATCAGCGAGCCGATCCGTTCGCTCTCGCTGTCACGCAGCACCGAGCCCTGCGCCTCGAACATACGCGGCGAGGCGCCTTCCTCGTCGTCGGGGGGCAGCTCGATGTCGGTCTCGATCACCTGGTCGGTGTCGAGCGACTCGGCGATGAACTGACGCAGCGCGTCGTTGCGGATCAGCTCGGCAACGGCCCGGCCGATCGCCTGCGGCGGCGTCAGCTCCAGCAGCTTGGCGGCCGCGGCGTTGAGGCTGATCAGCTTGCCGTCGGTGTCGACCGCGAGCACGCCCTCGACCATCGACCGCAGCGCGGCCTCGAGTTCGTCGCGGCGGTGGATCAGCCGCTGCAGCGTCTTCTCCTGCTCACGCTCGCTGCGGTGCATCGCGGCGCGCAGGCGGGACATCGTGACCAGGCTCCCCGCCAGCAGCAGCGCGAGGAGGCCCGCGATGCCCCACGCAACCACTGCGGCGCCGCCGAACTCATCGGCGAGCGTCCCGGGAAGCGCGTGCTGCGGTATGGATAACGCCAGATGCATCACGTGCATGATACTCCGCTGGGGCGGTTCGGCGGGCGCGGGCTGTAGTGGGGGGCTACTCTTCGAGGCGGTAGCCGACGCCACGGACCGTCTTGATGTGCCGCCCGGCGTCGCTGAGCTTGCGGCGGAGCGACACGACGTGCACGTCCACGGAGCGGTCGGTCACGGCCGCGAACCCGTCGTGCAGGGCGTCGATGATCTGCTGGCGGGTGAACACGCGCCCCGGTCGACGGGCCAGCAGGTACAGCAGGCGGAACTCGGTAGCGGTCAGCTCGATCGTCTCCTCGCCGACACGCACCTCGTGGCGGTCGGGGATGATCTGCAACTCGTTGATGCGGATGGCGGGCTTGGTTTCCGCGTCGGCCTCCGCGGGGCTCGCCGCGCCCGGGCGACGCAGCACCGCCTTGAGCCGGGCGATCAGCACGCGGGGGCTGAACGGCTTGGTGACGTAGTCATCGGCGCCCATCTCCAGCCCGATCACGACGTCGGACTCCTCGCCCTTGGCGGTGAGCATGACGATCGGCACGTGGGCGGTGTTGGGGTCGGACTTGAGGTTGCGGCAGACGTCCAGGCCGTCCATGCCGGGCAGCATCAGGTCGAGCACGACGAGGTCGGGCGGGTGCTGCCGCGCGATCTCCAGGCCCTGCTCACCGCGATCGGTGCACACGACCTTGAAGCCCTCGCGGGTCAGGTTGTAGTTCAGCAGGTCCTGCAGGTCCTTCTCGTCCTCGACCACCAGCAGGTACGCCTTGGACGAAGGACCGTTCGATTTGCCGCGCGCCTTGGACATCGTGCTCACCATGGCAAACAGTATCCTCCCGATCACCTTGACGGCAACCGTTTTGCCTCGCTAACACGAATCTTGCAGTCTCCTCGCGATACACCGACGGCGTGTCAACGGGCTGTTAAGGCACGTTTTCTACCACTGCGAGGTTAAGGGGGCGCTAAGATCAGGCCAGAATATCGTGTACCACGTTGCCGTGGACGTCCGTGAGCCTGAAGTCGCGACCCTGGAACTTGTATGTGAGTTTCTTGTGATCGATGCCCAGCAGGTACAGCATCGTCGCGTGCAGGTCGTGCACTTCCGTCACCTCCTCCACGGCGTTGTAACCGAGCTCGTCGGTGGCGCCGTGGCTGATGCCGCCCTTGACGCCCGCCCCGGCGACGAACGCGCTGAAGCCCTTGATGTGGTGGTCGCGCCCGTTGCCCTGCGCCATGGGCGTCCGGCCGAACTCGCCGCCCCAGATCACCAGCGTGTCCTCCAGCAGCCCGCGCTGCTTGAGGTCCTTGATCAGCGCCGCCGTGCCCTGGTCGACGAACTTGGCCGTCTGGAGGATGCCGTTCTTGATCCCGCCGTGGTGGTCCCACCCGCGGTGGTAGAGCTGGATGAACCGCACGCCGCGCTCGGCGAGGCGTCGGGCGAGCAGGCAGTTGTACGCGAACGACCCGTCGGCGCCCTTCGTGCCGTACATCTCCAGCGTCTCTTTCGTCTCGTTGGAGATGTCCATCAGCTCCGGCACGGACGACTGCATGCGGAACGCCAGCTCGTACTGGGCGATCCGCGTGGCGATCTCGGGGTCGTCGTACACGTCGTTGCCGATGCGGTTGAGCGACGTGACCGCGTCCACGAGCCCGCGCTGCTGGTCCATCGTCACCCCGCCCGGGCTCGACACGTAGTGCACCGGGTCACCGGCCGAGTGGAACTCCACGCCTTGGAACCGGCTGGGCAGGAACCCGCTGGCCCATTGCCGTGACGCGATCGGCTGGGCCTGCCCGCCACCGGCGCTGGTCAGCACCACGTAGCCGGGCAGTTCCTCGGTCTCCGCGCCCAGGCCGTACAGCATCCACGAGCCCATCGACGGCCGCCCGGGGATCGACGTGCCGGTGTTCATCACCGTGTGCGCCGGGTCGTGGTTGATCTGCGTGGTGCGCATCGAGCGGATGATGCAGATCTCGTCGGCGACCTCGCCGATGTTCGGCAACGCCGTGCTGATCTCCTGGCCGCTCTGCCCGAACTTCTTGAACGGGTGCTGCGGCGCGAAGCACTTCAGCGCCTTGCCCTGCAGCTGGGCGATGGGCTGGCCCTTCGTGTACGACTCGGGCATCGGCTGGCCGTCCATCTCCGCCAGCTTCGGCTTGTGGTCCAGCGTCTCGAGGTGGCTCGGCCCGCCGGCCATGCACAGGTGGATCACCCGCTTGGCCTTCGGGGCGTAGTGCAGCGGATTGACCACGCCGGTCCACTTCGGCGGCCGCACCAGCGCGTGACCCGCCGCGCCGTTGCCCGCCGCCGCGGCGCGCAACAACTGCGGCGACAGCAGCGACGCCAGCGCCGCCGTGCCGATGCCGCTGAGCGACCGGCCGAGGAACGTGCGACGGTAGGGGTTGATTTCGGATTTCGGATTTCGGATTTCGGATTGGTTCATGTCATGCGTCTCGCTTGTTTCGCGATGGTCCGCGGGACCATGTTCGGTTCTGCGTATCGGGCAGCGGATGTCGTCGTAGCCAAATCCGAAATCCGCAATCCGAAATCCGCAATCAGTTGCGCGTGATTGATTCGTGCATATTGAGGATCGCCCGGGCGACCGTCGTCCACGCGGCGTGCTCGGACACGTCGAGATCGTTGGGTGTGGGCCACTCGCCGGTGCTGACCAGCTTCTTTGCGGCGTCCTTGTCGGCGGTGTAATTCGCGCGGTTGTCGGCCAGCAGCTTCTCGAGCACCTGTGTCTCACGGGCCTCGGGTTCGCGTGACAGCACGTGGCGGTACATCCAGGTCAGGCGTGACGCGTCGTCCTTGCCGCCTTCACGCAGCGCGTGCTCGCTGAACACGCGGGCCGCCTCGACGAACGTCGGGTCGTTGAGCAGCACCAACGCGGCCAGCGGCGTGTTGGATCGGGGACGATCCACGGCGCACTCGTCACGCGACGGCGCGTCGAACGCCTTGAGCATCGGGTGCAGGAACTGCCGCTGCCAGTGCGTGTACACGCCGCGCCGGTAGAGCCCCTCGCCGCGGTCCGGCTGGTACTCGCGCTTGGGGAAGTTGAGGTGGCGGTAGTAACCGGCGGGCTGGTACGGCTTGGCCGAATCGCCGCCGATCTTGTCGACGAGCAGGCCGCTGATCGCCAGGGCGTTGTCGCGGACGAGCTCGGCGTCGAGGCGGAAGCGCGACTGGCGGGCGAGCAGGCGGTTGTACGGATCGACCTCACGCAGGTGCGTCGGCGCCAGCGACGACTGGCGGTACGTCGACGAGGTGACCATGAGCTTGATCATGTGCTTGATGTCCCAGCCGCGGTCCATGAACTCCACGGCCAGCCAGTCGAGCAGCTCGGGATGCACGGGCGGTTCGCCCTGCGAGCCGAGGTCGTCGAGGTTCTTAGCGATGCCGGCGCCGAAGTACATCGCCCACAGCCGGTTGACGAACACGCGCGCGGTCATCGGGTTGTCGCGGCTGACCAGCCAGTTCGCCAGGTCCATGCGTGTGGCGCGGCGGTCGCCCTCGACCTTGATCTGCGGCAGGAAGTGGGGCACGTGCGGCGTGACGATCTCGCCGTCGTCCGACATCCAGTTGCCGCGCGGCAGCACACGCATCTCGCGCGGCGCCACGGCGATCGTCTCGATCATCTTCCGCGTCGACTTGTTGAGCTTGTCACGCTCCGCCTCCAGCTTCGCCAGATCGGCGCGGCGCGGGTCCTTGTAGTCGCCCGTCCGGCGGAACGCGTCGAACAGCTTGTTCCGCTGCGCCTCGTCACGATCGCCCGCCGCGACGTTGAGGATCGCCTCCTCATCGGCGCCGAGCCCCGTGCCGCTCTGCACCGCGCCCGCGTCGGACCAGTACGCCAGCCCGTCGAACTGCGTGAACGCCATGCCGTTGATCGCGTCGCCCGGCTTCAGGCCCACCTGCTCGAGCGTCGCCTCGAGCTTCACCCACGCGCCCGTGTTGGGCAGGTCGCCCACGCGGTGGTGCTGCGCCTGATCGACCGCGCCGATCCCGCCGAAGCTGATCTTGTCCTCGCCCCAGAACGCGCGGTGCTCCCACGAGCCGTTGAGGTTGAACTGGAGCATCACCGTCTTCGGCGGGTTCTTCGGGTCGAGGTACACCCACGCGTAAAGCGTGTTGCCCGCCGCGAGCTTGATCGTGTCCTTCGCGTTGATCACGAAGTGCTGGACGATGTCGTTGCCCTGCTGGCGACGGCTGACGGTCGCGCCTTCGCGGACCGGGTGCTTCTTGTCGTCCACGTACTTGAAGTCGCCGTTCTTCTGCCCGTCCGGCGTCTTGCGTTCGGTGAACCACGCGAAGTCGTGCACGCCGCCCCCGGCCGCCGCCTTGCGCATCGCGTCTTCCCATTTCGCCATCGCCGCGAACTCCTCCGGCGTTGGGTTCTTCAACGCCTCATTGAGCTTCGCGATCGCGCCGTCCAGCTTCTTCATCTCGGCTTCCTGCTCGAAGCTGGGCACGTCCATGAACGGCCCGAAGTTGCTGCCGCCGTAGATGCCCTGCTCCTTGATCCCCGCGAAGAAGCTCGCCATCGAGTAGAAATCCTTGGTCGAGTACGGGTCAAACTTGTGATCGTGACACTCGCAGCAACCCATCGTCGCGCCCATCCACACCGTCGACACATTGCGGACACGTTCCGCGGCGTACTTCGCCAGGTACTCCTTCGGCTGGACGCCGCCCTCGGCCGACATCATGCCGAGCCGGTTGTAGCCCGCCGCGACCTTCTGCCACAGCGTCGCGTTCTCGATCAGGTCGCCCGCGAGGTTCTCACGCGTGAACTGGTCGAAAGGCATGTTCGCGTTGAACGCGTTGATGACGTAGTCGCGGTAGGGCGAGTCGGCCACGTTCTGGTCGCCGTGGTACCCGACCGTGTCCGCGTAGCGCACGAGGTCGAGCCAGGGCGCGGCCAGGCGTTCGCCGAAGTGGGGCGACGCGAGCAGGCGATCGACGAGCTTTTCGTACGCGTCGGGCGACTTGTCGGCGACAAACGCGTCGACCTGCTCCGGCGTCGGCGGCAGGCCGATCAGATCGAAGCTGAGCCGACGGATGAGCGTCACGCGGTCGGCCTCGGGCGACGGACGCAGGTCGTGGCGGTCCAGCGACGCGAGCACGAAGCTGTCGATCGGGTTGCGTACCCACGTCTTGTTCGACACCGGCGGAGCGGCCATGCGCTTCGGCGGGATGTACGCCCAGTGCGCCTCCCACTCGGCGCCCTGCCTGATCCACTCCGTCAGCAGTCGCTTCTCGTACGCGTCGAGCACCTTCTCCGATTTCGGCGGCGGCATCAGGTCCTCGGTGTCCTTCGTCAGGATGCGCGCGACCAGTTCGCTGTCATCGGGCTTACCGGGGTTGATCGCGGAGTACCCGCCCAGGTCGCGCTTCGCCTCTGCCTCGATGTCGAAGCGGAGCTTCGCCTTACGCTCGCCCTTGTCCGGGCCGTGGCACTTGTAGCACTTGTCCGAAAGGATCGGTCGGATGTCGCGGTTGAACGAGATGTGCTTCGGCAACGGTTTGGCGACCTGCGGCTCGGCGGCCCGGCTCGGGGCGCCGAAAAACGGCACATTGATCGCCGCGGCCATTAACAGCAGTCCAAGCCCGTGGTTACAACGATTGGTGAGCATGGGCGTCCTCAGGCGTAGCGTTGTGGAAATCGATTGCTGGGCGCAGGGCGTGCTGCCCTATTAAGCATATAGCCGGTCATTCGGATTTTATACACGTCGCTTTTGCGAATCATGTCTGCAGATATCGGTTTAGCACGTTGCCGGTGGCGATCGGGAACGGTCGGCCGAGCGCGTCGTACAACAGCGTGTCGGGCGCCAGGCCGAGCAGGTGATAGATCGTCGCCGCGAAGTCACCGGGGCTGACGGGGTCCGTCTCGGGATGCGACGCCAGGCGGTCCGTCGAGCCGTACACCTGACCGCCCGGCACACCCGCGCCCGCCATCCACAAGCTGTTGCACCGCCCCCAGTGATCGCGACCGGCCTTCGCATTGACCTTCGGTGTCCGGCCGAACTCGCTGTTCCACACCACCAGCGTGTCGTCGAGCATGCCGCGCGTGTCGAGGTCCGCCAGCAGCGTCGCGACGGTGCGGTCGATCTGCGGGATGAGCCGGTCGCGCAGCTGGTTGAAGTTGTCGCCGTGCGTGTCCCACGTCGTGTCGACGCCGGGCTTGTCGCGGTGCCAGTAGACCGTCACCAGCTTCACGCCGGACTCGAGCAGCCGCCGCGCCATCAGCACGCTCTGGCCGAACGTATGACGCCCGTAGCGGTCGCGCTCCGACGCGGGCTCGGCGTCGAGGTTGAACGCGTCGCGGGCGTGCGGCGAGGTGATCAGGTCAAACGCACGCTGCTGGTAGCTGTCGAACACGCCCGCCTCGGCGACCGCGTGCAGGTCGCGCCGCGTGGCGTCGAGCTGGTCGAGCAGGTGACGCCGTTCCTGCATGCGCCCGGCCTGCATGCCGCCGGGTAGCGTCAGGTCGTGCACGGCAAAATCGGGGTCATCGGGGTGCTGGTTGATGCGGAAAGGGTCGTAGCGCCGACCGAGCATCCCGCCGCCCTGGCCCGGCGTCACCGCGCCCGCGGTCGTGGCGATCACCTCCGGCAGCGCGACGAACGTCGGCAGCGTGCCGTCCGTCGGCGACAGCTTGCTGACGACCGACCCGATGTGCGGGAAGTCCGTGCCGCGCGCGTTGAAGTTCTCCGCCGACACCGCGTGCTTGTGCCCGGTCAGCATCCAGTGCGCCGCGGTCGAATGGTTGTTGTCGGTGTGCGTGATCGAGCGGATCAGCCCGATCTTGTCGATCTGCGTCGCGAGGTGCGGCAGGTGCTCGCAGAGGTTGATGCCCGGCGTCTTCGTCCGCACGGGGCTGAACTCGCCGCGGTACTCCACCGGCGCGTCTGGCTTCATGTCGAACATGTCGATGTGCGACGGCCCGCCCCACATGTACAGCATCAGGCACCGCTTCGCCCGCCCGAACGTCCCGCCGCGTGTCGCCGCGCTCGCCGCCGTCGCCGCGTGCGCCACGCCGCCGAGCAGTGCCGGCAGCCCCAGCCCGAGCGGCGCCAACGCCCCGACACGCAACATCGCCCGACGGGTTGTCCCGCCGCGATCGCCGCGCCGTGTCGGTCCAAGCATGTCCAGCATCATCGTGCACCCTGCGGATGTGATCCTCTAACGATATCCCGTCACCACCCGCGTCACAACCATTTTGTAAGAACACGCGGCGAGCGGCGTCGCTAAACTTCCTCGTATGAGACCGCCTCCAGAATCCCGACGCATGCGTGACGTCCAGACGCCGGTCATCCCCGTCGTCGGCCGCATGATCGCCGCCCACCCCGGCACGATCTCGCTCGGGCAGGGCGTCGTGCACTACGGCCCGCCGCCGCGGGTCGCCGAGCGCGTCAACCGCGTTCTCGCCGATGCCGGCGTCGACGTCGATCGCTACAAGCTCGTGCATGGCATCGACGAACTGCTGCCCGGCCTCGCCGCCAAGCTCATGACGGAGAACGGCATCGAGACGGGGCCAGGCGCGCCGAGCCGCATC
Organism: Phycisphaera sp.; assembly: GCA_016125285.1. GTDB lineage: Bacteria > Planctomycetota > Phycisphaerae > Phycisphaerales > Zrk34 > RI-212. The sequence goes on from WGMA01000030.1 coordinate 52,748, forward strand.
GTCGTCACCGCCGGGTCGAACATGGGGTTCCTCAACGCCGTGCTCGCCGTCGCGGACCTCGGCGACGAGGTGATCATTCAGTCGCCTTACTACTTCAACCACGAGATGGCGATCGCGATGGCGGGGTGCGTCGCGGTGCCCGTGCCGACCGACGCCGAGTATCAACTCGACCTCGCCGCGATCGAGGCCGCGATTACGGACCGGACGCGCGCCGTGGTGACGATCTCACCGAACAACCCGACGGGCGCGGTGTACTCGGCCGATGACCTGCGGGCCGTCAACGACCTGTGCAGACGGCGGAGGATCTATCACATCAGCGACGAGGCGTACGAGTATTTCGTCTACGGTGACCGACCGCACTTCAGCGCGGGCGCGATCGACGGCGCCGCCGATCACACCATCAGCATGTACAGCTTCTCGAAGGCGTACGGCATGGCGGGGTGGCGTGTGGGGTACATGGTGATCCCGCAGCACCTGCTCGACGCGGTGGCCAAGGCGCAGGACACGAACCTGGTCTGCCCGCCGGTGCTGAATCAGCACGCCGCCGCGGCCGCGCTCGAGGCCGGTCGCGCCTGGTGCGTCGACCGGATCGCCGCGTTCGCCGACGTGCGCGATCTCGTGCTTGGCGAGTGGGCCACGCTCGGCGACCGCGTCACGCTCCCGCAGCCCGACGGCGCGTTCTACGCCCTGATGCGCGTCCGCACCCCCCAGACCGACATGCAGCTCATCGAACGGCTCATCGCCGACCACGGCGTCGCCGTGATGCCAGGCTCTACCTTTGGCGACGCAGCGCCCGCCGACCACTGCTCGCTGCGCATCGCCTTCGGCGCCCTCGCCCGCGACACCGTCGCCGAAGGCATCGGCCGACTCGTCCGCGGCATCGCGTCTCTTGTCGACGAGGCGTAGCGCCCTTCGCCTCTCATTCTGAGAGCCGCGTCTGTCATTCTGAAGCCCCATTTTGAAACGCTCACGCGATAATTCGCGAACGTGAGCATGCGCGAGAATAATGTTTGTCGCGTGTTTGTGTGAAAAACAGTCACTTCTTTAAGCACTTATATCAGTCGCCCAAAGAATCTGACGAAATCCGGCACGCGACGTCTCGGGGACTGGCACACCCGTTGTTTTGAGCAGGGTGGATTCGATCAATTCTTCTACCCGGAAAGGGAGTGTGCCATGAACAGTATTGAGAACAAACCGAGAGGCTCTTACGAGGGCAAGTGCAAGGAGATGATGGACGCGGTGCTCGGAGCCGTGCACGAAAGCATGATCGTGCTGAGCGCGGACCTCCGCGTCGTCGCCGCGAACTCCGGCTTCGTGCGGGCCACGGGCGTCGCCAGCGACGAGATTGTCGGGCGAGCCTTCGAGGACGTGATCGCCAACCGCTGGTCGATGCCGGGCCTCGTCGAGATGCTGCAGGACGTCGTCAAGTCCGGCGTGCCGGTCGACAATCTCGAGCTCACCCACCGTGCCCGCGGCGCCGAGTTCCGCACGCTGCGGATCAACGCACGCCGCATCGCGCACCCCGATGGCGGCGAGCCGTTCGTGGTGCTCTGCATGGACGACGTGACGGTCGCCCGCCGCCTCGACCGCGTCCGCGACGACCTGCTCGCGACCGTCAGCCACGACCTGCGCACCCCGCTGTCGGCGCTGCAGGGGTTCACACGCGTGCTCATCGAACAGCACGACCTGAGCCCGGAGAAGACACGCGAGTACCTGCGCATCATTCACGACGAGGCGCAGTACCTCAACCTCCTCGTCGAGCGATTCGTCGACCATGTCGTGTGACGATGACGACCGATACGAACGCACTCTCTGGGTAGTCGCGCCGTGGTGGTGAGGATACCGCCGCAAGGAAGCCGAGGGCGAGAAATGACGAGGGGAGAAACGCAGCGTGCCGCGGACACGGGTTCCGGCACGCTTGCTTTGTTTTCGGCGTCGTGGGTTCGGTGGCTTGCCACGCGCCGGGCGGGGCTCCACGGCCGCGGCCTACTCGCTGCGGTCGGCGAGATACTTTGCCACGTTGCGATGCAGCTTCGCCTGCCACGGCGCGTCGGCGTGTCGCGGCTCGCCATCGGCGATGATCCCGCGCCCGGTCAGCAGCGGGTGCGACCGCTCGATCTCGCGCATCTCCGCCGCGATCAGCACCCGCGGCTCGACTTCGCCGTGCAACGCCAGCAGCGACTCGTAACGCTGCTCGGCCACGTTCCGCTTGATCCGCCAAAGCCACGCCTCGTCCGGCTGATCCAGCTCCCGGTTCAGCAGCACCGCGATGCAGTGCCGCAGTTCGCTGATCACGTCCGCCGGTGACGGGGCGGTCAGGTGCGACGCGGGCGGGCCAAACTCCGCGGTCATCGCCGCGTCGGCCCCCGCGGTCCCGCTGGCTTGCTTGGTCTCCAGCGTGTCGATCATGCCGGTGACCATGGCGCACCACGCGTGCGCCTGGTCCAGCCGCACGGGCTCGAGGCGCATCACCGCGCCGTTGGTCAGCGTCAGCACCACTTCGCCGTACTGTCCCAGGCCGAACCACCCGCAGGTGACGTCCTCGACGTAGACATCGCGGATCCGGTCGAACACCAGCGTTTGCGTCGCGCCGATGACGCGTCCGTGGCGCTCGCGTGTAATCTGCAGCTTGCGTGTCGCGGCGTCGAACCCGTACCGGACCTTCGTGGACCACGGCACCAGGGCCCACAGCCACGACAGGCCCACGACCACCACGCCCGCCACGACCATTGCGTGCGGCAGCGACTCGCTGCGATAGTAGAGGTCGCCCACCTCGATCATCACCGCCGCGAACACGAGCCCGCAGAAGACGATGGCCGCCGACGTGACCGCGTTGCGATGCGGCGTGATCCTGATCGTAAAGTTGCGCTTGCTCGTCGACATGGCCGGTCCCGGGAGATGGCGTGCTTTCCATTCTACTCCGGTGGCCGCTCGCGACGCCCGCAAAAAAAGACCCCGGCCGCGGGGCCGGGGTCGGGTGGGTTCGGGGTGAGCGCGTCGCGGGTCGTCACGACTTGATGATCGCGTGGACCGGCTCGGCGTGCTCGACGCCGGTGAGGCGCTGGTCGAGGCCCTGGAACTTGTAGGTGAACCGCTCGTGGTCGATGCCGAGCTGGTGCAGGATCGTGGCGTTGAGGTCGCGGATGTGGACCGGGTCCTTGACGATGTTGTAGGAGAAATCGTCGGTCTCGCCGTGGACCACGCCGCCCTTGATGCCGCCGCCGGCCATCCAGATCGAGAAGCATCGCGGGTGATGGTCGCGGCCGTAGTTCTCGTGCGAAAGGCCGCCCTGGCTGTAGATGGTGCGACCGAACTCGCCGCCCCAGATCACGAGCGTCTCGTCGAGCATGCCGCGCTGCTTGAGGTCCTGGACGAGGGCCCACGCGGGCTGGTCGATGTCGTGCGTCTGCTTGGGCAGGTCGCCTGCGACGTTGCCGTGCTGGTCCCAGCCGCGGTGGAAGATCTGCACGAACCGCACGCCCCGCTCGGCCATGCGCCGCGCGAGCAGGGCGGACCGCGCGAACGTGCCTTCCTTCTCGACGTCGGGGCCGTACATGTCGAGCGTCGCCTTCGACTCGCCGCTCATGTCCATCAGCTCCGGCACAGACGACTGCATGCGGAACGCCATCTCGTACTGGCTGATGCGCGCCTGCGTCTCGGGGTCGGCCACGGCGTCGTAGGTCTGCTGGTTCAGCTTCGCCAGCGAGTCGAGCATGCGGCGGCGCGTCGTGGAGTCGACACCGTCGGGGTTCGACAGGAACAGCACCGGGTCGCCTGACCGCCGCAGCGACACGCCCTGGTACTTGCTGGCCAGGAAGCCGGAGCCCCAAAGACGGTTGTACAGCGCCTGGGCGTCCTTGCGGCCGGTCCACGTCGGCGTCATCACGACGAACGACGGCAGGTTCGCGTTCTCCGTGCCGAGCCCGTAGCTGAGCCACGAACCGAGCGACGCCTTGCCGGGCAGCTGGTGTCCGGTGCAGATGTACGTGATCGCCGGGTCGTGGTTGATCGCCTCGGTGTGGACCGTGCGGATGATCGAGATGTCGTCGACCATCTTCTTGTGATAGGGCAGCAGCTCGCTGACCCACGCGCCGCTCTGGCCGCACTGCTCAAACTTGAACTTCGACGGCGCGATCGGGAATCGCTTCTGCCCGCTGGTCATCGTGGTCAGACGCTGGCCCTGGCGGATGGACTCCGGCAGGTCCTTGTCGTACATCTCGTCCATCTTCGGCTTGTAGTCGAGCAGGTCCATCTGGCAGGGCGCGCCGGCCATGAACAGGTAGATGGCGCGCTTGGCCTTGGGCGCGAAGTGGGGCAGGTCGGGCAGGCCGCCGAGCGCGGCCGAGCCGGTGGTCAGCGTCGAATTGGCGGCACGCACGGCGCCGGGCATCAGCGACGTCAGCGCGGGCACGCCGAGGCCCAGCGCCCCGGCCTTGAAGAAGTGCCGGCGGGTCATGGCGAGCATGTGGTCACGGATCGGGTCCATTTCAAACTCCTCACATAGCCCCGGGCTTGCCCGGGGAAATCCTGCGTGTATCGGATTGTTCAGTCAGTCTCGGTCATCGTCTTCTTTGCGGCCGGTTTCCCCCGGCAAGCCGGGGGCTATATTCAGCCCTTGTTGAGCACCTCGTCGAGGTTGAGCACGAGGTTGGCGACCATCGTCCACGCCGCGAGCTGCGACACGTCGAGCTTCTCGTCGGACTTCGACTCGCCGACAGTCACGAGCTTCGCGGCGCCCTCGATGTCCCTGGTGTACGTGGCGAGGTGGTCGCGGTAGGTCGCCACGAGGGTCTCGAGCTCGATCGCGCTGGGCTGACGCGCCGTGGCGAGGTGGAACATGTGCGCCGCGCGGGCGACGGGGTCATCGCCGACCTCGTGCATCACACGCTCGGCGAACGCGCGGCTCGCCTCGACGAACTGCGGGTCATTCATCAGCAGCAGCGCCTGCAGCGGCGTGTTGGTCCGCTCGCGACGCACCGTGCACGACTCGCGGTCCGGGGCGTCGAACGTCGTCATCTGCGGCGGGGGGCTCGTGCGCTTCCAGAACGTGTACACGCTGCGCCGGTGCACCTTGTCATCGCCGGTGTCCGCCTTGAAGTGCGCCGTGTTCGACGACGAGTAGCCCACCGCCTGCCACAGCCCGCTCGGCTGCGGCGGCTTGACCGACGGGCCGCCCATCTTCTCGACCAGCAGCCCGCTGAGCGCCAGCGCCTGGTCACGCAGCATCTCCGCGTCGAGGCGGAACCGCGGCCCACGCGCCAGCAGGCGGTTCTCCGGGTCCTTCGCCAGCAGCGACGGCGTGGCCTTCGACGCCTGCTGATACGTTGCCGACATCACGATGGACTTCAGCAGCGCCTTGACGTCCCAGCCGCTCTTGACGAACGACACCGCGAGGTAGTCCAGCAGCTCGGGGTGGCTCGGCCACTGGCCCTGCGAGCCGAAGTCCTCGGACGTCTTCACGATGCCCACGCCGAAGCACTGCTGCCAGAAGCGGTTCACCGTGACGCGCGCCGTCAGCGGGTTCGCGGGGTCCGTGGTCCACTTCGCCAGGCCCAGGCGGTCGTGCGGGAGATTCGGGTTCATGGGCGGCAGGAACGCGGGCGTCTGGCGATCGACCTTCTCGCCCTTCTTGTCGTACTCGCCGCGCTCCAGCATGAACGCGTCCTTGATGTCCTTGCGCTCCTTGAAGATCAGCGTCGTCGCGAAGCCCTTCTCGATGCCATCGGTCTTCTTCTCGAGCTGGTCGCGCTTGGCGTGCATCTTCTGGAATTCGTCGCTCGTCTCGGTCCACACGTTCTCGACGAAGTACTCGGTCATCTTCTTGACCTGCTCGGGCGTGCGCTTGTCGTCCTCGAGCTTCACGATCGCGTCGATGTCCTTCGGCAGCACCGGCTTGTCCAGGCCGCGGAAGTACTTCTGCCACATCGCCAGCGAGTCGAACTTCTGCGGGTGGGCGGGCGTCGTGATGATGCCAGCCTTGTCCCAATAGACCGTGCCGTCGTGCTGCGTGAACGCCCAGCCGTTCACCTTCGCACCGGGGTTCAGCCCGACCTTCTGCGCGTCGACCTCGAGGCGGACCCACTTGCCGGTCTTCGGCAGCTCGCCCATCGGCAGGCGGCTCGGCGACTTGTCGCCGCCCCACGGGATCACGTTGCCGCCCCAGTACGCGCGGTGCTCCCACTTGCCGTCGTTCCACTGCAGCATGATCTCCTTCGGCGGGTCCTTCGGATCGAGGTACACGTACGCGAACAGCGTGTCGCCCTTGCCGAGCGTCAGCGGTTCCTTCGCGTCGGTGAAAAAGTGCTGGCTCAGACCCTTGGCCGTGCGTGTCGACGCCTTCTCCCCGCTGAATACCGGGCCGTCCGTCTTGGTGATGAACTTCCACGGCGTGTTGCCCTGAAGGTTGGCCCCGGCGGGGGTGTCGTCGTCGATCCACACCATCTCGGTCGGCTGCGGGACCGTCACCTCCGTCGGGTTGGCCGGCTCGGTGTACTTGACCGCGGCGAGCTTCTGCTTGATCTCCTCGTCGATCCGCGACAACTCGGCCTGCGTGTCGTCGAGCTGCTGCTGCTGCTCGGGCGTCGGCACCTTGATCACCGGCGGGTGATCCTTCTTGTTGCCGTCGAGCGGGTTGGCGTCGAGGTTGTTGAAGAACGCGAACAGCGAGTAGTAGTCCTTCATCGTGAACGGGTCGAACTTGTGGTCGTGGCACCGGCTGCATCCGACGGTCATGCCCATGAAGATGGTGCCGTAGGTGTCAACGCGGTCGACGACGTTGCGGACGTAGACCTCTTCGGCGATCGAGCCGCCCTCGCTGGTGGTGATGTTGCAGCGGTTGAAGCCCGAGGCGACGAGCTGATCGCGCGTCGGGTTCGGCAGCAGGTCGCCGGCCAACTGCTCGGTGACGAACTGGTCGAACGGCATGTTGGCGTTGAAGGCGTTGATGACCCAGTCGCGGTAGGGCCACATCTCGCGGTAGTTGTCCAGGTGCAGACCGTGCGTGTCGCCGTAGCGGACGGCGTCGAGCCAGTACCGGCCTACGTGCTCGCCGAAGCGCGGCGACGCGAGCAGGCGATCGACCAGCTTCTCATACGCGTTGGGCGACTTGTCCTTGACGAACGCCTCGACCTCCTCCGGCGTCGGCGGCAGACCCGTCAGGTCGAACGTCACGCGGCGGACCAGCGTGTGGCGGTCCGCCTGCTCGCTCGGTGTCAGGCCCTCGGCGTCGAGCCGCGCCATGATGTAGCGGTCGATCGGCGTCTTGGCCCACGCCGCGTTGCTTACCTTCGGCAGTTCGTCCGCGGTCGGCGCCACGAACGCCCAGTGACCTTCGTACTGGCCACCCCGCTTGATCCACTGACGAAGCAGCTCGATCTCTTCGGGCTTCATCGTCTTCTTCTCTTTGGGCGGCGGCATCAGGTCGTCGGGGTTCTTCGCGGTGATGCGCGCGATCAGCTCGCTGTCCGCGGGCTTGCCCGGCACCACCGCCGCGTAGCCGCCCAGGTCCTTGTAAGCGCCGTCCATCGTGTCGAGGCGCAGCTTTGCCTTACGGTCGTGCGCGGACGGGCCGTGGCAGTGGAAGCAGTAGTTGGAAAGGATCGGGCGGATGTCGCGGTTGAACTCGATGGACTTGACCCCGCCGGCGCCCTGTCCACCCTCCAGCCCCGCACGAACGGCGGGGGCGATCATCAGGGTCAACGAAGCGGCGACGACGACGGGAACGGATCGTTTGGTCATCATGTTGCTCTTACTCGGTGGATCGAAACGACTCTCTCACACGTTCAGCGGCAGGCGGACCCGCGCGACTCGCGCAACAGGCCCTCATCTATATATAGACCTCGTGGCACATTGTTAGACCGGGTTCATGCCCGTTCCATGCCATTTTGTCCAATGTTGCCAGCCTGGGGATATGCGAACGCTTGACTATATCTTTATTTGTAAAAGCGTGTTACAAATTTCGAATTCGGGGAAATCCCGAATTCGTCCATGACGCGCCGGTGCAACGGCCTGGGCCTAATTCGGCGCCTGCCACGGAATGCGCGCCGCGTCCTGGATGTGGGCGCGGAGCTGCGTCGCCAGATCGTTGAACTCTTTCTTGTACTGCGCTGACACGTCAGTCTGCTCCATCGGATCGTTGTCGAGGTTGTAGAGCTGGTACGGCTCAAACGGCGTGTTCTGCATCAGCTTCCACGGTCCGCGGCGGATCGCGTAGTACGCGCGGCCCTGGTACCGGCTGTTGCCCTCACGCCGCACCCACACCATCGGGCGACTCAGCGTCTGCGCCTTGCCGAGGAACGTCGGCAGGATCGACACGCCGTCGATCTCATGGTCGATCTTCGCCCCGGCGACCTCGCAGAACGTCGGGTACAGGTCCATCGTCTGCGCGTACAGATCGCTCTTCGTGCCGGGTTGGATGTGCCCCTTCCACACCGCGCAGAACGGCACGGAGATGCCGCCCTCGAACATGTCCTGCTTGAATCCGCGGTGCGGCCCGACGTTCGCCTTGCTGCCCCCGTGCCCGCCGTTGTCCGACGTGAACACGATCAGCGTGTTGTCGTACTGGCCGGTCTCCTTGAGCGCGGCGATGACCTGCCCGATGCCGTGGTCGAGGTGCTCGATGAGCGCCACGAGCTTCGCACGCATCGGGTCGATGCCCTTCTCGCGCGCCATCACCTTGTCGAGCCACTCCTTCGGCGGCTGCACCGGGAAGTGCGGCGCGTTGTACGCCAGGTAGCAGAACCACGGCTGGTCGTGCTTGGCGCGGTCCTTGATGTAGTCGATCGCCCATTCGGTGAAGACGTCCGTCGCGTGCCCCTCCGGCCGGACGTCCTGCTCGTTGAGCCGCATGTAGTGCTGCCCGTGACGCGTGTGCGTCCAGTAGTCGTCCATCATGTCGCCGAGGAAGCCGTGGAACAGGTCGAACCCGTGGTCGTTGGGGCGGTTCGGCGCCTCGAGGCCGAGGTGCCACTTGCCGATGATCGCCGTGTGATACCCGACCTTCTTCAGCGGCTTGGGGATGAGCACGGCGTTGGGATCGAGATAACCCCAGCTGTCCTGCGGCTGCGTGCGGATGACGCCCGGCACGCCGACCTTGTCCGGCGTGCGCCCGGTCAGCAGCGACGCCCGCGTCGGTGAACACACGCAGCAGTTGGCGTAGAAGTTGTCCATGCGGACGCCGTCGGTGATCAGCGCGTCCATGTTGGGCGTGTGCAGATCCGTCGCGCCGTACGCCGTGACGTCGCCCCAGCCCTGGTCGTCCGTGAGGATCATCAGGATGTTGGGTTTGTCGGCCGCGCCTGCCGCTTGCGGTTTGGCGGCAATCCCCCAAACCATCACCATCGCGATCGCGGCGATCACCAATCGATTCGTCGTGCCCATGCGTCTTGCTCCAATCACTTCGTCGGGTTCTCGTACCAGATCACCCCGAGGTTATCGACCTCCTCGCAGGTCAGCACGTCGAGATCGCCGTCGCCGTCGAGGTCGATCAGTTCGATGCGGTCGAACTTCTGTCCCTGCAGGCCGGAGATGTCGTGGATCTGCCAGCTGAACTGATCGTTGACGATCACGGGGCTGATCCACGACACGCCGGGCTGCTTGTGACCGAGGTTGCTGGCCTTGGTGTTGGTCGTGTGCACGAGGTCGGGCACGCCGTCGCCGTCGATGTCGCCGATCGCCACCGCCTTGCCGCAGGTGACGCCGAACGGGTTGTCGATCACCGGCCCGGCGTGCGGGTGTCCGTGGCTGAAGTCCAGCGCGGTCGTGAGGATCTCGTTGTTGCGTGTCGCGACAAACACCGTGTTCGTCACCGGGCTCGGCGGCAGGTTCGGCACCTTGATGTCCGGCATCTTGTTCGACACCACGTCGATGAACATCACCTCGTGATCGTCGCCGATCAGCGGATACCGCTTCCACTCCGCGTCGTTCGCCGCGGCGTCGGCGCCGGGGTTGACCAGCCAGTACACGCCGCGCTTCGGGCCCTTGCGGTCGCTGATCAGCACGTCGAGGTCGCCGTCGTTGTCCATGTCGATGGCGATGAGCGACATGATCCAGCCCGCGACCTGCAGCTTGTGAAACTTCCACTTCGACAGGTCGCGCGCGTCGCCGTCCAGGGGCGACTGCAGCCAGCCGACCACGCCGTTGGGGTCCTTCGAGCCGACGACGAGATCGACGCCCGCCTTGCCGTCGATCTGCATCGGCAGGCAGTACATCCAGCGTGTCATGCCCTTGGTGACGGGGAACGGCTCGGTCGTCCACGCGCTCTCGTCGAGCAGCTTCGACCTGTCCTTCGGCGCCCAGTGCGCGAACACGCACATGGTCTTGCCCTCGCAGCTCGACACGACGTCGATCGCGCCGTCGTTGTCGAGGTCGGCGAACACCGCGTCTTCTCCGTTGCTCACCTTGCCGACCGTCACGGCAGGCCACTTGTCCTTCGCCTTCGTAGGGCCTGGATTGATGTACACGCGCACCACGCCGCCTTCCTCCCACGCGGTGGTGATGTCCATGAGCCCGTCGCCGTTGACGTCCATCAGACGCACACCGTCGGCGCCGTCCGACGTGTCGTCCACCGCGTGCCGCACCCACTGCGCGCAGGCCGCTTGCGGCTTGGCGACGAACACGCACAGCAGCACCGCCATCGTTGCAACCAGTGTCAGAGTTCTCATCGTGATTCCTTGGCGGGGGCGCTCATTTCTTGTCCGAAGGCTGCGGCGTCGCGTCGGTGTGCACGTCCTTGTTCCACGCATCCAACTCCGCCTGCATCCGCTCGAACCGCTCGGCGTTGGCCGACGCCACGTCCTTCTCCTCGCCGAGGTCTTCGGTCAGCTTGTACAGCGTCGTGCCCTTCGAGCCCTTGGTGTTGCGGACGAGCTTCCACGGCCCGTCGCGCATCGCCTGCTGCCCGCTGAACTCCCAGTACAGCTGGCGCTCGCCGAGCGACGCTCGCTCGAGCAGCACCTTCGACAGGTCCACGCCGTCGAGCGGCCGATCAAGCTTCGCGTCGACCTTCGCCAGCGACAGCAGTGTCGGCATCACGTCGAGCGTGATGCCCATCTGGCTCGTCGTTCCGCCAGCCTCGATGCGACCGGGCCACCACGCGATGAACGGGATGCGGTGCCCACCTTCCCATACGCTGCCCTTGTTGCCGCGCAGCGGACCGACCGAGCCGTTCGGCGTCGCGCCGTTGTCGGAGAAGAACAGCACCAGCGTGTTGCCCTCGATGCCGTACTGCTTGAGCCGCGCGATGATCTCGCCGACGCCCTTGTCCATCTCGACGACCATCTCGCTGTAACGCTGCCTGATCTCTTCCTTCGACTGTTTCTCGTGAACGTCCGCCTTGCCGACCTCGCGGAACGCCTTGTCGTTCGGTCCCTGATACGGGTAGTGGGGCGGTTCGTACGGCAGGTACAGGCAGAACGGCCCGTCCTTGTGACGCTCGAGGAAGTCCAGCGCGTGCTTCGTGATCAGGTGTGTCGTGTAGCCCTCTTCCGGCGTGAGCTTATCGCCGTGCCACCAGTCTTCCTCGCCCGCCTGATCGACGTGGCTGAAGAAGTCGACGTTGCCGGACACATAGCCGACGAACTCGTCGAAGCCGTGGTGGATCGGGTTGTAGTTCGGCGTGTAGCCCAGGTGCCACTTGCCGAACATGCCGGTTGCGTACCCCGCCCGCTTGAGCAGCTCCGCGAAGGTGGTCTCGGAGGTCTGCAGTCCGTCCTCGTGCTGGGGGCGCTTCGGGTCGGCGAAGACGACGCCGGGGACGCCCGCACGCTGCTGGTACCGGCCGGTCATCAGCCCCGCGCGCGTCGGGCTGCACACGGGCCCGCTCGAGTGGAAGTCCGTGAAGCGCAGCCCCTCGCGCGCCAGCCCGTCGATGTTCGGCGTGTTGATCCACCCGTCGTAGCACGACAGGTCGCCGTAGCCGAGGTCGTCGGCCATGATCACGACGAAGTTGGGGCGATCCGCGGCGCGCGCGGTCGCGGCGATCAACAGCGTGAGCAACAGGGCCCACGCCGTCACATGGGTCAGGATTCGCGTCATGTCTTAATTCGCTTCCTTCTCCGTGCCCTGGTCATTGTCGTTGTTGTTCTTCGGATTCGCCTGCTTCTTCGGCTTGGCTTTCGGCTTGTTCTCGACGACCGGCCAGAACGGCGAGTCGACGTGCGACCCATCCATGATCGACGCGATCCGCTCGACGATCGCTGGGTTCTCCGATGCCACGTCGTGCCGTTCGCCGGGGTCCTCGGCAAGATTGTACAGCTCGATCGGCTCCTTCGTGCCGAAGCGGATGCCCTTCCAGTTGCCCATGCGGACGGCCTGCTGGAACGGGTGGTGGATCTCCCAGTACATGTGATCGCGCGGCGCCTGCGGCTTGCCGGTCAGCGTCGGCAACACGCTGATCCCGTCGAGATCCTTCGGCGTGTCGACGCCCGCGATATCGCACAGCGTCGGGAACACGTCGCGCATGCCCCACTGGAAATCGCTCGTGCGACCGGCGGGCACCCGGCCCGGCCAGCGGACGACCATCGCCGCACGCAGCCCGCCCTCGTAGAGCTCCCGCTTGATGCCGCGCAGCCCGCCGCCGCTGTTGAGGTCTTTGAGGAACGGCGGGTTCGGCCCATTGTCCGATGTGTAGAACACGATCGTGTCGTTGTCGAGGTTGAGTTGCTTGAGCAGGTCGAGCATCTTGCCGACCGTCTCGTCGGCCCGCGTGATCATCGCCGCATAGTTCCGCACGGTCTGGTTCCACGCCTTGTCCGCGTAAGGCTTGTACGCATCGCAATCGTGCGGGATGACGTAGTTGCCGTGCGGCAGCGTGTACGGCAGGTACAGGAAGAACGGCTCGTCTTTGTGATCGCGGATGAACTGCAGCGTGCGCTGCTCGAACAGGTCGTGCGTGTAGACCTTGCCCGCCGCGTTGTCGTCGTCGTGCGCATCGGTCTTCTGCTTCTTCGCCTGTTTCGCGTTCTCGCCGGGCGCCGCCTTCGGCTCAGGCTTACGCTTGTTCTCCGGGATGTCGACCATCGAGCCGCTGTCCCAGAGGTGGTCGGTGTAATAATCGTGCGCGTGGACCTGGTCGAGGTAGCCGAAGAAGTAGTCGAAGCCGTGCTTCTCGGGCACGCCGTCGGACCCGGGATTGCCCAGTCCCCACTTGCCGATCCCGCCGGTAGCGTAGCCCGCGGACTTCAGCGTGGTCGCCACGGTCAGATCATCCTTCTCCAGGAACACGAGCCCGCCCTCGGACTTGCCGCGGTTGGCCACGGCCTGGTTGTCTCGGCGTCGGCAGTGGCCGGTGTGCAGGCCCGTCATCAGCACACAGCGCGTGGGGGCGCACACGGCCGAGCCGGAGTAGTGCTGCGTGAACTTCGTGCCCTCGGCGCACATCCGGTCGAACACCGGCGTGTGCACGTCCTTGGACCCGAACGCGCCGAAGTCGCCGTACCCCGCGTCGTCAATCATGACGTAGATGATGTTGGGCTTGCGGCTCGCGGCATCGGCACGCGCGCCGTGGCACGCGGCGATCGTCGCGGCGAGCAGGCACAGCGCGAGCACGAGCGGACGTCGGGACGGTTTGGACATGGGCGCGGGTTCCGTAGTTGGGGGCTAGTTGACGCGTCTGAACTGCACGGCCTTGAGGTGCATGACCTGCGCGCCGGGCTTGTTGAGCGCGTGCACGGTCAGCGCGGCGTCGCCGGTCTCCAGCTCGATCACGCCGAGCTTCAGCGTCGCCCAGTCGTAGGCGTAGACCTCCTTGCGCTCGATGCGGTCGTGCGGCGTGAGGTGGGGCGGGTCGTGCGGCGTGGTGATCTCGCCGTCGATCGACGCGTCGCCGACCTGCACGCGGAGCTTGGTGCCCACGCTGTCGGCCGGGGCGCGGTACAGCAGCGTCACCTCGTACTTCCCGCCGCGGACCACACGCACGGGCCAGCGCGGATACGCGTGTGTGTCCGTCCAGTTCGTCACGTAGTCGTTCGCCCAGCCGGAGCGCCCGCCGTACGAGATGCCCTTGCCCTGCGCGGGTTCGAGGAAGGCCTCGTGCCCGGGCAGCGTGACGAGTGGCGCCTGCGGGTGGCCGATGTCGGCGGGGATCGGGTCGAATCCCTCGCGCGTCACGTCGGCAATCCACGCGTCGAACTCTCCGGTGAACTGCTTGACGACGTCCGGGTGCTCCTTCGCGACGTCCTTCGTCTGCGACGGGTCGGCGATCATGTCATACAGTTCCCACTTGCCGTACTTGACCGCGCGCCACTCGTCGGTGCGCGCCGCACCGCGGTTGCCCGTCGTGCCGCCCCAGTGGGTGAACAGCGTGCGGTGCGGCCAGTCGTCGGTCTTGCCGTTGAGCAGCGGCACGAGCGAGCGCCCGTCGAGCGGCTTGTCGCTCGGCTGCTCGTGCTTCACGCCCGTCATCTCCACGAGCGTCGGCAGCAGGTCGATATGCATCGTGATCGGCTTGACGATCGTGCCCGGTGTGATGTGGCCCGGCCAACGCATGAACAGCGGCACGCGCGATCCGCCCTCGTGCAGCGAGCCCTTGCGGCCCTTCATCCCGGCGTTGTAGCGGTCGGAGTTCGCGCCGTTGTCGCTGAGGTACAGCACGATCGTGTCGTCCGTCAGCTTCAGCTCGTCGAGCTTCGCGAGCAGGCGGCCCATGTTGTCGTCGATGTTCTCACACATCGCGTACGCGCAACGCGCCTCGATCGTGATGTCGGTCTGGTCCTTGTGCCGCTGCCAGTACTTCTCGGGCACCTGCCACGGCGTGTGCGGCGTGTTGAGCGGCAGGTAGCAGAACCACGACCGGTCCTTGTTCGCGTCGATGAAGTCGAGCGCCCGGTCGGTGAGGTAATCGATGATGAATCCCTTGAACTCGATCGGCTCGCCGTTGTGCTCGAGCTGGTAGTCGAAGTAGTCGTTCCAGTGCCCGGCGCAGAACCCGATGAAGTCGTCGAATCCCTGGCCGTTGGGGTGGTTCGGGTAGTGCGCGCCGTTGTGCCACTTGCCGAACGCGCCGGTCGCGTAGCCGTTGGCCTTGAGGATCTCGGCGATGGTGACCTCGTCGGCGCGCATCGTTTCGTCGGCGCGGGTCACGCCGTGCACGCCGGTACGCAGGTGGTAGCGACCGGTCAGCAGCGACGCGCGTGTCGGTGCGCAGACGGGCGACACGTAGAACCGATCGAACCGCGCCCCCTCGTTGGCGATGCGGTCGTGGATCGGCGTCTGGATCCACTTGTTGCCGTGCGACGTGACGTCGCCGAATCCCTGGTCATCGGTGAGGATCAGCAGCACGTTCGGGTGCGCGCGGTCCGCCGCGCAGGCCGCTTGCGGCCTACCAATACCCAGCACCACGCCGCATACAAACGCACACAACCCCAGCGCGACCGCACGCCGCGTGCGCACGCTCGAACCCGTTCCGATACGACCTGCGTGTTCATCATCGTTCATCGGCGGCTACTTTCCCTTCTTGTTCAGCATCTTCTCGATCGCGGCCTTCTCCGCCGCGGCGTCGAACTTCGGGTTGGGCGTCGTGGGGATCGGCGCGTGCACGTCGCGTTGCCACGCCTGGAGGCGCGACAGCAGGTCTTTCGTCTTGGCCGGATTGCTCAGCGACAGATCGTTCGCCTCGCCGATGTCGTCCTTGAGATTGAACAGCTCGAGCTTGCCGTCCTCGAAGTACTGGATGAGTTTCCAGTCGCCGAGGCGGATTGCGCTGCACGGGCGCGAGCGGAAAAGCGGGTCGCGCTGCTCGTCGGTCACGCCGCTGTACGACTGGAGATACGCGGGAAAATGCCAGAACAGCGGGCGATCGCCGAAGGTCTTCTTCTCGCCCTTCAGCAGCGGCAGGAGGCTGACGCCGTCGACGGGCTGACCGGTCGGCAGTTTCGCGCCGGTGATCTCGCAGATGGTGGGGTAGAGGTCGACGTTGATGACGGGCTCGGCGGACTTCGTGCCGGGCTTCACGACGCCGGGCCACTTGATGAAGAACGGCTCGCGGATGCCGCCCTCGTAGTACGTGCCCTTGTAGCCCTTGAGCGGCGCCATGTCCGTCGCGGGTCCGTACCCGCCGTTGTCGGACGTGAAGATGATGACGGTGTTGTCGGTCAGGCCGAGCTCGTCGAGCGCCGCGACGATGCGACCGACGCCGTCGTCGACCGCCTGGATCATCGTGGCCATCGCGACATGATGGTGCAGCGTGCCGGGCTTCTTCGCCTGGTACTTCGGCAGCAGGTCCTTCTTGGGATCGAGCGGCGTGTGCACGGCGAAGTGTGTGAGGTACGCCAGCCACGGCTTGTCCTTGTTGTCACGGATGAAGTCGATGACGCGGTTGCTCAGCGTGTCGGTGACGTACTCGTCCTTCGCGACGTTGCCGAGCCCGGGCACGTTGCCGTTCGGCGGGTAGTAGCCGTGGGGCGGTCCGCCCGCGTGCGACCCGCCGACGTTGACGTCGAAGCCGTACGGCAGGGGGTCGTCGCTGAGGTGCCACTTGCCGAACGTGCCGGTGACGTACCCCGCGTCGTGCACCTGATGCGCCCACGTGCGGATCTTCGGATCGAGCGTGTCGGTGCCGGGCACGTGAATCAGCCGCCGGTACTCCGCCTTGCCGCGCGGGCCCGTGCCGACGTTGTAGATCTCGTGACGCGGCGTGTACTGCCCCGACAGCAGGCACGCCCGCGCGGGCGCGCAGTTCGCCGCCGCCGAGTAAGCGTCGCTGAACACCATGCCCTGCGACGCGAGCCTGTCGATGTTGGGCGTCTCGTAGAAGTCGCTGCCCATGTACGTCGTGTCACGCCAGCCGAAGTCGTCGAGAAAGATGAACAGGATGTTCGGCCTGTCCCCGGCGACGGCGCGCCCCGCGCCGGACCACGCCATCGTCGCAACGACGAGCAGGGCGACCACGACGCCTAGGGTGTTGTGCGTGCTGCGCATGATCACTTCCCTGACTTCTTCGGCGCCTGTCCGCGCACCTTCCAGTTCGGGTTGTCGACGTGAGCCTCGGCCATCAGCTTCTCGGCCTGCTTCACGATGTCGGCGTGATCCTTGGCGAGGTCGTGCTCTTCGCCGATGTCCTTCGACAGGTCGTACAGCTCGATGTCGCCGGTGAACATCGGCTTGCGGATCGCCTTCCAGTCGCCAAAGCGGACCGCCTGCTTCGAGCCCTGCTCGTAGAACTCCCAGTACAGGTAGTCGTGCTTCTTCTGCTTCTCGGGATGGCCGAGCAGCGTCGGCAGGAAGCTGATGCTGTCGATCGGGCCGGGCGGGTCGACGTGCGCGAGCTCGCACGCGGTGGCCATGAAGTCGCCGAAGTAGCCCATGTGATCACTCTCGCTGCCGGCCTTGATCGTGCCGGGCCACCACGCGATCGTGGGCTCGCGGATGCCGCCTTCGGTCAGGTCGCGCTTGTAGCCGCGGAACGGGCCGTTGGAATCGAAGAAGTCCGGATCGGCGCCGCCCTCGTGGTGCGGACCGTTGTCGGAGGTGAAGATGATCAGCGTGTTCTTGTCGATCTTGAGGTCGCGCAGCAGCTGCATCATGCGGTCGACCGTGCGGTCCATGCGGCTGACCATGCCCGCGAACGAGGCACGCGGCGTCGGCGACGTGGCGTAGCCGTTGCCGTACGGCTTGTTGTTCACGTAAGGTTTCTCCGGCCACTTGCCCTCGTAGGGCGCCATCGCGTCCTTCGGCGCCAGCACCTCCGCGTGCGGCGCGGTCAGCGCGAGGTACAGGAAGAACGGCTTGTCCTTGTTTTCCTTGACCCAGTGCAGCGCCTCGGCCTCGATCACGTCGTGCGTGTACTGCTCACGCTTGCCGTCGTGATTGCCCGGCAGGTCGAACTTCTCTTCGTTGCGCCAGAGGTACGTCGTGTAGTAGTAGTGCGCGTGCACCTGGCTGAGGTAGCCGAAGAAGTAATCGAAGCCCTGCTTGTTGGGCAGGCCCGCCTCGCCGGCGCCGACGTCGCCGAGGCCCCACTTGCCCACCAGCGCCGTGGTGTAGCCCGCCTCCTTGAGCTTTTCGGCGACGGTGACGTCTTCGTCACGCAGCGCCTGCGCCGCGCCGCCACCGTTGCCGCGCACCCACGTGTGGCCGAGGTGCTGGCCCGTCATCAGCACGCAGCGCGACGGGGCGCACACCGTGTTGCCCGCGTAGAACTGCGTGAGCTTCATGCCCTCCGCGGCCATGCGGTCGAGGCCGGGCGTGGCGATCTTCTTGCCGCCGAAGCACGCCGGGTCGCCCCAGCCCAGGTCGTCGGCCATCAGCCAGATGATGTTCGGCTTGTCCGCCGCCTGCGCCGATCGCGACACCAGCGGGCACGCCAGCAGCAGCGACGCCAGCACGATCATCCAACTCGCCGACGCGGCGACACGCCGTTGACGTTCGATTCGATTCCGCATGGGGGTCTCCTGCATCGTTCACTTGTCCTTCTTGTCGGCGGCCTTCTTCGCGCGGTTCGCCTGCTGTTCCGCACGCTTGTGTGATTCTTCGCCCGCCTTGAAGATGTTCACCTCGCCCGTGTTCTGCTGCGCAGCGCCCGGCGTGCTCCGGCCCGAATCGGCGTACTTCTGCAGCAACGCCGTCAGCTCCTTCACGACTTCCGGGTGGTCCGCCATCACGTTCGACTGCTCGCTGATATCCGCGGCCATGTCGAACAGCTGGAACTCCGGCTTGTTCGCCAGCTCAGCGGTTCCGGGACGCGGTCCACTCCAGCCGCCCGAGCCCGGGCACAGCTCCAGCTTCCACTGGCCCTGGCGGATCGAAAACGAGCCGTTGATCGAGTGGTGCACGACCGCCTCGCGCAGCGGCTTGTCCAGCGCGGGGTCGAGCAACGCGGGCAGGATGCTGACGCTGTCTTCACCGGCGGTGTCCGGCAGCTTGAACCCGACCACGTCGGCGGCGGTCGCCATGAAGTCCGTCAGGCAGATCAGCTGCGGGCACGTCGCGCCACCCTTGATCTTCGCGGGCCAGCGCACGATGAACGGCACGCGGTGTCCGCCCTCGTAGATGTCCGCCTTGTTGCCGCGGAAGATGTAGCTGGGGTTGTGGCCGTGCTCGGCGAGCTGCTTGAAGTTCGCCGAGGGCGAGCAGCCGTTGTCCGACGTGAAGATCACCAGCGTGTCGTTCGTCAGGCCGTTGCGGTCGAGCGCCTCGAGCACCTGCCCGACGGTCCAGTCGACCTGCATCACGAAGTCGGCGTAGTCGCTGATGCCGCTCTTGCCCTTCCAGTTCTCGTCCGGCACGATCGGCGTGTGCGGCGCGTTGAGCGGCATGTAGATGAAGAACGGCTTGCCCGCCTTCGCGTCTGCCGCCTTGGCGTCGATGTACTCGGTCGCCTTCGTTGTCAGACGCGGCAGCACGTTGACCGGCAGAAAATCCTCGCTCGCCGGGCCCTTGCGGTTGTGCCAGAACTCGCGTTCGACCGTCGGCACGGTCTCGACCTTGCGGTTGTCGATGAACACGTAGGGCGGCATGTCGAGCGAGGCGCTGATGCCGAAGTACACGTCGAAGCCCACGTCGTTCGGGCCGTTGACGATCGGCTTGGTGTAGTCGACCTTCCACGCGTCGCCGTAGCCGCCCGCGAAGTTGCCTCCGTCGTCGGCCTTGCCGCCGTCCTTCTTCGGCCAGTCCATGCCGAGGTGCCACTTGCCGAACGCGGCCGTGGCGTAGCCCTGCGACTTGAGCATCGACGCGACGGTCATGCGGCCGTCCTCGATCAGGTGCATCGAGAACCCGCCGAGCACGCCGCTCTTGAGGCGCGACCGCCAGTTGTACCGCCCGGTGAGTACGCCGTAGCGTGTCGGCGTGCAGACCGACGAGCTGGTGTGGGCGTCGGTGAACGCGACGCCCTGCGACGCGAACTTGTCGATGTGGGGCGTGGCGATCTTGCCGTCGGGGTTGAGGCACTTCACGTCGCCGTAGCCCAGGTCGTCGGCGAGGATGAATACGATGTTGGGTTTGTCCGCCGCGTGCGCGGGTTGGACGTGTGAAAACAAAGCTACGAGACACGCCGCGATCATCGCCGCGCCGGCAGTCCACCTGATCATGTTGTAACACTCCGTGAGTTTGATGCGCAAGTTACACCGCACGAGCCTGCGCCCGGTGCTCCTCCGGGCTGGTGCCATCCAAATTCGAACGAACTTTTCGCGCCCTGTACCTGATACGCCGCACCGTGCCGTGCGACCCAACAGGATAGCGTGCCATCGCGTGGGCGGACAAGGCGACGCCGCTACTTCGGCCGTCGTTCGTCCACCCAGTCCTGTTTCGGCACGCGTTCGGGGTGTTCCTTCGCCCAGTCGGGCGTGGGGAACCACCGCAGGGGCGAGTATCGCGGGTAGGTTTCGAAGACATCGCCGCCGTCCTTATCGACAACGCGCGGGTCCTTCGTGTCACGCAGGTACGTGATGAGCCGGTTGTTCAGGCCGTCCTTCACGTCGCTGTACGCCGAGTCGGCCGCGAGATTGTTCTTGCAGCCGGGGTCCTTGAGGATGTCGTACAACTCTTCGCCGGGGCGGAGATCGACGGCGAGGTGCAGGTACGGACCGATGGCCGCGTCGTCGCGCATCTTCACGAGGAAGTCGAGCGTGGGGCAGGCGTCGATGTCGTGATACCCGCCGTGCTCGGGACCGAGTTTGCTCTCGACCGGCTTGCCGTCGGCGTCGTACTTGACCGTGGCGTACTTCTGCGGCGTCCCCGCGGGCCAGCGCTCCGGCCGGAAGTTGCGGATGTACAGATACTGCGGCGTGCGGATCGATCGCTGCGGGTAGCCCAGCGAGTTGTAACGCGACGAGCTGTGCCGCTCGCGTCCGCTGAACACCGCGTCGCGCGACGGGTCGACGACGCCTTCTTTGTCCGACGCGAGGATGTTCATGATGCTGCGTCCGGCGATCGGGAACTCCTTCGGCGGGGCGACGCCGGACACGTCGTAGATCGTCGCGGTCAGGTCGATCAGGTTGACCAGGTCGTCGACCTTGCGTCCGCCGGGCGCCTTCGCGGGCCACGCCACCGTCAGCGGCATGTGGATGCCGAACTCCGTCGTGTTCGCCTTGGCGTAGGGGAACGACATGCCGTTGTCTGACGTGACGATGATCAGCGTGTTGTCGAGCTCGCCGCGCTTCTTGAGCTCGTCGAGCATGCGGACGAGGTGCGAGTCGAACCATTGGATCTCGTAGCAGTAGTCGAGCAGGTCGTCGCGGACCTCCGGCGTGTCGGGCAGGTAGGGCGGCACGACCACCTTGCTGGGGTCCATGCCGTTCTCGCGGCCGATGCCCTTCTTGAACGAGCGGTGCGGCTCGTGCCCGCCGTACCAGAAGCTGAACGGTTTGCCCTTCGGACGCTTGTCGAGGAAGTCAACGAAGTTCGCCGCGTAGTCCGTATTGCTGATGCCGCCGGGCGACTTGAGCTTCTTCGATCCGTAGTCGTCGCCCGCGGGGTTGCGCGTGCGTCCGCTGACCTTCCAGTTGCCCGGCGCCCAGCCCTTGCCGGTGAACCCGACGAAGTAGCCCGCGTCTTCGAGCATCTCCTGAAACGTCTTGTACTTCGCCTGGAACGAGCTGGCGTGTGTGCCCGCCTCCTCGATCTGCCAGATGTTGCGGCCGGTAAGGAACGCGCCACGCATCGGGCTGCAGCCCGGCGACGGCGTGAACGCGCCGCTGAACAGCACGCCCATCTCCGCCACGCGGTCGAAGCCCGGCGTTTTGAGCGCCGCGTATCCGTACGCCGACGTGTGCGGGTACGACTGGTCGTCGGAGATGCACACGAGAATATTCGGCCGATCCGCCATAGCCGCTTGCGGCTTAGCAACGGCGCTCAGCAACAAATATCCGCAGATGAACGCCGATAAGCGCAGATGACTGACAAGCAAAGAATGCGATCGCGCGATCCGGTTCTCACATCTGCGTTTGTCTGCGTTCATCGGTGGCTGATTCCTCTCACTGCCAGGCGGCGCGGGATGCGCGGCTTGCGGGGTCGGTGGCTTCGGCGTGTCGGCGACCGGGAACCCGGGCGCGGTCAGACACGTCAAAACGAGCACGGCGGCGATTCGCCCGGCGGTCTCCAGGCGAAACGTCGCGGCGTGCCCGCGTGCCCATCGTATGTGAGCACACGGCACGCTTCCACCGAGCGGAGCGACGATGCGGATCCTCCAACGCGAACAGGCGCTGTTCATGTGGTCGGGCGTCGTAGGGTGCCTCTGCGGCGCGACCGTCGCGTGGCTGATCGACGACGCGTACCTCGCGCCGCTCGGCTGCGTGCTCAGTTTCATGTCGGGCATGGTGCTGCTGGGCTACGTGTGCGTCACGCTGCCGCGGCGCTGGACGCTGCTGCACGTCGTGGCGGGATTCATCGCGATGGGCGCGTGCGTCGGCCCGCTCGTGCTGCTGGCGGTGTTCGCCACAACGCACCGCTGACCGAGATTTCCCGCGGGTCAGACATTTCGTCGCTGCTTTCGCCGTGTTCATCGGCTACGATGCGGCAGGCCATGAAATCGCTCACCGGACAACTGCTGATCGCTTCGGCCGAGCTCGCGGACCCCAACTTCGCGCAGACCGTTACGCTCATGGTGCAGCACGACGAGTCGGGGGCGCTGGGGCTGGTGCTGAACCGTCCCACGAGCACGTCGATCGACGAGGCGTGGCGACAGCTGTCCGAGGAGTGGGACCAGATCGCGGAGGTGCCTTGCCTGCGTAACGACCCGCTGTTCTTCGGCGGGCCGTGCCCCGGCGCGCTGATGACGCTGCACACCGACCCGGAGCTCGGACAGAGCAGCCCGTGCAAGGGCGTGCACTTCTCGGCCACGGAGGAGCACCTGATGCAGCTGGTGCAGATGCCCGGCCGCGACGTGCGCTTCTTCGTCGGCTACGCCGGGTGGTCGCCCGGACAGCTCGAGCAGGAGCTCAAGAGCGGGTCGTGGATGAACTCGCCCGCGACGCTCGAGCACGTGTTCTACGACGGCGACGACCTGTGGGAACGCGTCCGCAACGACATCCACAACGCGATCCTGCGCTCCATGAACGTCACGCACCTGCCCGATGATCCGTCGATGAACTGACGCGGGTGTGTGAGCCGACACGACATTCGAGAAATCACGGGGAGTGATGACGATGATCCACACACGTACGGCACTCACAACGATCGCGCTCGCCGCGGCGGTGGCGCTGTCGGCGCACGCGGCGCCGGCGACGAAGCTCGGCGACAAGGCAAAGCCCGCGGACGTTGGCGACGCGGCGGGAGGCAAGCCGGTCAAGCCGCAGTTCGGGGAATGGGGCGTCAGCAAGGAGGTCCGCGGCACGGACGGCTGGTACCTCTACGCGTTCTCCGACCCGACGAAGAAGCAGGTGCTGGGCATGATCATCACGAACATGGCGCCGGAGTCGATCGAGAAGGGCGACCTGGCCGACCGACTCACGTTTCGTCTCAACGGGGGCGGGCAGATCAAGCTCGGCGGCAACCGCGGCGTGTGGTACATGGTCGCCACCGAGCAGGGCGGTATCCGCCAGCGCATGATGCAGGCGCCGAACTTCAAGGAGCACCCGGTCGATCGCTACAAGCGGCTGTGGGAGGCGGACCCGACGCTGACACTCAAGCGTTACATCGAGACGGACGACCTGCTCAAGGCCGTCGCGGCGAAGGACGGCGGAGCGCTGCCGGGCGCGGCGCCGGCGATCGTGCGCGGCGCCGAGGCGGTCGACATGGACAAGCCGCTCGGCCCGCAGCTCGAACACGCGGTGATGATCGGCGACGCCGCGATGCTGCGTGAGCTGCTGCGTCACGACGTTGATGTGAACGCCGAGACGACGCGCGGGGACACGCTGCTGACGCAGGCGGTGTCGTTCGGCCGGCTCGACGCGATCGACCTGCTGCTCAAGGCCGGGGCGAAGGTCGACGAGCCCAACAAGCGTGGCGAGACGCCGCTGCGTCTGGCCGCGTCGCGCAACCACCTGCGGATCGCGCGGCTGCTGCTCGAGGCCGAGGCCGACCCCGACGTGCCCGACGCACGCAAGCGCACGGCGCTGGCCGAGTGCGTCGATACGAACCGCCTGACGATGGCGGAGCTGCTGCTCAAGCACGGCGCGTCGCCGGCGAAGGCGGTCGACATCCGCGGTCGCCCCGCGCTGCATGAGGCGGCGAGCGACAACCACGTCGAGATGGCGCGGCTGCTGCTCGACGCCAAAGTCGACGTCAACGCCGCCGACGACCGCGGCCAGACCGCGCTGCACGTCGCCGTCGAAGCCGGTCACGTCAAGATGGTCGAAGCCCTGCTCGCCGCGGGCGCGAAGACCGACATCGCCGATCGCTACAAGCAGACGCCGATCACCACGGCCGAGCGCCGCAATCGGTTCGAGATTCTGGATATGCTGCGCAAGCAGGCGAAGTAGCGGGCTCGCTGACGCTCGCGATGCTGGTTGCTGGATGGCTCGCTGACGCTCGCGATGCTGGATCGGTGCGGGTATACGATGGGCGCATCCAGCATCCAGCACCCGGTTCAGTAAGTCGTCTCGATCTTGTACCGCTTGCGGATGTCGTCGATCTGCTTCTTCAGCTCGGGCGTCTCGCCCTGGCGGATGATCTCGCTGTAGAGGTGGTGCAGCTTCCAGAACGCCCAGCGTTTGGCCAGCTCGCCGTCCTGCACGTCGGCGGTCGCGAAGTTCAGCGTGAGCGTCAGGTCGAGCTTGTCGTCGCCGGAGATGCCCATCAGGCGCATCGACAGGTTGTCGTCGGTCGACTTGCACCGCCCGTACAGGCTGAGCGTCTGGCCCTGGTAGATATCGCGCGGGATGCTCGGGAAGACGGCGTCGGTGTCGATGCCGATCGCGTCGAACGTCGCCTGCTTGACCAGCGGGTAGCGCAGCTCGCCGGCGAGTTGTTGGATCGCGGACTCGGCCTGGCCGACGTCGGCGGGGCGGATCACGTTGCCCTTGTTGCGGTACGCGAGGAAGTCGAGCAGCTGCTGATCGATGGTGTCGCCGACGGCGACGCAGTAGATGCTCGCGACCAGGTCGTTCTCGCGCGTGATCAGGTTGATGATGCTGCGCGGGTCGATCGTGCCGCGGGTCGGCTTGCCGTCGCTGATCATGATGATCTGGTACACGCGGTCCGGCGGGGTCGATCGCACGATGAGCCGGCCGAGCGCGCGGTTCACGTCGGTGTACCCGCTGGACTCCGCGGCCTTGAGGAACTGCTTCGCCTTGTCCGCGTTGGTGGGCGACGCGTCGAGCAGGCCGTCCGTGCTCAGCACGTCGATCGTCTCTTTGAACATGACGATGTTGAAGCGGTCGCCGGGGTTGAGCGACTCGAGCGCCAGGCCGACGCCGGACTTCACGCGGTTGACCCACGCGTCGGTGATCGACGACGAGGTGTCGATGACGAACACGACGTCCTTGTGCAGGTGCTTGAGTCGGCGGAGGGTGCGCTTGGGCGTGATGCGGACCTCGAACCAGTCGGGCTCATTGGGGTCCTTGCGTGAGCTGCCGCCGAACAGCCCGCGGCTGCGCGGCAGCTCGCGGCAGACGTGCAGGCTGTACTCGAAGTCGTCGTCGAGGTGGATCGGTGGCTTCTCGTCGGGCTTCTCGGGCGTCGGCGCCGTCACGGCGGGCGGCAGGTCCGGCAGCTTGGGCAGCGGCGGGATCGGCGTGACCGGCTTGGACGATTCGGTGATCGTGGGTTTCGGCGCGACGGGCCTGGGCAACGCGGGCGGCGCGGGGCGCGGCGGGGCGGTGCGGAGGTTGACCGCGCCGTCGTCGAACAGGTCCGCGACGCTTGCGCTGCCGCCGGGCAGCACGCCGGCCGCGAGACCGCCGCCGGACCCGCCGTCGAGCTTCGCCAGCAGCTTGTTGAGCTGCGCCTGGCTGATGCGTGTGGACGGGTCGATCGCGTTCTCGTTGGGGTTGGGCGCGATCACGGTATCGGACGGACCGACGTAGCGCGGCAGGGCGACCTCGGGGTTCGCGATCGCCAGCAGCTTCTGCGTGAGGTCGAGCGTGTGTGCCGCGGCGGGCTTGACGTGCGTGGCCTTCGGTGCGGCGGGCGAGGGGCTGGCCACGTCGGGGTTCGCGGCGCGCTCGCGCGGCTCGCGCGGTGGGGCGGGCAGCTTCAGCTCGTCGGGCTTGATCGCGTCGAGCGTCTTGCGGCTGTCCTCGCCGATCGCGCCGGCCGTCGCGGTCCTGTCGCCGAGCGTCGGGTCGACCTCGGTCCCGCCCGCGGTGTTGTCTTCGATCAGGTCGTTGGTCGAGCGGAAGACCTCCACGGCCTCGAGCTTGGTGGGTTCGGCTTCGGCGAACAGGGCCGTGTCCATCTGCCCGAGTCCGAGCGGGAAGTTCATGATGCCGATCACGAGCAGCGCGTGCACGATCACGCTGCCGATCATCGCGAGGCTGAACAGCTTCTCCTCGCGGTGGCGACCGGTGGGCGGCTCGACGGGCGCGGTGTTGTAACCGGCGTATCTCACGGCGTCTCTCCCAGGTCTGCGAGCCGACCCCGGGCGTACGCCTTGGCCGCCGGCTCGTCGCTGTCCGTGATCATCTTACGCCAAAGGAACACCGCTTCGCCGCGTCTTCCGTCAAGCAGGGCGATTTCGGCCTTCGCGGCGGACTGCCACGCGGTGGGCGTCGGCCGCTTGAGCACGGCGTCGAGCCGCTCGCGCACCTGCTGCTTGTCGACCTTGCCCGACGCGGCGTCGACCACGCCGAGCATCACCATCGCGCGGTCCGGCAGCGTGCCGAGCTGCGGCAGGTCGTACAGGATCACCGTGCGGTTGAGCCGCTTGCGCGCCTCCGCGTAAGCCTCGTCCGCGGCCGGGGTGTCGTTGGCCTTCTCCAGCAGCCGCGCCCGACGCCAGTGCAGCAGGCCGCCCTCCAGCAGCGCCGTCGCGGCGATCATGCTCGCGTCCACCGTGATCAGGTCGTCGTACTGCTTGATCGCCTCGTCGGTGCGGTCCAGCGCCGCCAGGCTCTGCGCCCGCCCGAGCCGCGCCTGGTCCCCGAACGCGTGCCCGAACGCCAGCAGCTGGTCGTACAGCTTCAGCGCCTCGGCATGCTTGTCGAGATCGTGATTCGATTCGGCGGCGAGGAACAGCGCCTCGGCCATCGCGCTCGGCTCCGCGTCGCGCCGCCCCAGCACCTCCGTCAGCCAGATCAACGCCGTCTCGTAACGCTTGCGGTGGTGCAGCCCGCGACCGACCCACAGCGCCGTCAGCGTGTTGACGCCGTCGAGCGGGCGACGCTGCCGCAGCGTCTCGTACATCGCGATCGCGTCGTCGTCGCGCCCGGCCATGCGGTGCAGACGCGCGATCAGCTCGATCGCCTCCGCCTGCTGAGTCTCGGGCAGCGCGCCGCTCAACGCCGCTTGTAACGCCTCGATCGCGGGCTTCGTCGAGTCCACGCCCGAGTCGCGCACCGGCTGCGCCTTCGACGCGAGGATCAGCCCGCGGTAGAAGTGCCCCAGCGTGACCAGCTTCGGGTCCGCCTTCTCGATGCCCAGCAGCGTGTCCGCAGCCTTGAGCGCTTCGTCGTTGCGCTTCAGCTTGATCAGCGCGATGATCTGCTTGATCCGCACCGGCGCCGTCGCGGGCGCGTCCTTCTGCGCCGCCGCCCAGGTCGGCGCCAGCTCCGCAACCTTTTCGTATTCACCGGCGTTGAACGCCAGGTCGATCGCCCACCGGCCCGCGTCCACCGACTTGGGGTCTTTGCCGTAACGCGTCACGTACAACGCGTAGTCCGACGACGCCTTCGCCTTGTTGTCCAGCTTCTCGTACAACGCCGCACGCTGCAGCAGCGCACGCTGCGCGTAGTCGTTCTCCGGCTTGGCGATCAGCGGATCGAGGTACGCGATCGCCTGCGCGAACTGCTCACGCTTGATCGCCGCCTGGGCGCGCAGATACCGCAGGTCCGGGCCGTGCGCCATCTTGTCCAGCTCGCCCTCGAGCCCCGCGTACCACTTCTCGAAGCGGTCCAGGTCCGAGTGATAGAAGCACACCGCGAACAGGTACGCGACCTCGTCCGACAGCGGGTGGTCCTTGCCGAACCGCTGGAAGAAGTCGAGCAGCTTGCGGCCGCCCTCGTCGTACTGCTTGAGACGCACGTGCGCCGCGCCGCGGAGGTACAACGCCTCGGCCTGCTCGTCGGGCGACAGCAGCTTCGCCAGCGCCTCGTGCTGACGAATCAGCTCCTCGTCCTGGCCCGACGCGTACAGCGCCCGCAGCAGGCCCATCAACGCGGGCTTGAACTGCTCGGTGGTCTGGTAGCGCTGGATGATCTGGTTGTACAGGTGGGCGGACATCTCGTACTGACGCTGTTCGTACGCCACGGCCGCGGCGAGCCCGCGCGCCTCCGCGGCCTGCGGGGCGTCGAGCTGTGCGTCGATCGCCGCGGTCAGCGCCTCCAGCGCCGCCGCCGTGTCGCCCGATTCGATACGTACCTTGCCCAGCTCCAGCAGCGCCAGGCCGCGCACCTTCGAGTCCGCCTCCGACGCCATGTCGAACTGCTTGGCCGCCGCGGTCGTGTTCTTCACCGTGCGGTACGCGCCGCCCAGCAGGTAGTGCCACGACGCCTTCGTCTCGTTGTCCGTCAGCGAAGTGCCATCCACCTTCTCGAGGTCCGACACCGCGCCCGGCCCGTCGCCCGTCGCCAGCTTGATCTGCCCCCGCAGCAGCAGCGTCGCCGCCATGCTCACGTCCTTCGGCTTCGTGATCGAGCCCAGCTCCTTGAGCGCCGTGGCCGCGTCACGCTGCCGGTACGCCAGCAGGCCGATGTAGTACCGCGCGTCGTCAACGCGCGCGTCGCCGGGGTTCTTTCTGATGAATTCCCCGAACGCCTCCTGCGCCAGCTGCAGCTCGCTGCGCTGCATCAGCCGCGCCGCGAAGGTGAACTGCCGGTCGGCCTGTTCGTCGGCACGCGCCAATCCGGGCAGCGCGAGCGCCATCGCCACCGCCAGCGCGATGGGCAGGCAGGGGTGGACGCCACGATCGGCACGACCCTGATCGTGTCCAATCCGAAATCCGAAATCCGAAATCCGAAATCTCATCGGACGTCCTGTGCCTGTTTGACCGTCGCGAAGAAAATGTGCTTGACGCCCGCCGCCCGCGCCGTGTCCATCGCCGCGATGATGCTGTCGAACTTCACGTCCTTGTCGCCGCGGATGATCACGTGCATGCCCGGCCAGTCCTTCGACAGCACCTTCAGCTTGCCGAACAGATCGGCCCGCTTCACCGGCACGTTCGCGATCGTCATCGACCCGTCCTGCAGGATGTTGACGATGACCTCGTAGCGGCGGGCCTCGGCGGGAGCGCCCGACTGCGTGCTGGGCAGCTGGATGTCGACCTGCTGCTCCTCGTCGCGGAACGAGCTGGTGGTCACGAAGAAGATCAGCAGCAGGAACAGCACGTCGAGCATCGGCGCCAACGGCACGCTCGTCTTACGCTGCGGCTGTCTGGGTTGGGTGAAGCTCATCGCGGTCGCGTCTCCCGGCGTGATCAGTCCGCGTCGTCATCGGCGCCGGCGAACACCTGCGGCTCGTCGGCGTCGCCGTCGTCGTCCGCCTCGTCGTCGTCTTCGTCCGGCGGGGGCGCGACGGCCTTCTTCTTCTTGACCTTGATCTTCTTCTTGCCGGGCCGCGGCTCGGAGCGCGACGCCGGGCCGCCTTCCTCCACGGCGCGGTGCGTGTGGTCGGAGATCGTGTGGCAGACGTGCTCGGCCTCGGCGAGCACGGCGGTCGCCTGCGTCTTGATGATCGCGTAGAACACGCCCGCGGCGATCGCGACGATCAGGCCGAACATCGTCGTGCCCATCGCCTCGGCGATGCCCGCCGAGAGCTGGCCGACCTTCTCGCCGACGGTCCGCGTCGTGAGCGTGAAGAACACCTTGATCATGCCCATGACCGTGCCGAGCAGCCCGAGCATCGGTGCGATCTCGGAGATGATCGACAGGTAGCCCACGCGGTTCCAGATCAGCTCGCCGCGGCGTCGGCCCTCGGCGCTGAGGATCTCCATCAGCACGTCGGGGTCCTTGGCGCGGTTCTCGATGATGCGCTGGATGATGCTGCTGGTGAACACCTGCGTGTGCGTCTGGCAGAGGTGGATCGCCTGGTCGAACTGGCGGTTGATGATGAGCTTGGTCACGTCGTCGATGAACCGCGGCGGGTTGAACGAGCCCTGCGTCATGCTCAGCAGCAGGTACATGAACATGACCAGCGCCAGCACGCTCATCGCCAGCAGGGCGGAGTTGATGACGGGGCTGGTCATGAACAGCTTGGCGATCGTGGGCACGCCGCCGCCCATCTCCACGCCGTCGATCGGCATGGGGGTGACGCCGCCGGGACCGGGCGCCGTCGGCGCCGCGACGGGCGCGCCGCCGTCAGCCGCCGTCTGCGCCATCGCGGTGTTCGTCAGCGACCACCACACCGCGAACGCCGCGACGAGCGCGACGCTGAAGATCACCAATCGCCACGGGCCGTGCCCCGGGCGCAATAATCCGCCGGACCGATTCATGTGGGTTGCTCCTGACATCCCTGAAGGACCACCTCCATGCGATGTGCCATTGTAGCGGCTGGACGACGGGGGCCAAATCTAGCGGCGGTGGCGCGTGCTTTATCAAGAATTAGCCGATGCTGGATGCTAGATGCTGGATTTAGTACGCCGCCATCCAGTATCTATAGCATCCAGCAACCAGCATCGGTTCAATCCAGCCCGTACACCGCCCGCAGCTTGCCGCGCAGGTGGCGCAGCAGGGGCTCGGCGCTCAGCGGCTTGCCGGTGACCAGCTCGCCGAGATCAGCGGGGAGGTACGCCGAGCCGCGGGCGTGGATGTTCTCGTGGAGCCAGCCGGTCAGGCGGTCGAATCTGCCCGCGGCGAAATCGCTGTCGAGCCCGCCGAGGTCGCGCTCGGCGGTCTCGTAGAACTGCGCCGCGTGCAGCGTGCCGAGCGTATACGTCGGGAAGTAGCCCATCGCGCCCATCGCCCAGTGGATGTCCTGCATGCAGCCCTTCGCGTCGTCCGGCACCTCGACGCCGAGGTACTCGCGGTAACGCTCGTTCCACACGCCCGGCAGGTCCGCCGTCGTCAGGTCGCCGCGCATCAGCGCCCGCTCGATCTCGAAGCGGATCATGATGTGCAGGTTGTACTGCGCCTCGTCGGCCTCGACGCGGATGAGGCTCGGCGTGAGCATCGCGTTGGCGCCGCCGTAGACGTCCTCGAAGCTCAGGTCCGCCAAGGCCGCGCCGAAGTGGTCGCGCATCAGCGGGTAGCACCACCGCCAGAACGACTCGCTGCGCCCGACGTGGTTTTCGATCAGACGCGACTGCGACTCGTGGATCGCCAGGCTTACCGCTTCGCCGTAGGGCGTGCCGACGTGCTCGCCGCCGGGCAGGTGCTGCTCGTACATGCCGTGGCCGGACTCGTGCAGCGTCGAGCCGATCGCGTCGTTGAGCAGGTTCTCCTGGAACCGCGTGGTCATGCGGACGTCGTCGCGGTGCATGCCCGAACAGAACGGGTGCGCCGATTCGTCGAGCCGACCACGGTCGAAGTCGAACCCCACACGCGTGACGACCATGCGGACGAAGCTCATCTGCTTGTCGATCGGCAGCTTCACCTCGTTGAACGCCTGACTCGGCGGGGTCGAACTCTCACGCAGCTCCGCAACGAGCTCAACCAGCGGCCCGCGCAGCGGATTGAGCACCGCCGCGCAGCTCGCCGCCGTCAGGCCCGGCTCGTAACCGTCCGCCAGCGCGTCCCACGCCTCGCCGTCGCTCGGCCAGCCCCAGCACTCGGCCCGCTGACGCTGCAGCTTCACCAGCTTCGCCAGCCACGGCTCGAACTTCGCGTATTCCTTCGCCTTCCGCGCCGCCACCCACTCGTGCTTCGCCGTCGACGTCGTGCGGCTGAACTCCTCGACCAGCGACGCGGGCAGCTTCGTCGAGCGGTCGTAGTGCCGACGCAGCTCACGCACGTTCACCGCCGCCGGGCCGTGCGCGTCCGCGGTCAGCTCGCCGTCGGCCTCGCACGCGTCGAGCCACTCGGCGATCCGCGGGTCCGTCGCCATGCCGTGCACCAGCCCCGCCAGCTGCGCCATCTGCTCGCCGCGGAACGCCACCGCGCCCGCCGACGAAGGCATCATCACTTCCTGGTCCCACGACAGAATGCCCGCCGTGGTCGACAGCGTCGCCGTCTTGCGGACGTGCGCGATCAGCGCGGCGTAGGCGTCTTGGGCGGTGGAGGTCATGGACGGGTGGAGGTGGGGCGGCCGGCGTTACTCGGCGGGTTTCGGCGCCGCGGCCCGCGCGCCCAGCTTGTCGTTGAGGTACAGCAGCGCGCTGCGGTCGTCGCCCGCCATCTCCAGCAGGCTCTTGATCTCGTCGAACGTCTTCTCTTCCTCGACCTGCTCGTCGAGGAACCACTGCAGGTGGCTCTGCGTCGCGTAGTCGCCCAGCTCGTTGGCCATCACGTACAGGTCGTTGATGGTCTCCGTGTTCTCCTTCTCCATCTCCAGCGCCAGGGCGAACACCTCGTGCACGTCGGCGAAGTCGTTCTTCGGCTTCTCGACGGCGTCGAGCTCGATCTGCCCGCCGCGGTCGAGCACGTACTGCAGCAGCTTCTGCGCGTGCGTCAGCTCTTCGAGCCGCTGCGACATCATCCAGCTGGCGAACCCGGTGAGGTTGCCGTGCTCGAACCAGGCCGACATCGCGAGGTAGTTGTACGCCGCGGCCATCTCGTGGTTGATCTGCCGATTCAGCGCCGCTTCGATCTTCGGGTCCAGCATCGGGTTGCTCCACTTTCTGCGGTAATTCCGGCTCAGCAGCATAGCAGACGCCTTGGCGGGTGTCAGTGTCCGAGCCCAACCCCAGCCCCGAAGCCCCAGCCCCGAATCCCGAACTGCTACAATCCCCGCATGACCTACGCCGGTCGCCCCATCCAACCCGACGGACGCCTGCACGGCGTGATCCTCGGCTGCCGCCGCGACGACGGCCGCTGGCTGCTGATCCGCCGCGGCGCGGGCGTCGGCGCCGCGCCGCACAAGGTCTGCTTCCCCGGCGGCGCCATCGAGCACGACGAGCCCCTCGAAGACGCCGCCCGACGCGAGGCGCGCGAAGAGCTCGGCGTCGAGGTCGAACTCATCGAACACGTCTGGCGCTACGAGCTGCCCGAACGCCCGCTCACCCTCTTCGGCTACTACGCCCGCCTCGAGTCGCACGACTTCTCGCCCTGCCCCAACGAGGTCGCCGAGACGATGTGGCTCACCACCGACGAGATCGTCAACCACCCCGACGTGCTGCCGCACACCGACAAGTTCGTCGAGGCGCTGCTCGAAGCGGCGCATGAAAAAGGCTGAGGGATGGCCATCCCTCAGCCTTGCTCGTTCGTCTTTGCGTCCTCACCCCAGACCCACCATCTTCATCCAGATCTTCCGCTGCTCGATCATCGCCGCGATCTTGTCCTTCGGGTCCGTGCGGCACTCCAGCAGGATCCACCCGGCCCACTCGGCGTCGATGAACAGGTTCATCAGCTTCGGGTACGGGTAGTCGCCGACGTTGAACTCGCGGACGTGGCACGTGTCGCCCAGCCACTTCTTGACCATCGCGAAGTTCGCCTCGAGCCCGTCGCCCTGCAGGTCCTCGGGGTTCGAGTTCCAGCAGACCTTCACGTTCCAGTGGTCCGCGGCCTCCATGATCGCCTTGATCGTCGGCAGCTCGCAGCACGTGCCGTGCACCTCGAGGCGGATCTGCTGGCCGAACCCGCCGCCGAACTCGCCGATCTCCGCCAGCGCCTTGCCGATCTGCGCGATCGTCTTCTCGTGCGGCACGTCCTTGTGGAAGCTGTTGGGCTTGACCTTCACGCCGGAGCCGCCGATGTCGTGACTGAGGCGGATGAACGCCTTGGCGTTGTCGATGTTCTGCTTGAGCTTCTCGGGCTCCGGATCGTCGAAGTGCTCGTTGGTGCCCATGCCGATGAGCGTGACGTCGGTGGCCTCGAAGCGAGCCTTGACGTCGGCGCGCTGCGCCTTGTCGAGCGCGGGCGACACGCCGTGCTTGTGGTCGACGCGCAGCTCCACGCCGCCCAGCTGCGACTTCTCGCACGCGTCGATCAGCGTGGGCAGGTCCATGTCCTTGCCCCACAGGTACGTCACGAGCCCGAGCTGCATGTCGACGAACTTCTTCTCTTCGGCCGCGCCGAGCAGGGCCGACCACAGTCCGCGTCGCATCATGTCACCCATGTCACGTGCTCCATTTGGTGATCTGGTTGAATCGTGATCTGGTGATCTTAGCACGCGTCGGGGGCGACATCACCAAATCACCAAATCACAAATCACCAAATCACTCCGCCGTCGCCAGCCGCAGCGCCACCCGGCACGCGGTGTGGTATTCGTCGAGGTTCAGCGTTTCGTTGACCGTGTGGATGTCGTGCTGGCCGCAGCCGAGCGTCACGCACGGCACGCCGTGGGCGTTGATCCAGTTCGCGTCCAGCCCGCCGTTGGTCACCACCAGCTTCGGCGTCAGCCCCAGCGACGCCACCGCCGCCTTCGCCACCGCCACCGCCGGGTCGCTGTCCGTCAGCCGGAACGACTGGTACTCGTCGCGGACGTCGAACGTCACCGTGCCCGTCTTGCCCGCGTCGTTCTTCGTCGACTTCACCGCCGCCTTGAACGCCCGCTGATACGCGTCGACGATCCTTTTCCGGAACGCCGGGGTGTGGCTCCGCGCCTCGGCGCGCAGCGTCATCCGGTCCATCATCACGTTCGTCGCCGCGCCGCCCTCGATCACGCCCACGTTGCTCGTCCCCGCGTAACGACCCTTGCGCACCAGCCCGTGCCAGCCGTCCGCCTCGAGCGACGCGATCGCCTTCGCCGCGATCACGCCCGCGCTGATCCCGCGCTCCGGGTGCACGCCCGCGTGCGACGCGATGCCGGTGATCTCGATCGTCATGCGATACGCGCCCGTCGCGCCCACCGCCATGCCCCACGGCTCGCCGCCGTCCCAGTTGAACGCCATCTTCGGCCCGCCCAGCTTCGCCAGCGTCACGAACCGCGCGCCGAACAATCCGATCTCCTCCTGCACGCCGAACAGCAGCGTCAGCGGCGGGTGCGGCAGCTTGTGCTTCAGGATCGTCTCGACCGCCGTGAGCACCGTCGCGCACCCCGCGCGATCGTCCGCACCCAGCGCCGTGTGGCCCTTCGGCTTCACGAGCTTGCCGCTCTTCACCGGCGTGCACCCCACGCACAGCGGCACCGTATCCATGTGCGCCATCAGCATCCGCCGCGGCTCACGCGTGCGCCCCTTCGTGCCGGGCAGCTTGACGATCAGGTTGCCGATGTCGCCGCCGCGCGGGCTGCGCTTGTTGGCCGTGTCGAACGCGATCTGCGACGCCTTCACGCCCGCCGCCTTCAGCCGCGCGACGATCGCCGCCGCGACGTCGCCCTCGTTGCCCGATCCGCCGCGGATCGCCATGAGCTGGATGACGAGTTTCTCCGCGGCCGCGCGATTCGGTTCGATTTGCATGCGTGTGTCCTCCGTTTCACCCACGCGTTTTATACCGCGCCCCGGCATCCATCGCGCGCCCCGGCGCGTGTCGCTTCAGCGACACGCGCCAACACCGCGCCCCCGTGCATTACAATCTCGCACGATGCCCACGCCGCCGCCCACCGTCATCATCCGCCACCGCAAGGAGCGACTGTCCAAGTGCTCGCTCCACGGGCTCGAGTCGCGCCCCGACCTGTCGTTCCACACGTTCCCCGAGTTCCGCGACGGCCCGCCGCCCGACCTCACCGGCTACGTCATGCTCACGCTCGACGCGCCGCCGCTCGACGCCGACGACGAAGCCGTGCGCGACGCGGGCCTCGTCATCATCGACGGCACCTGGCGCCTCGAGCAGCGCATCCGCCGGGCGATGCACCGCGAGCTGTTCCACTGCACGCCGCGCTCGCTGCCGACCGGCTGGGTCACCGCCTACCCGCGACGCCAGACCGAGCAGACCGAGTGCGCCGATCCCGACCGCGGCCTGGCCTCCGTCGAGGCGCTGTACATCGCTCACAGGTTGCTGGGGCGTAACGTCGAGGCGTTGCTCGACCACTACGTCTGGCGCGAACAGTTCTTCGAACTCAACGCGGCGCTGCTGCGGTAACGATTCAATGTTGAGCGACGCCCCGCAGGGGCGTGCGCCGTCACTTGCCCGGCGTCAGCGCGTGCTCGATCAGCAGCTTCAGGCGGTTGTGGTGCGCCTTCGTCTCGAGGTTCGCGCCGGGGTTCTTCTGCGGGTCGGGCAGCATGCCCACGATCCGCGTCAGCTGCCACGTCGCGGCGTTGCGCGCGATGTCGTCGAACCCGCCGTCGGGGCTGCCGACGTTCGCCAGGCGGATCAGCCGCTCGACGTAATTGACCTGCACGTCCTGCCGGAACGTGTTGACGTTCACGCCGGGCTTCGTGTCCGCGGCGAAGATCGCGTCGGTCAGGTCGTTGAACATCTGCGCCACCGTGTAGGTGTTGCCGTACAGCCGCGCGTCGGTCATGCGCTCGAGCGTCGTGCTGAACGTCAGGTGGCCTAGGGCCGCGTCCTGCACCTCACGCGCCGCGTCGTGCAGGTGCGGGTCTTCAGCCTTGCCGGAGAACTCGAAGCCGCGGCGCTGCGCCCGCAGGTGCGCCAGCAACTCCGGCGGCGCTCCCAGCGCGTCGGGGGCGAACACGTGCTCGGCCAGCACCTTCAGCGCCCGCTTCTGCGTCGCCTCGTCGACCGGCGTGTAGGGCTCGCGACCCTTGTCACCCTTCGACGCCGCCGCCGCGCTGCGGTCGACGTACACGCCGCCGATGTACCGGCTCACCACCGACGCCACCGTCCGCCGGTGACGCTGCAGCGAAAAATACGCGTCGCGGATCTCCTGCAGCGAGCGCCCCTTCGCCAGGTAGCGATCCAGCAGCTTGTCGAGCGTCGCGTCGATCAGCCTGAACCGCTGGTCGGCCCACGTCACCACGTCGCCGGTCATGTCGTTGATGTTGATGCGCGGGTCGATCCCGTTGCCCGAGCTGCGCATGTCGTCGGCGTCGTTGCCGAACAGCAGCGCCGGCTCGCTCGATCGCGCCAGGTGCGCCTCGCGCGCCGCCGGGTCGTCCAGCTCCGGCTTGTAACCGAACGTGATCGCCCACACGTCGTACGGGCCCGGCCGATCGGTGAAGTACTGCCCCTGCTTCTCGCCGGGCAGCGCGAGGTTGATCGCCGGGTAGTCCATCACGCTGCCGGTCAGCCCGATCTTCTCGGTCTTCGCCGCGTCGTTGATCTGGTCCGGCATGAACAGGTTGCTCGCGGCCATGTTGTGGTTGAGCCCGAGCGTGTGGCCGATCTCGTGCAGCACCAGGTAGTACAGCGACTCGCGCAGCAGCTTGTCCTGGGTGACGTCCGGCGCGCCGAACGCACGCAGCGCCGCCAGGCCCACCATCGTGTTCTCGTGCGCGAAGTGACCGGCGGCGCAGTACCGTTGGTCGCCCAGCGCCGCCAGCGCCGCGCCCTCGTCGGTGAACATCGTGCGCATCTTCACGCGGTTCGTCACGTAGATCCATTCGAGCATGATGTCCGCCCCGAGGATCTGCCCCGTGCGCGGGTTCACGAAGCTCGGCCCGTACCCGCCGAACGACGGGTCCGGCGACGACGTCCAACGCAGCACGTTGTAACGCAGGTCCCCGGCGTCCCACTCCGCGTCGTCCGGCTGCTGCTTGACCACCACCGCGTTCTTGAACCCCGCCGCCTCGAACGCCAGGTTCCACTGCAACGCCGCGGCGCGGATCGTGTCCCGCCACTGCACCGGCGTCGTGTTCTCGATCCAAAACGTGATCGGCTCGACCGGCTCGCTCAGCGGCGCCTTCGGGTCCTTCTTCCGCAGGTCCCAACGGTGGATCAGATCACGCCACGGCGTCGCCGATGTGCTGGTCATGTCGTCGACCTGCGTGGTGAAGAACCCCACGCGCTCGTCGTCGTAACGCGGCTTGTAGCCGTTGTGCGGCATCTCGATCAGCGAGTGCTGCAGCGTGATCGTCACGTAGCGCGAGTCGACCACGCCGTCTTCGGACTCGGCGCGCGCCTTCGGCGCGACGTCCGCGTAGGTGTAGTCGACGACGATGTCGGTGTTGTTGGGGTAGTTGCGGATGCGGTTGTAACGCGTGCGCTCGTCGGACAATCCGCCGAGCTTGAAGCCGCTGTCGTTCTTCGAGTCCGACGGCTTGACCTGGTGCCACAGTTCCTTGAGGAACATGCCGTCGAGGTACACCGCGTAACACCCTTCGAGGTCGCCGTCGGACTTCTGCCCGACCGCGTGGATGGTCGGCGCGGCGAGCACGGCGGGCGAGACGTTGGCGTCGGCGGCGCGGGACAGGGCGTTGTCCTTGTCGTAGTAATACGCGGTGGGCTCGACGACGAACCGCAGGCGGTTGTAATCCTTCTGGATCGTGAACACGCGCGACCCGCGGAAGCTGCCGCGGAACAGCCCGAGCCGCGCCACGCCGTTCTCGACGTACGTGAAGTGGATGTACTCCTTGCCGATCTGCTCCGGCCGGATGATCGCGTACACCCAGCCCTTCTCGCGGTGGCGGTACAGGTCGAACAGCCCGGGGATGTGGTCGCAGTACTTGACGATGTCGGCGACGGTCTTGGGCGCGTCGGACGCCTTCTTTTCGTCGTCCTTCTTCGTGTCGGTCTTCTTGTCCTTCTCATCGGGCTGCGCGGCCTTGTCGACCTTGTCCGGCTCGTCGCCGGGCTTGTCGGGCTTGTCCCCGTCGTCTGCCCGCAGAGCGCCGGGGGCGGCAAACAGGAGCGACAGGAGCAGCAGGGCGGTGAGGGTGAGGCGATAGGGGCTCATCAAGCACTCCGATCAACGGGGTGGGTGCGACTCGCTTAAGCGAGTCGCACCGGAGATTCTCATTTGTTCCGCGGGCGCTGATAACGCGGATAGGGCACGTTCGGCATGAACGCGTCATGGGCCAACGCCCACCGCACGCGGTCATTCAAGTCAGCGTAGACACGCGTGTGCGGGTAGTCACGGTAGTCCGCCACGTACCCGTGCCGCTGACCTTGCCGAAGAGTATACGCCCACGCGAGCCGACATTGCGCTTCGTCGCGGATGCATCCGTCGAAGTATTCCTTGCCGAGATCGTCCCGCCAGAAATCGTCGCGCCGCTCGGGCAGCAGGTCGTTGACGAGCTTCGCGACCGAGCCGTGCAGTCGCTGCATCATCGACTTGATGGCGTCGCCAGACGTGTTGTAACCCAGTGCGTGATAGTGATTATCGAGCACGGACACGACCCACGGCTCGAATGCTGCCTGCGCGGTGTAGTGCTCGAAGCGAGCCCAGAAGATGGACTTCGCCTCGTCCGCCGCGAGCGCGGGGAATCGGTCGCGGCAGCGGGCGGTGATGAAGTAGACCTGGTTGTCGACGTACCAGTGTTCGAAGCGGTGTCCGCGCGAGCTGCGCTCGCGGCGCGTGCGCGAAAACTTGTCGATGCGCTTGGGCATGTCGGTCCCCCGGAAAGAGGAAATAAAAAAGGTGCGACTCGCTGAAGCGAGTCGCACCCTGAATGTAGATCGGTTTGTAGCGGGTGTCACGCCACGGCGGCGGCGCCGGCGGTCAGGCTCTTGCCGGTGGACTCCAGGTCGTTGCACGCCTCGATGACGCGCTTGGCCATGTTCTCCTCGCCCTTCTTCAGGTAGGCGCGGGGGTCGTAGGCCTTCTTGTTGCCGACCTCGCCGTCGACCTTCAGCACGCCCTCGATGTTGGTGCACATGTGGCTGACGATGGGGCGGGTGAACGCGTACTGCGTGTCGGTGTCGACGTTCATCTTGATCACGCCGTAGCCCAGCGTTTCCTTGATCTCGTGCTTCTCGGAGCCCGAGCCGCCGTGGAACACGAGGTGGAAGTGGGCGTCGTCGCCGAATTCCTTCTTGATCGCGGCCTGGCCGTCGCGGAGGATCTTCGGCTGCAGCTTGACCGCGCCGGGCTTGTACGCGCCGTGCACGTTGCCGAACGTCGCGGCGAACATGTAGGTGCCGTCGATCGGGCTCATGCGGCGGTAGACCTCGACCATGTCCTGCGGCGTGGTGTACAGCTTCTCGGAGGGCGTGTCGTGGCCGCCGGCCGCGCCGTCCTCTTCGCCGCCGACGACGCCGGCCTCGACCTCGATCATCATGCCGAGCTTCGCCATCCGCTCGTACAGCGGCACGGACAGGTCGAGGTTCTCCTTGAGCGGGAGGTTCGACGCGTCGAGCATGTGGCTGTTGTACAGCGGCAGCTTGCCCTCGGCGACGCGACGCTCGGACTCCTCGATCAGCGGGACCATGAAGCTGTCGATCTGGTCCGGCGGGCAGTGGTCGGTGTGCAGGGCGATCAGCACGTCGTAGTGCTCAGCCATGCGGTGGATGTGCTCGGCGATCGAGATCGCGCCGACCACCATGTTGCCGATGCCCAGACCGCTGGCGAACTTGCCGCCGCCGGTCGAGACCTGAATGATGCCGTCCGACTTGGCGTCGGCGAAGCCCTTGAGGGCGGCGTTGGCGGTGACCATGCTCGAGACGTTGATCGCCGGGTAGGCGTAGTTGCCCTTCTGGGCGGCGTCGAGCATCTGACGGTACTGTTCGGGCGTAGCGATAGGCATGGTGGTAGCCTCGTTCCTGCGTAAAAGCGGGTTGTGTAACGGTCTATGGCCGGGTAGGCGTGCCTGTGCCTCCCGGGTACACCGGGCCGGCCAACGAATCAATACAACAATCGGGGCCCAATATAACGCCAGCGGACCCGCGTCACAAGATTGTGCTGCGCGTCACGATTGCGTGAAGCCGGTGAGGCGATCGCCGCGTCGCGCCGCCGACGGACGCGCCCGATGAACCAGATCGACGAAAAAATCGCTCCAGATACTGGACGCCGGCCCGAACCGGAACTAATGTGGATACGTACGATTCCTCAGGGCGTGAGCGAGTCCGTACCACCTCAGACATGAGGAGCGTTGTCATGTCATCCCTGTCACCTGTTGCGCGTATCGTGAACCGTCGGTCCTGCGTGTTGGTGCTGGCGCTGGTCGGCGCGGTCGGCCTTGGCTTCGCCGTCACGCCCGAGGCCCACGCCGGCGGACGCACCAGCGTGTCGTTCGGCTACCACGGCGACTCGCACGGCCACTCCGGCATCTCCTTCGGCATCGGCTTCAACTCGTCGTCGCACGGCCGGTACTACGACCGCGGCTGCTATGCGCCGTCGTATTACCACAGCTACAGCTACAGCCGCTCGTACTGCCCGCCGACGTATTACCGCTCGTATACCTACTGCCCGCCGCCGGTGACCCGCGTGTACTACACGCCCGCCCCGACGCGCGTCGTCTACGTCGACCCCGCCCCGGCCCCCGTCACGCACTGCGTGATCAAGGTCTACCCCGGCTCGACCACCCGCTACTGCACCACCCATCGCTACGGTGACCCCGCCTGCGACCTGTGCTCCAGCGCCGCCACCACGCAGGTCTACACCACGTCCGCCCCGGTCGTCGAGACCGCACGCACCTACGTCTACAGCTACAACGACGAGGCCCCCGCCAAGGCCGTCCCGCAGCCGACCGTCGCAGACGACGGCTGGGCCGCGCTGAAGTACGGCGACGCCCACGACGCCGCCGCCGCCTTCGCCCAGGAAGCCGAGCAGTACCCCAGCCGCGGCCTGCCGCGCATCGGCTGTGCGATCGCCAAGTCGAACGTCGGCGACGACAACGCCGCCGTGTTCGCCATGCGGACCGCCGTAAAGCTCGACGCCGCAAGCCTCGACCGCGTGCCGATCGATCAGCCCCTGCGTGACAAGTGCGCCCTGATGATCGCCCGCTACCGCGACAAGACGCAGTACACCTGCTCGAAGACCGACGCGCTGTTCATGGCCGCCGCCACGCACTACGTCCTCGGCGAGTACGCCAACGCCAACAGCGCCATCCGCGCCGCGATCGACGGCGGACACGACAACAGCGAGTCCGCCGCCGTCCTCGCCCGCATGATCGACACGCGACTCAACGGCGCCTACCAGTACCGCTACGAGAACTGAGTCACACCCGTACAGGTACAGGATCGGCAACGATCCTTACGAGCCCCGTCGGTGCACCCCTCCGGCGGGGCTTTCTTACGCGCCAACACTTACGCCACCACCGATAACCCAGCTGCGCCAAATCTGAAGCCGCACCCGTCACCTCGCCGACGTTACTCCGCGGGCACATCTGTAAGGAGTATCCATGGCCGCGACGCGTTCCAGGCCGAAGCCCAAGCCGAAGACCAAGCCCGCCGCGAAACCCGCCGCGAAGGTCGCCCCCGCGCGCGCCAAGCGGAAGAAGGACGCCCCGACCTTCGCCCAGCGGTGCGTCTTCTTCGGCATCCTCGGCCTAAGCGCCTGCGCCGCCTACGGTACCTTCGCTTACGGTGACGAGCACGCCGTGACCTGGACACGCTGGGGCCGCTACGCCATCAACGGCTCCGTCGGCATGCTCGCCGTCGGCCTC
Organism: Phycisphaera sp.; assembly: GCA_016125285.1. GTDB lineage: Bacteria > Planctomycetota > Phycisphaerae > Phycisphaerales > Zrk34 > RI-212. The sequence continues at coordinate 95,196 of WGMA01000030.1, forward strand.
GGCATCATGCTCGTCACGCAGTTCTTCTCCGGGTGGACCACACGCAAGTAACGTCCGCCGCGCCCGTCCGCCGTAAAATATCTCAACGCCCGACTTGGCCCGCTCGCCGCGGCGATTTCAACCGCGCGCCGCACGTGGTGACAGGGGTTTACGACGTTCGGGGTCCCCGACCGGCGCGAAAAACAAGGACTTACGTCGATTTGCCCCGGTTAGACGGGGCTGACGCGGGGTTTTGAGGGGGCTGAACCGGGGCAAACATGAACCCACGATCAATACGGGACAGGGCGGGAAGGCGCGGGAAACGGCGGGAAGGGCACAGGTAGGCAGGACTTACGGCCGGGCGACCGGGCGAATCCCATCAGTTTAGAAACTGGACGAACGGGCCGATCCGCGCGCGGCGTTTGCGGTGAAACTGGATTCCGACCCTGCTGGCGCTGGCGTGGCGCGGGGCGCGATCTGCAAATCCCCGCGCGCCGCGCGCTCGCCGCGCGCCGATCTCGAAGTGGTTGATTACGTCGCATATCAACACCACAACCGCGTGATCGGTCGCGGTTCGCTTCGTCCCGTGCCTTTCGGCGGGCCGGCGATCAAGTCCGGCGCGGGTCGCGGCCCAGTTTGTCGAGCCGCCAGGTCAGCAGCTCGTCGGCGGAGATCCCGCCGGTGAATCAATCGAACGCCACCAGGTCGACCGTCTGGCCGGCGAGGTGGTGATGGCAATCGTTGAGGAACTGAAGCCGTCCAGCGCGAAGGAACAGATGACACCTGGCTTCAGGGTGTCTTGGATTCACGAGCAGCGACGGGGCGAACGTCGGCTTGTCGACGTTGCCATCGAACTGCCACTCGGGACCGTGCCCGTTGGCGCCGCATTTGGTCTGGAACTCGTGATAGCACTTGCAGCCTGGACACCAGAACCAGAACTGCTCACAGCCGTGCTCGGTGAGCATCCGGCGCATCGTATCATCGGCGTTGCGTTCCATCTCGTCGAAGGTCACGACCCCACCTCCTGCACACGCAGCTGGCCGTTGACGTCGTCCTGGACGGTGGAGTGCGCCTGACGCGATGCGGCGCCGAGGTGGGCGCGGCCGGAGCGGCGGCGGGCGTCCTGGTAGGCGGCGAAGTCTGCGGCGGTCATGCCGATCGCGTAGCCGCCGTTCGGTGCGTACGACGCGATCAGGTCGTCGCGGCGGTCCTGGTAAACGGTCATCAACTCCCGTACGACGCGCTTTCGACGCTCCCTCGAAAGTTCGTGAGAGATGCCCAGGTGCTCGGCGATCTCGATGGCGGACCACCACACCGGGTCGCCGCCTTCCTTGCGCCGGCGCGTGCGGATGAGCAGCTGATGACGGATGTCCGCCATCAGCTGCTCGAAGTTGGCGAAGCGGTCACTGAGCCGCTCTTCCAGCGTCTTCGTTGCCATGGCTTGCTTCCTCCGTGAAGCTGGGGCCGTTGATGACCAGGACCTCGGGAGCGACGCAGCGACCTGCGCCGCGCCGGTTCTGAACGTGCAGGTTCTTCTGGGTCGAGCAGTCGACGAACGTCCAGCCGTCGTACCACTCGCGCAGCGGCGGATCGTCGTAGTAACTGACGACAACCCGCGTCGCTTCAAATCGACTCAGCAGGCGATGAAGATCCTCGTGATCAGCCGGCTGGAACTCGTGCTTGTACTTGCAGGACCCGCTACGCGCTCCTGTGCGAAGATACGGTGGGTCGATGTAGATGCTCGTCCCGTCCTGGTCTTCGATCTTCGAGAGGACTTGGAAGATGTCGCGCATGCGTCGACGCCACGCCGGGATGCTCGTTACTGCGTTCTTGAACCGAGTGGCGCCGTGGCCGCCGCCGCTCGTCCAGCGGATGGCGGGCTGATAGTTCGTTCGCTCTGTGCCGGCGACGCCGTTGCGTCCCTGCCATGAAACGATGAAATAGGCGACGGCACGGTCAAAATCCGACATCGGCGCGTCGCCGAACAAACCGTCGCTCAGTTCGGCGGCGAGCTGCAGCTTGCTTTCGTAGAACAGCCCCTCGTGGTTGATCACGCGCCGCAGGGTGCGGTAGAACTTCGGTCCGACGATCGGGTCCTTGATGATGCGTGCCAGGTTGATGAGGTCGTCATCAAGATCGATCGCGTGATGCTGGGCGCAACGAGGCATCGCGATCGACACCGCCATCGAACCGCAGCATAAGTCCCAGAACGACTTCGGGGCACGTCCATCGGCGCGACAGCACTCCCGCGCGATGCGGCCA
>WGMA01000053.1 GCA_016125285.1 Phycisphaera sp.
CGAATCGCCCGCATGATCCAAGACCAAAGTTCGCGTTCCATCGCTGTTGCTCCTTTGTGTTGAAGGAAATCTTGCAACAACAGCATGGACGCGAACTGCGCCCAGCGCAAGCAATTAAACCAACCGCGCATAACCTCCTATAACTGGCCGCGGCGACGCACAGGTGCGCACGGGGGTGTCGCGACGCGGGCGCGGGGTTGGTGTAAGTGACGGGTGGGGCGGGCGATGACTTTTTTGTGGCAAAATCGCGCTGACGGTGTCGCGCGGGCGCGCCCGTGCGCACCGGCGCGACGGGCGATTCGGGGGCGGGTGATGGAAATCGGCACGCGAAAGACGGACAATACAGTGGAGCCCGGGTTCATCATTCACATTCAGGGAACACAGCCATGAAGAGTCGCAACGGGGTCGTGTCACTGGTGCTGGCGGGGTTGTTCGTCGGGGCGCTGACGGCGTCGCTTCGGCACGCGGCGGGCGCGGCGGGGGGCGACGACGCGTCGTGGACCAACGACTTCAGCGCCGAGAAGGCGGACCTGACGGACACGGGTCGCAACCCGTACTTCGTGCTCGAGCCGGGCTTCGTGCTGGAGCTGGCCGACGACGATGCGCGGCTCGTCATCACGGTGCTGGACGAGACGCGCGTGATCGACGGCGTGACCACACGCGTGGTCGAGGAACGCGAGAGCGAGGGCGGCGAACTCGTCGAGGTCTCGCGTAACTTCTTCGCGATCAGCAAGCGGACCAACAGCGTGTTCTACTTCGGCGAAGAGGTCGACATCTACAAGCACGGCAAGATCGTCGGGCACGGCGGGGCGTGGCTGTCGGGCGAGAAGGGCGCGAAGTACGGGCTGGCGATGCCGGGTCAGCCGCTGCTGCGTGGCCGGTACTATCAGGAACTCGCGCCGGGCGTGGCGATGGACCGCGCGGAGATCGTCAGCCTGACCGAGACGCTCAAGACCCCGGCGGGTGAGATGACCAACTGCCTCAGGACGCAGGAGAGCTCGCCGCTGGAGCCGGGCGTCAAGGAGTTCAAGACGTACGCGCCGGGCATCGGGCTGATCCAGGACGAGTCGCTGAAGCTGGTGCGTTACGGGAAGGCGGAGTGATCATTTTCCATTTTCCAATTGCCATTTTCCATCTGTCATTGCGGAGCGGCGGCGAGATGGAGAATGAAAGGTGAACGATGGTGGATGTAGCACTTTGGCGATCCCACGCCGTCTCGCTGCGCTCGCAGTCGTGGGCTTGGATGTAGGGGCTCGCCGCAAATTCGGCACGCGGCGACGAAAATTCAGGTTGTCCGGCTGTTCTTGCGCGGGGTACAATCACGGGACTGCGGCGGGCTCGCTCCCGCTGCGTCACTTTTGAGGCACGACACGACGACACAATCCAAGGAGACGACCCTCATGTCGATCAAACGCACGTCGCTATCGCGTAGACGCTTCGTCCAATCCTCGCTGGCGGCGGCGTCGCTGCCGATGCTCGCGTCCAGCCGGGTGCTCGGCGCCAACGGCGACCTGCGTGTGGCGGTGATCGGTCTGCGGGGTCGTGGCCAGACGCACATCAGCTGGTGCAAGGACGAGGCGGAAGCGGCGGGGATCAAGACGCGCATCGTGGCGCTGGCCGACGCCGATTCGGGCTTCCTCGACAGCCGCGCCAGCGGGATCGAGAAGAAGTACAAGGACTCGCCGGCGAAGTACCAGGACTTCCGCAAGATCCTCGACGACAAGGACGTGGACACGGTGTCGATCGCGACGCCGAACCACTGGCACGCGTTGATGGCGGTGTGGGCGATCCAGGCGGGCAAGGACGTTTACGTCGAGAAGCCGGTGTGTCACAACGTGTGGGAGGGTCGGCAGATCGTCAACGCCGCGCGGAAGCACGGCAAGATCGTGCAGACCGGCACGCAGATCCGTTCGCAGTACGGTGTGCAGGCGATGGTCAAGTACGTGCACGACGGCGAGCTGGGCCCGATCAAGTTCGTCGTGGCCACGTGCTACAAGGCGCGCAACTCGATCGGCAAGCGCGGCACGCCGCTGGAGATCCCGTCGACGGTGGACTACGACCTGTGGTGCGGCCCGGCGGAGAAGCGCGACCTGTTCCGCAACTCGCTGCACTACGACTGGCACTGGGACTACAACACCGGCAACGGCGACCTGGGCAACCAGGGCATCCACCAGATGGACGTGGGCCGATGGATGCTCGGCGTCAACGAGCTGAGCCCGTCGGTGTTCAGCGTGGGCGCGCGTCTGGGTTACGACGACGCCGGCGACACGGCCAACACGCAGATCGTCTACCACGGCTACGAGAAGGCGCCGCTGATCTTCGAGGTGCGCGGCCTGCCGGACAAGTACGAGAAGTTCAAGACCGGCAAGTGGGGCAACGCCGACATGGGCACCGGCTACCGCAACGGCGGCACGATCGGCGTGGTGGTCGTCTGCGAGGGCGGCTACATGGCGGTGAACAGCTACTCGTCGGGCAAGGCGTTCGACAACAACGGCCAGAAGATCAAGGCGTTCAGCGGCGGCGGCGACCACTACGCGAACTTCTACAAGGCCGTGCAGTCGCGTAAGCACACCGACCTCAACGCCGACATCGAGCAGGGCTTCTACTCCAGCGCCCTATGCCACACGGGCAACATCTCGTACCGCCTGGGCCAGGCGGGCGCGCCGGCGGGCGAGATCGAGGAGCGTTTCAAGGTGTCCGACGCCGGGCAGGAGTCGATCGAGCGACTCAAGGCGTATCTCGGCGAGCTTCAGATTCCGTTCAGCGGCAGCCTGGCGCTGGGGCCGAAGCTGACGATGGACCCGAAGACCGAGCGTTTCACCGGCGAGTGGGCGGACAAGGCGAACCCGATGCTCACGCGTCCGTACCGCAAGCCGTTCGTGGTGCCGGACATGGCCTGAGCGGGGGCCTGACCGCGACCGACGTACGCCGGTCCGCTTGACGCGGCGGCGGCACGCGGCATAATTCACGACCTGTGACAGCCGACGGGATGAAACAAACCCGTCGGCTGTTTCGTTGTAGCAAGGTCACGCTCCGTCTCGGGCGTGTTTTCTTGGTGATGCAGCGTTGTGCGCTGTAGAATGGGCCTCCGAACTTTTTGGTTAATTCATCACGTCACGGAATCGAACGACGCCATGACAGATCAACCGCAACAAAACCCGCAGCAGTCCGCGGGTGAGGGTGCCGCCCCGCAGCCGACCCCGGCTCAGGACGCCACGCAACCGACCTCCGCCTCCGCACCGATCACGCCGCCGCCCGCCGCGTCGACGCCGCCGGTCGCGCCGCCCCCGGCCGCGGCTCCGGCGACGCCCGCGCCCGCCGCGCCCGCGCCTCAGCCGAGCGTGCAGGAAGAGCTGGACAAGGAGATCGCCGACGCGCTGGGTGATCAGTCGATCGAAGACCTGATGGACTCGGACACGGCCGCCGCGACGCCGCCCGCGCCGCGGATGTCCGCCGCCGCGAAGGCCGCCGAGGGCAGCGACGACGACAGCGATGACGACGGCCCGTCGATCGAGCCTTCCAACACGCGCCGCGGCACGATCGCCGGCGTGCGCGGCGACGACGTGTTCGTCGAGCTCGGCCCGAAGGAGCAGGGCGTGTGTCCGACCACCGCGTTCAAGGGCAAGGTCCCGCGCGTCGGCGAGCACCTGGACTTCATCGTCGAGACGTTCCTCGAGGACGAGCAGCTGTTCAAGCTGACGCTGCCCGGCGAGACGAGCAAGGCCGAGTGGAAGAACCTGCAGAAGGGCATGGTCGTCGAGGGCATGGTGATCGGGATGAACACCGGCGGGCTGGAGGTGAAGATCGCCGGGAAGCGCGCGTTCATGCCGATGAGCCAGGTCGACCTGAACCGCATCGAAGACTTCGCGCCGTTCCTCAACCGCAAGATCAAGGTGAAGGTGCTGGAGCTGGACCGCAAGAAGAAGCGGCTGCTGGTGTCCCGCCGCGCGGTGCTCGAAGAGGAAGCGAAGGAGGAGCGGAAGAAGCTCGCGGCGACGATCCAGAGCGACGAGGTCCGCGAGGGCATCGTGCGTCGGCTCGAGCCGTTCGGCGCGTTCGTCGAGCTCGTGCCGGGCGTCGACGGATTGCTGCACGTGTCCGACCTGGCGCACCACCGCGTCAACGACCCGAAGGACATGCTGGAGATCGGCCAGAAGGTCACCGTCAAGGTGCTGAAGGTGCAGAAGGGTGGCCAGCGCATCTCGCTGGGGCTCAAGCAGCTGGTCGAGTCGCCGTGGCGCACGGCCGATCAGCGGTATGTCGTGGGTGAAACGGTGCGAGGCACCGTGACCCGGGCGATGGAGTTCGGTGCGTTCGTGCAGCTCGAGCCCGGCGTCGAGGGTCTGATCCACATCTCACAGCTGTCGGACAAGCGCGTCGACCGCGTCGAGCAGGCGGTGCGGGTTGGCAAGGAAGTCGAAGCGAAGATCATGGAGGTCGACCCGAAGCGTCAACGCATCGGCCTGTCGATCAAGGCCCTGCTCGTGCCCGAGGAAATGGCCCGCCCGGAAGAAGCCAGCCGCGACGAGATCCGCCAGTACACCAAGTCCGCCAAGCAGGCCAAGGCGATGGAGTCGCTGATGAGCAAGTTTGGCGGCGGCGACGGATTGAAGGGTGGGATTGGGTAAGGGGAAAAATCCTCCATCCCAAACTCTAAATCCTAAACAGATTCGCAATCGGAACTCCTATTGACCGAAACCCCGCGAGCGAACGCCGCGGGTGTTTTGGTATTTGGTGCTTGGCATCTTGGATTTGTTTAGGATTTAGAGTTTGGGATCGAGGGTTTCAGCCGCGCTATCTTGGCGACCCACCCGCCTTGCGGTACTCTGCTTCGCATGAGTACCGAATCGACACACAAGATGGATTTCATCCGCGAGATCGTCGCCGAGGACATCGCGTCCGGGAAGCACGCGACGATCGTGACGCGGTTTCCGCCGGAGCCCAACGGGTTCCTGCACATCGGACACGCCAAGGCGTTGTGCATCAGCTTCGGCGTCGCGCAGGACGTCAACGCCGGGCGGCTCGGCGAGGGCAAGGCGACCGCGCGGACGCACCTGCGCATGGACGACACGAACCCCGTCAAGGAAGAGAAACGCTACATCGACGCGATCCACGCCGACGTGAAGTGGCTCGGCTTCGACTGGGGCGAGCACGAGTATTACGCGTCGGATTACTTCGAGCAGCTGGTGGCGTGGGCGGAGCTGCTGATCGGCGCGGGCAAGGCGTACGTCGATGATCAGACCGGCGACGAGATCCGCGCGACGCGCGGCACGCTGACCGAGCCCGGCAAGGCCTCGCCGTTCCGCGACCGCACGCCGGAGGAAAACCTCGATCTGTTCGCGCGCATGAAGGCTGGCGAGTTTGCCGACGGATCGCGCGTGCTGCGTGCGAAGATCGACATGGCGGCGCCGAACATGAACCTGCGCGACCCGGTGATGTACCGCGTACTCCACGCCGTGCACCCGCACGCGGGCGACAAGTGGTGCGTCTATCCGATGTACGACTACGCGCACGGGCAGAGCGACTGGATCGAGGGCATCACGCACTCGCTGTGTTCGCTGGAGTTCGAGGCGCACCGGCCGCTGTACGACTGGTTCGTCGACGCGATCATGGACGCCGGGGGTCACCCGCGTCTGCCCGCGCCCGGCGCGCCGGTGACGGACGAGCTGCGTAAGGATCGCCCGCGGCAGATCGAGTTCGCCCGGCTCAACCTCACGTACACCGTGATGTCGAAGCGGCGCCTGCTGGCGCTGGTCAACGACAAGCACGTGGCGGGTTGGGACGACCCGCGCATGCCGACGCTGTCGGCGATGCGCCGGCGCGGCTACCCCGCCGAGGCGATCCGCGAGTTCGCCGACGGCATCGGCCTGTCGAAGCGCAACCAGACGATCGATCTGGCGCGTCTGGAGTTCCACGTGCGCGAGCACCTCAACAAGTCCGCCGAGCGCCGCATGGCGGTGCTCGACCCGCTGAAGGTCGTGATCACGAACTACCCCGACGACACCGTCGAGCACATGGACGCGATCAACAACCCCGAGGACGAGGGCGCGGGCACGCGGAAGGTGCCGTTCAGCAAGGTGCTGTACATCGAGCGTGAGGACTTCATGGAGGACCCGCCGAAGAAGTTCTTCCGCCTCGGGCCGGGGCGCGAGGTGCGGCTGCGGTACGCGTACTTCGTGACGTGCACCGACGTGATCAAGGACGCGGCGGGCAACATCGTTGAGCTGCATTGCACGTACGACCCGGCGACGAAGGGCGGCGACGCGCCCGACGGCCGCAAGGTGAAGGGCACGCTGCACTGGGTCTCGGCGGCGCACGCGCTGGACGCGGAGGTGCGTCTGTACGACACGCTGTTCACGCAGGAGAACCCCGACGACGTCGAGGAGGGCAAGTCGTGGACGGACCAGATCAACCCCGACTCGCTGAAGACGATCACCGCGAAGGTGGAGCCGGCGATGAAGACCGCGAAGGCGGGCACGACGGTGCAGTTCGAGCGGACGGGGTATTTCTGCGTCGATCCGGACACGGAGGACGGGCCATTGATCGTGAATCGGACCGTGACGCTGAAGGATTCGTGGGGCAAGCAGCAGGGCAAGTAAGCGTTGCGCGGGGCGGAAGTTCGGTGCGGGGCGCGTTACCCGTTTTCGGAAACTGTTTGCAAATCGGGGAGTTAGCCGATACTGTGTGTGAACGCGCGTAATGTTTCGCGCATCTATTTGACGGTCGGGGGAGACCGACCAACACCCTCCTGAGTGAATTCCAGAAATGTCATTTGAATCGTTAGGGCTCAACGAGCCGCTGCTGCGGGCGATCCGTAGCGAAGGTTATACCACTCCCACTGACATCCAGCGTCAGGCGATCCCGCCGGTGCTCGAGGGTCGGGACATGCTCGGCTGCGCGCAGACCGGTACGGGCAAGACGGCGGCGTTCGCGCTGCCGGTGCTTCATCGTCTGCTCGAAAACAAGCCGACCGGGCCGGCCCCGGAACAAGCCGACGACAACACGCAGAAGTACGCGAAGCGCGGCCGCAACGGTCGCCCGCCTCGCCATCACGGACCGCGTAAGCCGATCCGCGCCCTGGTGCTGACGCCCACGCGTGAGCTGGCGGCGCAGGTCCTCGAGAGCTTCGAGACGTACGGTCGTCACACCGGGCTGAACGCCACGGTCGTGTTCGGCGGCGTGAAGCAGGGACCACAGACCGCGGCGCTGCGTCGCGGCGTCGACGTGCTCGTGGCGACGCCCGGCCGCCTGCTCGACCTGCATAACCAGGGCGAGTTGGACATCAGCCGCGTCGAGGTGTTCGTGCTGGACGAGGCCGACCGCATGCTCGACATGGGCTTCGCGCCGGACATCAAGCGGATCACCGCGGAGATCCCGTCGAAGCGTCAGACGCTGTTCTTCTCGGCGACGATGCCGAAGGAGATCCAGAAGCTGGCCGACGCGTTGCTGCACCACCCGGTGAAGGTGACGATCGCGGCGCAGAACTCCGCGGCGGACACGGTCAAGCAGGGCATCTACTTCGTGGAGCGTCCGAACAAGATCGCGCTGCTGCAGGACCTGCTCAGCGATCCGACGATGCACAAGACGCTGGTCTTCTCGCGCACGAAGCGTGGGGCGGACCGCATCGCCAAGCGGCTCAACGCCTCGGGCATCCCGGCGGACTCGATCCACGGTGACAAGTCGCAGGCGGCGCGCACGCGGGCGCTGGACCGGTTCAAGAGCGGCAAGACGTGGGTGCTGGTCGGCAGCGACGTGGCGTCGCGCGGGCTGGACGTCGACGACATCTCGCACGTGATCAACTTCGACCTGCCGGGCGACGGCGAGACGTACGTGCACCGCATCGGCCGCACCGGCCGCGCGGGCGCCACGGGCGACGCGATCTCGTTCTGCGACGGCGAAGAGCGGGCGTTGCTCCGCGACATCGAGCGGACGATCGGCAAGAACATCGACGTGCTCGAGCACGCGTTGGCGACCGGCCAGGCCACGAAGCGCAGCCGCGCATCGCACCCGCTGGCGGCGACCGCGCCGACACGCGGCGACAACGCCGGCGGCGGCAACGGCAATAGCGGGGGCAACGGCGGCGGCAACCGTCCGAAGCGCAACCGCAACAGCGGCGGCCACAACGGCAACGGCGATGGCAATGGAAACGGCAACGGCGGCGGTTCTGGCAAGCCCAAGACGAAGGCGGCCGCGCGTCGCCGTCGCGCCAAGCGCAACCGCTCGCGATTCGCCGGCCAGCCCGGCGCCGGAGCCGGTACGGGCGCCAGCGCCAACTGAGCCTCGGTCCGCTCACCCATTCAGCGCATAGAAAAGGCATGGTCGTTGAAGCGACCATGCCTTCTTTTTTGGTGCGAGCGACGCGTCAGACCGTCGCGGCTTCGGGCTTGGGATTGGCCTTGTACCAGTCCTCGAGGAACGCCTTGAGGCCGATGTCGGTCAGCGGGTGATTGAGCATCTGCTTGATGACCTTGAAGGGCACGGTGGCGACGTCGGCGCCGGCGATCGCGCAGTCGATCATGTGCTTGGGTCCGCGGATGGACGCGGCGAGGATCTTGGTCTGGTAGCCGTAGTTATCGTAGATCGTGCGGATCTGATGGATCAGATCGACGCCGTCCGCGCCGATGTCGTCGAGGCGACCGAGGAACGGGCTGACGAGGAACGCCCCGGCCTTGGCCACGACCATCGCCTGCAGCGGCTGGAAGCAGAGCGTGAGGTTCGTGCGGACGCCGTGGTCGGACAGCGCCTTGCACGCCTTGACGCCCTCAACGGTGGTCGGCAGCTTGATGACGATGTTGTCGGCGATCTTCGTGAGGACCTCGGCTTCCTTGAGCATGCCCTCGGCGTCGGTCGACACGACCTCGCCGGAGACCGGTCCGCTGACGATCTTGCAGATCTCCTCGAGGCGGGTGTGGAAGTCGACGCCCTCTTTGGCGACGAGGCTGGGGTTGGTCGTCACGCCGTCGAGCACGCCGAGGTCGTGGGCCTGTTTGATCTCATCGAGGTTCGCGGTGTCGATGTAAAGTTCCATTTTTCTCGCTCCGTGGACGTTGCGTCCGGGTGGTGGGTCGATGCGTGCCGTGTCGCAGAAGGCGGGGGTGGACGGCCGCATCCGTCGGTTCGTCGGGGCACGTCGCCCCGGCCGAACGTGGAGTATACCCCGAACGCAAATTAGGGAACGGCGAGTTTTAAAAATGCTGGCAAGATCGGGGCTGCCTCGCTATGCTGTTGAGCCGATATCCACCTGTGTCGACAGCGGGTAACGGGTATTGAACCGCACGGGCACGAACGTACGCCCGACACGCATCGTATTACTTTTGGCGTGACCACTCTCTGAGGACACGATCGCAATGACAGATAAGACTACCGCTAACGGCGGTTTCTCTCGCCGCAGACTCGATCGCTCTAAACTCGACTGGACCGTCATCCTTGGTATCGGCTTCATGCACGTCGGCGCGCTGCTGGCGTTCTGGCCGGCCATGTTCACCTGGACCGGCCTGGCGATCTGCGCGTTCTTCGTCTGGGTCACCGCCTGCCTGGGCATCACGCTGGGGTTCCACCGCCTGCTGACCCACCGCGGCTTCAAGACCCCCAAGTGGGTCGAGTACTTCCTGACCCTCTGCGGATGCCTCACCTGGCAGGGCAGCCCCGTTCAGTGGGTCGGCGTCCACCGCATCCACCACAAGCACTCTGACGAGGAAGAAGACCCGCACACGCCGAAGCACGGCTTCTCGTGGGCGCACATGTTCTGGTGCATGCAACTGGAGTCCGAAGGCCGCCGCGGCGTTGACGCCGCGAAGGACCTGCTGCGTGATCCCGGTCACCGCGTGCTGCACGAATGGTTCTGGTTGCCGCAGTTCATCCTCGCGGGCCTGCTCTACGCAGGTGGCGCGTGGGCGCAGTCGGCGGGCTGGTCGGCCAGCGGCTGGAGCTGGGTGATCTGGGGCATCTTCGTCCGCACCACCGTCGTGTATCACGGCACGTGGTTCGTCAACTCCGCGGCCCACACGTGGGGCTACCGCAACTACGATACGAAGGAGCACTCGACCAATCTCTGGTGGGTCGCCATCTGGAGTTTCGGCGAGGGCTGGCACAACAACCACCACGCCTACCAGCGTTCGGCCCGTCACGGCCTGCGCTGGTTCGAGCTCGACCCGACCTACTGGGTCATCGTGCTGATGAAGTGGACGGGCCTGGCGCGCGACATCGTGCTGCCGAAGCCCGAAGAGATGCCCAAGGCCGTCAAGGAAGCCGCGAAGGCCGCCGCCGCCGCCGCCAAGGCCGCGAAGGAAGCCGCCGAGCAGGGCGACGAGGTCGTCGCCTCGCTGGTCATGCCGCGTGACAACTCCGTGGCGTGATCGGCCGACAATCCGCGATCCGACTTGAAGACAGCGATCCGCCCGACCGGGCGCCGATCGCTGTTTTCGTTTGTGGCGGGCGATACGCCAATCCACACCGCCGTTGCAAGGTTGCGACGCGACGTGACACGGGCGACCGGGCGGCCTATCTTTACCAACTACCGATGTCTGTCTAAACTTTTTTTGAACCACCTGCAATCGACACGACGCGGGTTCCGTTCAGCCGCTACGGATCACGAATCACCAAACCCCTTGGAGCCGACACATGCGACGTTGCCTGCCGGTGCTGATCGGATTGACGATGACGATGCTCACGCCGGCGTTGCGCGCGGCGGAGTTTAACGCCGATTTCAACAGCGTCAACGACCGCGTGTGGCTCGGGTCGGCGTTCTGGGCGAACCCGATGGAGGACTTCCGCGTGGCCGGGGGCCGCGTCGAGGTGATGCGTGGCGGCGGCAACCGCAACGCGGCGCTGCTGACGGTGGAGATGACGCAGCCGACCGCGGCGTTCGAGCTGCGTGTGAAGGTCGGGCAGGTCGCGCCGGGCGAGGGCAGCGCCGGGTTCCGCATCGGCATCACCGACGAGATCAAGGACTATCGCGCCGCGGCGTTGCGCGGCCGGGGGCTCGAGGTCGGCGTGACCAGCTCCGGCATCGCGTTCATCGGCAATCCCCCCGACATCAAGGTCAAACGCAAGCCGCTGCCCGAGGCGATCCAGCTCGTCGTCACCGGCGCGCCCGAGGGCGACAAGGTCAAGCTGACCGTCACCGCGACCGACGCGGCGAACGGCGAGGCGATCGACGCCGCGACGAAGACCGTTCCGGCGCAACAGCTCGAAGGGCTCGTGGCGATCTCCGCCAACGGTCACGCCAACGAACGCGGCGGCAAAGCCAACGGCGCGCTCGGCGCCAATGCGCGTTACTGGTTCGACGACGTGTCGGTCGTCGGCGACAGCGTCACGCTGCACCCCGACCGCGCGTGGGGCCCGATCCTCTGGGCGATGCACACCGTCCACAACACCGGCGGCGACGAAGGCCACGTGATGAAGATCACCGCGCAGATGCCGCCGATCAGCGACAAGGACCCGCAGCTGGTCTCACTCGCCTTCAAGGGTGACGATCAGTTCGCACCGATCGCCCCGGTCAAGATCGACCCGCTGTCTCGCACCGCGACGTTCCGGCTGGCGCACTGGGATACGACAAAGGACACCGACTACACGCTGGAGTACGGCGGCAACGAATACAAGGGCGTCATCCGCGCCGAGCCGCACGGCCGGCCGCTCGTCGTCGCGGGCTTCACCGGCAACACCGACTACGGCTTCCCCAACGTCGAGATCACCACGAACGTCGGCATCCACAACCCCGACGTGCTGTTCTTCTCCGGCGACCAGATCTACGAAGGCGTCGGCGGGTACGGCATCGTGCGCGGGCCGCTGGACATGGCCGTGGTCAACTACCTCCGTAAGTGGTACCTGTTCGGCTGGGCGTTCGGCGACCTGATGCGCGACCGCCCGGCGATCTGCCTCGCCGACGATCACGACGTGTTCCAGGGCAACATCTGGGGCGAGGGCGGCAAGGCGATGCGTAAGGGCGGCAACACGTCAGACGACGGCGGGTACATCGAGCCGGCCGACTTCGTCAACATGGTCCAGCGCACGCAGAGTTCGCACCACCCCGACGCGTACGACCCCACGCCGATCGAGCAGGGCATCGGCGTGTACTACGGGCCGATGACGTACGGCGGCGTGAGCTTCGCGATCTGCGAGGACCGCAAGTTCAAGTCCGGCCCGGACAAGGTCGCGAAGTGGATGGGCCGCAACGACCACGTCACGCCGAAGAACATGCCGAACTGGGACCCGAAGATCGTCGACCGCCCGGGCCTGGCGCTGATGGGCGACCGGCAGCTCAAGTTCCTCAGCGACTGGGGCACGGACTGGCACGACGCGTACTTCAAGTGCGTGCTGACGCAGACGATCTTCGTGAACCTCGCCACGCACCACGGCGGCGGGCAGGAGTATCTCATCGCCGACCTCGACTCCGACGGCTGGCCGCAGACCGGTCGCAACAAGGCGGTCGACGCGCTGCGCAGGGCGTTCGCGTTTCATTACGCCGGGGATCAGCACCTGCCGTCGATCACGCGGTACGGCGCGGACGAGTGGGACGACGGTGGCTACGCGTTCTGCGTGCCGTCGATCGCGGTGGGCTACCCGCGGTCGTGGCGGCCGGACGACGTGGACATGCCGGTCAAGAACCGCGAGATGGCCGGCGGTCGGCCGAACACCGGCCAGTACCTCGACGGCTTCGGCAATCACGTGACGGTCTACGCGATCGGCAACCCCGCGGCGAAGAACCGTCCCGGCCGCATCCCCACGCTGCACGACAAGTCGTCCGGCTACGGCATCGTCCGCTTCGACCCGGCCACGCGCGACATCACCATCGAGTGCTACCGCCTCATGATCGACGCGGCGCACCCGAAGCCCGACGACCAGTTCCCCGGCTGGCCGCGCACGATCAACCTCACCGACAACTACGGCCGCACCCCCGCGGCGCACCTGCCGACGCTCAAGGTCAACGGCCGCACCGACCCGGTGGTGCAGGTAATCAACGAGAAGACGGGCGACATCGAGTACACCCTGCGCATCAAGGGCACAACGTTCCGCCCGCCGGTGTTCGACGCCGACGCGAAGTACACGGTGAAGGTCGACGAGCAAGAGATCAGGGGCGTCACGCCGGGCACGGGCACGCTGGACGTGTCCTTCAAATAGTGGTGTGACGGATTCACCCGTTTAGCGACGCCCCGCAGGGGCGTGCTTTCCGTGATCGCGCGATTGCCACACGCTGTCCCATTCCGTACACATGAACGCACAGCGAAGCACGCCCCTGCGGGGCGTCGCTAAACCTTTTGACGCTTGCACGCGTCGCGCCAGTCGATGACGTCGACGGCGTCGATCACCTCGCCGGGCAGTTCGGCCCTTTCGGGGCGGACGCCGGGCGCATCGGGGATCGTTGCGAGCACCTTCGTGCGGTTCTGTTTGGCGAGCCAGCGGGCGTTGGACTGTTCGGCGAGGTCGGTGGTGTCGGGGTGGTAGCGGTTGATGACGATGCCGGCGAGGCGGAGGCCGGCCTCACGGATCACCTTACAGGTCAGCGCGGTGTGGTTGAGCGTGCCGAGCGTCGAGCGGGTAGCGACGACGACGGGGTAGCCGACTGCGACGGCGAGGTCGAGCACGGTGCGCGTGTCGTCGAGCGGGACCATGACGCCGCCGATGCCCTCGACGAGCACCACGTCGTGCGCGGCGTCAAGGCGTTGCAGCGACTCGGCGATCGCGGCGTCGTCGACGGGGCGCGACTCGCGCTCCGCGGCCTCGGCCGGCGCGAGCGGCACGTGGTAACGCACGGGGTTGATCGCGTCGAGCGGCAGGCGGCAGTCGGCGAAGTGCGCCAGCGCCTCGGCGTCCTCGCTGACCAGGCCTTCGCGGTCGTGCCGGCAGCCGGAGGCGATCGGCTTGCACACGCCGACCTTGAAACCGTTGCGTCGCAGCACCGCGGCGACGGCGCAGGTGACGACGGTCTTGCCGACCTCGGTGTCGGTGGCGGTGATGAACAGGCCGGGCTTGGTGAGGTTGAACTGCATGAGGAGCTGCTAAGCCGGGGAAATGCTAAGCCGCAAGCGGCTTTACTGGGACTCGCGGTAGCGGTGCATGGCTTCGGGGATGAGTTCGGCGAGGTCGCGGGCCATGAGGCCGACGGGTCCGAACTGCTCGGCCCAGATGTCGGCGGCGAGGCCGTGCAGGTGGACACCGAGCACCGCGGCGTCGAAGCGGTCCATGCCCTGCGCCATGAGCGACGCGACCATGCCGGTGAGAATGTCGCCGCTGCCGGCCGTCGACAGCGCGGGGTTGCCGGTCTGGTTGACGTAGCGGCGATCGCCGTCGCTGACGATGGTGTGGCGTCCCTTGAGCACGACGACCGCGCCGTATCGCTCGGCGAGTCGCGCCGCGGCGGCGGGGCGTTGCGCGGGGTCGACGGGATCGGTGTCGATGTTCGACGCCGCGGCGAGGCGCGCGTATTCGCCGGGGTGCGGCGTCATGACGAGTGGACACGCGGGCTTGCCGACACGCGAGCCGAGTTTCGCGAGGTTGTTCAGGCCGTCGGCGTCGAGCACGACGGGGCGTTCGCGCTGCAGCACGACCTCGACGCCGCGCACCGCCTGCTCGCGCTGCGACATGCCGGGGCCCACCGCGAGCACCGCGTGATCCCCGAGGCTGTCGGCGAAGCGGCGGACCTCGGCTTCGTTGTCGAGGTACGGGATCTCCATCGCGGTCGCGGACGGCTCGATCGTCAGCACGTGCGGGATCAGCTCGGGCCAGGTGACGATCTTCGCCAGGCCGCAGCCGGCACGCAGCGCCGCGCCGGCGCACAGCGCGGGGGCGCCGATCATCGTGGGCGAGCCGCCGATGACGTACACCGTGCCGAACGTGCCCTTGTGGGCGTCGTCGGGGCGATCGGGCAACTGCGGGATGTCGGTGATGTCAGTCATGGTCGGCTCGATCATACAGGCGTTGGATGAGTGTCGCGTTGTACGCCGCGCCGAAGCCGTTGTCGATGTTGACGACGGTGACGCCGGCGGCGCAGCTGGTGAGCATGCCGAGCAGGGCGGTGATGCCGCCGAACGCCGCGCCGTAGCCGACGCTGGTGGGCACCGCGACAACGGGCACGCTGACGAGTCCGCCGACGACGCTCGGCAGCGCGCCTTCCATGCCGGCGATGCAGATGATCACGCCGGTGTTCTGCATCTCGTCGAGACGGGCGATGAGGCGTGCGAGCCCCGCGACGCCGACGTCGCTGATGCGGTGCACCGGCTGACCGAGCGCGCGACACGTCAGCTCCGCTTCGTCAGCGACCGGCTGGTCGGAGGTGCCGGCGGTGATGATCGGGATGGGCGTGCCCGTGAGCTCCGGGGCGCTGCCGACCAGCAGCGTGCGGTTGCGCTCGTCAGTGACCACGGCGTCGAACGCGCCGCGCACAGCCGCGGCCTGCGTCGCATCGGCGCGCGTCACGAGGGCATGGCCGCTGCGATCAACCAGCGTGCGGGCGATCGCCACGACCTGCTCCGGCGTCTTGCCCGCCGCGTAGATCACCTCGGGCACGCCGCAGCGCTTGTCGCGGTGATGGTCGATCGTCGCGAACCCCAGAGGCTGCAGATGCAGTTCACGCAAGGCCGCGTCCGCCGCGTCGACGTCGATGTCGCCCGCGGCGAGCCGTTCGAGTATCTGTTTCAGGTCATCCTGCACGACACACCTCGCTCCAATCGTCGTGCATTGTAAGGAATCGCGGCCCGCTTCGCGGCGTCACTCCCCGGTGTCGAGCCGCTCGATCTTCAGCCGACCGAGCAGCGGGCCGAGCACGACCATGTCGTTGGTCATGTGCTCGTCGCCGAGGTCGGAGGTGGTCAGCGTGATGTGCGCCGCGTCGAAGTCGTTGCCGATCGTCGCGTCGAGGTCGACCCACCGACCGTTGAGCCACGCCTGCGACCACATGTGGTAGCCGAAGATGTGATCCGCCCCGGCGAAATGGTTGACGTAGATGATCCCGCTGGCGACGCGCGCCGGGATGCCCGCCGCCTTGATCAGCGCCGCGAGCAGCACGCCGTGCTCCGTGCAGTCGCCCACGCGCGTCCGCGCCACCTCCGACGCGCTGGCCATGCCGACGCTTAGGTCCGCCCGGCTGATGTAGCCGCGTGTGTAGCGCCGCAGCGCCTCGGCGCGCATCGCCGGGTCGTCGCCCTGGTCCACCAGCGCCTTGGTCGCCAGGTCGACGATCACCTTGTCGGCCCCGTCGATCATCATGTTCTGCTTGATCGCCGGCCGGGCGTCGTCGGCATTGACCACCGGGTGATTCAGGTCCACGGTCACCGTCGCCGAGCGCGCGTCGATACGCTCGAACCGCTGCGTCGGCGTCGTGAGCAGGTCCGGCAACTCGCCTTCGGACACCGTCAAGCGGTACACCGCACGCCGCAACTCGCGCGGCTTGTCGATGTGAAACGCCGGCGTGATCAGTGTGTTCATCAACAGCTCGGGCGGGCTGATCGGCGACATCGCCAGCTCCTTGTCCGCCGCGATCAGTTCCATCTCCAGCCCGCCGAACTTCACCTTCGTCCGCAGCGACGTGCCGTCGCGGTCGGCGTACTCCTCGGTAACCATCCCGGGCAGCGCGCTGGTGTATACCTCACGCCGCACGCCCCTGACCTTCCGGCCGTACAACTCGACGTCGGTCTCTTCGTACACCTTGACGACGATGTCCAGCGGCGTCAGCGACGTCGACGGGTCGAACGTGCTGTACGCGATGCGCTTGTCGCCCGCGGCCATGCGATCGGCTACATACTGCGCCGCGGCGGCCGGCGGCATCCATTCGCCTTGAGGCGTCGGCAGGTGGCGTTCCTGCGTGCGATCGCCCTGCGTCTCGACCACGTCCATCCCGTCGTCGGTGAACGTGATCGTCTTGCGGATCTCCGTCTTGCCGAACGTCTGGTTGGACACCGCGACCAGCGGCTTGCCGTCGGGCGTCGCGGCGAAGCTCGTCGACATCACGATCGTCAGCGGCATCGCGCCGCGCTTGATCGACATGCTCATCGTCGAATCCGTCGTGATCCGATCGGCGGCGACGCGCTGCTCCTCGTGCACCCAGCCCGCACGCTGCCCCTGGATCGTCACGACGTACCAGTTCTCGTGCGGCTTGGGCGCGTCGGCCGCCCTCGCCGGCGGCGCCTTACACGCGAGCAGCATCGCGGCGACAACGAGCGGGGTGATCAGCGGATTTCGCGGACGTTCTTTCATGGTGTTGGTCTTCACGTACAATACTACGTAGATGAACGCCGAAGTGTCGCAACTCGAACAGAAATTGGCCGCGGTGATCCGCCCGCGCGGCCGGATGCTCACGGCGTTCAGCGGCGGTGTCGACTCGACGGTCGTCGCGGCGGTGGCCCGGCGCGTGCTCGGGCGCGACAACGCCCCGGCGGCGATCGGCGACTCGGCGTCCGTGCCGCGCCGCGAGCTGGACGAAGCCCGCGCGATCGCCCGTCAGCTCGACCTGGACCTGATCGAGGCGGCGCCGGCGGAGCAGGACGATGACCTCTACGTGGCCAACGCCGCAGACCGCTGCTTCCACTGCAAGACACACCTGTACATCGCGCTGCGTGCGATCGCCGATATTCGCGGCATCGAGCACATCGCCAACGGCTCCAACGTCGACGACCTCGGCGACTACCGCCCGGGCCTCGAAGCCGCGGCGGAAGCGCGCGTGATCAGCCCGCTCGTTGAGGCCGGCATGACCAAGGCCGACGTGCGGGCGCTGGCCGAAGCCCTCGGCCTGCCCAACGCCGACAAGCCCGCCGCAGCGTGCCTCGCCAGCCGCATCCCGTACGGCACCGCCGTCACGCCGCAGCGTCTGGCCACTGTCGAGCGGGCCGAACAGGCGTTGTACGACCTGGGTTTTCGCGGCTTCCGCGTGCGGCATCACGAGACGGTGGCGCGCATCGAGGCGCCGCGCGACCAGATGCCGCGGCTGCTCGACCCCGGCGTGTCGGCGCAGGTAGTCGACGCGTTGCGGCGGATCGGATATACCTACGTCACGCTCGATCTGGCCGGTTTTTCAAGCGGGTCCGGCAACCTGCTGCTCCAGATCGAAAACCGTGTAGGGCGTGACGAATCATGACACGCAACTTCCTCCCGCTGTTCATCCTCACCACGATCCTCTGCGTCACCGTCGGCGTCGCCTCCGCGCAGCAGACGCCCGACGGGACGCCGTACCGCATCTCGCTGCAGTGGGAGAACGACAGCTCGTTCATCTCGCCGCTGAACCCCAATGACCGCTACTACACCAACGGCATCCGCGTCGACTTCGCGTTCAAGCCGGAGGGCCTCACGCCGCTCCTCGCGGCGCTGCCGTTCAGTCCGGCGGACGACGACGAAGACCTCGAGACCGCGATGGGCATCGCCGGCGGGCAGAACATCTACACGCCCGACGACCTGCGTCGCCACGACCTGATCAAGAACGACCGTCCCTACGCCGGGTGGTTGTACGGCGGCCTGTACGTGCAGCGCGCCAACGACCACGTGTTCGATCACCTCGAGCTCGACGTCGGCACGACCGGCCAGGCGTCCCTCGCAGACGAGACGCAGAAGTTTATCCACGACAACTTCCACGCGATCCACCCCGAGGGCTGGCGTCACCAGATCGGCGACGAGCTCGGCTTCAACGTGATCTACACGCGGAAGTGGAAGCTCTCGCTGCTCGGCGAACCGGGCCACGACGGGGCGGTCGAGCTGATCCCCCAGGCGGGCATGACGCTCGGCACGATCAACCGCCAGTTCGACGCCGGCGTCACCCTCCGCGCCGGCTGGAACCTGCCGTACGACTTCGGCCCCGCCCGCATCGTCGACCCGGCGTCCGCGACGCACATCCACCGCAAGCCGCGCTCGCCGGGCGTCTACGCGTTCGTGCGATTCGGCGGCAGCGTCGTCGAGCACGACACGTTCATCCAGGGCAACAACTTCCGCGACAGCCACGGCGTCGACGCCAACCCGCTCGTCGGCACGTTCGAGGGCGGATTCGTCGGGCAGATCAGCCTGTTCGGTCCCGACACGCTCGAGCTCGGCTGGTCGCACACGGTGGTCACCGAGCAGTTCGACGGCCAGGCCGGCGAGGCGCACATCGGCTCGTGGAAACTGTCGTGGACCTGCTTCTTCTAATCGCACGTCGATCGCGCTACGCTTGTGTCGATGCACGTCACCCTCCGCATGTCGCTGATCGCCTGGACGCTGCTCGTGGCCGGTTGCGCCGCGACGATGGCCGACGACTCGGCGCCCACGCCGCCCGTCGGCGAGTTGACGCTGCAGATCGAGCCCGAAGGCTGGGGCGACGCGAAGCCGAAGACCGTCGAACAGCTGCTGCACTACACCGGCCGCGAGCTGCTGCGACAGTTCCCCGGCCGCGAGCTTGACCCGATCCACGTCGAGCCGAAGGGCGGCCCGATCGTGCTGTTCAAGCGCGGCGCCTCCGGGGAGTACCGCGTCAAGCTCAACACCGGCGGGCTGTACTGGTCTCAGTACGCGTATCAGTTCTCGCACGAGCTGTGCCACATCCTCTGCAAGTACGACGAGGACCCGCACCACAACGACTGGTTCGAGGAGTCGATCTGCGAACTCGCCTCGCTGTACACGCTGCGGCGGATGAGCGAGACGTGGCAGAGCGACCCACCGTACCCGCATTGGAAACCGTACGCGCCGCACCTGGCCGAGTACGCGCAGGAGCGTATCGACAAGGCGACGCTGCCGGCCGGCATGACGCTGGCCCGCTGGTTCCGCGAGCACGAGAAAACCCTTTACGCCAACGCCACGCGGCGTGACCTCAACAACGTCGTGGCTGTCGCGTTGCTCGACCTGTTCGAGGAGCGCCCGGCGAACTGGGAGGCGATCACGTGGCTGAACGCCGCCACGCCGACCGGGCCACAGACGTTCGAGCAGTACCTGCAGGACTGGCTCAACCACGCGCCCGAGCGGCACCGCCTGTTCATCCGCCAGATCGCGGCGAGGTTCGGTATCGCACTGCATGACGGCGCATGACCCAACTCCCTCTCCCTGGCAGGGAGAGGGCCGGGGTGAGGGTCGATCCGTCGAACACGGAGCAGTACGCGCCGCCTCGCACAGGTCGCGTGAACTCGTCGCCGGCGGTCCGCGTCCATATCATCGTGACGATGCACGCCACATTCATCAGCCGAATCGCGGGGATCACCGCGGTATCGCTCTGCGTGTGCACGGTCGCGGCGGGGGCGTCGGACGACGACATCCGCGCAAAGATCGCCGAGGTGCGCGCGGCGGCGCTGCGGATCAACCTCGACGGCGACGCGTCCGACTGGGCGGCCATCCCCACGATCACCGACGCCGCGCCGACACCGACCGGCAATCCCGGCATGGACATCGAGGCCGCGGCCATCGCGCCGCTCGACAGTGAACTCCTCGTGATGATCCGCACGCGCGGTCGGCCGCTGAAGTTCGACCACCTGTACCGCCTCAACATCGACTACCGCGGCGACGCGACGTTCGACATCCAGGTCGCGCTGTCGTTCACAGGGGCGCACGCCGTGTGGGCGAACCACGACAACAAGGACGCGCGCTACACACTGATGCAGGGCGTGCCGGCGAAGATCGGCGATGTGATCGAGGCGTCGATCACGTACGAGGACCTAGCGAAGGTGCTGCCTGCGGACAAGGCGGCGGACTTGATGGGCGCGGCGGCGCGTGGGTGGGTCCGCGTGCGCCCGTTCACGATGCGCCTCCGCGGCGCGTCCATCATCGACGAAGGCCCGGCCGTCGCGTCGTACCGCCTGACCGCCACGCCGCCGCCGCTCGACGACCCGATGCCGATGCGCTATGACGGCGAGCCCGCGGTGATCGCGCTGCCGGGCGCCGCGCAGTGGTACGTCTCGCAGGGCGCCGACGGCGCGTACACGCATCAGCGCACCTGGGCGTACGACCTGAACATGGTCGACCGCTCGCTCAACCCGTACCGCGGCGACGCGAAGCTCAAGGAGAGCCACCTTGTGTGGGACATGCCGATCCTCGCGCCGGTCGACGCGACGGTCACCGCGGTGGACGACGCCGGCGAGGACCACACGCCCTACGCCGAGCAGACCGGGCGGACCAACAGCCTCGTGCTCAACACCGACGACGGCAGGACGGTCGTGTTCTATCACCTGCGCCAGGGCTCGGCGGAGGTGAAGGTCGGTGACAGGGTGACGGTGGGGCAGACGCTCGCGCACGTCGGCAACAGCGGCGGCGCCAACTACCCGCACCTGCACGTGCAGACCGCCATCGCCGGCCGCGCCACGCCGACCGCGTTCCGCAACGTCCGCGTGAGCCTCAATCCCGTGGCCGACGATCCATGGGCGCGCGACCTCGACACGTGGTCCCCGCGCGAAGGTTTCCTGGTCGAGCCGCAGCCGTCGACGAAGCCGCAGCGCATCCCGCGCTGATCGCACGAAAAAGCCCCGACGTTTCCGCCGGGGCTCTGTTCAATCTCATCAAGTCCCATCGACCAACGATCAGATGTAATCGTTGAGGATGTTCTCCAGCAGTTCCTGTCTGCCGGACTGCGGCTTCGGCTCGCCCTTGGCCAGCACGATCTGCTCGAGCTTGGCGAGCGTCATCTTGCCGGACTCGATCTGCTTGCCGAGGTCCTTGTCCCACCCGGCGTAGCGCTTCTTGACGTGCTTGTCGATGGCCTTGGAGGACACGAGCTTCGCGGCGCTGTTCAGGCCGCGGGCGAACGCGTCCATGCCGCCGATGTGGGCGTGGAACAGGTCGACCGGGTCGATGGACTGACGGCGGACCTTCGCGTCGAAGTTGAGTCCGCCGGTGGTGAACCCGCCGCTCTTGAGCAGCACGTACATCGCCAGCGTGGTGTCGTAGAGGTTCGTGGGGAACTGGTCGGTGTCCCAGCCCAGCAGCAGGTCGCCGCGGTTGGCGTCGATGGAGCCGAGGATGCCGTTGTCGGCCGCGTACTGCAGCTCGTGCTGGAAGGTGTGACCGGCGAGCGTGGCGTGGTTCGCCTCGATGTTGAGCTTGAGGTGCTTGTCGAGCTTGTACTTCTGCAGGAACGCGTGGCACGCCGCGGCGTCCGAGTCGTACTGGTGCGTCGTGGGCTCCTTGGGCTTCGGCTCGATGTAGAACTGACCGCCGAAGCGGATCGTCTTCTTGTAGTCGACCGCCAGATGCAGGAACTGCGCCAGGTGATCGAGCTCGCGGCCCATGTCCGTGTTGAGCAGCGTGTCGTAACCCTCACGGCCGCCCCAGAACACGTAGCCCTCGCCCTTGAGTTCCTTCGTCGCTTCCATCGCCTTCTTGACCTGCGCACAGGCGTACGCGAACACGTGCGGATCGGGGTTCGTCGAGGCGCCCGACATGTAGCGGGGATTGCTGAACAGGTTCGCCGTGCCCCACAGCAGCTTGATGCCCTTGTCGGACTGCAGCTTCCTGGCGAGCTTGACGATGCGGTCGAGGCGGGCGTTCGACTCGCTGAGGGTCTTGCCCTCGGGGCTGATGTCGCGGTCGTGGAAGCACCAGTAATCGACGCCGAGCTTCTCGATGAACTCGAAGTTCGCCCGCATCGTGTTCTCGGCGATCTCCATCTCGTCCGAGCCCTCGTTCCAGGGCATGATGCGCGTCGCGACGCCGAACGGGTCGCCGCCGCCGCCCTTCATCGAGTGCCAGTAGCACACGGCGAAGCGCAGGTGCTCGGCCATGGTCTTGCCCAGCACCTTCTTCTTGGGGTTGTAGTGCTTGAACGCCAGCGGGTTCTTCGAATCCGGGCCTTCGTACTTGATGGTCTTGACGCCGGCGAAATACTCGGTCATTTCGGTCGTTCCTCTGCGGTGGGGAGATCGCCTCGCATGTTGTGGAGACGGGTTACGGAATCCAGCGAGGCGGACATGCTACGGTTTGAGGCAAAACGACGCAACTGCGTAACAAAGATAATGATTCATGGCCGCTACAATATTCCCATGAGACACCCGGTCAATCCATGAATCCACCACCCAGATCGAACGCGAAGAAGTGGCTGTTCCGCATCGGCGCGCTGCTGCTCGGGCTGCTGCCGTTCGTGGTCCTCGAGGTGACGCTGACGGCGATGGGCGTCGGCGATGCGCCGCCGGTGGACGAAGACCCGTACGTGTCGTTCGCCGAACTGCGACCGCTGTTCTATCTCGAGCAGGACAAGGGCGTCTACCGCACGTCGGCGTGGCGCACGCCGGCGTTCGCGGCCGATCGCTTCGACGCCGTGAAGCCCGCGGGGGAGTTCCGCGTGTTCTGCCTCGGCGGGTCAACCGTGCAGGGTCGTCCGTTCAGCATCGACACGTCGTTTACCACGTGGCTCGAGCTCGCGCTGAACGCCGGGGACGCGTCGCGCCGCGCCCGCGTGATCAACTGCGGCGGCATCTCGTACGCCAGCTACCGCCTCGTGCCGATCCTGCGCGAGGTGCTCGACTACCAGCCCGACCTGATCATCGTCTACACCGGCCACAACGAGTTCCTCGAGGATCGCACCTACGCCAACATCAAGGCGCTGCCGGATGTCGCGTTGGAGACGACGGGACGCGCCACACAGCTGCGGACGATCCGGCTGCTGCGGAGCTGGTTGGCGAGCGATCGCCCGCGACGTGACGACGACGCGGCGGACCGTTCGGTGATGCCGCCCGACGTGAAGGCGAAGCTCGACGAGGGGCTCGAGCAGTACACGCGCGACGTCGAGTGGCGGCGGGGGATCATCGAGCACTACCGCGTCAACATCCGCCGCATGGTCGACCTGTGTGACGCTCGCGGCGTGCCGATCGTGCTGTGCGACCCGGCGTGCAACCTGCGCGACTGCCCGCCGTTCAAGTCGCAGCCGACGGACGGGCTCGACGACCCGACGCGTGCGCAGGTCGCCTCGCTCGTCGCCGAGGCGCGCGACGCGTCGAGCGTCGCGCCGCGCAGCGCGGTCGCCGCGCTGGAGTCCGCGGTGAAGCTCGACCCGGACAACGCGGCGCTCTGGTACGAACTCGGCGAGGCGTGTGACGCGGCCGGCATGATCGACCGCGCCGCCGAGGCCTACAACCATGCGAAGGAGTGCGACATCTGCCCGCTCCGCGCAATCGACGCGTTCGGCCAGGCCGTGCGCGACGCGATCTCGTCCACCGACGCAATCTACGTCGACGCGCGCGGCGTCCTCAGCAAACAGTGCCGCGACGGCATCCCCGGCAACGAGATGTTCATCGACCACGTGCACCCGTCGATCCACGGCCACAAGCTGCTCGCCGCGGAGATCGCACGCGTGCTCGATACACACCACGTCGTGACGCTTTCGAGTGACTGGCGCCAGCGCGCCGAGGCCGCGTGGGCGACGCACGAAGTGTCGCTCCCGCCGCTGTATTACGAGAAGGGCATGCTGAATCTCAAGCAACTCAACACGTGGGCGCGGCACAGACGCTCGTCCTCAAACGCCGGTGTGTCGGCGGCTCCGCCGGGGCCTAACGAAACTCCGTGATGCCGCATTCGGCCGGGCGCTGCGGGACACGACCGGCGGCGTCGCGCTGACGACCGCCATGCCCGTCACGCTACTTGTCCGTCCCCGTCCACGATGACACCTCGCCACTGTCGTCGAACCAGACCTGTCGCTGGATCTCGTCGGTCTTGAATCCCAACGCCTTGGGACGCGAGACGCCGGGGAGGATCACCACGTCGTACAGCTCTTCGATAAGCCCGCCTTCGATGCGGAGCCACTGCGACGCGTCGCCGGTCTTCAGGTCGATCACCTGCAAGCCGCAGCGTGCCTGGGCCTTACGCTTGCTCAGTTCGTCGTCCAGCGCCAATCCCTGAAACGAAGCTTCCTCGTGACGCGGGCGCGACAGGCCCACCACGGCGTAGTCGCCGAAGAACGCCAGCCCGCGCCCGTAGCCCGGGCAGAAGGCCACACGCTCGAACTGACCGGTCTGCGTGTCGACGTACCCGAAATAGCCGTTGCCGGAATCGATGAGCCAGAGCTTGTCGCGATACAGCCGCGGCGAGTGCGGCATCGAAAACCCCGTCGCAACGATCTCGCCCGATTCCACGTCGATCACGCATCCGCCGTCTCTGCGGTGATCGCGCCAGCCGTCGACCACGTCGCTCTGCGCGCAGACCGTGACGTACGCGGGACGACCGTCGCACATCGCCAGGCCGTTGAGGTGGCATCGATCCTCGGCGGAGATCTTCGAGACAAACGGCGGCCGCCACAACGGGTCGAAGCTGAACCGCGGATGCGTCGTCGCGATGCAGCCGAACAGCGTGCTGATGAATACCGGGCGTCCGTCGGCGTCGGGCGCGATGTCGTGCACGTCGATGTCACCGGTCGTGTAACCCGCCTGCGGCACGTAGAGCCGATCGAACCCGCCGTGCGACACGCCCTCCGCCCAGACGTTCTCGAATCGCCAGAGCTGAAACCGCGAGGTCATCCACAGCGTCTGCCCGTTGCCCCAGAGGCCCATGCAGCGGTTGAACGTCCGCTCGAACACGCCGAGGCGGCCGTTGTCCTGTCGACCGATGAGCAGCAGTTTGCCAGCCTGATACGTCGTGACCGCGAGGCTGACCGACTCGGCTCCGAGCCAGTCGTAGAACCCACGCGACGCGATCACTTCCAGACGGGGCGAGCGGGGATTGGCCATTGGGATCAGTCGCTCCATCGCGGACATTATCGTCCTTCGCCCGAAAGGGCTGAGCCGACAATGTTAACGCCTGTTTCACACGCGGCCAACCGTGCGACCACATCGTCATCCGCGATCCCGTCGCCATCCGCGCAGCAGCACCGATCGGTGGACCGCATACGCCGCGAAAAACCGCATTGACAATCCACGTGGTTGTCACCACACTCACGGTGTGACCAACTCTGAGTTGCCGTGGCCAGAGTCTTTGATCGGCATCGATCTGCGAACACTGAGGCATTTATGCAGAACCATGGTGGAGATTGACGGCGTCGGCCAGGCGTCGATGGCGTCTGAGATCTCTCCTGCAACGCATCACACGGCGACTTTCCGCGCGTGATCCGCTGGCGCAATCGCTGCGCCCGGCCCCTCGCGGCCCGACGGACGCCGGGATTCTCTTCGAGCCGCTCGAACCGAGACTCCTGCTCTCGGCGGACTTCGGCGACGCGCCGGCTCCCTATCCCACCACGCTGGCCCAGAACGGCGCCCAGCACACCGTCGGCACGCTCAAGCTCGGCGACGGCGTCGACATGGAGTCCGACGGCGCGCCGTCGGTGAACGCCGATGGCGACGACACCAACGGCGCCGACGACGAGGACGGCGTGTCGTTCGGCGCGATCACGGTCGGCGCGCTCGACGCGACGGTGACGGTCAACGTGCAGGGCGCCATCGGAAAGCTCGACGCGTGGATCGACTTCGACGGCGACGGCTCATGGGCCGGCGCGGCGGAGCACATCTTCACCAGCGTCGACCTGGCGCTGGGCAACAACGACCTGACCTTTGACGTGCCAAGCTGGGCGACAGCGGGCACGACTTACGCCCGGTTCCGGCTCAGCACCGCGGGCGGACTCGCGCCGACCGGCGCGGCGGCGGACGGCGAGGTCGAGGATTACGCGGTAACGATCACCAACCCGACGCCGGCGAGCGGCGTATTCGCGTCGCACCTCGTCAGCAGCACGGAAGGCTCCATTCGCAAGGTGATCACGGCGGACGTCGATGGCGACGGCGACATGGACCTGCTCAGCGCCTCGTATGACCTCGACGAAATCGCGTGGTTCGAGAACGACGGCGCCGAGAACTTTTCCAAGCACGTGATCGACAATGCCGTGGATGGGGCGTACAGCGTGGTCGCCGTGGACTTCGACGGCGACGGCGACATCGACGTCGTGAGCGCGGCTTACGCCGGCAACACGATTGCGTGGCACGAGAACGACGGCTCGCAGAACTTCACGACGCACGTGATCGACAACGCCGTGCCCGGCGCGGCCGACGTGTCCATCGCGGATATGGACGGCGACGGCGATCTGGACGTCGTCTTCGCCGCACGGTTGATCGACCTGATCGCGTGGTATGCGAACAACGGCGACGGCACGTTTTTTTATCACCCGGTCATCACCTCGCAGCCCAACGGCGTGATCTCTCTGGCTACCGCGGACCTGACCGGCGACGGGCGGATCGACATCCTCGCCGGATCTTCATTCAGCGACGACGTCATCCTGTTCGTGTCCGGAGGACCGCTCGCGAACCCGACGTACACGTCGATCACGGTCGGCTCCATGGCCGACGACGTGCGCAGCATCTTCGTGTCGGACATCGACAGCGACGGCGACCTCGACGTCGTGAGCACGTCGGTATTCGACGACCGGATCGCGTGGTACGAGAACGACGGCGTGGCGGTCACGCCGGGCTTTACGACCCATACGATTACAGATTCGGCTGCGGCCCCCTGGCAAGCCTTTGCCGCGGACATCGACGGCGACGGCGACGTCGACCTGCTCGCCGCGTCAGCCGTCGGCGACACGATCGCGTGGTACGAAAACGACGGCAACCAGCAGTTCACCCAGCACGTGCTCACGACGTCCGCCGACGGCGCGTTCAGCGTGTTCGCGGCAGATATCGACGGCGATGGCGACCTGGACGCGGTGGCCGCATCCGAGGCCGACGGAACGATCGCTTGGTTCGAGAACCTCGGATTCGACTACGGCGACGCGCCTCTGCCATATCCCACGACGCTCGCTGAGGACGGCCCGCGGCACGGGCCCGCGGGCATGATCCTCGGGACCGCCCGCGACACGGAGGACGACGGCGTCCACTCCGCCAGCGCCGACGCCGACGACCTCGACACCGCGGACGACGAGGACGGCGTGACGTTCGGCACGATCATGGTCGGCGCGCTCGACGCGACGGTCGCGGTCACCGTCACCGGCGTGATCAACACGCCGACCGGCCTCGGCAGGCTCGACGCCTGGATCGACTTCAACGGCGACGGGTCGTTCGACGGCCCCGGCGAGCAGATCTTCGACAGCCTCTTCCTGTTCGCCAGCGCCCAGCCCTACCAACTGACCTACGACGTGCCGAGCTGGGCGAAGGCGGGCACGACGTACGCACGCTTCCGCGTCAGCACCGACGGCGACCTCGGCCCGTCGGGCCCGGCCTACGACGGCGAGGTCGAGGACTACGCGGTCACGATCGTCAGCCCGAGCGAGGCGACCGGCGCGTTTGGTGAGCAGAACATCGTCACGACCGATGCGCACGGGACATTCGGCGCCTTCGCGGCGGACGTCGACGGCGATGGCGACATGGACCTGCTCAGCGCATCGTACGGCGACAATAAGATCGCCTGGTACGAGAACGACGGCAGCCAGAATTTCGCGCCTCACACGATCACCGCCGCGGCCAGCGGAGCGTTCGCCGTGTCTGCGGCGGATGTCGATGGTGACGGTGACATGGACGTGCTTGCCGCCGTGTACCTCGACGATACGGTCGCCTGGTACGAGAACGATGGCAGCGAGAACTTTACGCCGCACACGATCACAACGGCGGCGAACGGCGCGAACAGCGTGTTCTCCGCGGACCTGGACGGCGACGGCGATCTCGACGTCCTCGGTACTTCGACGGTTGACGATACGGTCCGATGGTATGAAAACGACGGCGCCGAAAACTTCACGCCGCACACGATCAGCGACACCGCGGACGGCGCCTACAGCGTCTTTGCGGCGGACATCGACGGCGATGGCGATCTCGACGTGGTCAGCGCGTCGATCTTCGACGACACGGTCGCGTGGTACGAAAACAATGGCGCTGAAAACTTCACGGAGCACGTGATCACCACCTCGGCGGACGGCGCGGTTGGCGTGTTCGTCGCGGATGTCGACGGCGACGGCGACCTCGACGTGCTCAGCGCGTCGCAAGGCGACAACACGATCGCTTGGTATGAGAATGATGGTTCGGAGAACTTCACGCCGCACCCGATCAGCACATCGGCAACAGGTGCGCGGGCGGTTTTCGCCGCGGACATGGATGGCGACGGCGACGTGGACGTTCTCGGAAGCGCGCTATCCATCGATACGGTCCTGTGGCTCGAGAACGACGGCAGCGAGATTTTCACGCCCCACACGATCACTACTTCCGCCGACGGCGTTTGGGGAGTGCTCGCGGCGGATGTGGACGGCGACGGTGACCTCGATGTGATCAGCGCCTCGTACTTCGACGAGAAGCTCGCGTGGTACGAGAACCTCGGCTACGACTTCGGCGATGCGCCGTCGCCGTATCCATCCTCGCTCGCCGACAACGGCCCGCGGCACGGCATCACTGGCCCGACGCTCGGCGCCACGCGCGACGAGGAGCCCGACGTCGTCATCTTCACCGACAACGCGTACACCGACGACAGCACCGGCATCGCCGACGAAGACGGCGTGACGTTCGGCGTCAACCAGGTCGGCCAGCTCGACGCCACGGTAATTGTCAACGTCCAGGGCGGGCCGGCGAAGCTCGACGCGTGGATCGACTTCAACGGCGACGGCTCGTGGGGCGGGCCCGGCGAGCAGATCTTCGACAGCGTCGACGTCGTGGTCGGCGACAACCTGCTGACCTTCGACGTGCCGAGCTGGGCCAAGGCGGGCGAGACCTACGCTCGGTTCCGCCTGAGCACCGCCGGCGATCTCGGGATCACGGGCGTGGCCGACGACGGCGAGGTGGAAGATCACCGCGTGGTGTTCAGCCGGCCGACGGGCACCTTCGGCAATTTCAGCGACAGGAACATCATCAGCGACTCCGCCTTCGGCGCTGACAGTGTCTTTGCGGCGGACGTGGACGGCGACGGCGACATGGACGTGCTCAGCGCGTCGAGAAATGACGACACGATCGCGTGGTACGAGAACGACGGGACAGCGAACTTCACCCCGCACACGATCACCGCCTCGGCGGACGCGGCGGTCAGTGTGTTCGCGGCAGACGTGGATGGCGACGGCGACATCGACGTGCTCAGCGCGTCGGTTTATGACGACAAGATTGCATGGTACGAAAACGACGGCAGCGAGAACTTTACGCCCCACACGATCACGACGACCGCGGACGGCGCTTTCAGCGTGTTCGCGGCTGACGTGGATGGCGACGGCGACATGGACGTGCTCAGCGCGTCTGGCAACGACGATACGGTCGCGTGGTACGAGAACGACGGGGCGGAGAACTTCACGCCCCACACAGTCACTAACACCGCGGACGGGGCTTTCAGCGTGTTCGCAGCGGACGTGGACGGCGACGGCGACCTGGACGTCCTCAGCGCGTCTTTCAACGACGACAAGATCGCGTGGTACGAGAACGACGGCTCGCAGAACTTCACCGGGCACACGATCACCGCGGGGGCAGACGGCGCCTGGAGCGTGTTCGCAGCGGATGTAGACGGCGACGGCGACATGGACGTGCTCAGCGCCTCTTATTATGACGACAAGATCGCGTGGTACGAGAACGATGGCTCGCAGGTGTTCACCGCACACACCATCGACGCCGCGGCGGATGGCGTTTACAGCGTGTTCGCGGCGGACGTGAACGGCGACAGCCGCGTAGACGTGCTCAGCGCGTCGAGAAATGACACCACGATCGCGTGGTACGAGAACGACGGATCGCAGAATTTTACCAAGCACGCGATCAGCACCACGGCGGACGGGTATAGCGTGATCGCGGCGGACGTGGATGGCGACGGCGACCTCGATGTGCTCATCGCGTCCAAGAGCGACCGCACGATCGCGTGGTACGAAAACCAGTTCGATGACTACGGCGACGCGCCCGACAACTACGGCACGCTGCGTGAATCCAACGGCGCGCGGCACGTGCGCACCGGCATGACGCTCGGCAGCAAGTTCGACCTGGACGTTGACGGTCAGCCCTCCGCCAACGCCGACGGCGACGACCTCAACGGCCTGGACGATGACGACGGCGTGACGCTCGGTACGATCCGGGTCGGCGCGCTCGACGCGACGGTGACGGTGAACGTGCAGGGACAGGCCGGCAAGCTCGACGCCTGGATCGATTTCAACGGCGACGGCTCGTTCGGCGGGCCCGGCGAGCAGATCTTCGACACGGTCGACGTCGCTCTGGGCGACAACGTCCTGACGTACGACGTGCCGAGCTGGGCGATCGCGGGCGTGACCTACGCGCGATTCCGTCTGAGCCCGACGGGCAATCTCGCGCCGACCGGCAACGCCACCGGCGGCGAGGTGGAAGACTACGCGGTGACGATCGAGAACGCGGCGGCGACGCCCGGCGTGTTCGGCGGGCAGAACGTCATCGGCACCTCGACCGACCACCCGTTCAGCGTGTTCGCGGCCGACATCGACGGCGACGGCGACATGGACATGCTCAGTGCGTCGCAGTTCGACAACAAGATCGCGTGGTACGAGAACGACGGATCGCAGAACTTCACCGCCCACATCGTCAGCACGGGCGCCCTCTCGGCGTTCAGCGTCATCGCCGCGGATGTCGATGGCGACGGCGACGTCGACGTGCTCAGCGCGTCGTACAACGACAGCAAGATCGCGTGGTACGAGAACGACGGGGCGCAGAACTTCACGGAGCACACGGTCGGATTCGCCACCGGAGCGGCCGACGTGTTCGCGGCGGACGTGGACGGCGACGGCGACCTCGACGTGCTCAGCGCGGCAATCGGGGGCAACAGGATCGCGTGGTACGAGAACGACGGGGCGCAGAGCTTCACCGCCCACACCATCACCACCGCGGCCAACGGGGCGATCAGCGTCTTCGCCGCGGACATGGACAGCGACGGCGACATGGACGTGCTCAGCGCCTCGGAATTCGACGACAAGATCGCGTGGTATGAGAACGACGGGACGCAGAGCTTCACGGAACACGCGATCACCACGACGGCCAA
>WGMA01000025.1 GCA_016125285.1 Phycisphaera sp.
GCCGGAGGTCGCGTCGAACGACAACCCCGGCGAGGGCGAGGTGCAGCCGGCGAATCGCGAACCGGACAAGACGGACAAGAAGGACGACAAGCCGGACAAGGCGCGTCTGAACGGCGGAGGCGACGCGGCGTTGCCGGATCGACCGGGCCTGCAGCCCGACCTGCCCAACGCCAACGACAGCGTCGCGGACGCCGACGGGCCGGACTTCGCGCCGACGTGGCAGGTGTTCGACGACCCGCCGGCGAACGACGACCGGCGTTGGATGGGCCGGCTGGACCGCGTGATGAAGCAGACGAGCGGCGGCGACATCCAGTTCGACGAGAACGGCGGGTACGCGCGGATCCGCGGGCCGCTGTCGATCACGCCCCCCACCGCCGAGGGCCGCGCCGTGCGTCTTCGCATCGACGACATCCGCAAGCTGAGCCTGTCGATGTGGCACGGCGCCAAGGGCGTGCAGATCGAGATGGTCAACGACCGCTTCCTGCGGGCGTACGAGGTGGAGCGGCCGGTGAAGACCGACTCGCCGAAGGACGAGTTCCCGGCGGGGATCGACCCGCGTTTCCTGCGCGACCAGCGCGTGACGCGGATCGACGAGCGGATCAACTTCAACATCCTCGACGCGAACCAGCGTCCGCCGGGCGTGCCGGGTGAGCAGCTGGCGGTGCGTTGGACGGGCCGGGTGCTCACGCCGCGTAAGGGGCATTACAACTTCTTCGCCACGTCGGACGACGGCGTGCGTCTGTACATCGACGGCAAGCGGATCATCAACGACTGGATCGACCGGGCGGCGGCCGAGTCGCGCGGTGAGATCGACCTCGACGCCGGATCGCACGACATCGTCGTGGAGTACTTCCAGGGCGGCGGCGAGGCGTCGATGAAGCTGGAGTGGGAGGGCCCGGAGATCGGCCGGCAGCTGCTCGACGGCGAGCACACGCGTGCGTCGGCGGCGGGCAACGCGCCGAAGGGCCTGACCGGGCGTTACTGCTACGGCGGTGGCGCGCCGGGCCAGGAGGGTCCGATCCTGCTGCGGCGTGCGGCGGTGGCGCAGGACGACTGGGCGTGGCGTCGGTTCCGCGAGGGCGCGATCGACCTGCGTTATCAGGACGGGCAGGTCGTGCTGGCGCGCGGCGACGTCGTGCTGCTCAGCGTGCCGATGGCCGCGCCGAACGAGGTGCAGTTCGACGGCGAGGTGGTGCTGCGATACGCCGACCTGCTGAAGCTCTCGCCGCTGAAGCTGCCCAACGCCAAGCCCGCCCCGCCGGACGTGACGCTGCAGCCGGCGAAGATCGACTGGACCTTCGAGCCGAAGGACCGCCTCGACAAGGGGTGGTTCGACGTGAAGAAGGAAGCCGACGGCTCGCTGACCGTCACGCGCAGCGACAAGATCAAGGAGGGCGACCGCGAGCGCGACAACGACACCGACCTCCGCATGGAGCACGAGATCGACTACACGCCGGGCATGGAGGTGACGATCCACGTCAAGGACGCGTCGCCCGCCACGTCGTTCACGTTCCTCAGCCCGCAGAACGAGGGGCAGCGCTGGCAGACCGACATCGGCGAGATCGACGGCAAGCGCGCCACGTGCTGGAGCCCGTTCGACGAGAACCACATGCGTCAGCAGGCCCAGGCCGGCCTGCTGGTCGGCCGCGAGTTCTGGATCCGCGCCAGCTACGGCGCCGACCACGTGCTGTCGTCGTACAGCAACGACGGCAAGAACTTCGTCCGCACGGTCCGCTGGGACTTCGACCCCAACAACCCCACGAAGCTGACGAAGGTGAAGGTCGGCGCGTTCATCTACTACAAGCCCGGCGAGCGGCGCATCCGCATCGCGGGCATCGACATCCGCCGCCGCCACGCCCTCGAGGACCTGGCCGACGCGAACCTCGTCAAGCGGGTCGTCAACGACATCCCCGAGGATCGGCGTCACGAGGCGTACCGGTGGCAGACCCTGATCAAGGACATGCCGAAGAAGCGTCCGAAGGACGCGTCGGAGGCGGCGTGGCAGATGGCGTGCGACGCGTGGGTGCTCGATTCGCAGGCGCCGCCGAAGTTCAAGCAGGACGCCGCGATGCGGCTGCTGCGCACGAGCATCGGCCGCGTGCCGAACGCCAACGCGCAGGCCGCGCTGGGCGACCTGCCGCTGGTCATCCAGCTGCAGAACGAGGACAACCGCGTCAACGGCTGGCGTGAGGTCGTGCGTCTGTACGACGCGCTGGCCGAGAACATGTGGCTCGGCGGCGAGCGCGACGCGCTGGCGAGCCTCGAGCACCAGTGGTACCACGACGACGTCGGCTGGGGCGCCCGCTGGTCCGACATGCGGTTCCCCGCCCCGCTGACGCTCACCCGCCTGCGGATGTACGAGCTGATGGCCGCCGGGCAGTGGGAGCAGCTGCGCGTCGAGGCGATGCGGTTCGACTACATGGCGCGGCGCGGCTACGGGCGTCACGAGCGGCACGAGCTGCACTACCCGACCGTGATGCTCGCGTCGTGGATGGAGACGCAGGCGGCGCGCCACCTCAACGAAGAGCCGCGGCTCGTGGGCGACGAGGAGACGGCCCGCCGCTTCCCCGAGCACCCGCTGATCGTCGACGCCGACCGCGAGGCGCTGAACATCGTCTCCGAGTTCCTCGCGTCGGTGCAGGCCGAGGCGTACGACCACGCGTGCCGCATCATGACGCAGAAGGCGCTGCCGGACGGCATCGCGCCGGTGGACAACTCCGAGCGGCTGTTCAAGGCCACGTACGTGCTGCTGCGTCACCTGATCGACACGAACAACGACCTGGCGACGATGCTGCACACCAAGTACCAGGGCATCGGCATGGTGCGTCTGAAGCAGGCGCTGGCCAACGGGCAGATCGATCAGCTCGAGGCGATCGCCACGCAGTTCCACGGCACGCCGTCGGCGCGCGACGCGATGAGCTACCTGTCCGATCGCGACCTGTCGATGGGCAACTTCTTCTCCGCCGCGACGCGGTACGAGACGCTGATGGCCAAGGCCGGCAGCGACGAAGAGAAGCGGACGCTCGCGGCGAAGCGTCGGCTGGCGCTGGCGATGGCGGGCGTGGAGGCCGGCGAGCCGGTCAAGCACACCGTCAACCTGCAGGGCCAGAAGATGTCGGCCGGGGACTTCGAGAACCTGGTCCAGACGCTGCTCAACGAGCGTCGCAAGAGCACGGGCATGAAGGGCGTGGGCCTGGCGGACCAGCCCGTGGCGCCCGGGCCGCGCAGCTTCGGCCTGACCCGCGTCGAGCAGCTCAACACGCCGCCCGGCCTGCCGCAGAACCAGCGCACGATCGCCGGCACCGGCGCCGGGCCGATCGCGTGGACCGTCAGCGACCGCAACCTGCTGCTGCACCAGCACGGGCGTCTGATCTGCGTCGACATCCCCGACCGGCGGGTCGTGTGGCGCAAGGACTCCAACGCCGACAACCTCGCCGCGGAGAAGATCCCGCCCGGCCGACCGCTCGTGTTCGGCGACAAGGTCTACCTGCCGCTGCAGCGTGACCGCCACTGCGAGCTGGCGTGCGTGAACCTCAACAACGGCGGCGACGTCTGGCGGCAGCGCCTCGACGACGACATCGTGTCCGACCCGGTGATCATCGGCCCGTGGATCTACGTCGTGACGATCCGCGAGCAGCTCGGCGACTACGCCGACCTGATGCTGCGACGCGTGTCGCCCGAGACCGGCGAGTCCGTGCTGGCCAAGCGGCTGGTGCGGATGCGGTACGGCGAGCCGGTGTTCTGCGTCGGCCGGCCCGTGCTCGTCGACGACGCCCTGCTGTTCCGCGCCGGCAACACGCTGATCTGCAGCGACCTGCTCGGCGAGACCCGCTGGTTCCGCCGCCTGCCGTTCGTGCCGTCGGAGGTCGACCCCGACCTGTTCGACGACCAGAGCGTCAGCGACCTGGTCGTGCACGACAAGCACGTGATCGTCTCGGCGCCCGGCACGCCGTACCTCACCTGCGTCGACGTCGAGACCGGCGCCGAGGTGTGGGCGAGCATGCAGCCGCAGATGCGTCGCGTCGTCGGCCTGGTCGACGGGCGGCTCATCGTCGGCGCGCAGTTCGGCGTGCAGGCCCTCGACCCGGCGACCGGCAAGCCGCTGTGGCACCACATCACCGACGCGCACCACGAGGCGATCGTCCCCGCCGCCGACGGCGCCATCGCCCTGCTGACCCTCGACCGCATCGAGCAGCACCAGGTCGACGACCCGTCGCTCCACCGACACATCGTCTGGCGCAAGGCGTCCGACGGATCGTTCCTCGGCGAGACCGACATCACCGAAAACCCCGGCGACTTCTACGACGCCCGCCTGCTGACCACCGACGGCAAGTCGCTGGTGACCGTCAGCAACTACATCAACAACCGCGAAGCCCAACTGCTGATCCTGCAACCGAAATGATGCGAATCCGAACAACCGCCCCAATCCGTCATCCGCACGCGCGCCCCGCGGCGCCGCGCGGACGCCTCGCCGTGATCTGCCTCGCCCTGCTGGCCGCGGCCGCGCTGCTCGCGCCGACCCCCGGCCGCGCCGACGATCAGCCCAACGACCGCTACTGGGCGCTGTACGCCAACCACTCGATCAAGACCGCGCGCGAGGTCAGCGACTGGAACAACGAGAACGGCAACCCCCACGTCGCCGGCCAGCGGCTTTTCGATCAGAACAACCCCGCCCTGCTGCTGCGCGACACCACCGTCAACGTCCACCGGCACGGCGCGTTCATCCAGTTGGCCAACGGCGACGTGCTGCCCGGCCGCGTCGTCCGAGGCGAGTCGGCCGACCCGAACACCGGCGCCCCCGAACGCCTGATCATCGCCGTGCAGTCCCCGCTCGGCACGCAGGACGACGTCGCCTCCGAGCTGCCCATCCGACCCGACCACTGCGCACGCATCGTGTTCAACGGCGACGCCGAGGGCCCGCTCGAGCCCGGCACGCTGCTCTACAACGACGGCCGCCGCGTCAAGGTCCAGCAGATCAAGTGGTCGAAGTCCGGCATCAAGGCGCTGACCGAATCCACGACGATCCGCGCCACGTGGAACGAGCTGTCGGAGGTGCACCCGCCCGGCGTCGACGCCATCAACGCCGTGCTCGACGACTCGGTCGCCCCCTGCCCCGACCCCAACAGCGGCATCGGTCGCATGACCACCTCCAACGGCGGCGTGCT
Organism: Phycisphaera sp.; assembly: GCA_016125285.1. Taxonomy (GTDB): domain Bacteria; phylum Planctomycetota; class Phycisphaerae; order Phycisphaerales; family Zrk34; genus RI-212. The sequence goes on from WGMA01000025.1 coordinate 5,166, forward strand.
GACCTACCGCATGAACATGCTCCGCATCAACCGCCACCGCTGGCGCAATCACGACGTGCTGTTCCACACCATCCAGCCCGCGTGGGCGCTGGCGTCGCTCCGCATCCCGTTCGACGAGGTCGCGTCCATCAGCTTCCGCCGGGCCGACGAGCTGCCGCTGTCCGTTCTGCCCTGCGAGACGCTCGAGCAGCGCAGCTTCACCGGGTTCACCTGGCCGTGGCGACGCAACACCAACGTCCGCGGCGGCACGCTGACGGTCGGCAACGTCATCGCCGACCTCGGCCTCGGCACCCACTCGCACAGCGCCCTCGCGTTCGACCTGCCGCCCCGCGCCGAACGGTTCTACTCCTGGATCGGCATCGACCACGCCGTGGGCAACGGCGGGTGCGTCCGCTGCTCCATCTACGCCGATTCGCCCGGCGGACGACGCCTCTGGCAGTCCGACTTCCTCCGCGGCGGCAACGGCCCCGTCCACGTCGACCCGATCGACCTCAACGGCGTCAAACGCCTCGTGCTCGTCACCGAGTTCGGCCACGAAAACCGCCCCGCCGGCGCCGACCCCGTCGACATCCGCGACGAGGTCGACTGGCTCTGGCCGACCATCGACATCAACCTCACCGAGACGCGCAAGGACCCCAAGCTCCAGGCCGACATCCGCGACGTCAACCCGATCTACGGCGCGTGGGACTTCGACAAGAAGGTCCGCGAGTCGATGGGCGTGCTGCCCTACTGGGATCGCAAGCTCGAGACGTGGCGGTGGTCGGTCACGCCGAACCCCGACCAGCAGCAGATCAAGAACGTGCCGGCGTACCGCCTGACGCGCCGCATCCGCGTCGCGCCGGAGAACGCGTGGGTGTACATCTCCGCGGCGCGTGACGACCACGGCGACGCCGGCCACGAGATCAACGTGCTGGCCAACGGCGAGCCGGTCAAATCGATGGACGGCAACAACATCAACACGCAGCGCGGGCCCGGCGACTTCGACACCGCGTACTGGTCGCTGGGCGCCTACGCCGGGCAGAGCATCGAGCTAGCCATCGAGGTCAAGCCGCGAGGCAACGAGAACCAGCGGCCCGCGGGACTGATCTGGGGCAGGGTCGAGGTCGGCCCGATCGTCACCGACCTGCCGCCGGACGGGCAGGTCATCCGACCCGACGTGCCCCTCGCCTCCGTCAAGCCCGCCGAGACCGCCATCGGCAAGGAAGGCAAGGACGCCCAGCTGACCGACGGCAAGTTCGGCAAGGACCCCAAGCCGCTCGACGTCGTCGACTACCCGTTCGTCCACGGCTACGCCGTGCCCATCGACACCACGCTCACCTACAACCTCGACCCCTCGTGGCGTGCGTTCGTCGCGGTGCTCGGCATCACGTACGGCTCCAACGCCATCGGTCCCTACGAGGTCTACCTCGACGACCAGCTCGTCTTTCACAGCGGCGAGCGCGTACCCAAGACCAACCGCCAGCGCAAGCTCGACGAGAAGGAAGGCGTCAAGGACGACGACGACACGATGTGGACCGGCGGCACGTTCAGCCGACACACGCCCGGGCGTCAGATCCGCGTCGACATCCCGCCGGGCCACAAGACCATCAGGCTCGTGCTCGCCAAGAAGGGCAGCGGCTCGTGGGGCGCGTGGGCCGAGGCCGGGTTCATGAAGCAGTAGCGACGCCCGCCGCACGCCCCGTCGGCACGCCATCGACCCGTCCAGCGCACAAAAAAAGCCCCGCCGACCGTCTGGTCCGCGGGGCTCTTTTCATACGCGCGGAAGGACTCGAACCTTCAACCTCCTGATCCGTAGTCAGGTGCTCTATCCAATTGAGCTACGCACGCATCTGCGCGAGCGAAGTATTCTAACGACCCTGTGGATCAAGGCAAATGCCCCCGGAGGCAAAACGAGATCGCGGCCCGCGGGGGCTGGGATGTCAGGCCGACGCGGCCGCGTGCAACGCCTCGATCAGGTCGTCGTAGGACGCGTAGCGGTCGGCCGGGTCGGTCGCCAGCATGTTGGTCAGCACGTCCGCCGTCGCGTCGGACACGTCACCGCGAAACGCCTGGACCGACGGCGCGGCCCGACGCAGCCGCGCGCGGATGGTCTCCATCGACGACTCCTCCTCGAACGGCGGCCGACCCGCCAGCAGGTGAAACAGCGTCGCGCCCAGGCTGTACATGTCCGAGCGGAAGTCCGGCGGACGCCCGCCCGCGGCCTCGGGCGCGATGTAGAACGACGTGCCCACCACACGCTGCTCGCCGTTCGCCCCGCGCTGATGCCACGCCGCGCCGAAGTCGATCAGCTTCGCCACCCCCGCGTGATCGAAGAGGATATTGCCCGGCTTCACGTCCATGTGGATCAGCCCGACCTGCCGCGCCGCCTCGAGCGCCCCGGCCATCGCGACGCCCAGGTCGAGCACGCGACGCTCGGTCGGCCGTGTCTTCGACTTGTAGATCTGCTTCGCCGACCCGCCGCTGAGCAGTTCCATCTCGACGAACGGCTGGCCGTCGTGCTCGCCGAGCGTGTGGACGTTGACGATGTGCGGATGGTTCATCGTCGCCAGCGTCCGCGCCTCCTTGAGCAGCTCGCGGTTGACCTCCGCGTTGCCCGCACCGCCGTCGCCACCGACCAGCACCTTGATCGCCACCTGCCGCCGCAGCCGCGTGTCCATCGCCCGGAACACAAACCCGTAAGCGCCCTTGCCGAGCCGCTCATACACCTGGTAGTGCGCGAAGCCCGCGGGCACCTTCAGCGCACAACGACAGTGCGGACAGACATGGTCGTCGAACGGCCGATGCCTCGACACGTCGGAGTCGCCCCCGCATTCGGGGCACGTCATCTCACTGATTCGCCGCGCCTTGAACCCCATGAGGCTAGATTGTACGCGCGCCGCAACGCCCGGCGCAGGTCATCCCGCCGAGACCCGCGCCCCGGCCGACGCCGCGTCGAGGTAGATCGTCGTGTGCGCGTGACGCTGGAGGATGGACGCGGGCACGTCCGGCGTGACCGGGCCGTCGATCGAACCGCGCACCGCCTCGGCCTTGCGCGCGTCGGGCACCGAGCAGACGATCGCCGCCGACCGCATGATCTGCCCCACCGTCATCGAGATCGCCCGCGTCGGCACGGCCTCGAGCGACTCGAACCAGCCCTCGCCCCACTGCTGCCGCCGACACGCTTCGTCGAGGTCGACCACGATGTACTCGCCCGGCGCGTCGAAGTCCGCCGGGGGATCGTTGAACGCCAGGTGCCCGTTCTCGCCGATGCCGACGAGCGCCACGTCGATCGGGTGCTCGCGAAGGATCGCGCCGACGCGTGCGCACTCGGCGTGCGGGTCGCTCGCGAGGCCGTTGATGTAATGAAACGCCGCGAGCGGCACGCGGTCGACGAGCCGCTGCCTGAGGTATCCGCAGAACGACGCGGGGTGCTGGGGGCCGAGGCCGATGTACTCGTCGAGGTGGAAGCCGGTGACGCGCGACCAGTCGACGTCGGGCTCGGCCACGAGCGTGTCGAGTGTCGCGAACTGGCTGGCGCCGGTCGCGACGATCATGTTGGCGCGGCCGCGATCGGCGATCGCGCGGCGGATGATCGCCGCGGCGTCGGCGCCGGCGCGGGCGCCGAGATGCTGTGCGTCGTCACTGATGATCACGTCCATGGTCTGCTCCTCCGTCGGCCGCGTCCGCGGCAACCTCGATCACGTCAGCTGCAGGTAGAGGCGGTACGCCGTGCGCAGCGCGAGCGCCACCGTCAGCAGCACCGCCGCTCCGCACATCAGCGGCATCCACATCGGCACCATCGCCGACGATCGCCGCTTCGCCCGGATCGCCAGACCCAGCACCGCCACCGCCAGCACCGGCACGCCCAGCACCGTCAGCGCCTGCGCGAACACGATCACGCCGATCGGATCGATCCCCGCCACCACGCTCAGCAGCGCCACCACCATGCCCACCGCCAGCGCGCCGGTCGTCATGACCTTCGGCCAGACGCCGTCGATCTTCGAGCCGAGGCCCAGCGCGTCGGAAAACAGCGTGCCGCCGATGATCGCGTTGATGATGAACGGGTTGAACGCGCCGGCGAAGATGCCCACGCTGAACAGCAGCGTCGCCTTCCGCCCGAACGCCGGCTCGAGTTGCTGCGACACATCGGTGACGGTCTTAAGATCGCTCGGCTGGACGTGCCCGTGCAGCACCGCCGCGCTGGTCATCATGATCATCGCGCTGAGCACGCCCAGCGTCGTGATGCCGATCACCGAGTCCCGCATGCCCTGCTTCGCGTCGGCGATCTTCCAGCCTTTCTCGCGGACGAGGTACGCCTGGTAGAACGCGCCGGCGACGGAGAACGTCGTCATGATCATGCCGAGCACCGTCAGCAGCGGATCGACGATGTGGCCGTCCTGCTCCGTGGGGATCAGCCCGCCGCTCGGCAGGCTCGGGATCAGCCCCTTGAACGCATCGATGAGCGACGGGCGGGCGAAGATGAGGTTGGCGAGGAACGCCACGACCATCAGCATCACCATGCCCTTCATCAGCGACTCGAGCTTCTTGTAAAGGCCGCGCAGCGCGAAGAGGATCACGACGACGAACCCGTTGAAGCCGACGAGCACCAACGCCTTGATCATCTGCGCGTGCTGCAGCGCCGCGTCGCTGACGCCCTCCTGCCCATCGCGCGGCCAGTCGAACAGCGGCTCAAGCGCCGCGAGCACCGCGCCGTTGTTGCTCGTCTGGTAGCACGCGACGATCAGGAAGATGATCAGCCCGACGAATACCGTCGCCGGGCGACCGACGCTCGCGGCCAGCTCGTCGCACATCGACCCGTCGTGCAGGATGCCCAGGCGGGCGCACAGCGCGACCATGCCGATCATGAACAGCACGGCGATCGCCAGCACCCACATCATGCCGTAGCCGTACTCCGTGCCGACCTTCGAGGAGATGAGGATGCTGCCGGGCCCGAGGACGACGGACGCGACGATGATCGCCGGGCCGATCGCCGCGAGCCACGCCGTCGGGCCGCGACGCACGGGCGCAGCGACATCCCCCGGCGTGCCGCCGATCGCGGCGTCGCCGGGCGCGACCGTGGGTTCGTCACTCATGATTGGTCTCCATGCCCAGGCCCGCGAACGGCTCGACGCCGTCGTCCTCCAGGCCGATCGCCGCGCGCGGGTTCGTCCACGTCAGCCGGCGGATCGTCGCCGCGTCGAGGTGCATGCGGCGGCCGAGGTTCGCGGCGCTGGCCTCCATCGTGATGCACGACCCGGCCAGGTAACCGGTGTCGCCGTAGCGCGCCACGCAGTCGTCGCCGACCTCGAGCTCCATCCCGCCGAGCGTGTAGCTGCCGGGCCCCATCGACGCGGCCGCCATCGCGTCGCTGACGACGATGCACCGCTCGGGCGTGGCGCTGCGGAGGTAGTTGTTCAACGCGAACCACGGCACGTGCACGCCGTCGACGATCAGGCAGATCCAGAGCCGATCGGACAGGCTCAGCGCCCGCTGGATGATGTTGTCGTGTCGGTCGAGCGTCGCAGCGCAGCCGTTGCCGAGGTGCGTGAACATGCTCAGCCCCTCCTCCGCCGCCGCACGCAGCACCGCCAGCGGCGGGTCGCAGTGACCGGCCGAGACCGTCACCCCCGCGCCGACGAGATGCCGCGTCACCGCCAGACCGTCGTCGTGCTCCGGCGCCAGCGTCATCAGCCGCACGAGGCCCTCGCCGGCGTCGACCAGCCGCCGCGCGTCGTCGACCGTCGCGCGGCGCACGTGCTCCACGGGGTGGGCCCCGACGAAGCCGGGCGTGTCGCTGATGAACGGGCCCTCGACGTGGACGCCGCGTACCACGCGCCGCACGATTTCGCTGGACTGCACGAAGCGCGCCACCCGCGCGACCCGCTGCGTCATGTCCGCCAGGTCCGCCGTGATGATCGTCGCGAGGATGCCGCCGACGTGATCGTCCGCGAGCTGCTTGCACGCCATCTCGACCTGTTCGACCGACAGCTGCGGCGCGTTGAAATCGACGCCCGCGTAGCCGTTGACCTGCAGATCGAAGTACGGACCGGATGGAGTCGCGTGGGTGACCAAGGGCAAACCTCCGCTCTTTGTAGCGAATTACACGTGACATCATACGATAGCAGTCGTCGCCGCCGCTGTCCACCCCGTCCGATGATTCTGTGTAGCGCCGCCGCGTCAGGTCGATTCGCGGACGATCAGCAGCGGCTGGATCGTCACGGTTTCGGCGACGGCTTCGTGCTCTTCGACCATCCGACCGAGCAGGTCGATCGCCGCCGAGGCGTACGCCGCGTGGCTCTGGTCGATGCTCGTGAGGCCCGGCTCGATGACCTCGGCGATGTCGAGGTTGTCGTAGCCGATCATCGCCACGTCGTCGGGTACACGCACGCCCTGCGCCTTCATCCGCTTCATCAGCCGCACGGCCCACACGTCGTTGGGCGCGATGATCGCGTCGGCCCGACGCTCGTTGACCAGCACGTCGATGCACCGGTCGATCGTCTGAGGATCCGGCGTCGCGGTGGGCGACTCGGCGGACCAGACCAGCGACGCCTCGACGTCGCGGTTGCGTGAGCGGTGCGCGTTGGCGTAGCCCTGGCGACGCGCCTCGCACAGCGCGTCTTCCTCGTTCCACAGCAGCATCGCCACGCGGTTTCGGCCGCGGTCGATCAGGTGCCCCGCCGCCTGGTAGATCGCGTCGGTCGTGTCGACGCGGATGCACGATCCGCCCTCAATCAGGGGTTTTCCGTGCATGACCAGGTTGGGCCGACCGGCGAGCGTCTGCCGCAGTTCCTCGCGGTAGCTGCGCATGAGGTCGAGCAGGCAGAGGACGCCGTCGACGCCGCGCGCCGCGAAGTCGTCGAGGTAGGTGATCAGGCCGGACGGCTCGCTGTGCACCTGCCCGATCATCAGGCGGTAGCCGCGCCGGCTCGCCTCGGACTCGATGGCCGCGAGGCGGTTGTACATGACGGGGGTGTTCACGGTGTCGAGCACGACGCCGATCATCTGGCTGCGCGCCCCGCGGAGCTGCTGGGCGGCGAGGTTGGGGCGGTAGTTCATCCGCCGGGCAATCTTGAGGATCTTCTCCCGCGTGTCGTCGGCGATGCGGACGTGCTTGCCGCCCGAGCCGTTGAGCACGTGACCGACAGCGACCCGCGAGACCCCCGCCTCGCGCGCGATATCCACCAATCGAACTGGCGACCGACCCGGTGACATCCCGGCGTACTCCGTACGAAAGTAGAGCCAAACCCAATGATAACAAAGACTCGCGTGTTGCGCCGACGTTGTGACGCATGATTTGGCGACGAATGTTTGACCGCACCGTCGAGCCCGGCTACCATGATGTCACGTGCAATCCAACGGAGAATCGTTCATGCACCAGCTCAGCCGCCGTCGTTTCGTTATGGGATCACTCGCCGCGAGCGCACTTTCGCTGGCGCCCCGCTCGCGCGTGCTCGGAGCCAACGACGACATTCGCGTCGCGATCATCGGCAACGGCAACAAGGGCAATCAGCACATCGGCATGTTCAAGAAGCTGCCGGGCGTGCGCGTGGTCGGCCTGTGCGACGCCGACTCGGCGCGTGTCAGCGAAGCCGCGACCAAGCACTTCGGCGGCGACGTGACGCAGCACGCGGACCTGCGCGAGGTGCTCGACCGCAAGGACGTCGACGCGGTGTGCGTCGCGACGCCCAACCACTGGCACGCGCTGGCGACGATCTGGGCGTGCCAGGCGGGCAAGGACGTCTACGTCGAAAAGCCGGTCGCTCACGACATCTGGGAAGGTCGGCAGATGATCGCCGCGGCGCGCAAGTACGATCGCGTCGTGCAGGCGGGCACGCAGCGGCGCAGCGATCCGGGCTGGCAGGAAGTGGTACGCATCATGCGTGCGGGGGAGCTTGGGCGCATCCAGCGGGTGCGGTTGCCGTTCTACAGCCTGCGCGGGTCGATCGGGCACGTCGACCACGCGCAGGCTGTCCCGGCGACGGTCGATTACAACCTTTGGGCCGGGCCCGCGCCCACCTCGCCGATCACGCGCAAGCAGTTCCACTACGACTGGCACTGGTTCTGGGAGACGGGCAACGGCGAGCTCGGCAACAACGGGCCGCACATCCTCGATCTGGCGCGGTGGATCATCGGCGCCGACGCGCTGCCGCCGCGTGTGATCAGCGTGGGCGGTCGCTTCGGCTGGGCCGACGACGGCCAGACGCCCAACACGCACGTGGTGTTCTACGACTACGCGCCGGCGCCGGTGATCATCGAGATCCGCAATCTCCCGGCCAAACCCGGCCAGCGCACGTCGGACAACTACCTCGGTGTGCGCAGCGGCGTGATCGTCGAGTGCGAGCACGGCAGCTTCCGCGGCCTGGCTGGCGGCGCGATCTACGACAACGACGGCAAACGCGTGCGCACCATCGACGGCGACAGCGGCCGCGATCACCAGGCGAACTTCATCGCGGCCGTGCGCTCGCGGAAGCGCAGCGACCTGAACTGCGAGATCGCCGAGGGACACCTGTCGACCGCCCTGTGCCTGATCGGCAACATCAGCCATCTCACCGGATCGCAGAGCACGCCGGAAGTCGTCAGGGAATCCGTTAAGGCCAGCCCCGTGATGAGCGACGCGGCCGGTCGCATGATCGAGCACCTCGCGTTGCACGAGCGTCCCAACGCCGACGAGCGTCTCGTGCTCGGCGCGGCGTTGGAGATCGACCCGGCGAAGCAGGCGTTCGCCAACACGCCGGAGGCCGCGGCGGCGAACGGCCTGCTGCGTCGCACGTACCGCGATCCGTTCGTGATCCCCGACGCGGTCTGACGCCCCGCCGGGCGGTGTTTCAATTTATAGAATCGCACCGACGCAGCGGCATCGGTTCCCGGGGTTACAAACGTCAACCGCTCAATAGTTCCGCGTGGCGCGATCGCTGCCGGGATCACGCCTGGTGCGGCTGGATTTCGATGAGTTGAGAAGCCGCGACGGGCCTGCTACCCTCCGTAGACCTGTCGTTCAAACTTACTCAGCTATCGATCAACGGAGCCCGGCATGCCCAATATCGCCACGATTCTGAAGGACGAGATCGCACGCGTCGCCCGCAAGGAGATCAAGCGTCAGACCGCCACGCTGCAGAAGCAGTCGGCGCAGTACCGACGCGACGTCGCGGAGCTCAAGCGGCAGGTGTCGGACCTTCAGAAGCGTCTGAGTTTCATCGAGAACCAGGAGAAGCGTCGGCTGGCCAATAGCGCGCCGATCGAGAAGGCCGACGAGGTGCGCTACTCGCCGAAGTGGGTCGCCCGTCACCGCGCTAAGCTGGGGCTCTCGGCGGAGAACTACGGCAAACTCGTGGGCGTGTCGGGGCTGACGATCTACAACTGGGAGGCGGGCAAGAGTCGGCCGCGCAAGAAGCAGTTGGCCGGCTGGGCCTCGGTGCGCAACCTCGGCAAGCGTGAGGCGCTCAAGCGGCTCGAACTGCTTGAAGGCTGATCGGCCACACCCGACGACCGCGCGACCGACCGATATCCCGCGGCAACTTTTCGGGCTCTGCCGCGTTGAATTGACGGAACACCACGCGCAGGGAGCCGGGCATGCGATCACGTCATTATGTCACGTCGGGGTTGCTCATCATCGCGGTCGCGTGGTCGGTGACGGGCGGGTTACGCGCCGGTGACACGAGCGTCACGGCGCTGCGCACGCCGAACGACGGTATTCAGCCGCAGGCGGTTGTCGACGGGGACACCGTTCACCTGATCTATTTCAGCGGTGACCCGCAGGCGGGCGACGTGTACTACGTGCGGTCGCGCGACTGGGGCGGCACGTGGTCGACGCCGGTGCGTGTCAACAGCACGCCCGGCGCGGCGATCGCGATGGGCAACGTGCGCGGCGCACATCTGGCGATCGGGCGCGACGGTCGCGCGCACGTGGCATGGATGGGTTCGAACAAGACACACGCGAAGAGCGACCCGGCGCCGATGCTGTACGCCCGGCTTAACGACAGGGGCGACGCGTTCGAGGCGCAGCGCAACGTGATGACCAGCACCGTCGGGCTCGACGGCGGCGGTTCGATCGCGGCGGACGACACCGGGCGGGTGTGGGTCACGTGGCACGGCCGACCGCCGAACGCGCAGACCGAGGAGGCGAACCGCACGGTGTGGGTCGCGCGCAGCACGGACGACGGCCAGACGTTTTCACCGGAGCGTCCGGCCGACCCGAGCCCCGCGGGCGCGTGCGGGTGCTGCGGCATGCGGGCGATGGCGGCGAACGGGCGGCTGTACCTGCTCTATCGCACGGCCGAGCCGTCGCTCGAACGCAACATCCGCCTGCTCGTCTCGACGGACGGCGGCGAGCGGTTCAGGTCATCGACGCTGTCGAGCTGGAAGGTCGGCAAGTGCCCGATGAGCACGGCGGCGATCGTGCAGGGGCCGAAGCGCACCGCGGTGGTCGCGTTCGAGTCGCAGGACCGCGTGATGTACGGCGTGGCGGACGACCGCGGGCAGGTCGGTCGCGTCATCGAGCCGCGGACGAAGCGTGGGCCGAAACATCCGGTCGCGGTCGCCGACGCGCAGGGCCGCGTGCTGATGGCGTGGACCGAAGGCATGGCGTGGAACCGCGGCGGCGACGTGGCGTGGCAGGTGTTCGACGCCGAGGGCCGCCCGGTGAGCGGCGCCGAGGGCCGACGCGACGGCGTGCCCGCGTGGAGCGTCATCACCGCGTTCGCCGCTCCCGACGGCCGCTTCTTCATCGTCTACTGAGCGCCGCGTGTCACTTCTTCGGCGACTCGAGCTGGCTGTGCTTCAGCGGGAAGCTGTGGATGACCTCGCCGTCGATGCCGATGCACTCGAAGGTCATCGTCGGGTCGGCCTGCGTCAGATCAAACTTCAGCAGCCCGTAGAAGTTGCCCTTGTTGTACGAGAACAACGCTTCCTTTTTCGTGGGGTGCGTGTGATCGTTGGTCATCTTCGACGTCTCGAACTCGTAGAGGTCGTAGCCGTTGGGCCGTTCGATCCTGTAGATGTCAGTGCGGTGTCGGTCGGCGGAGATGAGGATGACGCCGCCGAGCTTTGCGGTGTCGATGAGGTCGAGGATCTCGTCGCGTTCCTTCATGACTCCGGACCACGAATCCTTGCCGCCCTTGTCGGCGAACTCGGTCCACAGCGTGCCGGACGCGATGACCTTGAACGTCGCGGTCGACGCCTTGAGCCTGTCGAGCAGCCACTTCTTCTGCACGGGTCCGAGCATTGTGCCGCTCTTGAAGTCGCGGTAGTACCGGCCGTCGGTCATGAAGAAATCGACGTCGCCGATGCTGAAATCGAACCAGCAGCCGGGCTGCTCGGGTCCGCCGCCGTACGCGGGGTTGTTCCAGTTCTCGGTGAACACCTTCCAGACCGGCAGCTTCCACGCGGGCTTGAACCTGTCGGGCCCGCCCGCCGAGTCGTTCGCGCCGAAGTCGTGGTCGTCCCAGATCGAGTAGACCGACGTCTGCGAGGTCATGCGGCGGAACTCGGGGCGCAACTGACGCCGGTAGTACATCGCGCGCTGCTTGCCGCGCCAGTCGGGCTCGTCGATGTAGATGTTGTCGCCGAGGAACAGGAACCCCTGCGGGTGCGCCGACGCGACGGTGTCCCACATGCGTTCCTTGTCGGGCATGTAGCGACACCCGCCGCCGAACCCGACGCTGAACGCGACCTTCTGATCGCGCGTCGGGTGTGTGCGGAACTTCGGCTTCAAGTCGCCCAGCGCACTCTTGCCGTCGACGAGCACGTCGTACGTGTACTGCGTCCAGGGCTTGAGCCCGTCGATCGACAGCACCGCCGTGTAGTCGCCGTCCGCCTTCGTCTCCACCACCGCCGACTTGCCCGCGCCGTCGACGACCACCTGCACCTTCGCCGGGTGCGCCGTCCGCACCCACACCTTCGCCGACGTCGGCGTCACGCACCCGAGCATCGGGCCGCTGAACAGACGCAGGTCGTACTTGTCGACCAGCGCGTTGAACTTCGGGTCGTCCTGCAGGCTCGCCAGCGACGCGTCGGGGTCCTTCGAGCCGTACAGCGTCTCGATGAGATACGGGTCGACCTCGCCGAGCACGGGCGTTTCGGCGGGCGTGATGACCGGCGGCTTGGCGAACGCGCCGACGGCGGCGGCCGTCATAACGATCAGGCCAACGACTCTAAAGGATGGATAACGCAAGATGATCGAGCCTCGTGCGGGAGTGAGGGAAGTCGCCGCGTCGTCCGGCCGCGGCGTGGGCCGACGTGGTCCACAGTATGATAACGTCGCAGGTCGGCCGGGGGCTTGCCGCCGAGCGGAAACCAATCGTCGGTGAAAAAATAAATTCTCGATAAGCGTAACCCGTGACATCGTACACACAATCATATGTCAGGCCCGCGGGCAACGGGCTCCTTTCGAAAGGACACATGATGTTATTCTCCAGCGTTTTTCGGGGATCCCGAGCGTTTTTTGCTGCGCTGACGGTTTGCGTGATCACCCTGCTGCTGAACGTCTCGCCCGGGCACGCCGCGGACAAGCCGGTCAAGGTGTTCATCCTCGCCGGGCAGTCCAACATGGAGGGCAAGTCCCGCAACGACCTGTGGAACTACCAGGGCCAGGACGCCAAGACGAAGGACTTTTTCGCGCACCTGCGTGACGGCGACAAGTGGGTCGAGCGCGACGACGTGTTCATCAAATTCCTCGACCGGCACGGCAACCTGACGCTGGGGTACGGCTCACCCGGCGCGACCGGCGCGGAGTACGAGTTCGGGTACATGTTGGGCGAGCACTTCGACGAGCCGGTGCTGCTGATCAAGGCCGCGTGGGGCGGGCACTCGCTGTACCAGAAGTTCCGCTCGCCGAGCAATCCGATCACGAAGGATCGCCTGGACGAAGAGCTGGCCAAGCAGATCGAGAATACCAGGAAGAAGAACGAGAACATGGCCAAGCAGGACGCCGACAAGCCGGAGAACAAGCGGCGGAAGCCCGCGCCGCTGCCGACCATGCAGGACATCGAGCCGCAGTACGGCGTCTCGTACCGCAACATGATGGCCGAGGTCGAGGACGTCAAAGCGAACTACGCGACGCTGTTCCCGCAACTCAAGGGCAGGCCGCTGGAGTTCGCGGGGTTCTTCTGGTTCCAGGGATTCAACGACCAGTTCGGCGACTACGCGCCCGACGAGTACAAGCAGAACATGGAGATGTTCATCAAGGACGTCCGCAAGGATCTCGGCGTGCCGAAGCTGCCGTTCGTCATCGCGGCGATCGGCACGTTCGCGGAGAAGCCCGAGGTGGCCGAGACGCACAAGGTCTACCAGGCGCAGATGGCGATGAACGCGGTGCCGGAGTTCAAGGGCAACGTCAAGGCGTTCGCCACGCACCCGCTGGTCGACAAGGCCGCGATGGAACTGTACCCGCACTGGAAGGATAACTTCGAGCATTGGAAGCTGACGGGCAGCGACCGGGCGTACCACTACTTCGGCAGCGCGATCTGGTACACCCGCATCGGCCACGCGGCCGGTGAGGCCATGATCGAACTCGTGGACCACAAGTAGCGCCATGCTCGCTCGTGGGGCGTGCGGGCCGATATACTCGCCCGACGCACCCACCATGAGCGACGCCCACGACACAACCAGCGACCCCACGCCGCCCGCCGACGCTGCGGACACGCCCGGCGCCTCGCCGCAGAAGGCGACCGACACGGCTGCGCCGAAGCCGAAGTCGTGGCTGCGACGCCGGTGGAAGCGCGTGCTCGGCGTGGCGCTGCTGCTCGGGTTGATCTGCATCGGCCCCTGGCCCGCGGACAACTCGACGTACGTCGCCAGCGACTACGAAACGTCGACGCTCGCGGCGATCGGCACGCCGACGATCCGGCGCGGCCCCGCGCGCCTCGGCGTCGCGGAGGTCGACATCACGCCCGACATCGGCCACCCGCTCGCAGGGTTCGGCGGGCGTCGCCCCAAGGCCGCGACGTCGATCCACTCCCATTGCTACCTCCGCGCGATGAGCATCACCGTCGACGACCTGACCGTCACCGTGCTCGCCGCCGACATGCTGATGATCAACGCGAAGCTCGCCGCGGCGATCCTCGATCGCGCGGGCCTCGAGCCGGGCGACGTGTACTTCACCGCGACGCACACGCACAGCGGGCCCGGCGGCTGGGGCGATCACCCGCTCGAGGTGCTGCTCGACGGCGACTACGACCCGGCGTACTTCGACAAGCTGGCGGGCCTCGCCGCGGACGTCGTCAAGCAGTCGCGCGACCCCGCGGCCGCGACGCCCGTCGACGTCGCCACCGTCACCTACCTGCAGGACAAGGCCCAGCGCAACCGCGTCACGCCCGGCGGGCCGACGTTCGACCAGATGTCGATCCTCATGTTCCGCCCGCACGGCGATGCCGACGCCAAACCCGCCGCGATGCTCGCCACGTACGGCCCGCACGCGACGGTCTGCGGCCAGTTCTCCCACGCCGTCAGCGCCGACTACCCCGGCGGCCTCGTCGACACGCTCAAGGCGCGCACCGGCGCGGGCATGGTGATGTTCGCCGCGGGCGCGGTCGGCGACGCGACCGCCAACCGCCCCAAGGCCGACACACCGGAGCAGCGCGCCGACGAGCTCGGCAGACTGCTCGGCGACCACATCGCCGACCAGATCACACACCCGCGCTGGCAGAGCGAGATCACGCTGGGCAACTGGCGCATCGGCGTCGACCTGCCCTCGCTGCGTGTGCCGGTCACCCGGTCGCTGCGCCTCAGCCCGGTGTGCACCAACTGGATCGCCGACCGACATACGCACCTGCACGCGCTGCGCATCGGCGACGCGGTGCTGACGGCGATGCCGGGCGACGTGGCCGGGTCGATCGCCCAGCCGCTGGCCGACCACGCGGCGCAGCACGGCGTGACCTCCATCCTCACCAGCTTCAACGGCGACTACCGCGGCTACATCATCGCCGCGGACGTGTTCAACTCGACCAGCCACTACGAGACCCGCACGATGAACTTCTACGGCCCGCAGATGGGGCCTTACATGCTGTCACTCGCGGAGCGGTTGACCGATGGGCTGACCGCGAAATCTGGCGTTTCGGGTGGCACTGACAAGGGAGAGCAGTGAGCTTGTCAGTGGCGGAGGCGTAAGGAGTTTCGACCATCGGCAAGCTCGCGGACTCGCTTGTCAGTGCCACACCGGCGAGCGTGCTAAGATTCGGCCCATGCGTTTTGGCTTCGGCTGGCTCCGTCTGCACTACCTGCTGCTGTTCGCGGTGGTCGGCGCGTATCTGCCTTACATGCCGGTGTACCTCAACGAGCTGGGCATGAGCGACTGGCAGATCGGGTGGGTCAGCGGCGTGTACGGGCTGTCGGTGATCCTGATGCCTGCCGTGATCGCGTACCTCGCCGATCGCCACGCCTCCAACAAGGTACTCATCGGCGTCGGCTACGCGCTCGCGGCGGCGGGGCTCACGGCCATCGCACTCGTGAGCTTCGACGCGCAGTCGCACGCCGCGGAGGTCGTGGCCGGGGTTGACGCCGCGGCCGGCAAGACGCACCTGTTCATCGTGCTGCTGACGCTGTCGCTGCTGTTCAGCATGGCGTACACGCCGATGTTCTCGCAGCTCGACGGCCTGACGTTCGGCACGCTCGCCGACGCCGAGACCGCGGGCGTCGATCCGCCGCGCTACCACCGCCTGCGACTGTGGGGCAGTTGGGGATTCATGCTGCCCGCCGTGGCGCTGTACCTGCTGATGCAGTTCACCGAGGCGACGAGCGTGTGGGCGATCGTCACCGCCGCGGCGTGCGCCGCCGTCGCCGCGCTCACCGCGCCCGCCCTGCCGAACACGGGTCGCGCACGCCCCGACGAAACCACCGCTGCAAGCGATGTTGACCGCGCCGAGCCCGATGACAGCCCGACCAACGACGAACCCGCGCCGTCCCGCCGCGTCATGCCCTCCACCGAGGCCTGGCGCGTCATGTCCCGCGGCCCGGTCGTCCACCTCGTCGTCCCCCTCATCATGCTCTTCCTCGCCATCAGCATCTTCTACTCGTTCTACTCCCGCCAGCTCCAGCACCTCGACATCGACCGCAAGTGGATCGGCCTGATCGTCAACATCGGCGTCCTCTGCGAGGTGCTGCTGATCATGAAGGCCGACGTCCTGCTCAACCGCCTCGGCCTCCGCGGCGTGCTCATCCTCGGCGCGGCCGGCATGGTCCTCCGCCTCGGCCTGCTCGCCGTCGTGCCCACCGTCCCCGTCGCGATCGCCACGCAGGTCCTGCACGCGCCGATCGTCCTGGCGCTGTACTTCATTCCGCCGATGTACCTGAACCTCAAGGCCGCGCCCGCATTCCGCAACTCCATGCAGGGCCTCTACGGCATGCTCTGCTTCGGCCTCGCCCGGTTCATCGGCTCCATCGCCGGCGGGTACTTCGCCACCCTCTCCCTCGAAGCCGCGATGGCCTTCGGCGCCACGCTCGCCCTCGTCGCCACCGCCTGGCTCATCGTCGCCTTCCGCGACGACGACGCCTGCGACAAGGTCCGCGCCCAGCACGCCAAACCCAAACCGCGCGCGACGACGACGCTCGATGCGTGAGGTCATTTGGTGATTTGGCGAAGTGGTGATCTGGTGATGTTGTTCACGCAATTCCCATCCGCCCCGGTTGACAAGTTCGCCGCACTTCTCTTCACTGCGTGTCTAACCGATGGGAGCTTACGCATGAGTCCGACCGAACTGGCCAGTCGTTACGAACAAGTCCGCGAGACGCTCGAATCTCATAACCAGCAGCACGTGCTGACGTTCTACGAAGAGCTGGACGACGCGGGCAAGGCGGCGCTGCTCGATCAGATCGACGCGCAGGACTGGGCGGCGCTGGCGGACCTCGTGCAGCAGTACGTCGTGCGCGAGCCCGACATCAAGCTCCCCGCGAGCATCGAGCCCGCGCCGTATTACCCCGCCGAGCCGACCGCCGAGTTGAAGACGAAGTACGACGAGGCGCGGGCGCTCGGCGAGCAGATGATCCGCGACGGCAAGGTCGCGGCGTTCACTGTGGCCGGGGGCCAGGGCACGCGGCTCGGCTGGGACGGGCCCAAGGGCACGTTCCCCGCCTCGCCCATCGAGAACAAGACGCTGTTCCAGCTGTTCGCCGAGTCGATCATCAAGGTGCGCACGAAGTACGACGCGGACGTGCGCTGGTACATCATGACCAGCCCTATTAACGATGCGCCGACGCGGGCGTTCTTCGCCGAGCACGACAACTTCGGCCTGCCCGCCGAGGCCGTGACGTTCTTCCCGCAGGGCACCGTGCCGTCGTTCTCGACCGACGGCGGGGCGCTGCTGGCGGACAAGGGCACGCTGGCGACGAACCCCGACGGGCACGGCGGGTCGCTGCTGGCGCTGTTCAAGAGCGGCGCGATCGATGACATGGCGTCGCGCGGCGTCGAGCAGATCAGCTACTTCCAGGTCGACAACCCGCTCGTCCGCTGCGTCGATCCGCTGTTCATCGGCCTGCACGCGCTCGACGGCGCCGAGATGTCCAGCAAGATGGTCCAGAAGGCCAACGCCGCGGAGAAGGTCGGCGTGTTCGCCGACGTCGACGGCAAGATCAGCGTCATCGAGTACTCCGATCTGCCCGACGAACTGGCCAACGCGACGAACGCCGACGGGTCGCTGAAGTTCAACGGCGGGTCGATCGCGATCCACGTGATCGCGTTGAACTTCGTTCGCAAGCTCAACGCCGGGGCGTTCGGGCTGCCGTGGCACCGCGCCATTAAGAAGGTGCCGCACGTGGACCTGGCGACGGGCGCGGCGGTCGAGCCGGGCGCGCCGAACGCGGTCAAACTGGAGACGTTCGTTTTCGACGCGTTGCCGCTGTGTGAAAAAAGCATTGTGCTGGAGACAATCCGCGCCGACGAGTTCGGCCCGATCAAGAACGCCGAGGGCAGCGACTCGGCGGCGACGAGCAAGGCGTTACAGACAGATCGTGCGGCCCGCTGGCTGGAATCACGCGGATGCCGCGTCGCGCGTGACGCGTCCGGTAACGTCGAGGCGGCGATCGAGATCAGTCCGCTGACGGCCGTGGAGCCGACAGATCTCGACAACGACAGCGTCCCGCAGCGTGTTAACCCCGGCGAACGGGTGAGCCTGTAACAAACCCTCTGCAGTCATCTTACGTCAGCTAACCCCCTCCTTGTCGAGTGTCTTGCGCCAATTTCATCTACGACTCACGCTTCCTAACGAAGGTCTCATCGCGAGCTAACAAACGGTGCCGACGATGAGTCTGAACCCGGTCATCAAACGTTGGTGACTGGGTATTCGTTTAAGTGGGTCAGATGGGTTTTACGCAAGGAGACACACGCAATGAACCCCCGTACTCGATTGGATCGATGGAGCGTGTTCGCAGCGCTGGTGGTGGCGATGATCGGATCGCTGGGACCGGTTCGTGCTGCCGAACAGGACAAGGACATGGACGCCATGGTGAAGGAGCTTCAGGCTCTGAAGGCCAAGGTGGCCAATCTGGAAGCCAAGAGCAACGACTCGTGGCTGACCGAGCGTCGCGCCGAGGAAGTCAAGACCCTCGTGCACGAGGTTCTGGCGGACGCCGACACGCGTGCCAGCCTCGCCGGCGAGGGCATGACGGCCGGCTGGAAGAAGCACTTCTTCCTGGCCAGCGAAGACGGCAAGTTCATGATGGAGCTCGGCGGCCAGCTGCAGTTCCGCTACCTGGCGAACTTCAACCAGAAGGACGGCGTGTCGGGTCACAGCGACGACGACGAGGACCAGGGCTTCCAGTTCCGTCGCATGAAGCTGAAGGTCAAGGGTCACGTCGAGGCCGGCCGCAAGTGGGACTACGAGCTCGTGCTCGCCGGCGACCGTGGTGACGGCGTGGTCGAGGTCGAGGACGCGGTCATCGAGACGAAGATCGCCGACGGCCTGAAGATCAAGTTCGGTAAGTTCAAGCTGCCGTTCCTCCGCGAAGAGCTGACCAGCTCCTCGGCGCAGCTGGGCGTGGACCGCAACGTGTCGACCGAGTACTTCACGCTGGACCGCTCGGAGCAGATCGAAGTGATCTACGAGCCGATGGACGCGGTGAAGCTGATGCTGTCGATCAACGACGGTGGCGACGAGGAGTTCTCGACGATCGGTTCTGACCCGGTCGAGTTCGCGATCACCGGTCGCGCCGATGTGAAGCTGGCCGGCGAGTGGGGCCAGATGAAGGACTACGCGGCTTGGGACGGCGAGCCCTTCGGTGCGTTCGTCGGCGCCGCCTTCCACTACCAGATCGGTGACGGCAAGAACGCCGCCAACAGCTCGATCTCCGTGGCCGACGTGTTCAGCTGGACGGTGGACGGCTCGATCGAGACCAACGGCTTCAGCTTCGACGCCGCCGGTATGGGCGTGCACGTCAACTACGACGACGACATCGCCGCCGACGACCGTGACGTCTACGGTCTGAAGCTGCAGGGCGCGTACTTCGTGATCCCCAACAAGCTGCAGCCCTACGTCCGCTTCGACTGGATCAGCGAGGACACCGACTCCAGCGACGCGAAGTTCCTGACGTTCGGTGGCAACTACTACTTCGACAAGCACAACGCCAAGTTCACGATGGACCTGGTGTGGTGGCTTGACGGTGAGCTGCCCGCGGGCAACCCGGTCGGCAACGGCGCGACCAGCGACGGTCTGGGCTTCAGCTCGGGCGACCCGCACGCCGAGGACAGCCTCGTGCTGCGTGCCCAGTTCCAGCTGCTGTTCTAAAGCCGCGAGAATTTAAACCGGACACCTCGAAGGTCGAGGTGACCGTCTCCAGCGACCCGGTCTCCACCCGCCGGGTCGCTTTTTTGCGCGCATGTTATTCGCGGTGTGACGGCGAGGCGTGAGTTATTTGTCGAGGTACAGCGGCAGGACGCGCTCGGCGAGGCGGGCGAGGTGCTTGGGGCCGCGGCGCATCGCGTCGTCGGCCGGCACGTTGAGGTCGGGGCCGGTGACGGCGTGGTAGGCGCGCAGGCCGTGGTCGAGCGTGCGTTCGACGTCATCGCCGGTGCATCCGACCAGCGCGATCGTCGGCACGCCGTGCTTCGCCGCGGCGGTCGCCACGCCGAGGCACGTCTTGCCCTGCACGGACTGGCCGTCGAGCCGACCCTCGCCGGTGATGACCAGATCGGCGCCGCGCACGCGCTCGTCGAAGCGCACGGCGTCGAGCACGAGGTCGATGCCACGCTCCAGGCGCGCGCCGCAGAACGCCACGAGCCCGAATCCGAGTCCGCCGGCCGCGCCCATGCCCGGCGCGTCGGCGTCGACGTCCGGCAGCAGGGACGCGAGGTGCGCCAGGCCGGCGTCGAGCTGCGCGACCTGCGCCGGCGTCGCGCCCTTCTGCGGGCCGTACACCGCGGCAGCGCCGTTGGGGCCGCACAGCGGGTTGGTCACGTCGCAGGCGACGACGATCGCGACGTTGCGCAGGCGCGCGTCGCGTGAGAGCAGCAGCACGGCGCCGACGTCGGCGAGCTGCCCGCCGGTCATCGGGGGCTCGACGCCGGTGAACGTCACGCCCAGCGCCTGCGCCATGCCCGCGCCGCCGTCGGTCGTGGCGCTGCCGCCGATGCCGACGATGATGCGAGCGACCTCCGCGTCGAGCGCCGCCTCGATGAGCTGGCCGACGCCGAACGTCGTGGTCCGCGCCGGGTCGCGCCGCTTGCGCGGCACCAGCGCCAGCCCCGCCGCGGCGGCCATCTCGATCACCGCCGTGGTCTTGTCACCGAGCAACCCCCACGCCGCCTCGACCGGCTCGCCGAGCGGCCCGATCACCACCTCGCGTTTCAGTTCGCCGCCCGTCGCTTCGACCATCGCCTCGACGGTGCCCTCGCCGCCGTCGGCGACCGGGCAGAGATCGATCTCGACGTCGACGCCGAGCCGCTCGATCCCGCGCGCGATCGCCGCCGCCGCATCGGCCGCGGTCATGGATTCTTTGAAACTGTCGGGGGCAATGAGGAGCTTCATGGGTCGTCGGTGCGACGCGCTTAAGCGAGTCGCACCGTCACTTCAGTTATGCACGATCGATGTCCAGGTCGCAGTTCAGCTCGGCGCAGAGTTCTTCGAGTTCGCTGCGGACCTTCTTGAGCGGGACGGACTGCGGGACGGAGACGATCATGTCCATGGAGAACAGCGGCGTGCCGGAGTGCGGGCCGTGCTCGAGGCGGGTGGAGAGCTCTTCGATGTTGACGCCGAGCAGGTGCAGGGCGTGGGTGATGCGGTGGACGAGGCCGACCTGGTCCATGGCGTAGGTGCGGATGCGGTACGGGATGGCGGGCTTGCCGGCGGCGGGCTCGTCGCCGATGACCTGGGCGCTGGCCTGGAGCCCGGCGGCCTCGGCGTCGGCCAGGACCTGGGTCCGCAGGGCGTCCACGGCGTCGTCCGGGGCCTCGACGAGCATGACCACGGCGAACTCGCCGCGCAGGTTGATCATGCGGGAATCGGCGATATTGGCCGCGGATTGGGAGATCGCGGCGGTCAGTTGATCGACCAATCCGGGGCGATCGGGGCCGATGGCTGAGATGACCAATTCACGCATGGGATACCTCATAAAAATAAGTAGACAGAACCCGCCGTAACCCGGCAACGTCTAAGATTCTAGAGGCGGCGGGCCCCCAGCGGAACCCGCCCGGGCAGAACTTGCCATGTACAGGAGGCGGAATTATGATACTTCGTTACGTTTCGGCCCATTCCGGACTTAACACGCGGGAGGCTTGCATGCGCGCGGTGCCAGGGTGGATTTCATTCTCGCTGTTGGTCATGGCTCTATGTCTGACCGGTTCGGTTCACGCGCGCGAAGTTGAGCTCAAGCTCAAGGACGGGCGTCAAATCAAGGGCACGCTGGTCGGGGAAACGCCCGACCGCGTGATCGTCAACGTCGCGGGCATCAGCACGCCGTTCGACCGCTCGGCAATCGAGAAGCAGACGGTACGTCTGACGCTCACCGAGGAGTTCGAGGCGGCGATGGCGAACGTCAAGCCCGGCGATACCGGCGCGATGTTCGAGCTGGCGCGCAGCACGCGTGACAAGGCGATGCTGGCCGTGGCCGACGGCAACGTCGACGAGGCCAAGACGATCTACAACAAGCTGCTGGCGTTGCTGAACGACGTTCTGAAGATCAAGCCCGATCACAGCCAGGCGAAGCTGCTCCGCACGATCATCACCGACGAAGTGAAGAAGCTCGGCGACCCGGCGACCGCCCCGACACCGACGCCGACGCCGACCCCCGCGCCCGACGCGCCGACCGTGCCCGGCACACCGAAGCCCGACGCGCCGCAGCCCGACGCGCCGAAGCCCGATCAGGCCGGCGCGTCGAAGGTGCTGACGCAGAACGACATCAACCTCATCAAGGTGTTCGAGGTCCAGCTGTCCAACAAGCCGACCATCACCAAGTTCGACAACAAGATGCTGCAGGAGATGCTCGAGCAGTTCCGCAACGACCCGGTGATGGCGCCGTACCTCGACCGCAACGGCCTCAACGAGCTGCGCAAGCTGCAGGGCTACCAGCAGCTCGAGCTGCTGTTCAAGCTCCGCGCCCGCGACTTCTACCCGCGTGTGGAGATGCGTGGCGACCCCGAAGTCATCCAGGTGTTCAAGCAGCAGGTGTACCCGCGCTACGTCGTGCCGTACTTCATCCGCAACTTCGGCGACGGCAAGGTCAAGGGCCTGTACCTGCAGTCGACGCGGGCGACGCGTGAGGACGTGCTGTACACGAACTACCTGATGCTGCACCGCACGAAGATCGACAAGCTGCCGGTGATCGACCGGTTCATCCCGATGGACTCGCTGCTGATCCAGTGGGGCCTGCCGCGTAACGAGGCGAAGTACCCCGCCCCGGCGGAGTTCAAGACCTGGCGTCCGTACTTCACGGGCCGCGAGGACCCGCGGATCAAGCCGATCGCGGACTGGATCAAGAGCCTCTGGGGTGAGAACGACGAATATCCGATCGATTTCGCGCCGCCGGCCGAGCCGGCAGCCGCTGACGCCGGGGGCGCGGCCGATCGCTGATCGACAGACCGACCGGGGTGCAATCGACACCCGGACGTGGTATAAGGTTACGCACTATCCCAACTACACTTAGTGGGGCTTTCACTGTGAAATGGTCCAACCCGATCGTCGCCGTCTCGCTGACGCTCGCCCTCATCGGCGGCTGTGAGCGAAATCCCACCGATGCCCAGCACGAAGCCTCGCAGAAGGCGCTGGCCAAAGCCCTTGAGCAGACCGACCAGGCGATCGCCGGCGTGCGCGAGCTCAAGAACGAAGACGTCGGCAAGATCGAGACGCGTGAGCAGTACCGCCAGACGAACCTCGCCGAGGCGACCAAGACGCTGAAGGAAGGCTCGGTGCTCCAGGGCGTCAAGCCGGCGCACATCGTCGCCGCCCGCTCGCTGAAGTCCGGCCAGCTGTCTTCGACGGCCCGCCTGAAGATCCGCGACGCGTCGGTCAGCTGGACCCACCAGGGCCCCACCACCGTGATGATGATCTCCGACCTGTCCGGCATCCGCCTGGCCCGCACGCGTGCGACGGCCAACGAGGCGGTCGCCTACAAGTCGATCCTCGAGGACATGCAGAAGAAGATCTCCGACCTCCGCGCCATGCACGACAAGATCATGGGCGAGATGGACCCGCTGACCAAGGGCATCGCCGACCTCAAGGCGCAGGTCGAGAAGAACGACGCGGCCCGCCGGCAGAAGATCGCCGAGGCCGACAAGAACGCCCGCGAGGCCTTCAAGTCGACCGGCAAGCAGCGGTTCGACCTCGAGAAGGTGTCGCTCGAAGCCACGCGTGAGGCCGACAAGCTCACCGCCCAGAGCGATCTGGCCGCCGCGAACCTCGACATCGACGAGGCGAAGCTCAAGATCTTCAACGCCCGCCTCGCGGACGTGGACCTGCAGATCAAGCAGCTGACCGAGGCGACCGAGTCGCTGCAGCAACGTGAGAAGGACACCGACAAGCTCGCCGCCGACGCCCGCACGCACGCCGAGGAGCTGCTCAAGCGTTTCGACGAGAACCTCGCGAAGCTCGCGAAGGTGCACGAGGAGCAGGTCACCGCGAACTTCACCGCCGCGAACTCGGCTTACGAAGAGGCGATCGACGACCTCGACACCGCCGCGAAGCAGGCCGAGCCGGACTACCGCATCAGCACGAAGATCTCGCTGAACGCGGCCCGCGCCGAGTACGGCATGTCGCTCCGCGAAGAGGCGCAGCTGCACGCCAGCTACCGCGACCTGCTCAAGGACCTCGCCACCGGCGCCGAGAAGGAAGTCTCCGAGCGCAAGCAGACGCTCGACGACATGGCCGCCGCCGCCGACAAGCTGTCGACCGAGATGGCCGACAAGGCCAAGGAAGTGCTCGACGCCGCTGACGCCGAGCTGACCGACATGGCCGAGACCGTCAGCGACAAGAAGCTCAAGCAGGCCGTCCTGCGTCAGATCATCGAGGTGAACATGGCCATGGCCAAGCTCAGCGATGACGCGAAGTACCCCAGCAAGGTCGACACCTACAAGACCAAGCTCCGCACCGAAGAGGCCGGCTGATCCAAACGCCGACCACCTCAGATACCCACGCAGCCCGGCCCCGCGCCGGGCTGTTTTCTTGCACCCCCATCACGCGAGACCGCCCCGCCCGGCGCGGCGCCCACTTGGACTGACACGCTTTGGCTCTACAATGCGCTGGCTATGACACCCAACACCCCCGACAAGCCGGCCGTCGTGCTGCTCTCCGGCGGACTCGACAGCGCCACCACGCTCGCCATCGCCCGAGCCGACGGCTGCGCGCCCTACGCGCTGAGCTTCGACTACGGCCAACGCCACCGCTTCGAGCTCGAAGCCGCCCGCGCCGTCGCCGCGCACCTCGGCGTCGTCGAGCACCGCACCGCCGCTATCGACCTCCGCGCGTTCGGCGGCTCGGCGCTCACCGCCGACATCGACGTGCCCAAGGATCGCGACGAGTCGCAGATGTCCGCCGGCATCCCCGTCACCTACGTCCCGGCGCGCAACACGATCTTCCTCGCCTACGCGCTGGCCTGGGCGGAGGTGCTCGGCTCGGTCGATATCTACATCGGCGTCAACGCCGTGGACTACTCCGGTTATCCCGACTGCCGCCCCGCCTTCATCGAGGCATTCGAGGCGATGGCGAACCTCGCAACCAGGGCCGGCGTCGAGGGCGCGGCACGCCTCACCGTCCACACGCCCCTCATCGACCTGCCGAAGATCGACATCATCCGCCGCGGCCTCGACCTCGGCGTCGACTACGGCCTGACCCACTCGTGCTACGACCCGGCCGACGACGGCGCACCGTGCACCCGCTGCGACTCGTGCCGCCTCCGCATCGCCGCCTTCGACAAGCTTGGCACGACCGACCCCCTGCTGATCAAACATCATGTTTGAGTTTCAAGTCTCAGGTATCAGGTCCCAAGTGACCTGCCGCCGGAGCCTTGAAACATGAGACCTGAAACTTGAAACCCGAAACGCTTTCCATCAACGAGATCTTCTTCAGCGTCCAGGGCGAGTCGACGCACGCCGGGCTGCCCTGCGTGTTCGTCCGCCTGATGGGCTGCCACCTGCGCTGCGGGTACTGCGACACGGAGTACGCGTTCTACGAGGGCGCCAAGCGCACGATCGACGACATCATCGCCGAGGTGCGCCGCGTCGCGCCGGCGTGCCGACTCGTCGAGGTCACCGGCGGCGAGCCGCTGCTGCAACCGAACGTGCACGCGCTCATGTCGCGCCTTGCCGACGACGGCTACGGCGTGCTGATCGAGACGAGCGGCGCGTGCGACATCGCGGCCTGCGACCCGCGCGTCATCCGCATCATGGACCTCAAGTCGCCCGGATCCGGCGAGGTCGAACGGAACGTCTGGTCGAACGTCGCATACCTCACGCCGCGCGACGAGGTGAAGTTCGTGCTCACGAGCCGCGCCGACTACGAGTGGATGCGCGGCGTGCTGACCGAGCACGACCTGGCGTCGAAGGTGAACGCGGTGCTGGTCAGCGCGGCGCACGCACAGCCGGCGGGCGCGGAGCTGCCCGGCTGCACCGGGCTGTCGATCCGCGACCTGGCCGAGTGGGTCCTCGCCGACGCGCTGCCCGTGCGCGTGCAGACGCAGCTGCACAAGCTGATCTGGGACCCGCAGGCGCGCGGCGTGTGAGCCGCCGCGGCGCGTCGCCGCAATGACGGTGAACCGCTCGACCGTCGCGTCGGGGCGGCATTTAATTGTGTTATCATGGCCGCGCCTTCCGGGGCGCGTCGTTGTGTGAAGGATCCGACTTGAGCAAGCGTAAGAAACGCCCGTCGAACGCCAGCGCCGACGCCGGCGGCAAGGACGTCACGCCCGCGGTCGCGTCCCCGCCCGCGGCGGAGCCGTCGCTCGGCCGACCGTCGCGCGCCTTCCGCACGACCGAGCTGATCGTGCTGGCGTTGCCCATCGTGTGGATGATCGTCGCCGGGTTCCTCGTCGAGACCGAGTACTACGACGGCTGGGACACGATCTGCAACGCGCGCCGGTTCACCGGGCGCAGCCAGATGATGATCTACAACCGCAACCCGATGATGATGGCGCTGCTCGCCCCGGCGGAGTTCGCGCACAAGGCCGGCGGGTTTCACACGATGGACGCGCGGCCGTATCACGTCGAGATGGCGATGCTGCACGCGGCGTACCTGCTGCTGACCTGGCTGGGGCTGGTGCGGCTGTTCGGGCGATCGTGGCCGACGCTTTTGGCGTACATCGCCGCGGTACCGTGCTTCATGTTCTTCGAGTACGCGCCGTTTGTAAGCCACGACATCCTGTCGGGCGTGCTGCTGCTGGGCATGGTGATCGCCGCCGACGCGCTGCGACGCAAGTGGTGCTGGGGGTGGTGGACGCTGCTGATCGTGCTCGGCGCCTTCGCGCCGCTCATCAAGCACATCTACGCGACGTTCTGGGTGTTCCTGGTGATCGCCCACATCATCGTGACGCTGCTGCCCGCCGCCCCGGACGAACACGTCGAGCACGGCGGCGTGGCCGACGACCGCGGCTTCGACGCCAACGCCGCGCCGTCGCGGTTCCGGCTCATCGGCATGCTCATCCTCGGGGCGTTCATCAGCGGCGCGATCACCTGGCTCGGCATGGCCGTGGCCTTCACCTTCCCCGGCGACAAGGAGCCGCTGCTCACGCTGCCGCTCAAGCAGCTCGAGTTTCTGTTCAGCGTGCACGGCAACACCGGCATGTTCCCGTGGTGGGTCTACCTGCGCAACGCCCCGGCGTACGGGCTGCTCACGACGCTGCTCATCGTCCCCGGCATCGTCATCGCCTGGCGACGCGGCGGCTACGCGCTGCGCGTCGCGGCGATCATCTGGGTCCTCACCGTCGCGATCATGCAGTACATCGCCTACCGCGAGGTGCGCTACCTGCTCTGCCTCACGCCGCTGTCCGCCATGCTGCTCGTGCCGATCCTCCGAACGCTCGTCGTCGACCGCCGCTGGTTCAACGCAGCCGTCGCCCTGCTCGTCGTCGGCCTCGTGCCCGGCTACCCCTACTCGATCCTCGCGAACATGCTCCGCGTCACCGAGCCGTTCTACCAGCACAGCGAGGCGCGCGACCTGCTCCAGCCGCTCGAACATCACGGCGAGACCCAACGGCCGCCGCTCCTGTGGTACATGCGCCTGTTCTCGTCGTCACCGCCCGGCGGCTCTCCGCTCGCCGGCGATCGCTACAACCGCAACTTCCACCTGGCGCACATGCACATCCTGACACTCTACGGCTACCAGCCGTCGCAGCTGAAGATGTTCGAGCCCGCCAAGGTCGAGCCCGACCTGATCCCCTGGCCGCCCGGCGCTCAGATGATTTACGGCACCGACGGCTGGCTCGTGAACCCCGTCTCGCTGTGGCCCGAAATGCCCGAGACACGCCCGACGCTCGTTCAGTTCGTCGGCCGGGACTTCGCACTCCCGCTCGCGCCCGCCGGCGATGCACACTACACCCTGCCCAACGGGTCGACGTTGGCCATCACCGTCGCGCCCGACGCCGACGGCAAACCTGTCGTGACCATCGTCAGCGCCGCGCTGACGCAACTGCTCACCGGCCGCAACACCTACATGGGCATGCTCCGCCTCCACATCGACGGCGTGCCCAATCCGCTGGTGCTCCACGCCGTCGGCCCCGATCGCTACACCGTCCCCGGCATGTCCGTCTGGCCCGCGGGCGCCTCCGCGCGTGCCCTCGCCATCCACGCCTTCGGCCTCGAGCGCGCCATGTCCTACCCGTCGCCCGACGCCGGCGCCGTGATCGCCTCACCCGACGAGTTCGTGAAGTAGCCCCGCGCCGTCGCGCTCCGCGTCAGCCGCACCAGCGCCCCAGCACCCACTGATTCCACAGAAACAACCGGTGGTCTGCACGCCCGGCGCGGTGGTCGTCGATCATGCCGCGCACGAACCCCGCACGCTGACCCGGCGCGAGCCGCGCCGCGTCCACCGACAGCTCGCCGTCCTTGAACCACCGACCGATCGGCATCGCGAACCCCTGCTTCGAGCGGTGCAGCACGTCGCGCGGCAGCACCTCGGCCAGCGCGCTCTTGAGCAGGTGCTTCGTCACGCCGCCGCGGAACCGGTACGCCGCGGGGATGCGCCGCACGAAGTCGACCAGGTCGCGATCCAGAAACGGCGAGCGCACCTCCAGCGAGTTGAGCATGCTCGCGCGGTCCACCTTCGTGAGGATGCCGTCCTGCAGGTACAGCTTCACGTAAAACCGCGTCGTGCGATCGACCAGGTTGTCCTGCGGGCACGTGTCCCACAGCTCGATCGCCTCGCTGTAAACGTCCTCGACATCGACCGGCCCGTCGAAACACTCGCCCAGCTCACGCGGGTCGAGCGGCCCGAGCCACACGGGGTTCCACATCCGCGCCGGGTGCGACAGACCGCGCAGCGTCCGCTTGATCTTGAAGTCCGTGGCCATGTACCCGTGACCCACCGGCATCAGCCCGGCCAGCGTGCGGATCGCCGCGTGCACCGGTCGCGGCGTCAGCGCGTCGTACCACTTCGCGTACCGCAACGCCTTGAACGGCGCGTAACCGGCGAACAGCTCGTCGCCGCCGTCGCCGCCCAGCGTCACCGTCACGTGCTTCCGCGCCGCGCGGCACAGCAGGTACGTCGGCATCAGCGAGCTGTCGCCCATCGGCTCGTCGAGCCGCCCGACCACCTCACGCATCAGCCCGCGCGCCTCGGTCAGCGACAGGCGATCCGTCGTGTGATCCGTGCCGAACTGCTTGGCGATGCGCTCGGCGAAGGTCGACTCGTCGAACTGCGCATCGTCGAACCCGATCGCGAAGGTGCGCAGCTTGCCGGAGTCGACGTGCCCCGCCGCGTACGCCGTGACCGCCGACGAGTCGATGCCGCCGCTGAGGAACACGCCCAGCGGCACGTCCGACATCAGCCGCCGCCGCACCGCCGCGCCGAGCAGCTCGCGCAGCTGTTCGCCCCACACGCGTTCGGCGTCCGCCGGCACGCTATCGAACGGCTCGAGCACGTAGTCCCACCAGCGTGTCACCTCGTACGACAGGTCGTCGACACGCAGCGTCAGGCTGTGCCCCGCCGGGAGCTTGCTGACGCGTTCGTACAGCGTGCGCGGCGCGGGGATGAAGCCGTACGCGAAGTACTTCCGCAGGCTCAGCGCATCCATGTTCGTCGCGACGCCGGTGTGCGCTGTCACCGCGTGCAGCTCCGAGCCGAACGCGAACGTGTCGCCCTGCTTCGCGTAGTACAGCGGCTTCTGGCCGAAGCGGTCGCGGCAGAGGAACAGCGTGCCCGCGTCGCGGTCGTAGATCGCGAAGGCCCACATGCCGTTGAGGTGTTGCGGCAGCTCGGCGCCCCACTGCCGGTAGCCGTGCAGCAGCACCTCGGTGTCGCAGTGATCGCTGGTGAACGTATGGCCGAGCTGTTCGAGTTCGGCGCGCAGCTCGGCGTGGTTGTAGACCTCGCCGTTGTACGTCACGCCGAGCCGGCCGTCGGCGGTCCACATCGGCTGCGCGCCGCCCTCGATGTCGATGATCGCGAGCCGCTTGTGCGCGAGGTGGACCGGCGTGCCGGCGTCGCCCCGCTCGTCGCTGTGCCAGTATCCCTCGCCGTCGGGCCCGCGGTGCGACAGCGCGGCGTTCATGCGTTGCAGGTCGTCGTGCGAGCCCGAGCCGACGAATCCGGCGATGCCGCACATCAGCCGCCGCTCCCCGCGCCCGGCGCGGCGCCTTCCCCTTCACCGTCGTCGAAGTTCACACGCCGCTCGACGACATACGTCGGCTTGTTCTGCGACTCGTAGTACGTGCGCATCACCAGCTCGGCGATCAGGCCCATGAGGATCGAGATGAAGCCCATCAGGAAGAACATGATCACCAGCGACGGCAGCGGCGTCTCGACGAAGTCCTTGTGCCAGGTGTTGGGCACGTCCTTCGGCTGGAGCTTGTAGAACAGCATCACGCCGAACGTCAGCACGGCGGACAGCATGCTCAGCAGGCCGAACCCGCCGAACACGTAGATCGGCTTCTGCGAGTAGCTGACGAGGAACTTGACGACGATCAGGTCGAGCAGGACCTTGATCGTCCGGTTCAGGCCGTACTTCGACGTGCCCGCGGTGCGCGGGTGGTGGTTGACGGGGATCTCCGCGACCTTTGCGCCCTGCCAGTTGGCGTAGATCGGGATGAAGCGGTGCATCTCGCCGTAGAGCTTCACGCCCTGGATCACCTCGCGGCGATACGCCTTGAGCGAACAGCCGTAGTCGCGCAGGTGCACGCCGCTGATCCACGAGATGAGCATGTTCGCGCACCGGCTCGGCAGCACGCGCGTCAGCCACGCGTCCTGCCGGTTCTTCCGCCAGCCCGACACCACGTCGTACCCCTCGTCGATCTTCGCCAGCAGCGCCGCGATGTCGGCCGGGTCGTTCTGCAGGTCGCCGTCCATCGGCACGAGGATCTCGCCGCGCGCGTGATCGATCCCCGCCATCATCGCGGCCGTCTGCCCGAAGTTCCGCCGGAACTGAACGACACGCACGCGCGGGTTCGCCGCTGCCACCGCGTCGAGCATCGCCGCCGAGTCGTCCGTCGAGCCGTCGTTGACGTAGATCACCTCCCACGCGCGATCGAGCGTCGCCATCGCCGCGTCCAGCCGCTCGGCCATCGCCGCGATGTTCTCCTGCTCGTTGTAGATCGGGATGATGATCGACAGGTCCATGCGTCGTATTCTACGAGGTTTGCGGCCCGTCGGTGCGGTCCGGCCGCCGACCTGTTGGCCCGCGCCCGCCGCGCCTACCCCCGCGACGCGGCCACCGCGTCCACCAACGCGTCCACCAGCCCCGGGATCGTGTGCGGATCGGCCTCCGTCGTCACCGTCAGCCCCAGCTCACGCACCGTGTTCGACGTGATCGGCCCGATGCTCGCGACCTTCACGCGGTCCAGCGCCGCGCGATCCTTACCCAGCAGCTCGACGAAGTTGCTCACCGTCGACGAGCTCGTGAACGTGATCCAGTCGACGACGCCGTCGCGGATCGCCTCGACCACGTCCTCCGGCAGCGACGCGGCCTGCTGCGTGATGTACACCGGCGCGTCGACCACCTCCGCGCCCGCCGCCTCGAGCTTCTCACGCAGCAGCGGCCGCGCGATGTCCGCACGCAGCATCAGCACGCGCTTGCCCTTCATGTTCTCCGCGGCGATCAGCTCCGCGGCCAGCGACTCGGCGACGAACTTCGTCGGCACCAGGTCCGGGCGGATGTTGAACTCCTGCTCGAACGCGTCGGCCGTCGCGTCGCCGATCGTCGCCACGCGCAGCTTCGACAGCCACCGCGAGTCCAGGTCCAGCTGCTCCCACTCGTCCTTCATCGCCCACACGCCGTTGACCGACGTGAGGATCAGCCAATCGAACTTGCCGTCCGCCAGCTGGTCGAGGTACGTGCGGTTCATGTGGCGCTGGCGGTCGTCGGGCTCGACGATCTCGATCGTCGGCGCCTCCAGCACCGTCGCGCCGAGGTCTTCGAGCTCCTGCCGCAGCGCCGACGCCTGGTGGCGCGTCCGCGTGATCACGACCGTCTGGCCGAACAGCGGGCGGTGCTCGAACCAGTCGAGCGCGTGGTCGGTGTCAACGTCGCACACGGGGCCAACGATGATGATCGCCGGCGCGCCGAGGCCCGCCTCGTTCACCGCGTCGGCCAGCTCGTTGAGCGGCGCACGCAGCGAGCGCTGCTTCGGCAGCGTGCCCCACTGCACGACGCCCGCGGGCGTGTCGGGGCTCAGGCCGTGCTTCGTCAGTTCCTCGACGATGTTCGGCAGCCGGCCCATGCCCATGTAAAAGCACAGCGTGCCGCCCTTCTGCGCCAGCAGCGACAGGCCCCGGTAATCGGTCTGCGTCGCGTCCTTCGTCGGGTCCTCGTGACCGGTGATGAACGTGACGGTGGTCGCGACGTTGCGGTGCGTGACGGGGATGCCGGCGTAGGCGGGACCCGCCATCGCGGCGGTGATGCCCGGCACGATCTCGACGGGGATGCCGCGCTCGTGGAGGTAGATGCCCTCCTCGCTGCCGCGGCCGAACACGTAGGGATCGCCGCCCTTGAGCCGCACGACGATCTTCCCCGCCAGAGCGTGCTCGGCGAGCAGCGCGTTGGTCTCGTCCTGCGTGAGCTTGTGATCCTTGGCGCGTTTGCCGGCGTCGATCAGCTCGCAGTCTTCCGCGGCGTACTCGAGCAGCACCGGGTTCGCCAGCGCGTCGAAGACGAGCACCTCCGCCGCCTCGATGCAGCGCAGCGCCTTGAGCGTGATCAGCTCCGGGTCGCCGGGACCGGCGCCAACGAGATAGACAATTCCAATCTCTTTGTCACTCATAGACCACACGTCACAGGTAAGGAATGACCAATGACCAAGCACCAATGACCAATGCCGGCGCAATCGCGCCCCGTCACGTCATGGTCATTGGACATTGGGATTTGGTCATTGGGCATTTTTTTCAACGATCCATCTCCAGCACCTTCGGCAGCGCCCTGGTCATCTCGCTGTACACGTCGTCGAGCGCCTGCGGGGACACGCGGACGCCGCCGACGACGTTCATGAAGTTCGTGTCGCCGCCCCACCGCGGGACGAGGTGCACGTGCAGGTGGCCGGGGACGCCTGCGCCGGCGGCGCGGCCGACGTTGACGCCGATGTTGATCCCCTGCGGGTTGAGCACGACGTGGATGAGCCGCTCGGCGAGGGTCGTCAGCTCCATCAGCGCCGCGCGGTCGTCGCGCGAGAGGTCCGGCAGGTCGCCGACGTGTCGGGCGGGCGTGACCATCAGGTGACCGTTCGTGTACGGGTAACGGTTGAGCATGATCACGCCGATGTCGTCGCGGTGGACGACGAGGCGTGCGGCGTCCTCGTCGGGCCTGGCGCACGCGTCACACAGGAAGCAGCCGCCCGACGCGGCGTCACCGTCGACGCCACCGGCGTCCACGCCCTTGAGGTAATCGATGCGCCACGGCGCCCAGACATTCGGCCATTCCATAGGGGCAAAGCATACGGGCTGGATGTGGGGATGTCGACGCGGGCGATCACTGCGGCGACGGCGCGGGCTTGAACCCGCCGAGCGGCTTGGCGCCGCCGTGCATCAGCTTCGCGCGGCCGTCGGTGACGGTCAGGCGGACGTCGCGGTAGTACCGCCGATCGGCCTCCGCGCCGAACCCGATCACGCCCGACGCCGAGTTCACCGCCTCGTTGAGCGCCGGGATGTCCCACCCGCCCGGCGACAGCTCGATCGGGTCGCCGTCCCACTCGAACAGCGGCTTCGTGTCGAGCTCGACGACGACGTGGAACTGTCGGCCGGACGTGTGCGTGCAGCGGATCGACACGCCGTACTCGCGCCCGCCCTGCATCGACACGTTGGTGTGCGTGGTGTTCTGCGGGTCGCGCTCGCCGCGGTGCGCCACCTCGCGCAGCCCCGACGCCGCGCCGCCCTCGCCGTTGATCACCACCCACACCTGCGCCCGGCCGACGGGGATCAGCACGTCGGCGCGCGGCGTCTGGCCGTCGACGTTGCCGATGAACATCGTCAGCTGGTAGTCGCCCATCACGGACACGGCGGTGAGCTGGTAGTGCTGGTGGCCGCCGCCGGGCGAGACGAGGCGGCCGTTGTCGATCTCCCACCCGCCGCTGCCCGGTTCGCGGCGCGGGTCGACGGCGCGCAGCACGTCGAACATGTGCGTATCCTTGAGGTCGACGCCGTCGGCCGCGTCGGCAAATTCGCCGACCTTCTCGCGCACGCGGTTGGCGATCGCGTCACGGATCGGCCCGGCCTCGCCCGAGCGCGGACGCCGCGGAAACACCCCGTCGCGCCGCGGCTTGCCGAACGCGTCCGTCGCGTCGAAGTCGTCGCCGGGCGCGTCGGTCGGCGAGCCGTTGGCGTCGACGGGCCGGCTGCCGTCGGTGGGCGGCGGCGGCGTGCGGTAGCCCGGCTGATCGCGCTGATTCGACGGCGGCTGCGGCGACGGCGCGGGCGGCGTCGGCGTGCTGGTCGACGCGTAGGCCTGGCCCCCGGGCGGCGCGGGCTGCGGCGGAGCGTTGTTGCCACGCGTGGCCAGCGTGACCAGGTAGATCAGTCCCCCGAGGATCAGCAGCGCGAACACACCCACGCCCGCCAGCAGCTTCGTGTCGCTGCGCTTCGACGCCTTGCGCGGCCGGCGGCTCACCGCCACGTCGATCGACGCGCCGCGCGGCCCGGCCACCGGCGCCTCGCCGCGACCCCCGCCGCCCGTCACCGCACCCGCCAGCACCGCCAGCGCCGACGCCTCGGCGCCGCTGAGCGTCCTGCCCTGCGCCGCGCCGTCCAGCTGCACCAGCATCGTCTTCGTCATCGTCACCAGCCGACCGAGGTGCGAGTCCAGCTCGTCACCCATCGCGTCCAGCCAGTGCGTCGCGCTCAGGAAATACTCCATGTCCGGCGACATTTTCGCGTCTTCGATGCGGAACGGGATGATCGTCACGTTCTTCGCCACCGCACGCTCCACCTCGCGCAGCACCTGCTGCGACATGTTCGCGTGCGACGAGTAGATCACCACCATGATCCGGCAGTCCTCGATCGCCCCGATGATCGCCGAACCCCAGTTCGCCCCCGCCGCGATGTCACGCGGCGCGATCCAGCAGCGCACACGCTGAGACTCCAGCGCCCCGCACACCGCCTCCGCCACCGGCTTGTCGTTCGATGAGTAGCTGACGAACACGTCGTGGTCCGGCACGCGCGGCCCCTCGATGTCCATCTTCTCGTTGCACCCCGGGCACCGCACCTTCTTGCCGCGGAACTGGTCCTTGGCGTAAGTCTTACGCCCGCATGCTGTGCACTCGATCAGTATCGCCATTGCGGCCTCGAAGAGATGTCCCCTGCCATTGCTCCCATTCTACAAAACAACGCTCTAAAGAGCCGCATTCATGCACGCGCCGCTCAAAGATGACGAGCGATATCCGCCACGCTACCGGTACGCCGCCGGCGGCTGCGGCACGACGCCCAGCTCCGCGTAGTTGAATCCGCTGAACAGCGGGCGGTATTCGCCCACGTAATCCACGCTGCTGGCCGCCGAGATCCTGTCCTCCATGCCCAGGCCCCAGTACACCGCGTTGATCACCAGCCGCCGCAGACCGGCGCTCTCGAAGTCGCGGGCGCTGCCCATGGTCGAGTGAAACACGCGCGCGGTCTTGCCCGTGCTCGTCTTCCAGTCCTTGATCCACACCACCGGCAGCGGCTCCTTCTCCGGGTTGTCCTTCCCGCCGTGCTCGCGACCGATCAGCGGCTGGCCGTAGACCAGCGCCGTGCATCCCTCCGGCAGGCTCCCGCCTTCCTTGAACGTGCGGTACACGTCCGACGGACCCCAGATGTCGCTCACGCCCGTGAGGATCGGGTGGTCCTTCATCGCCGGGACGATGTCGCCGCGCGTCGAGTCTTGATGCCAGTTGCCGTGATGCGCCATGAACGAGCCGCCGACGATCTGCCCGATGCGCACCTGCTGGCCGTCGATCTTGTAAGGCAGCGGCGTGCGGAAGCCGTGGTTCGCCGTCCGCAGCGCGATGATCGGCTTCCCCGAATCGAGATAATCGACGACGTGCTGCATCTGATCCGGCGGCAGCGTCAGCAGACGCGTAAAGAAGATCACCAGGTCCGCCTTGTCGAGATACTCGAGGCCCGGCACGTTGTGCGGCTTGAACGCGTCGGGGTCCTTCTTGTCCGGATACACCGGCATCGTCGCATCGACCAGCCCCTCGTCGTTGATGTTGAACAGCACCGTGCAGTCAAACCCGTGACGCTTGGACAGGATCTTCGCCAGCATCGGCATCGACTGCTCGCTGCGATACTCCTGGTCCGCCGCGATCAGCACGATGTGCTTGCCCTGCCCCGGCAACGCCTCGCCGTTCGGCCCGGCCGCGCCCTCATACGTCAGCCAGTTCCGACTCGCCGGCACCGGATGCTCCGCCAGCGCGTCCGCCGCGCTCACGGCCAGCAACGCCAGCACGGTCCATGCCGCCGCGACAGATGTGTATTGCTTCATGACGCCTGCGCTCAGTCCTGTACCGGCCGATGTGTCGTCTCTCGGGCTTCGTCCGTCCAGATAAACCTCGTCGGATGAAACAACGAAAGCGCCTCGGGGGCCGGGTTACCCGAGGCGACGTGCGACCGCTCACCATTGTAATGCCCCGCGCCCGGCAGGGAGTGCCGCGATCTGTCGCAGTACGGCACAAAGACTTCGATCTCCCGACGCGCCCAAGCCCACGGGTTCCGCCCCGTGGGTCTGCCCCGTGGGTCCCCGCTCACTGCCACACTCACTTCCCCGCCTCGCCCCCGTCATACACCGGCAGCACGATCGACGAAGGATGCGCCGTCGACAGGTGCAGCGTGTTCGTCGCCACGCGCGTCGCGCCGCCCGGCTCGAGGTGCGCCGCGCCCGTGTTGGGGTTCGGCTCGAACCGCGGCGAGTTCGACGACGAGACCAGCACGCGGATGCGGTGCTCGGCGTTGAACACGATCGACGTGCACCACAGGTCCACGTCGATCGCGTACGTCTTGCCCGCCTCCAGCGGACGACGCTCCTCGCACCCGCCGCGCAGCGACGCACGCTGGATGCCGTCCGTCACCAGCATCGAACGCCCGTCCGGGTACACGTCGCACAGCATCACCGTGAAGTCCGTGTCCGGGCAGTCGCTCGACACGTTCAGCTTCGCGGTGATGCGCCCCGTGATCTCTGTGGGCTTCTTCAGCGGCTCGGTGCTGAACGTCAGCACGTCCTGCCGCGCCTCGGTCGGCCGCTCATCCACCGGGCCCTTCGCCAGGAACAGCGTCTGCCCGCCGAGCGTCGGCACGGGCGCCTCGGGGTTGAACTTGTACGTCCTGCTCGCGTCGGACTCCGTCGGCGGCGCGAGGCCCAGCGTGCCGTCGGCGTGCAGGTACAGCGGCGTGTCCTTCGCCGGCGGGGGCCAGCTGTCGGCGCTGCGCCAACGATTGCCCGGCGCGGTCACGTCCGTGAAGTCGCCCATCACGTAGTAGTGCACCGGCTTGAGGCCCAGCACGCCCGCCTCCGCGCCCTTCAGCCAGTACTCATACAGGTTCAGCGGCGCGAACACGTTGATCGGCGACGCGATCGCGTTGGGGTACTTCACGTCCTTGCTCAGCCCGCCGTGGCCCACCGGCCCGATCACCAGGTAGCACCTGCCCTTCGCGTTCGGACCGCCGCGCTCCTGCACCGACTGAAACGCGTTGATCGTCCCCTGCAGAAAGATGTCGTACCAACCGCCGATGTACACACCCGGCGTGTCGACCTTCGCGGCCAGCGACTCGGTGTTCAGCTTCTTCCAGAACGCGTCGTACGTCGGGTGCGAGCGGAACAGGTCGTAGTTGCCCTCCATCAGCTTCTGCGACTGCAGCCACTTCTCGATCAGCTCCGTCCGCCACACGCCGCCCTGGTACGCGCACTGGTGGTAGTAATCCGAGAACGCCATGATCACGCACTGGCCCTTCAGCGCCGGCGGCGCGCTCGGCGCCGCCATGTTCTGCACGATCCCCAGCGCCGACCCGCCCCACGTGCCGATCTTCCCGTCCGACCACGCCTGCGACGTGATCCAGTTCATCGTGTCGTGGCCGTCGGCGTGCTCGCCCTCGACGCCCTCGTTGGCGAAGATCGGCACGGGCTTGCCCTGCGAGTCGAACCGCCCGCGCATGTCCTGCGACACCACCACGTACCCGATCTTGCACAGGTTCACGGCGAACTGCCTGCCCACCGCGCGCCCGTACGGCGTGCGGATCAGCAGCGCCGGGTACTTACGCGTCTCGTTGGTCGGACGGTGCACGTCCGTCGCCAGCTTCACGCCGTCGGCCATCGGCAGCATCACCGTCTCCGACGTCATGTACCCCGGCTGCGCGGGCTGCGCCGGCGCCGGCTGCGCGGGCTCCGTCTTCGTCGCCTGCGCCCACGCCACGCGCGGCGCCGAAGCGCCCAGCGCCACCGTCACGCACAGCGCCCACATCCACACACATGCCCCGCCGCCCGCCGCCCGCCCACACGCCGCCCGCA
This sequence comes from Phycisphaera sp., assembly GCA_016125285.1. GTDB lineage: Bacteria > Planctomycetota > Phycisphaerae > Phycisphaerales > Zrk34 > RI-212. The sequence goes on from WGMA01000025.1 coordinate 43,659, forward strand.
AACCGCTCCCGTTCGTGCTCATCCCGCTGACTCCGAAAGAGGAACCGCGACGCCGGCCCATCCGCGCCGCACACCTACACCTAAGCGCATCGCCCCCACGCGGTTGCACCCGCACGCCGGATTCCCGACCCGACCGCTCAACACAAAAAGACAAAAACCGGAATCGATCGGACAAATCGGCGCAGTCGCCCGCCCCGTCATCGCCGACAATCTGTCCCGGTTCAACGTCAGCAACTCGACCGAGGCTAGCGCAGATTCGTGATCGACCCGCCGCCCCACAACCAGGACCAGACGATCAGCCGGCGTGGATTCGTTCAAGCGGCGTGCGTCGCCGCGGCGTCTCCCCTCGTCATGACCCGCGCGGCGCTCGCCGAGAACGTCAAGGCCCTCGGCTTCGAAGTCCCCGGCAACGGCTTCATCCGCATCGTCCTGAAGATCGAGCCCACCGCCGAGCAGACCGGCTTCCGCGCGACCGTCTGGGCCACCGAAGACTTCAGCGTCACCAAGGGCAAACGCGCCGTGCTGACCTACGGCCCGTTTGAGAAGCGCCAGGTCGGCTCCAGCAAGTCCATCAAGACGCGCGGCGGCAAGTACTCGCTGGAGTTCACCGGCGCCAACATGCAGTACCGCATCCAGGCCCAGTACCGACCCGAGAACGGGCCGAAGTATCTCAACATGGGTGAAAGCTCGGGCAAGTTCTGAGCCACCCGACATCCCTCTGACGTGCCCAGGGGCGGTCGCAGTCGTCATTCCTCACACTGCGGCCGCCCTTCCTTTGTTTCGACGTGCTCAGTCCCCGTCCCCGTCGTGGCACGGCTCGACGCCCAGCCGATCGCACAGCCGGCGCAAATGGTCCCACGCCTCGTCGGTCGCACGCGCGTGCGGGATACGGTTGATGATCAGCTGCAGCGCCTCGCGCTCCGCGTCGTCGATCACGCCGTCACGCTCCGCGAGGCGCGTGATGAAGTCGATCTCGCCGACGCCGATCTGCCCGTCGTGCGCAAACAGGTGCAGAAACGAATACCCGCGGATCTGATCCGCCGCCGAGTCCGCCGGCTGTGGCTGCTCGCTCATGGTGTGTCCTCAATCCGGTAGACGACCGTACAGGCATGTTTCATCGTACCGACCCAACGCAAAGATCCGGTTAGGCCGCGCCTTCCGCTACTCATCGGCGATGCGTCGGACAACGAGCTGCCGCAGCTTCGAGGTCTTGATCTGCGCGAGCAGCCCGGCGGCGCGCGTGTGGTCCGCCGCGACCAGCGGCTCGATCGCGTACCACGTCATCAGCGTCAGGTTCAGGTCGTCGCTGTCGTCGCGCGTGGCCATCGCGCGGGCGACGGACCAGCGCCGCTCGGCGGGCATGCGCCGCATCGACGAGGCGATGTGCAGGCGCACGAACCCGTTGTCCGTCGCCGCCATCCGCTCCACCGCCGCGTACACCGCCGACGACACCTCGCCGTCCTCGAACGCCAGCCGCACCGCCCACGCGCGCAGCTGCTCGTCATCGTCACCCAGCATCGCGCGAGTCGTCGCCTCGTCGACGCCGCCGGTGACGTGCAGGCACCACAGCGCCCGCAGCCGCATACGCGCCGCGCCGTCGCCGAGCGCCATCGCCTTCAGCGTGTCGCGCGTGCCGTCGTGCAGCCGGCCCGAGGCGGCGCGCTCCTGCAGCGCCAGCCGCGCCCGCCGCCCCCACCACTCGTTGCGGTGCGACTGAAGCTCGATCAGCCGCGCGTCGCTCATCGTCGAGATGTCGAACGCGTCGAGCTTCGCCGGCTCGCCGTGCACGATCTTGTACACGCGGCCGGTGTCCCGCGATTTGCCGTCGTGACAGCCGCCGGTCTCCGACCAGTCGATGACGAACACCCCGCCGTCCGGCCCGTACATCATGTTCAGCCCGCGGAACCACGGGTCGGGCACACGCGCCGTGACGTCGCCGTGCGTCGCGAGATACCCCGACGCGCGGCGTTGCAGCACGTCGCGCACGATCAGACGCCCCTGCAGGTTCAGCAGGTAGACGTGGCCGCGGTACGCGTCGGGCCAGTTGTCGCCGAGGTAGATCATCGCCCCGGTGTGCGCGTGGCCTCCCTCGTCGATCACCTCACCCGTCGCCGCGTCGGTCCGCCTGCCGTGCTTGTGCGCCACGCACGACTTCATGTACGCGTAGGCGTGCGGGTTCACGTCCTGGCCGCGCCACCGCTCGACGATCGCGCCCGGCAGCAGGTACCACAGGTGGTCGATGACGGTGTTGCCCACGAACAGCTGGCCGTGATCGTCGAAGTCGTACCCCCACGGGTTGGTCATGCCGCGAGCCACGACCTCGAACGCGTGCGTGACCGGGTGGTACCGCCAGATCCCCGTGTCGAACGCGACGCGCTCGCCGCCGAACGCGCCGGGACGACCGACCGCCGAGAACGCGTTGATGCCCTGCTCGCCGTACAGCCAGCCGTCCGGCCCCCACCGCAGCCCGTGGAAGATCGCGTGTTTGCCGGCGGCCCACCCGTCGAGCTGCACCACCGGCGGGCCGTCCGGCGTGTCGTCGCCGTCGGCGTCCGGCACGAACAGCAGGTACGGCGCGGCGCACAGCCACACGCCGCCGTGACCGATCGCGATCCCCGTCAGGTTCGTCCCGCCGTCGAGGAAGACCTTCCGCTCGTCGAACCGGCCGTCGCCGTCACGGTCCTCGAAGATCAGCACGCGGTCCGTGTGCGCGGTCGGCGACCACTCCGGATACGCGTGCCCCTCGACGACCCACAGTCGGCCGCGGTGATCGAACGCCATCGCGATCGGCTGCGTCACGTCCGGCTCGTGCGCGAACGCCGTGGCGTGAAACCCGTCGGGCAGCGTCATGCCCGAGGCGGTGGCGTCGGCCGGCATCAGCGCCGCGGGGGGCGGCGGCTCCGTCTGCGCCGCGACGTGCGACGCCGGGTGGTCCGGCCCATCGCCCGCGCCGCCGCCCGGACGCTGCCCCGGGGCGAGCGAAAAATACGCCACGGCGGAACCCGCGAGCGCCGCGCCCATCACGAACGCCAGCGCGTAGCGACGCATCGCGGTAACGCGGCCGGTGTCGTGGGAAGTGCTCATGGACGTGTGATCCGTATCGGGCGCTGTGCCCGGCCGCGCCGCCAATAACGAATCACGGCACGCCGCGGCGATGATCGAAAACCGACCGGCCAGTATATCAACCGTCGCGCACGGCCCGGCCACCGCCGCGAACCGCATGTGCGCGCTGACGCTCTACCGGCAGCTCGCCGCGCCACATGCCGGCGAAAACCTCTGGGTCGCGCCGTACAGCATCAGCAGCACGCTGGCCATGATCCTCGTCGGCGCACGCGGGCCGACCGCCGATCAGATCGCCGACGTGCTCGCCATCCACCACCTGCCCAGCGACACCGTCCTCGTCCTCGGCCGCGTGACGGACCCGCGATAGGCGGCGCTCGCGTCGCGTATCGGCGTCACGCTGGTGCGCACGGCGTGACCTGCCTGATCGGGCCGTTGGAGGGCGCATCGGCGCACCGTTGCGTGACCCGGCGCGCCGCGTCGCGCCCCCAAAGCGCCCATTCGCGCCCCCTTTGCGCCCCGTCGGGACACCATTCCGCGGCGGCTTTTTGACGTGAATGAAGGACTTATGACGCGGCGTGATCCGGCGCAACGACGTAAACCCCTGCCACCACGCGACCGCGTGATGGCGGAGACGATCGCGCGGGGTTCTCGACGTGTCGGCGCGCACGAGATGACACGGCGAAGCGCGCACCGCGTGTCGGCGCGCACGGCGCGGCGCGCGCGACGGTCAGAGGTTGACCGGCTCGTACGGCGGGGTCTTCGGGTCGATCTGCCCGAGCAGCATGCGGGCGACCTTGCGGCCCTCGCGGATGGCGTAGTTGGTGCCGCGGTCTTCCGGGTAGACCTGCGCCATCGTGGCGAGCCATAAGTTCTCGACGGGCATGCGGTACGGCGGCACGACGTCGCTGTAGTGGCGCGTGACGACCGGCTGCGAGTACCGCGCCCGCCAGGTGTGCCATGCCTGCACCCACTCGCGCTTGAAGTCCGGGAACATCCGCTGGATGTGCGGCAGCGAGTATTCGTAGACCTCTTCGTCGGACATCAGGTAGAGGTCGGCGGTGTGCGGCAGGTACTTCGAGAGGTACACGATGTGTCGCCCGCCGTAAGTCTCGGGCGGCTCGAAGTTGGTGTGCTCGATGATCGCGACGTAGGGGAAGTCGACGTCGCCGACGTTGAGCCAGTACGTGTCGGACAGCGAGCGGTCGAGCTGCAGGACGAGGCAGACGTTGGCGAGGTAGTCGATGCGGCTGAGTCGCGCGAGGTAGTCTGCGGGGACGTGCTCGCGCACAAGTCTACTGACGATGGGCAGCGACGGGGTCATGATGACGTGGTCGGCGTAGACGGTGCCGCCGTCGATCTGCACGGCTTTGACACGCCCGTCGGCGACGATGAGGCCGGTCGCCGGGGCGTTGGTGAACACCTGGCCGCCGCGGTGCCTGACCTCCTCGGCGATGCGCTCGGCCAGGGCCGCGAACCCGCCGCGGAAATACGCGAGCATCTCTGCGCCGCCCTTGCCGCGACTGCCGCCGCGCAGCTTCAGCTTGTTCCACATCCACACCGCCGAGATCTGCGACGCGTACTCACCGAACTTGCCCCGCAGCAGCGGCTCCCACACCACGCGGTAGACCTCCGGCCCGGCCATCGACGTGAGCCACTGCTCGATCGTCAGGCCCTCCAGCGACTTCCAGTCGTTGATCCGCCGCGACTTCAGCGCCAGCAGGCCCAGGCGGATGCGATCACGAAACCGCAGCGGCGAGAACTTCAGCAGGTCCATCGGGTTGGACAGCTTGAAGAAGTTGTTCGCGTAGTACATGCCCGTGCGCGACTCACGCAGCAGCACGTCGTCGTGCAGGCCGAGTTCGTCGATCAGGTTCATCACGTGCCGGTCGTTGGTGAACCAGTGGTGGTAGAACTTCTCGAGCTTGACCCCGCCGACGTCGAACGACCCGGCGAGGCCGCCGACGGTGTCGTCGGATTCGATGAGCGTGACCTTGCGACCGGCACGCGCGAGTTCGTACGCGGCGGCGAGGCCGGTGAACCCCGCGCCGACGATCGCGACGTGCTCGGCGTGCGTGTCGGGTTGCGAATCTGGCGGCGAGTCTGGCATAGGTGGCGTCACGTATCAGAAGGCGTCACGGCGGCGTCGGTCGTCCGACGGCCGGCCTGTATGTTAGCGGCAGTTGAGCGGCGTGTGCGGGCCTTGTCACGACTGGTCGGCCCCGGCCTGTTCGTCGGCGGATGCGTCGGCCGCGGCATCGGCGGTGTCGTGCGCGGCGTGCCACGCCGACCGGCCGCGCGGCGCCAGGAAGAACAGCCCGCCGACCACCGTCACCGGCAGCCACAGCACGAGGTGCACCAGCAGCGCGAACGCCACGGCCGCGTCGCTGTCGGCGCCGTACGCGATGATGCCGAGCTTCGTGCCGAAGTCGAACGGCCCGACGTTGCCCGGCGTCGAGGGCACGAGCGTCGCCACGGTCCCCGCCGCCGCGGAGAACCACGGCCCGACCGGGTCGGTGTGGATCGCCAGCGACCACGCCACGCAGAAAAACACGCCGCCCTCCAGCACCCACCCCAGCACCGACAGCGCGACCAGCTGACCGAGCAGCCCGGGCGAGCGGAACATCGACAGCGTCTCCATCGCCTCGTCGGCCAGGTGCACCGCCTTGCCGACCAGCGTCCGCTCCTCGGCCGACGGCGAGCGGTCCAGCGACTTGAGCACGCGGCGGAGCGGGCTGAGCAGCGCGACGACGATGATCACCCCCGCGAGCCCGACGCCCGTAACCCAGACCGCGGTCGTCGTGAACCACGCCGGCAGACTGCCCTCGGGCAGCCAGATCAGGCCGACGAAGAACATGCCCAACAGCGTGAACAGATCGAGGATGCGCTCGACGACGAGCGTGCCCAGCAGCCGCATCGGCGACGTCTGGAGCTGGCGGCGGAAGCCGAACACGCGCACCAGGTCGCCGAGGCGCATCGGCGTGACGTTGTTGATCGCGAAGCTGCCGACGAACGGCCCGAAGCACGCCCGCAGCGGCAGCTTCGGCTCGTAGACGCGCAGCATCACCCACCACCGCGCCGTCCGCACGCTGAAGTCGATCGCCAGCACGGGCAACGCCACGAGCAGCGGCAAGAGGGCCGCGCCGTTCAGCGTCGCCCACACCTCGTCCCACTTCTGCCCGCGCACGAGCAGCCAGATGAACAGCCCCGCGATCGGCAGCCCGATCGCCAGACGCGTCAGGCCCTTCCGCCACGAGACGCCCCCACGCTGATCAACCCCATCGTCACTCAAGACGTCACTGCCCCTTCAACCCGTACGTCGGAGCGGGAATTGAAAAATGCAACATGCAAAGTGCAAAGTGCAAAATGGCCCCGTCGAATACCAACGGTCCACCGCTTACGGGTCCCCCACTTTGCATTTTGCACTTTGCATTTTTCAATTTGCATTTTCCACCTCCCCACCGCCTCCCGTCTCCAGTCCCCTGTCACCTGTCCCCTGCCCGAACCCGAGCTTCTCGCCGACGAGGTACAGCGGTCGCCGCTTGACCTCGCGGTAGATGCGGCCGACGTACTCGCCGATGATGCCCAGCGAGATCAGCTGCACGCCGCCGAGGAAGAAGATCGCGATGACCTCGGTGGTCCAGCCGGGCTCGTGCACCTCGGTGAAGATGCGCATGTACAGCGCGTAGAGGATACCGAGCATCGCGAGGAAGCAGGCGATGAAGCCGGTCATCGTCGCGAGCTTCAGCGGCACGAGGCTGAACGACAGCATGCCGTCGAGCGCGAAGCGGAGCATCTTGCGCAGCGGGTACTTGCTGGTCCCGGCGAAGCGCGCTTCGCGGTGGTACTTCACGGCGGTCTGCCTGAAGCCGACCCAGCTGACCATGCCGCGGATGAAGCGGTCGCGCTCGGGCATGCGTTTCAGCGCCTCGACGACCTTGCGGTCCATCAGGCGGAAGTCGCCAGTGTCGAGCGGGATCGCGGTGTCGGACATGCGGTTCATCAGGCGGTAGAACGCCTTGGCGGTCAGCAGCTTGAAGGCGGACTCGCCCTCGCGGTCGGTGCGCTGGCCGTAGGCGACGTGGTAGCCTTCGCGCCACTTGGCGACCATCTCGAGGATCACGGCGGGCGGGTCCTGCAGGTCGGCGTCGATGAGCACGACGGCGTCGCCGGTCGCGAAGTCGACGCCCGCGGTCACCGCGACCTGGTGCCCGAAGTTGCGGGCAAAGCTGACGACCTTGACGTTGGGGTCTCCCGCCTGGATCTCGCGGAGCAGGTCCAGCGTCGTGTCGCGCGAGCCGTCGTTGACGTAGATCAGTTCGTAGTCGAGGTCGTCGAGCCCGTCACGCAGCGTCTGGGTCAGCCGCTCGTGCGTCGTGCGGATGACCTCCTGCTCGTTGTAACACGGGACGATCACGCTCAGGAGTTGGCGGTCGGACATGTTGCGGATTGTAGCAGGGGTTCGGGGTTGGGGAGAAAATGCAAAATGCAAAATGAAAAGTGCAAAATGCAAAATGCCGGCCCGTCTCGGCCGTGTTGCCGCGTTCGGCGCGTCCGTTTTGCATTTTGCAATTTGCATTTTTCAATTTGCATTTCCCCCTGCTACACTCGCGGAATGGGTAACGCAGCCACGCTCGCGGCGATCGCACTCGGCGGCGCGATCGGTGCGCTATGCCGGTTCGGCCTCGCCCGGCTCGTGGCGATGGCCAGCCCGTCGTTCCCCTACGGCACGCTCGCGGCCAACATCATCGGCTGCTTCCTCATCGGCCTGCTGACCGTCTGGTTCGAGCAGCGCTCCCTGCCCTACCTCCGCAGCGGCATCCTCATCGGCTTCCTCGGCGCGCTCACGACGTTCAGCACCTTCAGCTACGAGTCCCTCATGCTCATGGAACGCGGACAGACCCTCGCCGCGTTCCTCAACGTCGTGGGCACCGTCATCGTCTGCCTCGCCGCCGCGTTCGGCGGACTGGCGCTGGGCAAGGCGATGTTCGTCGCGGGGTGAATCAGAATGAGCAACGCACGCCTCAATGGCAAGTTCGCGACCGCGATCAAAAACGCACGCCTCAAGGAGGCCATCCGCATGATCGCAGACGGTGCTGACATCAACCGGTACTACCCCAGGCTGCTCGGCGCGCCCCTGAATTACGCGGTCTACTATCCGGAATTGTTCGAGGCACTTCTTGACGCTGGCGCTGACCCTCTATGTGGAAGTGTTCCGCCGCTGCATCGCACACCAGCGATTCACTCCACCCTGCAACCCGGACCCGGTATGGAGCCGTGCACAAAGATACTGCTCGATCGCGGCACCGACCCAAATACAAGAGTGCCTCGGAACGGTCGAACACCAGCGATGACTCTGGCGTACTGTTGTGACCATGAGCGATCTTTGCGTCTGGCTACGATCTTGCACGATCACGGCGCCGATTTTTCAGTTTGTGATGTAGCGGGGGACTCAGTTGTTGACCATGCGTGCAGGCAGATGACACGACTAACGTCCGGTTTTCCTCCCAGCATGAACGTTGAGTCCTTTAAAGAAGTGCCTATGGCATTCATCGACCTAGTGACGCCGTGGTCGACGCCACCCCGATATATCGACCCGTGGGACGACACGCCCGAGGATGCCCGACCCGTTGTGTTCAATACGTTGGCGAGACTCGGACACCGCGACGAGATTGATCGTTTCATTGCCAACGGCGTGATTGAGCAGTTCGGTCGCGAAGCATTGCAACTTGGACTCCGCGGAGCCATCGGGGGCAAGCACCTGGACCTGATTGATCGGTTCATCAAACTCGGTGCGGAACTGAATGAAGCCCCACCAATCGAAAGGGATTGGCCAGCGCCGATTATTGCAGCAATATCGCATGAGCACATCCTGCGAGCCCTTATCGAGCGAGGCGCGAATGTCGATGTGATCGATCAATTCGGCAAGTCGCTGCTGAGGCGACTCGAAGACATCAACTGGCACGATCAGAAGCAGGGCAAGCACGGGTGCCCGGAACTCATCGAACTCGTCCAAGCAAAACTCGACGAGGAACGGAATCGCGCATGACCATGCCGTGTGATCACCCCTTCGGCGGCAGGCACGTGTTGATCATGTCGCGGTAGAGCAGCCACTGGTCGCCGACTCTTTTCCAGAGGACGAAGAACTTGCCTTCGTCGAGCACCTGGCCGTCGGCGCTTTCGAGGCGGTAGCGGCCGACCTCGGAGGCGGTGTCGCCGAACGATTCGACCTCGAGGGTCTCGAGCGTGATCGACTTGATGCCCATGTCCATGAAGGCCCGGAAGGTCGCCTGGATCGCCTTGCGGCCGACGACGAAGTCGCTGTTGGGCGGCATGAACTGCGCGTCTTCGGTGTAGAGGCTGGCGAGCGCGGCGGCGTCGCCGGAGGCGAATGTCGTTTCGAAGACTCGGTCCGCGGCGACGATCGCGTCGTAGACGTCCGTTGAGTCGGTCATGGCGAACCCCGTTGATGTTGGTGATGATCGGAACGATTGCGGCGGACGACATTATGGGCGCGACCGGCGTGCCCGGCAACGCGGCCGGGCGGAGCGGGGGAGGCGGAGCGACCCGTGCGTCGTGTATGATCCGTGGTGCGGGGCGACCCGGGACGGCGCTGCGTCCCGGCTTTGGGGTTGCGGAACTTACGGGAAGGAGTGCGGCATGCCACACGAGATCACCGAAGCGGATCGGCTGACCATCTACACGACGGAGACGGCGCGGCACGGGGGCAAGCCGCTGTTCGAGTGGCTGCTGGAGGAGGCGATCCGCCGAAAGCTGCACGGGGGCACGGCGCACAAGGCGTTGGCGGGGTTCGGGCGGCATCACCACCTGCATCACGAGCACATCCTGGCGTTGTCGGACGATCTGCCGGTGGTCGTGACGGTGATCGACACGCCGGACCGGATCGACGCGTTCATCAACGATCACGAGGCGCTGGAGGGGTGCGCGTTCGTGCGGGAGCGCGTGTGGTGGCACCTGCCGGACGGGAAGGCGTGAAGGCGGAGTGACGATTGCGTCTTCTGATTGATTTTCCATTTTCCATTTGCCGTTTTCCATTTGCCATTGGCGCAGCGCCCCGCATGTTAGAGGGCGCTTCCGAAATGGAAAATGACAATTGGAAAATGGAAAATGGAAAATTACTCTCGCGAGTCTCACGAAACCGGCGCCGCGCACGCGTCATCTAATCCGCGACCACACCCACACCGATACAGGAGAGGCACACGATGTCGACACCGATGATGGCGCCGTTGATCGCGGAGATGAAGCACGAGTTCGAGGCGACGAAGCGTGTGCTCGAGGCGATGCCCGGGGACAAGCTGGACTGGCGGCCGCACCCGAAGTCGATGTCGCTGGGGAAGCTCGGCATGCACATCGCGACGGCGACGGGCGGCGTGACGCAGATGCTGATGGCCGACACGCTGGACATCGCGGAGCTGCGCAAGCGCGGCGTGCCGGAGGCGGATTCGAAGCGGGCGATCCTCGACGCCGCGGACGAAAACGTCGCCAAGGCGGTCGAGCTGCTGGAGGGCTGGACGGACGATTTCGCGACGGGCGACTGGTCGCTGACGAACGGCGGGCAGCCGATGATGACGGCGCCGCGGGTGGCGATGCTGCGGATGATCGCGATGAGCCACGTGTATCACCACCGCGGGCAGATGACGGTGTACCTGCGTCTGCTCGACGCGCCGGTGCCGTCGGTGTACGGCCCGTCGGCGGACGTCGATCCGTTTGCGCAGGCCAAGGCGTGAGCGACGCGCAACGCCTCGCGCCCGGGTCGGGGAGAGGTTGGGTGAGGGGGTTGATTCCGTGAACGCGGCGCACCGCGCGGGCGGCGCGCGACGTGCTCGAAGGGCTGACCCTCACCCCGGCCCTCTCCCTGGAAGGGCGAGGGGGTCGCGGCGATCGCGGCGGCGCTTTTCATCGGGGGTTGTTGACGTTTCAATACGCGTATGAGCGGACGCGTTGGCATCGCGATGTTGGGCGCGGCGGTGTGGCTGTTGACCGGCTGCACGACGCTGCCGATGAACCCGGACTACGCCGGGCCGAAGGCGATGCCGCAGGAACTGGCGGATCAGTTCGCGTACACGCTGCCGAAGGTGTGGACGACGGGGAACGAGACGGTCGAGCGCGGCTGGGGGTATCGCGTCGAGCGTGTGCGGTTCAGGTCGGCGGTGACGCTGATCAAGGATGACGGCGCCGACGGGCACGACGTGGTGCTGGACTACTACGAGCCGACGGGCTGGTGGCGTGGCGATGCGCCGCGTCCGGCGATCATGGTGCTGCCGATATTGGGCGGCGCGTACGAGGCGGCGAAGTATTTCGGCGGGCACTTCGCGCGGGCGGGTTTCGCGGCGGTGGTGGTGCACAAGAACGACCGCAACAAGGACCCGGACTCGATCGCGGACCTCAACGCGACGTTCCGGCAGATGGTGCTGGACCACCGGCAGGCGCTGGACTGGATGGCGACGGAGCCGGGCATCGACATCGACCGCGTGGGCGTGTTCGGCATCAGCGCGGGGGCGATCAAGGGGTCGCTGGTGTACGCGGTGGACCCGCGGCTGCGCGCGGCGCTGCTGGCGCTGCCCGGCGGCGACATCCCGTACATCCTGGCGTACTCGAACGATCCGGGCGTGCGGCGGCGGCGTGTCAGCACGCTGAGCAGGGAGGACATCACCGCCGAGCAGCTGTACGCGGAGCTGAAGGCCGGGTTCCGTTACGACCCGCTCGACCTGGCGCCGTACGCGGACGCGCGGCACGTGCTGATGATCCTCGGCGAGCGGGACAGGGTGGTGTTCTACAAGAAGGGGCTGGAGCTGCGGGAGGCGATGGGCGGGCCGAAGACGGAGGTGCTGCCGACGGGGCATTACGACTCGATCGTGTTCACGCCGTTCATCCAGGACCAGGCGGTGGATTTTTTCCGTGCGGAGTTGGCGGCGCGGGAGCCGTGATGATTTTCCATTTTCCAGTTGCCATTTTCCATTTTCCATTGGGCGGGAGAGCGGCCGCTGTGCGCGGTCTGAAATGGAAAATGACGAATGGAAAACGGAAAATGGAAAATGATCCGTCCACGCCTGGATGTGTCCAAAGTCGTATGCGTGCGCACTATATCTCATGCCGGGCCGACCGCGGTCCGGGTATGATGATGTAGGCACATCATCTCCTGCTGCGAACAGAAATCTGTGAGGCTGCAATGCTTATGTATCGACGTATATCGGTGTGGATGGCCGTGGCGGCCGTGTGTGTGATCGTCGGGGCGGGTGCGGGCGCGGCTCGAGCGGCGGACGGGGCGGTGCTGGTGGAGGCCGAGTCGTTCGAGAAGCCCGGCGGGTGGGTGCTGGACACGCAGTTCATCACGAGCATGGGCTCGCCGTACCTGCTGGCGCACGGGATCGGCCGCCCGGTGGCCGACGCGTCGACGACGGTGCAGCTGCCCGGCGCGGGAACGTACCGCGTGTTCGTCCGCACGAAGGACTGGGTCGCGCACTGGGACGGCACATCGGGCAGCCCCGGCAAGTTCCAGGTGCTGATCAACGGCAACGCGCTGAGCGAGACGTTCGGCACGAAGGGCGCGGAGTGGAACTGGCAGGACGGCGGCACGGTCGCGATCGACGGCGACGCGAAGATCACGCTGTCGCTGCACGACCTGACCGGCTTCGACGGGCGCTGCGACGCGATCTACTTCACGAAGGACGTCAACGGCACACCGCCGCCGAGCGAGGGCAAGATCCTGCCGGCGTGGCGTCGCAAGCTGCTGGGCCTCGGCGACGAGCCGACGCTCAAGGACGGCTACGACCTGGTGGTCGTCGGCGGCGGGTACAGCGGCATGGGCGCGGCGATCAGCGCGGCGCGTCAGGGCATCAAGGTGGCGTTGATCCAGGACCGCCCGGTGCTCGGCGGCAACGGCTCGAGCGAGGTACGCGTGTGGGCGATGGGCAACATCCGCCGCGGGCCGTACCCGACGATCGGCGAGATCGTCGCGGAGTTCTCGGATCACGCGCACAAGTCGCCGGGCACGTACGAGGAGTTCGAGGACGCCAAGAAGGAGGCGATCGTCCGGGCGGAGCCGAACATCGATCTGTTCCTGAATCACCACGCGTACAAGGTGGACATGGACGACAAGAAGATCGGCGCGGTGTACGCGTTCGACACGCGGACTTCCGAGCAGAAGAAGTTCGTGGGCCGGTTCTTCGTCGACTGCACGGGCCACGGCACGATCGGCGCGCTGGCGAACGCGGACTACGACATGACGGACAAGGGCCGCATGGGCATGAGCAACATGTGGGCGTGGGACGAGTCGGACAAGCCCGCGGAGTTCCCCGACGTGTCGGGCTGGGCGTTGCCGCTGAAGATGAAGGACTTCCCTTACCCGCGTGACCATCACGGTCAGTGGTTCTGGGAGAGCGGGTTCGACCAGGACCCGATCAACGGCGCGGAGTACATCCGCGACTGGAACCTGCGTGCGGTGTACGGGGCGTTCAACGCGATGAAGAACGGCGACGGCGCGGACAAGCACGACACGGCGTTCCTGACGTGGGTGGCGTTCGTGGGCGGGCCGCGCGAGAGCCGACGGCTGCTGGGCGACGTGATCCTTTCCGAAGACGACATCGTCTCGAAGAAGGAATTCAAGGACGGCACGGCGCCGAGCACGTGGTCGATCGACCTGCACTACCCCAAGCAGCAGTACGCCGAGAAGTTCCCGGACAACCCGTTCATCTCGATCGCGAAGATGAATCACGCGGTGGACCGCAACTACGGGTATCCGATCCCGTACCGCTGTTTCTACAGCCGCAACGTGCCGAACCTGTTCATGGCGGGTCGCTGCATCAGCGTGACGCACGAGGCGCTGGGCACGGTGCGCGTGATGAAGACGTGCGGGATGATGGGCGAGGTGGTGGGCAAGGCGGCGGCGATTGCCACGGCGCATTCTTGCACGCCGCGCGACGTGTACGAGCAGTACTGGGACGAGATGACGGTGCTGCTGAAGCAGCCGGGCGCGATGCGGCGTGACACGCTGGCGGGTGACTTCTACCTGCGCGACGACGCGGTGAAGCTCGACCCGCCGAAGGTGATCGCGCCGAGCGGCGGCGGCGGGCACGCCAAGGGGCTCGACCCGAAGAAGCTGCCGGGCATCGTGATCGACGACGACCAGGCGAAGCTGACCGGCAAGTGGGGCCAGGGCCCGGGCAGCCTCACGACGTTCGTCGGTTCGCGTTACCTGTACTCGACGTCGGACGACGCGACGGCGACGTTCGAGATCAAGCCGCCCAAGGCGGGCCGGTACGAGGTCCGCATCTGCTACGCCGAGCACGAGAAGCGCGGCAAGACGACGCCGGTGACCGTGACGTCGGCCGACGGCGAGAAGACCGTCGTGATCGACATGACGAAGAAGGCGCCGCTGGAGCACGGGTTCATGTCACTGGGTGTGTTTACGTTTGACCCGGCGAAGCCCGGCTCGGTGACGATCGCCGCGAAGGGCGCCAACGGCGCGGCCCACGCGGACGCGATTCAGCTGCTGCCTGTCGAATGAAGCGCGGGACTCCTCTCCCCCAAGTGGGGGCAGGTTGGGTGAGGGGGATGGATCTGCGCACGCGACAGGGCCCACGCGAAGCAGGCATCGAATCACGAACGCTCGACCCTCACCCCAGCCCTCTCCCTGGCAGGGAGAGGGGGAAGTCGTTTCCGATTTAGGGTTTAGGATTTCGAGTTTTGAAGGCGGTTTCACACCGCCGCGCCGCATATACTCCCCCAAGCGAGGGCACGCTTAGGGCATCACCATGCTGACGATCCGCAACGGCAAGTACCGGCTATGCGACGGGCACACCCGGCGCGACGTGCTGCGCATCGGCGCACTGGGCGCGTTCGGCGCGGGCCTGACGCTGCCGGACCTGCTGCGGGCCGAGCAGCGCAAGGGCATCCGCAACGGTCACAAGGCGGTGATCATGGTGTACATGTGCGGCGCCCCGCCGCACCAGGACATGTACGACCTGAAGGTGGATGCCCCGAGCGAGATCCGCGGGCCGTTCAATCCGATCAAGACCAACGTGCCGGGCATCGAGATCAGCGAGCTGCTGCCGCGCATGGCGGGGATGATGGACAAGCTGATCCCGCTGCGTGCGGTGTACGGCTCGCCGGACGGGGCGCACGATTCGTATATCTGTTACACGGGTCGCGCCAAGCGGAACGAACCGACGGGCGGCTGGCCGAGCGTGGGCTCGTGCGTGTCGAAGCTGATGGGGCCGACCGACCCGGGCGTGCCGCCGTTCATCGGCCTGGCGCCGGACGCCGGTCACCCGCCGTACGGCTCGCCGGGACTGCCCGGCTTCCTCGGACAGGGGCACGCGGCGTTTCGCCCGTCGGGCCCGGTCGGGCAGGACATGGTGCTCAACGGCATCGACAAGGCGCGGCTCGGGCGACGGCGCTCGCTGCTCGAATCGTTCGACACGATGCGCCGCGACATCGACGCGACCGGCCAGATCCACGGCCTGGACCAGATCCAGGAACGCGCGCTGGGCATCCTCACGTCGAAGCGGCTCGCCGAGGCGCTGGACCTGTCGAAGGAAGACCCGCGCATCATCGCACGCTACGGCAAGGGCGATCCCGCCAAGCACGGCGACGGCGCGCCGCGCAACCTGCAGCACTTTCTGCTGGCGCGGCGGCTCGTCGAGGCGGGCGCACGTGTCGTGACGCTGAACTTCGGCCGGTGGGACTTCCACTCGAACAACCACTCGGAGCTGAAGGACAAGTACCTGCCGCTGTGGGACCAGGGCGTGACCGCGCTCGTGGAAGACCTGCATCAGCGTGGCTTGGACAAGGACGTGGCGGTGGTGATGTGGGGCGAGTTCGGGCGGACGCCGACCATTAATAAGGACGCCGGTCGCGACCACTGGCCGCGTGTCGGCGGCGGGCTGCTGGCGGGCGGCGGGTTCAAAACCGGCCAGGTGATCGGCGCGACCGACCGCCTCGGCGGCGAGCCGACCGATCGCCCCACCCACTTCGGCGAGGTCATCGCCACGCTGTACCGCCACCTCGGCATCGACGCGACGCAGACCACGGTCGACGACCTGCAGGGCAGGCCGCGGTATCTGGTGGATGATTATGAGCCGATGAAGGAAGTGATCTGAGTCGCGCCATCCGCAAAGCCCCCTCTCCCTTGAGCAGGATATTGCATAGTTGCCTTAAGTGGTGCCTTGTTTGATGGTCAAGGCGATGAGGATCTTGGCGTGAATCCAGCGTCGCACGCGATCGAGGGTTCGGACCCAGCCGGGCAGGTGGTCGAGACCAACCGCGCTGGAC
>WGMA01000082.1 GCA_016125285.1 Phycisphaera sp.
CATCATCAAGGGCAAACCCGGCGCCGACCTGATCATCCCCGGCGACGGCATCGACCTGCTCAACCACCTGCGGTAAGACGCCGGTCGACACATCACCCAACCACAAAAAAGGTCGCGCCGCTCAACACGGCGCGACCTTTTGTTTTTGCTCCGGAGTGAGATTCACTCCGATCGGCTGATCACTCAGCGGACCTTCATGACGCCGCGCATCAGCTGCCAGTGACCGGGGAACGTGCAGAGGTAGTCGTAGTCGCCGGGCTTGTCGGGCGCCGTGACCTCGATGATGTCGACGTTCTGGTAGTCGAGCAGCTTCGTGTGGTAGAGGATCTTGTCGCTGTCGGGCATGAAGCCCTTCACGAAGCCCTCGGCGCCCATGGCGATGGCCTTGTTGGCGACCTCCTCGGCGGCGCCCGGCTGGGCGATCACGAAGTTGTGCGGGATGAAGTCGTCGTTCTTGAACACGAGCTTGAACTTCTCGCCCGCCTTCACGGTGAACTCCTTCTTGTCGTACCGCATCATCTCCTGCACGGTGCGGATGACCACGACGCCCGGCCCGTCCTTCAGCTCGTCGGCGCCGCCCTCCTCGGCGACCGTCGGGTCGCTGGAGTGCTGGCCGGACCAGAACTGCTCGACGGTCTTCGCGGCGATCCGGGCGTTGGGCTCCGGCGAGTTGAGCATGTCCTGCAGCAGCGCCGGGTCCTTGACGTTGAACTGCTGGTGCAGCCACAGCGCCTCCATCAGGTGGTGCGCGTCTTCCTTCTTCTTCGGGTCGAACTGCTTGACCCACTGCTTCAGCGCGATCATCACCGCCTTGGTGTCGCGCTCGGACAGCTCGATGCGGGCGCGGTAGCGGATGTTGTCGACCGGGTCCTTGAGCAGGTCGAGCAGCGCGGGGATCGGCGCCCCGTCGATCTGCACGTGCGGCGACAGCGGCCGGCCCTCGCAGATGACGCGGAAGACGCGGCCGTGGGAGTGGTCGCGGCTGGGGTCACGGATGTTGTGCTGCATGTGGCCGATGATCGGGTTGCACCAGTCCGACACGTACAGCCCGCCGTCGTCGCCGATCACGAAATCGGTCGGACGGAAGTTGCGGTCGTCGGAGACCAGCAGGTCCTCGATCTCGGTGCCGTGCACGTCGCCGGTGTCGGTGTTGTAGTCGAGCTTGTACTGCTTGATGCCGAGGAACGCGATGGCGTTGCAGATGAGGAAGTTGCCGTTGTTATGCTCGGGGAATTGGGCGCTGGAGAGGATGCCGCTGGAGGGCACGGGGCGGACGGTCTTCTTGAGCAGGCTCTGCATCTTGAACCCGCCCTTGCCGTCGGGCTTGACCTGGAAGGCGTTGCCGGACGTGCCGTCGGTCGCAAAGTGGTAGCCCCAGTAGTCGAAGCTGATGCCGTGGGAGTTCGGACCGTTCTTCGCGTGGAAGCTGAACTCGAAGGTGCGCGGGTTGAAGCGGTACTCGCCCGATGTGCCGGACTGCTGGTTGGTCTCCCAGGGGGTCTCGACGTTGGACACGTGGAACACGCCGCGCTGGTAGTAGAAGTTGCCGTCGGGGCCGTACACGAAGTTGTTGGCGGTGTGGTGCGTGTCGGCCGAGTCGATGCCGTGGAAGAGGACCTCGCGGACGTCGGCGACGTCGTCGCCGTCGGTGTCCTTGAGGAACAGGATGTCGGGCGCGGAGGCGACGATGACGCCGCCGTTCCAGAACTCGAAGCCCGTGGGGTTGTTGACCTGGGCGAAGACGATGCACTTGTCGGCCACGCCGTCACGGTTCTCGTCGGGCAGGATCAGCAGGCGGTCCTCCTGCTTGCCGAGCGGCGTCCACTTGGGGTACGTCTTCCACGCCGCGACCCACAGGCGGCCCTTGGTGTCGACGGACATCTGCACGGGGTTGACCAGCTCGGGGAACATCTCCTCGGAGGCGAACACGTTGGCCTTCATGCCGTCGGCGACCTTGAGCTTCTCGAGCGACTCGGAGGGCGTGAGGTACTCCAGCGAGCCGGTCTTGTTGACGCCGCTCTGCTGCTTGAGCTTGGGGCTCTTGAAGTTGGTCTCGACGGGAACGGACGCGGGCACGTTGGAGTCGTCGACGGTGAGATCGCCGCCGTGCGCGACCGCGTGGACACGCTTGTCGCGGTTGGCGGTCATCACGTCGAGCTGCTCGAGCTCGCGCTGCATGACCTCGCGGTTGGTCTGGTCGTTGGTGAACTTGAGCTTGGAGCGGCCGCCCCAGATGTCGTTGCCGTCGGTGGCGCGGTAGCGGTTGAACCAGTACCAGTTCTTGTCGATGACCGCCTGGCGCAGCTTCTCGACGCTGGAGTCGGCCGGGGCCTCCTTGCCGAACAGCGACTGGAACATGGCGCGGGAGATGACGCGGTTGCCCTCGGTGGTCAGGTGGATGCCGTTGATCGTCAGCGGCTGGGCGGTCTTCGCGTAGGCGCGCTTGGTGACGGTGAACAGGTCGACGAAGGGCACGCCCTTCTCTTCCGCGGCCTGCTTCATCGCGTCGGTGTACGCGGCGAGGCGGCGGTTGTTGAGCTTGCCGTTGGGCAGGTTGTGCGTGTTGAGGTCCTCGTGGGCGATCGGTGAGACGAGGACGATGCGCGGCGCGCCGTGGCCCGAGTAGTCACGCTTGAGCGTGTCGTCGATCCACTTGATGATGTCGGCCTTGAAGCCGTCGGGCTTGCCGTCGTACGACTCGTTGTAGCCGAAGAACGCGAAGATCACGTCGGCCTTGGACAGCGAGAGGTACTCGTGCTCGTCCATGAACCCGCTGTTGCGCGGGCGTTTGTTGATGCGGTCGCCGCTGTAGCCGTGGTTGCGGAACACGAGGTCGAGGTCCGGCAGCGTGGCCTGGACGTACGCCTCGAACCACCCGTCGTTCTGCATCCGCTCGGCGAGCGTGTTGCCGATGTAGACGATGTGATCGCCCTTCTTGAGTTCGAGCGACGCGGCGTGCAGCGGCGACGCGGCGGTCGCCCCCACGATCACCGCCAGCAGGGCACACGACATGATCCGACGACAAAACCTGTTCATAGCTCCGTACCTCGACAGAATAAGAATGGAGAAGCGGCGCTCTCCGTTGCCAGTCCGGTCGCACCGACGACGATACAACTCGTCGATGAACGACAACCTTATTGGCGCAAGCGTGCGCCGCGACGTGCCCGACCTGAACTTGTTACGCAACCCGATGGGGTTACGTGCGTGGGGAGTAAGCAACGAAGCCATATTAGGCGGCGCTACGGACGGAGGCAAAGCCGCACGCGAATGAATATTTGCGTCGTCAGATCCGGTAGCGGCTGCGGTAAGCCCTTGGGGTCACGCCCTTAATGCGGCGAAACCGGCGATTGAAGTTTGACACGTTATTAAAGCCACACGCAAAACAGACATCGAGGACGGGCCGATCGGTCTCGATCAGCAGCCGACACGCCGCGCCCACACGCACCGCGTTGATGTAATCGGTCAGCGTGCGCCCGGTCACGCGGCGGAAGAAGCGGCTCAGCGCGCTGGGGTTCATGCCCGCCAGCTCGGCGAGTTCCGGCTGGTGCAGCGTCTCGGCGTAGCGCTGCTGGATGTGCTGGCAGACGGTGTCGATTCGGCGCTGCGACGACGTGTCGAGCGTCGCGGTGAATCCCGCGCCGGCGAGCGGCTCGGCGTCGGACACGCGGCGCGCCAGGTCTTCGAGCACGTCGAGCAGCGTCAGCATCTGCCGAGCGGGTGGCGAGGTCGGCATCGACGCCATCCGCCCCGCCACGGCCGCGCACGTTTCGGCCGAGAATCGCAGGCCCGCCGACGATGCGTCGAGCATCTGCGCGACCTGCGTCAGCTCCGGCGTGTCGAAAAACGCGGCGCCGAAACAGTCGCGTTCGAACTGGATCACCACGGCGGTGTGCAACGCGCCGTCGGGGTCGTCCGCGTCGTCGGGCGCAGGCGACGCGGCGGTCGCCGGGCTGCCCGAGACCCACACGTGCGGGAGGTTCGGGCCCATCAGCACCAGGTCGCCCGGGCCGTAGTTGTCGATGTGGTCGCCGACGAAGCGCTGCCCCTGACTGTCCTCGATGAGCGTCAGTTCGTACGCGGGGTGGTGGTGAAAGTCGTAGCCGAACGCCGGGTCGGCGCGGCGGAAGCAGCGGAACGAGCGGTCCGGCGTCGGCGTGATCTTCTCAAAACTCGACCGCATATCGGCCTCGCGTGGCTCTCATTTCAATATCGATCTTGCAATATTAGCACGTCTAAGCGTCCATATGGGCAAAATAGATACATAAAATTGGAATCGAAGTATGAGATGGCCGCCCAGCCGCGAGGTACGATTGAAGGTTCGCCCACCGAGGCTTAGGGAGTTGTTGCGTATGTGGATTACGAAGGAAACTGCGAAGTGGACGGCGTGCGCCGTGGCGGTGACGGTTGTCGGCGGGCTGAGCGGCGCGTTCGGCGCCGAGCCGACGGAGGTGTCGTACACGCGCGACATCGCCCCGCTGCTCAGCGAGCACTGCTACAAGTGCCACGGCCCGGAGAAGCAGAAGGGCGGGCTGCGGCTCGACGACGCGGTCGCGGCGATGCACGGCGGCGACGATGGCAAGGCGATCGTGCCGGGCGACCCGACCAAGGGCAGCCTGCTGCCGCGCGTCCGCGGCGACGACCCCGATGACATCATGCCGCCGAAGGGCAAGCCGCTGGCGAAGGAACAGATCGCGCTGCTGACGAAGTGGATCGCGGCGGGCGCGGACTGGCCGCGCGACGGGGCGAAGCCCGCGCCGCGTAAGCTCGACCACTGGTCGTTCAAGCCGATCACGCGCCCGGACGCCCCGGCGGTGAAGCACGCGGCGTGGGTCCGCAATCCGATCGACGCGTTCGTGCTGGCGCGACTCGAGGCGGCGGGGCTGACGCCGTCACCCGAGGCTGACCGCCACACGCTGATCCGTCGGCTGTCGCTGGACCTGATCGGTCTGCCGCCGACGCCGGAGGAAGCCGACGCGTTCGCGGCGGACAAATCGCCCGACGCGTACGCGAACCTCGTCGACCGCCTGCTGGCCTCGCCGCGCTACGGCGAGCAATGGGCGAGCGTCTGGCTGGACCTGGCGCGTTACGCCGACACGAAGGGTTACGAGAAGGACAACGCCCGCACGATCTGGCCGTACCGCGACTGGGTGATCGACGCGTACAACGCCGACATGCCTTACGACCGGTTCACGATCGAGCAGCTCGCCGGCGACCTGCTGCCGAACGCGACCGACGATCAGGTGCTCGCCACGGCGTTCCATCGCAACACGATGACGAACGATGAGGGCGGCACGGACGACGAGGAGTTCCGCGTCGCGGCGGTGAAGGATCGCGTCGACACGACGATCCAGGTGTGGATGGGCCTGACGATGGGCTGCTCGAAGTGTCACAGTCACAAGTACGACCCGATCACGCTGCGGGAGTACTACAGCTTCTACGCGTTGTTCAATCAGACGCAGGACGCGGACCGGTCGGACGATGCGCCGCTCGCCGCGATGCCGTCGGTCGAACAGCGTCAGCAGATCGACACGCTGACGGCGCAGCTCACCGATCTCCGCAAGCGGTTCAACGCGTCGACGCCCGAACTGGTCGAGGCGCAGCGCGCGTGGGAAGCGACGCTCGCGGCCGGGGCGACGTGGCAGGCGCTGCGTGCGACGGACGTGCACGCCGACGAGGGCACGACGCTGACGCCGCAGCCCGACGGGTCGGTGCTCGCGTCGGGCCAGTCGCCCGCGAAAGAGGTTTACACGATTACCGCGCCGACGCCCGCCGCGCACATCACCGCGATCCGGCTCGACGCGTTGACCGACCCGTCGATCAACAAGCGTAACGGCCCCGGCCGCAACGCCAAGGACCCCAACTTCGTCGTCAGCGAGTTCGTCGTCACGCTGACGCCGCCCGGTGGCGGGTCGGCGCAGGCGTTGAAGCTGACCAACCCGCGTGCCGACTTCGAGCAGAAGGGCTGGCCGGCGGTCAACGCGATCGATGGCAAGCTCGACACCGGGTGGGCCGTGTCGCCGCGATTCAGTCAGCCGCACGCGATCGTGTTCGACCTCGCCGAGCCGATCGACGCGCCGGACGGCTCGACACTCACGGTGACGATGTCGCAGCAGTACGGCCAGAGCCTCGTGATGGGCAGGTTCCGCGTGTCGGTCAGCGGGGGCGACACGAAGACGCTGACGCCGGACGTGAACGACGTGAGCGAGCTCGCGGCGATCCCGGCGGACAAGCGCACGGCCGCGCAGAAGCAGTCGCTGCACGAGGCGTTCGCGGCGCAGCTCCCGGCGTTGAAGAAGGTGCAGGCGGAAATCGCGAAGCTCGACAAGCAGCTGGCCGACGTGCGCAAGCAGGAGCCCAGGGTGCCGGTGATGCGCGAGCTCGCGGCCGACAAGCAGCGCGTCACGCACGTGCAGACGCGCGGCAACTTCCTCGACCCCGGCGACGTGGTCGAGCCCGGTCTGCCCGCGGCGTTCGGGACGTTCGGCGAGGGCGAGCCGGTCAATCGCCTCGGCGTGGCGCACTGGCTGGTGCGGAAGGACAATCCGCTGACGGCGCGCGTCGCGGTCAACCGCGTGTGGGCCCGGCTGTTCGGCGTCGGCATCGTCGAGACCGAGGAAGACCTCGGCACGCAGGGCACCGACCCGAGCCACCCGATGCTGCTCGACTGGCTGGCGAGCGAATACCGCGACACGCTGGGCTGGTCGCAGAAGCGGCTGCTCAAGACGATCGCGATGTCGGCCACGTACCGCCAGTCGTCGGTCGCGGACCCGAGCCGCGTGGCGGGCGATCCGCAGAACCGCCTGCTCAGCCGCGGCGCGCGGTTCCGCCTGTCCGCCGAGACGGTGCGTGACCAGGCGCTGGCGATGTCGGGGCTGCTTTCGTCGAAGATGCACGGCCCGTCGGTCATGCCGCAGCAACCCGAGGGCATCTGGCGGGCGACATACTCGAAGCTGCGCTGGGTGACGAGCCCCGGCGAAGACGCGCACCGCCGGGCGCTGTACACGTTCCTGCGACGCACGAGCCCGTACCCGTCGCTGGTGACGTTCGACGCGAGCAGCCGCGAGGTGTGCACGATCCGCCGCGTGCGGACGAACATCCCGCTGCAGGCGCTGGTGACGCTGAACGACCCGGTGTACGTCGAGGCGGCGGGCGCGCTGGCGAAGCGGATGATCACCGAGGCCGGACCTGACGCACGCGACCGTGCGGCGCGCGGGCTGCGGCTCGTGACCACACGCGTGCCCGACCTCGCGGAGACCGATCGCGTGGTCAGGCTGTTCGACGACGCCCGGGCCGACTACCGCAACGACGCCGACGCCGCGGCGGCGCTGGCGTCGCAGATCCCCGGCGGCGCGGCGAAGGGCGTGACACCCGACGAGGCCGCCGCGTGGGTCGCCGTCGCCAACGTTTTGCTGAATCTCGACGAGGTGCTGATGCGGCACTGATCGCCGCGCCGCACGCCGCAAGGAACACGACATGAATCCGTACATTGATCATTTGCAGAACGTCACGCGTCGTCACCTGCTCGGCCGGGCTGGGCTGGGCGTCGGCGCGATGGCGTTGTCGTCGCTGTTGAACACCAGCCGAGCCGCGCGCGGGGCCGACACGCAAGCGCCCGCCCCGTCGATCTCGCGCGCCAACCCGATGGCCGCGAAGAAGCCGATGCACGCGCCGACGGCGAAATCGGTGATCTACCTGCACATGGCCGGTTCGCCGTCGCAGGTCGATCTGTTCGAGCACAAGCCCGCGCTGACGAAATTCAGCGGCAAGGACTGCCCGCAGGAATACCTCGATGGCAAGCGGTTCGCGTTCATCAAGGGCGTGCCGAAGATGCTCGGCCCGCAGTTCGAGTACGCGCAGCACGGGCAGTCGGGCCAGTGGATCAGCGAGCTGCTGCCGGGGCTGTCGTCGATCATCGACGAGGTCGCGGTGATCCGCTCGATGCACACCGAGCAGTTCAACCACTCGCCCGCGCAGCTGATGATGCACACCGGCAACCAGCGGCTCGGCTACCCGTCGATGGGCTCGTGGGTGACGTACGGGCTGGGCAGCGAGAACGCCGACCTGCCGGGGTTCGTCGTGCTGAACTCCGGCGGCAAGACGCCGTCGGCGGGCAAGTCGCTTTGGGGCTCGGGGTTTCTGCCGTCGGTGTACCAGGGCGTGCAGTGCCGCACGACCGGCGACCCGGTGCTGTACCTGTCGAACCCCGACGGCATGAGCCGCCCGATGCGCCGCAAGACGCTCGACGCGCTGCGTGACCTCAACGAGCACCGCCATCAGCAGGTCGGCGACGCCGAGACGATGACGCGCATCGCGCAGTACGAGCTGGCGTACCGCATGCAGATCGCGGTGCCGGAGGTGATGGACATCGCCAGGGAGCCGCAGCACGTGCTGGACCTGTACGGCGCGCAGCCGGGGTTCGTGTCGAAAGCCGAGTCCGCCGACGACCCGCGCACGCTGTACAAGGGCGACGACCCGACGTTCGCGAACAACTGCCTGCTGGCGCGGCGGCTCGTCGAACAGGGCGTGCGGTTCGTGCAGCTTTACGACTGGGGCTGGGACCACCACGGCACGTCGCCCGGCGAGTCGATCGACCAGACGCTGCCGATCAAGTGTCGCCAGATCGACCGCGCGATCGCGGCGCTGGTGATGGACCTCAAGCAGCGCGGGCTGCTGGAGTCGACGCTGATCGTGTGGGGCGGCGAGTTCGGGAGGACGCCGATGATGCAGAACAACAAGAACGCCGTGCCCGTCAAGGGATTCATCGGCCGTGACCATCACCCGTACGCGTTCACGATGTGGATGGCGGGCGGCGGCATCAAGCCCGGCCTGGCCTACGGCGCGACCGACGACATCGGCTACTACATCACCGAGAACCCCGTCGCCGTGCACGACATGCAGGCCACGATCCTGCACGCGATGGGCATCGACCCGTTCCGATTCAACTTCCCGTTCCAGGGCCTGAACAACCGCCTCATCGGCCCGACCGAAGAGCCGAAGATCGTGCATGGCCTGCTGGCGTAGGGCGCCGGGGCGACGCCGCGCTACCGGTCGTCATCCGCTGGATCTTCGAGTTCGTCATCGTCGTCAGCCATCGGATCGCCCGGCTCGGCGAGACCCAGCGCGTGGTGCAGGCGATAGGCCAGCCAGAGCAGTTCGTCGTCGTCGCGTCCCTCGAAGAAGCCGACCTTGCCGCCGCCCTTCGGCCGGACCTGCAGCTCGCGCAGGGGGCGGTCGTTGATCTTCGTGCCGCTGTTGCCGCACACCACCGCCGCCAGTTCGTCGGCCGACCACGCGTAGCGCCGCTTGCCGAATACGCCGACGTAGTCGATCGTCAGCCGGCCGCGACGCACCTCGATCACGGCCCGCCGCCGCGTGTACCGCCACGCCAGCCACATGAACCCGATCGCCCCGGCGAAGAGCGTCACGCCGAACGCGATCGCGAGCACGCGCTGACTGTCGGTGTGGATCTGGCCCGATGCGCCGAGCATCACCGGCACGCCGGCGCCGATCACCAGCACGCTGCCGCACCCGATCGAGCAGCCCGCGCACCCGCCCGTCGAGCCCGGCGGCGCCTCGGCGCGCAGCCCGTCGTCGTACTCGCGCACGTGGATGTTGCTGATCGAAGGCTGCTCCGGCGGGCTGTCGATCGACCAGCGCAGCTGCGGCTCGATATCGCCCTCGAACGTCTTCGTCTCCGACCGAAGCTCCGGTGTCACGCCGCGGTCGGCGCAGTGCTCGGCCAGGCGTTCGCCCAGGTCCTGTAACAGTTCGCGCGGATAGCCCAACGCCGCGGGCGATGGCTTGCCGAACGCGCGCTCCATCGTGATCGCGCACAGCGCGGCCAGTTCCGGACCGGCCGACGTCGAACCCGACGGCTGACCGACCACCGCGATCGACTTGATGTCTTCGATCCGCACACGCCACGAGTACCACGCCCACCCGCCGCGTTCGATCATCCGCAGCCGGTCGCCGCGCACCTCCACGACGGACCGGCCGCGCAGGAGGAACTGCGCGGCGGTGAGGATCACCCCGGCGAACGCCACCAGCACGACGGCGAACCCGACCAGCGGCAGCCGCTCCATGGCCGAGCCGCCCGACCACTGACGCCACTGCGTCGCGACGAGCACGACCGCGAGGCCCGCGACGAACACGCCGATCAGCGTCATCACCCAGCCGACGATGCGCAGCACACCCAGGTCGCGCACGGGCAGCACGTAGCGCACGCCGTCGCCGAGACGTTCGGTGGTGATGGTCGTGGATGGACGCGGGTCTTCGAGAGGAGTCACGCGGAGGGCCTCCGGGGGCCCACTACGTTACCGCATGATCGGTCCCGCCGGTACCGGCGCCGATCGGCACGGGGTCGTTACGCACGAGCCGCAGGTCGACCTCGCGCGACACGTACCGCCACTCCTCGCTTTGGCGCAGCGCGTCGACGAGGGCGTCGAACGCCTCGGCGTCCTCCGGGGCGAACTCGAACCACGTGAGAAAGTCGAACGGCTCGCCGAGGTCGCGCCCGTGGTGCAGCCGCCGCGCGACCTCCGGCAGGTACGACATGCCGGTGGCGATGTGACGCGAGCGGGACTCGAGGATCTCGCGGCGCTCGTCGGCCGTCATGCCCCACCACTCGGCGGACTTGCTGATGGCGATGAACGCGGCGGAGGTGGCGCCGGGTCGGTCGAGCGTCGGCGAGTTGGCGACGAGCTTCGTGCGCTCGTCGCGGGTGACGTATCGCTCGTAGCTGGTCACCCCGCGCAGCCGCCACTTCGCGTCGGGCGGCAGCGTGTCGCACCGGCCGGGCACGATGTCGATCGCCGCGACGTCCGGCAGCGGATCGCCGATGACGCTGAGCGCTTTCACCGCGTGCCAGCGCCCGCGGGCGCCGCCGATGAAGTTGAACAGACGGTTGTTGGCGGGTGTGTTGCCCATGTGTGTGCCTCGCCGAACGGGCCCGCTCAGACCGACGCCGCGTCGGACGCGATGACGTCCTCCCCCGCCACCACCGGCGCGGGCGCCTCCTGCACGACCGGCTTGCGCGGCGCCCGCTCGTGACGCTCCAGGAAGTCGATCATCTGCGCACGCAGGTTGTAGTAGTCGGGGTGCTCCAGCACGTCGGCGCGGACGCGCGGCCGGGCGAACGGCACCTCGAGGATCTCGCCGACCCTTGCCGCAGGGCCGTTGGTCATCATGATCACGCGGTCGGCGACGTACATCGCCTCGTCCACGTCGTGCGTGACCATCATCGCCGTCATCTTGTTCTTCTCGAGCAGGTCGAGCAGCACGTCCTGCAGTTCCATGCGCGTCAGCGAGTCGAGGCGGCCGAACGGCTCGTCGAGCAGCAGCATCTTCGGCTTCAGCGCCAGCGCACGCGCGATGCCCACACGTTGCTGCATGCCGCCCGACAGCTCACGCGGGAACTTGTGCATCGAGTCGGCCAGGCCGACGAGGCTGAGGTAGTACTCGACGATCTGCTTCCGCTCGGCGCGTGTCGCGTGCGGGTAGACACGTTTTACGCCGAGCATCACGTTCTGGAAAGCCGTCATCCACGGCATCAGGCACGGCGCCTGGAACACAACGCCGCGGTCCGGGCCGGGCCCGATGATCGCCTTGCCCGCGACGACCGCGTCGCCCGACGTGATCGGGTTGAGGCCCGCGAGCATCGTCAGCACCGTCGACTTGCCGCAGCCCGAGTGCCCGATGACGCTGACAACCTCGCCCTCCGCGAGCATCAGGTTGAAATCGTCCACGACCGTGATCGCGTCCCCGTACGGATTCGGGTACGCCTTGGTCAGGTGGTAAAGTTCGACGTATCTGTTGTCCATCTCGGTCTCTCTCTCAAACAAGTCACGGAACAAATCCTGCAACTGCGGCGTGACTACCCGGCGCGCGTCAGGTCGATCGGTTCGATGTCCGGCAGGGTCAGGCGTGTCTCGACACGCAGGCTCCGGCTCTCCTCGTTCAGCCCGATCATGTAACGCGTCACCTCGTTGCGCAGCTTCTTGAACGCCGGGTTGAAGTTCAGCGTGGCGCGGGCGCGCGGGCGCGGCAGCGTGACGGGGAACTCCGTCGCGAGCCTCGCCTCGGGGCCGGGCGTCAGCGGCACGATCCGGTCGGCCATGATCGCCGCCTCGTCCACGTCGTTCGTGATCATCACCACGGTGCGCCGGTCCTCCTCCCAGATGCGGATGATCTCGTCCTGCAGCACCGCGCGCGTCAGCGCGTCGAGCGCGCTGAGCGGCTCGTCCAGCAGCAGCACCTGCGGCTTCATCGCCAGCGTGCGCGCCAGCGACAGCCGCTGCCGCATGCCGCCCGACAGCTCGTGCGGCTTCTTCCACTCCGCGTCCGTCAGGCTCACCATGTCGATGTAGTGCTGGATGTACGCCTTGATCTCCGCCTTCTTCATCTGCGGGAAAACCTGGCGCACCGCCAGCTCGATGTTGCCGTACACGCTCAGCCACGGCAGCAGCGAGTAGTTCTGGAACATGATGCCCAGGTGCGGGCCGGGCTCCGCGACCACCTGGCCGCCGAGGCGGACCTCGCCGCTGTCCGGCGGCAGCAGGCCCGCGAGCAGCGCGATCAGCGTGCTCTTGCCCGCGCCGGAGAACCCGATGACCGCGACGAACTCGTTCTCCTCGACGGAGAGGTTCACGTCCTTGAGCACCTCCGTCCGGTTCGACAGCGGCCCGAATCCGACGCTCACGTTGTCCAGTTCTAGAAACGCCATGGCATTCACCTTTACCGGGGTGACACACGAGTCGGCCGACGTCAGATCGCCGCGGGGGCGCCGTCGAAGCTGACCGACCGCTGGAACACGATCATGATGCGGTCGAGCAGCAGGCCGATGATGCCGACGACAAACACCACGACGAACATCTGCGCGAAGGTCTGCGGCGAGCCGTTGTTGAACATGTCCCAAACGAACTTGCCCAGGCCCTCGGAGCTCGACAGCAGCTCCGCGGCGATGAGCACCATCCAGCCCACGCCCAGCGAGATACGCATGCCCGCGAAGATCAGCGGCAGCGACGACGGGATGACGATCCGCGTCAGTCGGCTCCAGATCCCGAGCTTCAGCACGCGGGCGACGTTGAGGTGGTCCTTGTCGATCGACGCGACGCCGAGCGCCGTGTTCACCAGCGTCGGCCACAGCGAACACAGCGCCACCGTGATCGCCGAGCTGAGGAACGCCGGGGCGACGATGGCCTCGTCCGGTCGATCGATGAACCCGCCGACGATGATGAACACGATCGGCAGCCAGACGATCGGCGAGACCGGCTTGAACAACGCGATGAAGGGCGTGAGCGCGGCCATGAACACGCTGTTGAGCCCGCAGAGCACGCCGACGGGAATGGCGATCAGCGTCGCGATCACGAACCCGAGGAACACGCAGCCGATGCTGCGCACGATCTGGCCGGGCAGCGTCCAGGGCTTCGCGTAGCTCGACTCCTTGCTCTTCTCGATGCGCTCCTCCGCCTTGAGGATGCGTGTGGCCATCATGTACGCCTCGTCGCCGGTCGCCGCGTAGAACGCCGCCTTGTCCTTGTCGAGTTCCGCCGTCGCCTCGGCGACCTTCACGTTGCGGTTGTTCTGCCCGAGCGTCTCGGCCAGCTTCACGAGGTACTGCTTCTCCTCGGCGACCTTCGTCTGGGCGATGCGCGCCTCGACGAGCATCGGGAACGTCTTGGCGCGTATCGCGTCCTCCTCGTCCTTGATCTGCTTGACCTGCTCCTTCTCGGCGTCGGTCTTGAGCATGTGCTGGCGGACCTTCTCGAGGTAGGCCTCCTTCGCCGCGACGTCGTTGGCCGGCAGCGTCGCCACCTCGGCCTTCAACGCCGCCATGCGATCCATCTTCGCCTTGAGTGTCGCGGCCTTCAGTTCGTCGTAGCGGGCGCGGATCGGTGCGACCGCCGCCTCGACGGCCTCGTTCTTCGCCGCCTCCGCCGCGTCGACCTGCTTGTTCGCCGCTTCTTCCAGCGGCTCGAGTTCCTTCAGCCGCGCCTCGGTCTGCGCGAGCAGTTCCTCGCGTGACTTGCCGTCGAGCGTGTACGCCGCTTCCTTGTCACCCTCACGCTCATGGAAACGCCAGATGCCCTTGGCCGCGTCCCACACGACGGCGGGCGTCGGCACCTCGCCGGACTTGGTCTTGTGTCGCGGCGCGAGCACGCTCCACAGGCCGAGGAAAAGCAGAAAAGCGATGACCGGCACGACGATGTACTGGCCGATCTTTTTGATCTGCACGCGCGGCTCTTCGCCGTAGCAGAGCCGCACGACCGGCGCAAGGAACGTCAGCCCGGTGATGTCGATGATCTTGAGGATGCGGTACTTCATGTCAGGATCCTGGTGTGTGTGCCTCGGGGTCGATCCCGCGTGAAAAATGATCCGGGCCACGCCCCACTGCGCGCGAGGCGTGGCCCGGTCGAGAGAGAGTCAGGTCATTGCGACGCCAGTGACGCGTCGTCCTTGTTGCCGATCTTGTGGCTGTTGAGGTACTCGATCGGCTTCTTGCCGTCGTACGGCAGACCGTCGATGAAGTCGCTGGTCACGGGCTTGTACCCGTCGGTGCCGGAGGGGATCTCTTCCTCGGTCAGGAAGCCCTCCTTGATCAGCAGGCGGGCAGCCTCGAGGTAGATGTCCGGCTTGTACACGTCCTTGGCGACCTGGTGGTACCACGACGCGGGCTTGGGCTCGGTGATCTGCCCCCAGCGACGCATCTGCGTCAGGAACCACACGCCGTCGGAGTACCAGGGGTACGTGCAGTAATACTTGAAGAAGACGTTGAAGTCGGGCATCGCCCGCTTGTCCGTCTTCTGGAAGTAGAAGAAGCCCGTCATCGAGTTCTTGATGACGTTGTAGTCGGCGCCGACGTAGTTCGGACGCGACAGGATGCGCGCGGCCTCCTCGCGGTTGACCAGGTTGCCGTTCTCGTCGGTCTGGTCGAGCCACTTGCCCGCGCGGATCAGCGCCTTGATGACGGCGATGTGCGTGTTGGGGTTCTCGTCGGCCCACTTCTTGGTCACGCCGAACACCTTCTCCGACTTGTTCTTGTACACGTCGTAGTTCGTGGTGACCGGCACGCCGATGCCCTTCGCCACGGCCTGCTGGTTCCACGGCTCGCCGACGCAGTAGCCCTGGATGTTGCCGGCCTCGAGGGTCGCGGGCATCATCGGCGGCGGCGTGACCGACAGCTCAACCTCCGCGTCCGTGCGCCCGCCGATGTCGCTCTTCGTGTACATGCCCGGGTGAATCCCCGCGGCGGCGAGCCAGTAGCGGATCTCGTAGTTGTGCGTCGACACCGGGAACACCATGCCCATCTGCAGCTTCTTGCCCTCGGCGATGTAGTCGGCCACGATCGGCTTGAGCGCCTTGGCCGTGATCGGGTGCTTGGGCGTGGGCGTGGCGAGCGACGGGTCGTTCTCCTGCATGGCCTCCCAGATCGCGTTCGACACCGTGATGCCGTTGCCGTTGAGGTCCATCGTGAAGGCGGTGATCACGTGCGCCTTGGTGCCGAACCCGATGGTCGCGGCGATCGGCTGCCCGGACAGCATGTGGGCGCCGTCGAGGTTGCCGCTGATGACGTTGTCGAGCAGCGTCTTCCAGTTCGGCTGGGCGATGACCTCGACCTGCAGGCCTTCCTCTTCGAAGAAGCCCTTCTCCTTGGCAATCACGATCGGGGCGCAATCCGTCAGCTTGATGAACCCGAACTTCAACTGGTCTTTCTCGAGATTCAGCAGGATCTTGTCGGCGGCGGCGGACGGACGGACGCCGAACCCGGTCAACGCGACCAGCACGGTCAACGCCGCGAACACGCGGCGGGAGAATCGGTTGGTAGAGACGAAACGTGTCATCGGGAACTTCCTTTCCTGTTCACAGGCAAGCACGGGGTAATGAACTCGTTTTGCGGTCTCTCTCTCGAATCCAAACGGCGCGTACGATACGCGTGGGCGCCACCACGCGCGGCGCCTCGGCAGGTCCAACGGTTTCAGCAAGTCGCGGACGGTGGACTTCGTTGTCCGCTCCGGGTCGGTGGGCTGCGACTGCTCTCTCGATTCAAACTTCGCGGCATCAACCGTCTGCCGCTTGATGAGGCACGATTCGCTCGGAATCGAATGCCCACAGGTACCTAGGCAAACATCGTGCCAACGGTCCGCCACACGGCGAAGACCGTCCACCACACCCGCAAAAACACGATCTTTGAATCTCGCGCAGCGATACCGATGGCTAGTTAGTAATCAGGCCGACGATGCGCCGCGTTGGAAATGCGCAGTTTGTAAACACGACCGCTGGCGCTGCCTGACAACCGGGCATCAGACCCGCGTGGCAAGCAGGCGGCGGCCGCGATCGTCGGTGAACTGGCGCGTGTA
Organism: Phycisphaera sp.; assembly: GCA_016125285.1. Lineage (GTDB taxonomy): Bacteria > Planctomycetota > Phycisphaerae > Phycisphaerales > Zrk34 > RI-212. Next base: position 16,356 of record WGMA01000082.1, read on the forward strand.
GAGATCGTGGTAGTGGCCGCCGAGCTTCATCAGCTCGTCGTGCGTGCCCGACTCGGTGACGCGACCGGCCTCGATCACGAGGATGCGGTCGGCGCTGCGGATGGTCGACAGGCGGTGCGCGATGACGAACGCGATGCGTCCGGCGAGCACGCGCTCGACGCCGTCCTGGATGGCGCGCTCGGTCTGCGTGTCGACGCTGCTGGTCGCCTCGTCCATGATCAGCACGGTCGGGTCGGCGAGGATCGCGCGGGCGAGACTGACGAGCTGCTTCTCGCCGGTCGACAGCCGGTCGCCGCCCTCGCCGACAACCGTGTCGTACCCGTCGGGCAGCGCGGCGATGAACGCGTCGGCCCCGGCGAGGCGCGCCGCGGCGGCCACCTCGTCGTCGGTCGCGTCGAGATGGCCGTACCGGATGTTGTCGCGCACCGTCGTATTAAACAGATGCGGCGTCTGCAGCACGATGCCCAGCTGACGCTGCCACCACCGCAGGCTGCGCTGCCGGTAGTCGACGCCATTGACCAGCATTTCGCCGCCCGTCGGCTCGTACAACCGGCACAGCAGGCTGACGATCGTGCTCTTGCCGCCACCCGTAGGCCCGACCAGCGCAATCGTCTGCCCGGCCTCGACACGCAGGTTGAACCCGTCGAGCACACGCTGCCCGCCTTCGTAGGCGAACGACACGTCGCGGAACTCGAGCGTCTCGACGCGATCGGGCAGCCCGTCCTCGGCGAGGTCCAGCGAGCCGTCGGGGTTGTCCTTCTTGTAGGCGTCGATCAGCGCGCGCACGGCGTCGGAATCCTTCACGTCGACCGGCGCGTCGAGCAGCATCTGGATGCGCTCGGCCGAGGCCTGGGCGCCCTGCACCATCGTCAGCGCGTTGGCGAGCTCCTGCACGGGGCCCTGGAACTGACCGGCGTAGCTGATGAAGATCACGAGCGTGCCGATGGTGATGCCCCCGCCGATCACCTTCGCGCCGCCCAGCCACAGCGCCAAGCCGACGCCCGCGCTGCACACCGTCAGCACCACCGGCAGCAGCGCCGCGGCGTAGAGCGCGTTGCGGACCGACTGGGCGTACATCCGTCCCGACAGCGTCTGGAACTCTGCAAGGTTCTCCGGCTCGCGGACCAGCGACTTGGTGGTCCGCACGCCCATGATGCCCTCGTTGAACGTCGCGGTGATATTCGAGTTCGTCCGGCGGACCTTGCGCGACCAGATCAGCATGCGGACCTGGAACCAGCGACACGACACCGCGAGCACCGGCACGATCGTCAGCACGGACACGCCGAGCCGCCAGTCCAGCGTGAGCATCACCGCGGAGATCGTCGACAGCATCGTGATGCCCCAGACCGTGTCGAGCATCGCCCAACCCATGATGCGCGACAGCTGGTTGCAGTCCGACGTGAGCCGCGCCATCAGCCAGCCGACCGGTCGGTGGTCGTAGAACGACATCGACAGGGCCTGCAGCTTGTCGAAGCACGCGGTGCGGATGTCGCGGCCGATGCCCGAAACGATGTAGCCGCACACGATGATGAACGAACAGATCATCGAGCAGAACAGCAGGACGACCGTGGCGTAGGCGATGCCGTAGCCCAGCAGGTGCGCATCGCCGCCGCGCTGCACGACCTCGTCGATGATCAGCCCGGTGATCAGCGGCAGCGTTGCGTCGCACGCGGCGGTGGACACCGCGAGCACACCCAGCAGCAGGAACCACCGCCGGTACGGCCGCGCGAACGACAGCACCTTCCGCCACAGCGCCCAGTTCATGCGTGGCTGAAACCCGTCGTCTTCGTCGATCCAATCATTCGTCATCGTTCCTCTCCGTCAACCCGCCGCGGCGGTCGCTCCCTGCAGTTCCCAAAGCCGCCGGTACAGGCCGTCGATCGCGATCAGCTCGGCGTGCGTCCCGGCCTGCGTGATCCGGCCGTCCTCGATCACGATCACGCGGTCGGCCTGCATCAGCGTCGAGATGCGGTGGGCGATCACCAGCGTCGTCGATCGGCCGTGCCGGTTCCGCAGCGCGTCGAGGATCATCGTCTCGGTTTCCGTGTCGACGGCGCTGAACGCGTCGTCGAGCACAAGGACCGGCGCGTCGGTCATCAGCGCCCGCGCGAGGGCGACGCGCTGCCGCTGCCCGCCGGACAGCGTCACGCCGCGCTCGCCGACACGCGTGTCGTACCCGTCGTCGAACCGCTCGATCGTGTCGTGCACGCACGCCGCCTGCGCCGCGCGGATCATCCGCCGGTCGCGGTCGGACTCCGGCTTGCCGTCACCGCCCGGCATACCCGACTTGCCGGACGCCTCGGCATGCGCGGGCTCACCCGTCCCGCGCAGTCCCACCGCGATGTTGTCACGCAGCGACTTGCTGTACAGGAACGGCTCCTGCATCACCACGCCGATCTGCGAGCGCACCCAGCGCCGGGGCATCGTCGTGATGTCGACGCCGTCGAGCGTGATCGTGCCGCTGTCGTGGTCGTAGAACCGCAGCAGCAGGTTGACGATCGTGCTCTTGCCCGAGCCGCTGGGCCCGAGGATCGCCAGCGTCTGCCCCGGCTCGACGGTGAACGACACGCCGTGCAGCACGGGCGACTGCTCGTCGTGCGAGAACGCGACGCGGTCGCAGACGATGCGGCCGGTGACGCGCTCGGACGCCGCCGCGGCCTCGACGTCGCCCGCGTCGCCCGTCTCGCGCGGCACGGCGAGCACCTCCGCGATCCGGTCGGCGGCGACCGTCGCCTTGCTCAGTTCCGCAAGAATGCGGCCCATGTGGCGCACGGGCCAGATGTACAGCGCGACGTAGCCGGTGAACGCCACGAGCGTGCCGACGCTCACGCCGCCCGACGCCTCGCCCACACTGACCAGCCACGCACCGCTGAACAGCACGAGCCCCATCTGCGAGAACACGAGCACGTCGCTCATCGACCAGTAGCACGCCAGCAGCGTGTAGAGCCGAAACAGCTTACCCGCGTGATCGGCGTTGACCTCGCCGAACTTGGTCGCCTCGTAGTCCTGCCGGGCGAAGGCGCGCACGACGCGGATGCCCGTGAGATTCTCCTGCAGCGTGCTGGTCAGGGCGCCCTCGGCCTCGTCGACGGCGAGGAACGCACGCCGCACCTTCACGAAGTACACCACGGCGAACGTCACGATCACCGGCAGCACGCATGTCGCCGCGAGCGTCATCCGCCAGTCCAGCGACAGCATGATCGGCAGCGCGATCGTGACCATCAGCATCGTCCGCGTCAGCTCGATCGCCTGCGTCGCGTAGAACATGCGCAGCGTCTCGACGTCGGAGGTGCAGCGTTGGACGAGGTCGCCTGTCTCGGTCTTGTCGTGCCAGGTACACGGCAGGTGCTGGATGTGATCGTAGAGCCGGTCGCGCAGCCGACGGCAGATCGACTCCGACGCCTGCGCCGCCCAGCGACCGCGCAGGTACGTCGCCAGCCCCGCCACCGCCGTGACCGCCACCACCGCCCCACCGGCCAGCCACAGCCGCTGCGCCAGCGCGGACGTCCCGCCCAGCCACCCGAGCACCACGAGCAGCGCGCGCGGCCCCGTCAGCGCCTTACCGCCGATCGCGCCGTCGATCGTCAGCTTGATGATCAGCGGCGGCAGATACATCAGCCCGGTCGCCGCGACGAGCGCCGACACGGCCGCGACGTACCGCCCGCGCGACCCGTCCGACCACGTCCACAACCTGTTCGCGCTGCCTCTCATCTCGGTTCCCAGTCATCCGCCCCGTCATACATCCACGAAAAAAGCCCGCTTCAGACGCGGGCATTCGTGTGCGACACAAAAAAACCCGCTCGGCCATGGAGCGGGCTCGTGTTCTATCGTCGTTACCGCGACAGGATCACGCCACCGCATTCTCGGCGTCGTTCTTGCGACCATTAATCGTCGGTGCGTGTCGTTTCATAGGGTGTGCCCCTCTCTCGCTTCCCGGTCGGACCGGCATTCGCTCGCCGCCAACCTGCTGCTGCGGAATAGTAACCCCGCGGCTCCCCCATCGCAACATTCTATCAACAGGCCTACGCCATCGGCCCGCTCGTCGCTACACAATGCGGACGATGATGTCGTCGATCGCCGCGTTCGCGGCTGCGCGGAGGTCACGGAACGTCGACACGGCAGTCAACAGGTCCTCCAGACCGATACGCGACCGCACCCGGCTGAGTCCGGAATTGTCCACGCTCAACACAGCCAGCAGGTCGACCGGGGGCTCCGGCGACGGCAACGACGGCGACGGAACGCGGTCGGCCACGGCGGCAGCGTCAGGCTCGTCGGCGGGCTGCGCGGGCGGCGCCACGTCAACCTGCTCTGCGGGTTGCGGCACGACGGGTGGCGGGTCGTTGATCGGCTGGAAGCCGTCGAGGTACGCGCCGATCTCCTCGCCGGTCGTCCGCACCGCGCCCGAACCCACAGCGCCCGACGCGAGCGTACCGCCGGTGAATCCCGCCATGTACCGGATGATCAGGATGCCGTCCGTAAGCGGCGCGGTGGCGCCGTTTCCGTCGGCGTCGAGGAATCCGCCGACCGACGCGTCGAGGATCGCAATGATGTCGTTCGGGTCCGTGCGGCTGGCGCCGGCGCCGATCGCGCCGGCGATCAGCGTCTCGCCCGTAAAGCCAGCCAGATAGCGAATGATCAGGATGCCGTCGGTCAGCGGCTGCACCAACCCGTTGTCGTCAACGTCCAGAACACCCAGCACGGTGATCAGGACCGTCGTCTCCGCCGAATCATCCGTACCGTCGCTGGCGACATACGTGAACGAATCTGACCCGGCGAACCCGGCCTCGGGCGTGTAGTCGAACGAGCCGTCGGCGTTCAGCGTCAGCATGCCGTGCGCCGGTCCGGTGACCAGGTCGGCGGCCAGCGCGTCGCCATCGGCCACATCCGCGTCGTTGACCAGCACGCCGGCGTCCTCCGCGACCGACAGCGGCTGATTGATCGCGGTGACATAGCTCTCGCCCGTCGCCACAGGCGCGTCGTTGATCGAGTTCACCGTGATGTCGACCGTCACCGTGCCCGAGTCTTCGGCGCCGTCGTTCGCCTTGTATGTGAACGCATCGGGCCCGTGGTAATTCTCCGCCGGTGTGTACGTGAACGTGCCGTCGCTGTTCAGCGTCAACACGCCGTGCGCCACGTCATCGACCAGCATCGCCGTCAGGTCGTCACCATCCACGTCGGTATCGTTGATCAGCACCGTCGAGCCGTTCAGCGTGTTGTCCTCGTCCACCATGTAGCCGTCGCCCGTCGCTACCGGCGCGTCGTTCACCGAGTTCACCGTGATATCGACTGTAGTCACGGCCGACGAGCCGTCGAGGCTGTCCACCGCGACGTACGTGAACGAATCATCGCCGTTGTAATCCCCCGTC
>WGMA01000081.1 GCA_016125285.1 Phycisphaera sp.
CATCATCAAGGGCAAACCCGGCGCCGACCTGATCATCCCCGGCGACGGCATCGACCTGCTCAACCACCTGCGGTAAGACGCCGGTCGACACATCACCCAACCACAAAAAAGGTCGCGCCGCTCAACACGGCGCGACCTTTTCATTGGCTTCCTGGGTCCGGGGCGCCGTCCGCCGAGGCTACTGACGCAGCGCGTCCAGGAACTCCCACCGCGTGAACGCCGCGGCGAGTTCCGCATCAATCCGTTCGAGTTCAGATGTCGTCTGAGCGATCTTCTTCGGCTCGCCCTGGTAGAACGCGGGATCGGACATGCGTGCGTAGAGTTCCTTGCGCTGTGTTTCGAGGGACTCAATCCGATCCGGCAGCGACTCCAGTTCACGCCGCTCGTTGTAGCTGATCTTTCTCGTCGTCGCGGCGGTCTCCGTTGCCGCGGCGGTTCGGGGCGCCGCTGCCGCGTCGGCATTCTGCTTCGTGATCTGCTTAGCGCCGTCCGACGCAGAGGCCGCCGGCGCCTCGCTCGGGCTGCTCCGCTGGCGCAACCAGTCGTCGTAGCCGCCAACGTACTCCTTGATCACGCCGTCTCCCTCAAACGCCAGCGTGCTCGTGACGACGTTGTTGAGGAACGTGCGATCGTGGCTCACGAGGAAGACGGTGCCGGGAAACTCGACGAGCAGTTCCTCGAGCAGTTCGAGCGTGTCGGTGTCGAGGTCGTTGGTCGGTTCGTCGAGGACCAGCACGTTGGCCGGCCGGGTGAACATGCGAGCGAGCATCAGGCGATTCCGCTCGCCGCCCGACAGCAGATCGACACGCAGCTGTGCCCGCTCCGGCGTGAACAGAAAGTCCTGAAGGTAGCTGAGCACGTGTCGCGACTTGCCGTTGACCTCGACGGACTCCGCGTCGTACGCGACCACGTCCCGCACGGACTTCGACCCGTCGAGCTGTTCGCGCAGCTGGTCGAAATAGGCGACCGACATCTTCGTGCCGAGCGACACGTCGCCGCTCTGCGGTTCGAGTTGGCCGAGCAGCACGCGGAGCATCGTGGTCTTACCAACGCCGTTCGGACCGATGAGCCCGATCTTGTCGCCGCGATACACCTCGACCGAAAACTCGCGGATAACCGGCTTGTCGTCATAGCTGAACGACACGTTGTCGGCTCGCGCCACCAGCGCCCCGGAACGCTCGGCCTCCTGCGCGGTCAGCTTCGCCGTGCCGACCTTCTGGCGGCGCGCTCGCCGCTGCTCGCGCATCTTCACGAGCGATCGCACACGCCCCTGGTTGCGCTTCCGGCGTGCCTTGATGCCCTGGCGGATCCATCGCTCCTCCTCGGCGAGGCGCTTGTCGAACAACGCCTGCTGCTTGTCCTCCGCTTCGAGCAGCTCCTCGCGCCGACGAACAAACGTTTCGTAGTCGCACGTCATGTCCAGCAGGCGTCCGCGCTCGATCTCGACGATACGCGTCGACAGCGCCTGGAGGAACGCGCGGTCGTGTGTGACGAACATCAGCGTGCCGGTGAACCGCTGGAGGTAGTCCTGCAGCCAGATGATCGAATCGATGTCCAGGTGGTTGGTCGGTTCGTCGAGCAGCAGCAGGTCGGGCTTGTCGACGATCGCGCGGGCGAGCAGGGCGCGGCGCTTCATCCCGGCGGACAGGGCGTCGAACGGCGCGTCGGCGTCGAGGTCCATCTCCTCAATCGTGCGTTCAACACGATGAAGGCCGTCCCACAGATTGTGTTCGCTGAGCAGGTCCGCGGCGTGCGCCATCACGTCCTGCTCGTCGTCGGTCAGCGTCGATGTCAGCGACCGCTCGTGGAGGCGGTGATAGGTTCCCACGGCGCCGGCGTGCTCGCCCAGTCCATCGGCGACGCGCTCAAATATGGACCGGCCAAGGTCGGTCGGGACATGCTGGGTGAGATACGCGACCTTCGCGCCGGTCTCGAACATGACCTGTCCGTCCTCGGGCGCGAGGTCGCCGAGGATCAGGCGCATCAGCGTCGACTTGCCGACGCCGTTGCGTCCGAGCAGGCCGACCCGCTCGCCGCGTTCGACGTTGAGCGTGACGCCGTCGAGCAGCGGCGGGCGGGTGTGGCCGAATGTCAGGTCTCTGATTCGAAGGATTGCCATAGGTACGTCGTGGTTCGCGGGTCTTCGTCCCGGCGGTCGCCGGTGCGCAGGCGGAGATTGTAGGCGAACCGCCCGTCGCACGTGCAATCGAGTTGGCGGACGGATGCGAGAAGGTGTCGGGCTCACCGCGGCTCTTGGCGGCTTTCCCTGGCGCGCGCGCCGAGGTTGCCGTAGCGGTGGTAGTCGACGCAGAGGCTCTGTTCACGCAGGTACCAAAGCAGTTCGATCCGGCCTTCGCACAACACGGCGTCCGTCGCGAGGTAGACGCCGGACTCGGCCGCGGCGCGGCGCACGCTGTCGGCGACACGGTCGTCGGCAGCGTAGCGCACGCGATCGGTCTGTCCGGCGCGGATCACCCTGGCCAACTCGTCGTCGGTCTCGTCGACGAACTCGATCGCCGCGGCCCAAAGCTCGGTCAGGCTGTGCAGCAGGTCGGGCAGCGATGAATCCCCGTCGCCGTCGTAGCTCACGGCGATGCGGCACCCCGCCAGTTTCGCGGCGCACACACGCGCGGCCACGTCAAACAGCGTGTCATCGGCGTGGACGCGGATACGCAGGTGATCGACGGGTCGGTACAGGCGGAAGTTGTCCTGCCCGATCAGGCGGAAGTGATCGTGACGCGTGCCGAACTCTTCGTTCATCTGCGACTGATAGCTGAGCACGGCGCGGTCAAGCCGGTCGAGTTCCGCGGTGTCGAGATTGTCGATGCGGCGCAGGTTGTCAAGCAGGTCGCACACGTACGGGTCGGTCACGTCGTTCTCGTCGCTCGGTGAGCCGGTCTCGGTCACACGCATCAGCGGGACGACGTAGTTCGGTCCGCCGGCCTTGATGCCGGGTCCGAACGCGCTGCGCCCCATGCCGCCGAACGGCTGGCGGAGGACGATCGCGCCGGTGGTGCCGCGGTTGACGTAAAGGTTGCCCGCACGCAGCGACTCGATCCACTCGGCGTGCTCACGGTCGTCGAGGCTGTGCAGGCCGGACGTCAGGCCGTAGCCCGTGGCGTTGGCGATGCGGATCGCCTCGTGCAGGTTCTTCGCACGCATGACGCCGAGCACGGGGCCGAAGAACTCGGTCGTGTGGGTGACGCTGCCGGGGGTGACGCCGTACTTGATGCCGGGTGACCAGAGGCAGGCGTTCTCGCCGATCTGCTTGGGCATCAGGGCCCACGACTCGCCGGGCTCGAGTTCTTTCAACGCCTTCTCGAGTTTGTTTGCGGGTGGGCGGATCAGCGGTCCCATGCGGTTGTTCAGGTCCCACGCGGAGCCGACGTGCAATGACCGCGCCGCGTCGCACAGGGCCTCGCGGAAGTCCTCGTCGTCGTAGACCTCCGCTTCGAGGATGAGCAGCGACGTGGCCGAACATTTCTGCCCGGCGTGTCCGAACGCCGAGTGCACGATGTGCTTGATCGCCAGATCGCGGTCGGACATCGCGGTGACGATCGTGGCGTTCTTGCCGCCGGTTTCGGCGAGCAGGTGCATCGTCGGCTTGAGTTCGAGGAGGTGCTCGGCCGTGGCGGTGCCGCCGGTGAAGACGACGGCGTCGACGTCGTCGTGCGTGACGAGCCGTGTAGCGACCGTTTCGTTGGGGCCGATGACGAACTGCAACGTCTTTTTCGACACGCCCGCCCGCCAGAAGCATTCGCACAGCAGATACGCGGTGAGCACCGTCGACGGCGCGGGCTTGAGGACGACCGTGTTGCCCGCCGCGAGCGCCGCCGCGACGCCGCCGCACGGGATGGCGATTGGGAAGTTCCACGGCGGCACGACGGCCACGACGCCGCGGCCGCGCACGTCGATATTCGCCATCGCCTCGATGGACACGGCGGCGCGTCCGTAGAACTCGCAGAAGTCGATCGCCTCGGAAACTTCCGGGTCGGACTCCGGCAGCACCTTGCCGCCCTCGGCCATCGCGATGCCCATCAGGTCGGCGCGGGCGCCGCGCAGTTCCTGTGCGGCTCGCGCGAGCACCCCGGCGCGCTCCGCCGCGGACAACGCCCGCCAGCCGTCATTGTCGCGCACGGCGCACGCGACGGCGGCGTCGACGTCGTCCTCCGTCGCCACGCGATACCGGCCGACGACCACACCGGGTCGCGACGGATCGACGGTCTCGCCGATCGTGCGGTCGTCGCTGACATCCTGCCCGTCAATCACCAGCGGACAGCTTGTCGCGTTGTCATCGCAGCGATCCTGCCACGTCGTGACGATCGACTCGGCCCAGTCGACGTTGTGCGGCAGCGAAAAGTCCGTATCCGATTCGTTGACGAACTCGGTCCACGGTTGGTCGTTACGCATTGTCGGCTTCGGCGCGGCGCGCCGGTCCTGATCACGCCGCGGTGTGTCGGGCAGCGTGTCGATGTCGTCGAACGCCTTGACGAAGTCTCCCGCCAGCGCGTGCCACTCGTCGCTGTCGAGAGCCAGCTTGAACGCGTGGCTGAGGAAGTTGTCGGGGCCCGTGTTCTCGTCGAGGCGGCGGATGAGGTAGCCGATCGCGTGGATGAGCTCTTCCTGTCGGCACGCCGGGGCGTAGAGCAGCACGTTGTGTACGAGTTCGAACAGGGCGCGGCGCTGGTGGTTTGCCATGCCCTCGAGCATCTCGAACTGCACCTTGTCGAGCACGCCCATTTCGTCGGCGAGGACGAGGCCGTACGACACGTCAAAGAGGTTGTGCGACGCGATGCCGAGGCGCACCGCGTCGATGTTGCCGTCGGCCATCCCGTAGTGCAGCATCCGTTTGTAGTTGGCGTCGGTGTCGCGTTTGACCATGAAGGGCGCCTGCGCCCAGCCCATCAGCGACGCCTCGACGCGTTCCATCTCCATGTTGGCGCCCTTGACGATGCGGATCGTTGCGGGCCCGCCGCCGGACTCGACACGCCGCCTCGCCCACTCGGTGATGCGGCGCTGCACGGTGAACGAGTCGGGGATGTACGCCTGCAGCGCGATGCCCGCGCTGACACCCGCGAGGCCCGGTCGATCGAGCGTCCGCATGAACGCCTCCGACGTCACCGTCAGGTCGCGGTACTCCTCCATGTCGAGGTAGACGAACTTGGGCACGACGGTGCCGTCGCCGCGCGTGAACGTCGCCTCGGCCGCGGCGCGGTAGAGCAACTCGAGCCGGTCGCACAGCGTGCGCAGCGTGTGCTTGCGGCCGAGCAGCGAGATCTGCGAGTAGATCGTCGAGATCTTCACGGAGATGACCTCGATGTCCGGCGCCTGCAGCGCCGCGAGGTAGCGCTCGAATCGATGCTCCGCTTGTGTCTCGCCGAGCATCGCCTCGCCGAGGTAGTTGACGTTCATGCGCACGCCCTCGTCGCGGCGTCGCTGCAGGTGCTTGTGCAGCATGTCCGGCTCGGCGGGCAGCACGACGTTGGCCGTCTCCTGGTGCATCTTCGCCTTGACCAGCGGCACGGCGACGCCCGGCAGGTATCCGCCGAACGACTGGAACCCGCGCAGCATCGTGCGGTCGAGCGTCGAGAAGAATCGCGGGATGCCCTGCACGTCCAGCACGTGGACCATCTGATCGACGGACCGCCACGACTCGCGGGCGCGGAACGCCTGGTCGGTCAGCTGCACCAGCGTCGCCTTGTCGGCCGGGTGCTGGATCATGCGGTCGAGCTCGGCCTGCTGGCGTCGCTCGGCGGGGGTCTGTAGCTCCGTGGCGCGCTGCTGGAGCAGGCGGGCGAGGTGCAGGGCTTTCTGGACGCGCAGCGGGGGCGCTCCGTCGCCGGTGTCCGGCACGAAATCAGCGAGATTGCTCAACAATGTGGTCACCTAAACTCAATCCGTGGTTCGGGTGCTGGTACCATCACACACGGTCGGCCGCCATGCAACACCCCACATGACACCGCCTGACATCTTTACACGTGCCGGGGGACCGGATTGACGCACGACGGCGCAATGATCACTTGAGTTCGCGGACGAAGATGTTGGCCAGGTCAACAGGACCCATCGGCGTCAGGCGCAGCGGCCCGGTATCGGCGACGTTGCCGATCGGCTTGTCCTTGCAGACCTCGACGTCGTTCATGATCAGCGTCAGCTTGTCGCCGCGTAGCTCGCCGGTGAAACGCACGAAGCCGTTGGTCGCCGCCGCGCCTTTGATCGTGTCGGGCGTGACGACGAACGCGGGCTCCTTACCGCCGCGGAGGCCGATCGCCAGACCGTCGGAGCCTTTGCCGAGCTTGACATCAACGACAAATCCAACGTCGCCGAACTGCTCCGTGCTCGTCAGCGATACGTCGCCCTCGGCCTTGCCGCCGTCGTACTTCAGCACCCAGTCGCTGGGTTTCCAGTGCTCGCGGCCCGCCTCGCCGAGGGTCCAGCCCTCGAGGTTAACGCCGCGATAGAGGCACCGGTAGCCGCGGTCGGCGGTCGCCACGTCCTTGTCGTCGATCGGCGTGTCGGGCAATGCCTGGATTCGCATGTTGCGATACTCGGCCACGCCGCCCTCGGACTCGATGCAGATGTAGCCCTTGCTCGGCGAAGCGTTGTCGCCCTTCGTGACGACCTTGCCGTTGACCGCGAGGCTGATCGCACCGTCGCGGCACTCGATGCGATAGTGGTTCCACTCGGGCGCGGGCTTCGAGAGATGCTCCGTCGGGAACGCCCGGGCCGACGCCTTGCCGACGTTTTTGCCGGTGAGCGGCCGCATGCGAGCGCCGTGGATGGGGAACATGTCACCGTGAGTGGTGTGACCGGAGCCATCGCCGTATGCGTTCTCCAGCACCTGCACCTCGATGGCGCGGTGGAACGGTTGGCCGCGCGCCGTGATGTCGTCCGCCCAGATGAAGATGCCCGCGTTGCCCTTCGGCTCGAGGTGACGCCAGTCGACTTCGAGGATGAAATTCTGGTACATGCGATCGGTGCGCAGTTCGCCGATCGGTTTGCCGGTGCAGTGCAGCACGCCGTCCTGCACGGACCACGTCGATTCGTCCGTGGTCACACGGACCCAGCCGTCGAGGTCCTTGCCGTTGAACAGCGGCCGGAAGCCGTCGTCGGTTTGTGCGTGCGTGGTGGTGAGCGGCAGGGCGGTGAACACGAGGGCCGCGATGAGCGTGAGGGGCTTCGGACGAATCACAGGGCCTCCGATCGGTTTAGGTTTTGCGTCATTGTATTCGAATTTTACGTACAAGCTCACCGGTTGGGTTCAGCCAACTATAATCGGCCGCTCCCGTACTTCATTGGAGGACGCGTTATGCATCAGCTTCGTGCCGCGGCTACGGTGTGGATCGCTCTTGTCACACTCGCGAGCGCCGCGGTTGAACCGGGGGCGGCGGCGCCGAAGAAGGCGGGGGACGCCCCGAAGATCGTGCTGATTGCCGGACACACCGATCATCCTCCGGGTACGCACGAGCACCGACGCGGCATGGACCTGTTTGCCTATGCGCTCAAGCGGTTCAAGCGTGAAGCGACCGTCGAGGTGTACGACAACGGCTGGCCCGACAAGCCCGACACGCTCGATGACGCCGACACGATCGTGTTCTTCACCGACGGCTCGAACGAGAAGAATCCGCTCGGCCACCCGCTGCTCAAGGGCGACCGCCTCGACGTGCTCGAGAAGCAGATGAAGCGCGGCTGCGGTCTGGTGCTGCTGCACTACGCGAACATCATGCCGACCGATCCGATGGGCAAGAAGATGCTCGACTGGGTCGGCGGCTATTTCGACTTCGAGTCCGGGCCGGAGCAGAACGGCAAGAAGTGGTGGTCGGCGATTTCGACGTGCGAGTCAGACGTCACGCCAGCGTCGCCGCAGCACCCGATCCTCAGCGGCGTTAAGCCGTTCAAGATCAAGGACGAGTGGTACTACAACCTGCGTTTCACCGGGACCGAGTCGCGTAACGATCCGACGCAGGATCCGCGGGTGACGCCGATCTTCAACGTAGCGATTCCCGGTGCGGGGAATCCGCAGACGGTGGCGTGGGCGGTGCAGCGCACGGCGGAGCAGGGCGGCGGGCGCGGCTTCGCGTTCACCGGCGGCCACTTCCACGCGAACTGGCGCGACCCCGAGTTGTTCCGCACGATGCTCAACGCCGTGGTCTGGACCGCGGGTATGAAGGTGCCGGCGGAAGGCGTCAAGCCGCAATACTCGCAATGGGAGAACCCGCCGCGCTGGGCGCAGATGGACGTCGGGCCGTTCCTCACGCACACGCTCGACCCGCGCACCGATCAGAACAGCGTCGGGCTGAAGACGATCGCAATCCGCATCGGCGACAAGGGCGAGGCGGCGATGGCGTACGACACGGACATGATGCGCCTGATCAGCGGGTGGCGCGGCGAGTTCATCGAGTACAACAACGGCCGCGGCGCGCTGCTCGGGTTTCACCGCGCCGGTGCGACCAGCGCGTTCTCCACGCCGGTCACACCCGGGTGGTCGAGCCCCGACGGCGGCATGGACAACCCCGCGGGTCATCGCTGGGGCCCGCTGCCGACCGATTGGCTGCGGTATGACGGGCTCTACACGCACGGCGATCGGATCACGCTGTCGTACACCGTCGGCGCGGCACGCGTGCTGGAGGCGCCGTGGTACGAGTCGTCGTCGGGCACCGGCGCGTTCGTCCGCAACCTCGATTTGTCCGGCGTCACGAAGCCGATGACGACGCTGATCACGTTCCCCGCCGGCGGGCAGGGCGACACGAAAACGATCAACGGTGTCGAGATGCAGATGATCGTCGACGGCGCCAACGTCACCGCCGTGGCGATCAAACGCGGCGGGGCGAGCACGCAGGCGGTCGACGGCTGGCTGAGGCGTGACGACCGGCGCGTCACGCTGAACATCCCCGCCGATCAGCGCGACGTGCAGGTCAAGGTGTTCATCTGGAACGGCCCCGTGCAGCAACTCGGCAAGTTCACGTCGCTGGTCAAGGCGTCGCCGTTCGCCGAGCCGCTGGAGCCGCTGACAAAGCCCGGCCCGACGCGGTGGGGCGAGCCGCTCGTCACGAAGGGCGTCGTGGGCAAGGGCGAAGGCGCGTACCTCATCGACACGATCACGCCGCCGTTCGACAATCCCTGGCACGCGCTGCTGCACTTCGGCGGGTTCGACTTCTTCGACAACGGCGATGCGGCGATCTGCACGATGGAGGGCGACGTGTGGATCGTCAGCGGCATCGATGGCGACCTGGACAAGCTGACGTGGAAGCGATACGCGACGGGCATGTTCTACCCGCTCGGGCTGAAGATCGTTGACGGCAAGGTCTACGTGCTGGGGCGCGATCAGATCACGCGCCTGCACGATCGCGACGGCGACGGCGAGGCCGACTGGTACGAGAACTTCTGCAACCTGTTCCAGAACGCGAATTACACGCACGGCTACGCGACGTGCCTCGAAACCGATCCGCAGGGCAACTTCTACTTCGTGAGCTGCGCGTCGCAGACGCCGCACGGCGGGACGCTGCTGAAGGTCACGCCGGACGGCCGCAGCATCGAGGTGCTCGCGACGGGTTTCCGCAATCCCAACGGCATGAGCGTGAGTCCGACGGGGGTGATCACCGAGGCCGACCAGCAGGGCACCTGGGTGCCCGCATCGCGTATCGACGTGCTCGAACGCGGCGGGTTCTACGGGTACGTGCCGTCAAGCAAACGCAAGGAGGATCCGACGACGTACGACGGGCCGCTGTGCTGGATCCCGCACGGCGTGGACAACTCGTGCGGCGGGCAGACGTGGGTGACCGGCGGCAAGTGGGGCGCGTTCGACGGACACATGATCCACCTGTCGTACGGCAAGTGCACGGCGTTCGTCGTGCTCGACGAAACGGTCGATGGCGCGCGGCAGGGTGGCGTCGTGCAACTGCCGGGCACGTATGCGTCCGGCGTGATGCGCGCACGGTTCAACCCGCGCGACGGACAGCTCTACGTGTGCGGCCTCCAGGGCTGGCAGACGTCCGGACCGATGGACGGCTGCTTCCAGCGCCTCCGCTACACCGGCGAGAAGGTCTACATGCCCAACGCGTTGCACGTGCATGCCAACGGCGTGTCGATCTCGTTCACGCAGCCGCTCGACAAGGAGGTCGCGCTGGACCCCGAGAGCTGGGCGATCGAGCAGTGGCAGTACCGCTGGACGAAGAACTACGGCTCGCCGGAGTTCTCCGTCGCCGAACCCGACAAGCAGGCGCACGACCCGGTCGCGATCAAGTCCGTGAAGCTCTCGGCGGACGGGCGGACCGTGTTCCTGGAGGCGCCCGACATCAAGCCGGTGATGCAGATGAAGATCAGCTACGACGTCGACGCCGCCGACGGCGAACTGATCAACGGCGCGATCTACAACACGATCCACAAGCTGGGTCCCGCGAAGTAACGACCGTCATTCGGTCGGCTCCTCGGCGTCGTCCGGAAAGTCCGGCCACTCGTACTCGATGGGCTCGTCCCGCCACTCGGTCAGCAGGGCGTGCGCGCGTTCGAGGTCGGACGGGCGCACGAGCAGCTGCACTACGCCCGGCGCCTCGGCGCGAAGCCCGGCCGTCATTTCACCAACCATGAACGCCTGAATGTCGTGCGCAGCGAGGTGTGCGACCAGTATGCCCGCTTCCATCTCGTTCGGGGCGGTCGTCAGGTCGACGGGGTCATCTTGCGACATCGGTAGCTCTCTGTACGGGTATCCGCATTGTCGGTCGGGTGATGGCTGGGGGCAAGTGGTCCGATACCTTCGCGCGCATTTGTTCAAGCGGCGCGGGCCGCGCGGACGAAGAAATCGGTGTTGCGCCTGCCTTATCACCCGGAAGCGGATTCCGGGGCGCGGAGTCACGGAAGATGCATACGCTGCCCGTATTAACCGACGAACTGCTGGAAATGCTCGAGGACATCGCGCGCCAGTTCGACGAGTTGGGCGAAGAGATCGTCTACACGCTGATCGACCCCGAAGAGCTGGACGAACTCCGCGAGGCGTGGGACGGCACGCCGGGCTGCTACCGCAATCACCTGTCGGTGCTCCGCCGTCGGCGCCAGCTGACCGACGACGCCGACTTCGACGACCGCCTGACGCGCCGCTACGCCAAGTCGCACCTCAACCCGCTGACGCTGACACGCTGTCAGCACCTGTTGGCGGACGGTCATTACCTGTATCGCTGCGACAACGAAGAGATCGGTGAGTTGGAGGACACGTTCAGCGCCTGGACGCGCGAGCAGGTTCAGGCCGCACGGGAAGCGTGTCTCCGGCGCATCGCCGAAGAACTCGCCGCCGAAGACGCCGTGAGCGACGACGCGGCCGAAACCAAGGCGAAGCCGCCGGTGCGACTGCCCGATCGCATGCCGCTGAACCCCAACTACAAGAACCCCGGCTACAAGCCCTCCAAGGCCAAGGCGAACAAGAAGATCCGCATCGCCAAGAGCAAGGCCAACGCCAAGCCGAAGCCGAAGCCGCGGGCCAAAGCAAACGCCCCGGCCAGGGGTTGAATGAATCATCACCGTCGAGCAGTTTTCGTTGCTCCGGCCGAGACGCGATGCCACCCCGTTGCGACGCCGCAGCGGGGTATTTTTTTGAATCTCGTGTCGTTCGAGGCGGTTGCGACGGTGTGCAAACCGTGCCCACCGAATTGTGAGCGATTCCGCCAGCGATATAATGCGTCGCTCGTGCCGATGGCTCGTTTCGCGGTCGGGCGACCACAGAGATCCGACCATGTTCACTGCGGTCACACATCCTTGGGCACGCGTATCGATCACGCTGGTGTTGTGCCTCGCGACCGGCGTGGCGCGCGCCGACGAGGCGGCCGACGTGGCGCGCCGCATCGAGCAGGCCGTGCGTGAGCTGCACGCGCTGCGCGAGCAGCGTGCCGCCGCGGCCGAACGGCATCGCGACGCGACCGCCGAGCTGGATCGGCAGATCGATCGGCTCCAGCAGGACGTCGACCGCGTGCGCGAGCGCGTGGTCAAGGCGCGTGACGAGGTCCGCACGCTTGAGCGTCACAAGACCGACACGCAGGTGGCGACCGCGGCGATCAAGTCGCGGATTGACCGCGTGGCCGGAGCGGTTGAACCGGCGGCGACGTCGGTCGACGGGCGCATCACCGCGGGCATCCCGTTCGAACGCGACACGCGTTCGGCGCGTGCGAAGGAAGCGACGACGGGGTTGGGCGCGGAGGATCGCGCGCTGCGCGCCCGCGCAGTGGCCGGCTACTTCACGCTCATCGCTGACGAGTTGAAGTACGGCAACACGGTCGCGTTGTGGAACGACGAGGTGCTGCTCGACGGCGGCGCCCGCAAGCTCAACGCGTATCACATCCGACTTGGCCTCGTCACGCAGGCGTTTGTCTCCGAGGACCGCACGACGGTTGGTCTGTACGATCGCGCCGCGGCCGACGGTTGGAATACATCGCTCGACGCGCCGCAGCGCCAGTCCGTGATCGACGCGCTGGAGATCATGCAGGCGCAGCGCCCGCCGCGTCTGATCGCCGTGCCGATGTCCGCCGCGGAGCCGTCGGCGGGGGTGTCGAAATGACGGGGCCGCACGCGGAACGCCTGAGCCGCTGGCTATGCGTGTGCGCGGTGACTTTGACCGCGTGCGCGGTGAATTGTTCCGCACAAGACGCGCCCGCCGCGGCGCCCGCCACAAAGGCCGTCGATGTCGATACGCTCAAGGCGAAGCTGGCCGCGCTCGAAGCCGAGGTGAACGCGGAGAAGGCCGCGGTCGCCGAAGCCGAAGACCTCGCCGCCAGGGAAATGCAGGCCCTCCAGCAGCGGCGCAGCAAGCTAGCCGACGAGGCGGTCACGCTCCAGACGGAGGTGCTCACGCTGCAGCGCCAACGCGGTGAGCTGGCCGACGAGATCCGCACGGCCGACCCGTCGCTCGCCGAACTGACGAAGGCGGATCAGGCGATGCGCGCCGCCGGGTCGGCGCTCGCCGAGCGTCTGCGGATCTACCTCCGCGAGGTTCCGGCGCATGACGAGACGCGTGCGACGCTCACGAAGCTGCTTGATGCGTGCGGCGGCGATAGGGCGCCGGAGGCGGACGCCGCGCTCGGGCGGGTCGCGACGATCGGCGCGGAGGTGATCGACGAGGCGTCGACATTGCGGGCCCGCGACACGCAGGTGTGGATCGCCGATGGCACGAAGCAGCCGGTGACGCTGCTGACCGCCGGGCACGTCGCGTTCGCCTATCGCACGGGCGACGGTCGCATCGGGCTGGCGCTGAACAGCCCGGCCGACGCGTCGGGCTACCGCTGGACCGAGACCTTGTCGCCCGAGCAGGCGTCGCTCGTCGCGTCGGCGATCGACGCGACGCTCGCACACGCTGCCGGGGTGATGACGCCGATGGACGTGAGCGGGCAGCTGCGCCCGGACAGCGTGCGGTCGAAGCAGTCGATGCGCGAGTGGTTCGAGTCGGGCGGGCCGATCATGTACGCGCTGGCG
Organism: Phycisphaera sp.; assembly: GCA_016125285.1. GTDB lineage: Bacteria > Planctomycetota > Phycisphaerae > Phycisphaerales > Zrk34 > RI-212. The sequence goes on from WGMA01000081.1 coordinate 13,450, forward strand.
GGTGTGGCGGCGCTGGCGGTGCTGCTGATCCTCGAGCGGGCGTTGGTGTTGTACCTGGCCAACGGCACGAACCGCGGTCTGGTCATGCGGGTGATGCGCGCCGCGCGCGAGCGGCGGATCGAGGACGCGGTCTCGGCCAGCCGGGCGGGTCGCGGCGCGGTCGCTCGGACGCTCGCCGCGTGCCTCCAGCGACACGACCGCGACCTGCACGCGATGGAAGACAGCGTGCAGGAACAGCTGCTGCACGAGATGCCGCGCCTCGAGCGGTTCCTCGGCGGCATCGCGATCCTCGCCGCGGTCGCGCCGCTGCTGGGCCTGCTCGGCACGGTGACCGGCATCATCCAGACGTTCGGCGTGATCCGCGCGTTCGGCAACGCGAACCCGGGCGCGATGGCCGGCGGCATCTCCGAGGCGCTGGTCACCACGGCCGCGGGCCTGATGATCGCCATCCCGATCCTGCTGCTGCACGGCGTGCTGCGCGGGCGGGTCGATCGCATCATCGCCGACGCCGAGAAGCACGCCGCGACGCTGCTCAACGTCGTCGCCCACGACCGCGCATCCGACGAACCGACGGATGGCCTCGACACCGATACGGAGGTGAGCTGAACGTGTTCCGCTCCGTGAGACAACGCGACCGGCAGGGCGCCGACGCGGGCGTCGACATGGCGCCGCTGATCGACGTGGTGTTCATCCTGCTGATCTTCTTTCTTGTCACCGCGACGTTCGTGCACGACTCGGGGCTGACGGTGACGCGGCCCGACGCGGTCGCTGCGTCCGTGGTCGAGTCCGCGGCGTTGCGCGTCGAACTCGACGCCGCCGGGGCGATGAGCATCGACAGGCGGGCGGTCGACGTGTCGGAGCTGCGGACGAGGGTGATCGCGTTCCTCGCGGCGAACCCGCGCGGCGCGATCGTCGTCGTGCCCGAGCGGACGACCCCGGCGGATCGGCTGGTCACGGCGATCGATACGGCGACCGCCGCGGGCGCGAAGGACGTGGCGATCGCCACGCGGATGGTGCGATGACATGAGCGACACGCGTCACAGGATGAAGCGCGCGACGCACGTGCTGGCGGCGGTGGTGGTCGCGTTGGTGATCAACGCGATGCTGTTCGTCACGCTCGAGTCGCTGAACCGCGCGGCCAACGCGGAAGGGGTGCGACGCGCGGAGCTGACCGTGGTGCGCCTGATGCCGCCGCAGTTGTCCGCGCCGCGGCCGCCCGAGCCGCCGAAGCCGAAACCGTCGAAGCCCGAGCCGATGGAGGTCTCGCTCGACGTGCGTTTCGAGCCGACGCAGGCCGACGTGTCGGAGGTAGCACAGACGCCGCTCGACGTGTCGCCGCCGACGGTCGCGCCCGTGCGCGTGGCGGTGGCGCGTCCGTCGATCGCGCCGCCGGCGCCGGTAGAGGCGGCCCCCGCGCCGCGGCCGACAGCGCCGAGCGCGCCGCGGAACGCGGAGGACATCGATCAGCCGCCGAGCGAACTGGCGACGCCCGACATCCAGTACCCGCGCGCGGCGCTTCGTCGACGACAGTCGGGATCGGTCACGCTGCGCCTGCTGATCAACGAGCGCGGCCGCGTCGAGGACATGCGCGTGGTGAACGTCGTGGGGTCGGACGCGTTCCGTGACGCGGTGACGCGCAACATGTCGGCCTGGCGGTTCACCGTGCCGAAGGACGACGGCGTGCCGGTGAAGGTGTGGGCGACGAAAACGATCACGTTTGAGCCGAGGGCGGAATGATGCGCGAGCGACGTCTGACAGATCGGCTGGCGGTGCTTGCGGCCTGGCTGTTGTCGTCCGCATGTGTGTACGCCGCGCCGCCCATCGCGGGCACGCCGCACAAGGGCAACACGGCGGAGGCGCCGGCCGCGCCCGCGGTGGCGTCGCCCTTCACGCCCGAGCAGGCGGACACGCTGACGCAGGCGAACGCGGCGTTCGAGCGGGGCGCGTACGCCCAGGCGTTAACGCTGCTGCGGAAGCTGCGCGACGATCGGCCGGACTTCGTCGACGTGCATCGCCTGATGGGGCACTGCTACTACGAGCTCGGCCGCATCGACGAGGCGCGTGCGGCGATGATCGAATCGATCACGCGCGGCCGGGCCACCGCCGACGTGCTGCAGCGGCTCGTGCAGATCGACCGCGAGGCGGATCGCCCGCTCGCCGAGCTCGGATCGCTGCGCATGCTCATGTTGATTCAGCCGGACGATCGCCAGACACAGATGCTCTACGCGGACGCGCTGACGCGCGCCGGCGCGATCGATGAGGCGGCGGGGGCGTTCGAGCGGATCATCGCGGCGGATCCTTTGAACACCGACGCTCGCGTGCGTCTGGGCAATCTACAGATGCAGCGCGGCGAGCGGCGTCAGGCGGCGGCGGTGTTCGCGACGGCGTATCGCCTTGGCGCCGAGTCGCCTCAGCTGGCGCAGACGATCGCGGAGCTGTGGGTGTCGTTCGGCGACGCACGGCAGGCGCTGGCGTGGTACGACAAGGCGGCTTCGCTCACCGAGCCGCTGTCGGCGCGTCGGCAGCTCAGGCGGGCCGAGCTGCTCATCGAGGTCGGTGACATCGATCAGGCGATCAAGCTGGCGACGCCGATCGCGAACGCGGGTGACAAGGAGCTCGCAGCGAAGGCCGCGACGCTGCTGGGCCGCGCGGCGATCGTACGCGGGCAGCCCGACGAGGCGATGGCGCAGTGGCGCGTCGCGATCGACAAGGGCGTCGACGATCCGCAGGTGCTGGCGTATGTCGGCGGGCAGTGCTTCAACGCCAAGCGATACGACGACGCGGCCCGCTACCTCGGCCGGTACGTCGACAAGGGCGTCGCCAATCCGAGCATGCATCGCTTCCTGGTGATCGCGCTGACACGCAGCGATCAGCGTGACGCGGCCCACGAGCGGCTGCGCGGGTACATCGAGCGATACGGTCTAGACGAGATCGCCGAGGACCTGATCCGTCAGTGGGGCGCGGCGGGCCACGCGAAGGGCGCGGAGTAGTTCGTCACGCCCGACCGACGCGAGCGTCACGCCATCGGCAGCAGCCACGCCGCGATCATCGTCACGATCAGCCCGACGACGCCCATCAACGCCATCATCGTCGACGCGGTCTTGAGTGTTTCGCCCTCGGTCATGCCCGACATGCGGCCGATGATCCAGAAGCCCGAGTCGTTCATCCACGAGATGGGCTTGGACCCGCAGCCGATCGCCAGCGCGAGGTAGACGGGGTGGAAGCCGAGCGGTGCGGCCGCGGCGAGCGGCGCGACGACGCCGACCGCGGTGATCATCGCGACGGTCGCCGAGCCCTGCGCGATGCGCACGAGCGTGGTGATGCCGAACGCCAGCGGCAGCAGCAGCCACGCGGACGTGGACCCGTTCAGCATGTCGGCGAGGTAGCCGGCGATTCCCGTCTGCTTGAGCACGTGCCCGAACGCGCCGCCGGCCGCGGTCACGAGGATGATCACGCCGCCGGACTCCAACGCGACCTGCACCGACTTCGACAGCTGCGCGGGCGGGATGTGCTTCTGCCGACCCAGCAGCCACAGCGAGACGACCGCCGCGATCACCAGCGCAATGTTCTTGTTGCCGATGACGTCCATCGTCGGCAGCAGGTTCGCCGCCCACTCGGCGTCGAAGTTCTTCGCCATCAGCTTGAGGATGGTCGCTCCGGCGATGAGCACGACCGGCAGGACAATCGGCAGCAGCGACAGCCCGAGCGGAGGCAGCGTGGCCGGATCGCGGTGGGCCATGGCGTCGAGCTCGCTGGCGGTGAGCTCCGCCGACGCACGCAGCGGGATGTCCCAGCGGCGGTTCGCCCACTTCGCATAGACGTAGCCCGCTGTGACGGTGCACAGGCCGAGGCCCAGGCCGGCGAGCATCATCGCGCCGACGTCGACGCCGAGCTCCGCGGCGACAAACAGCGGCCCCGGCGTCGGGGGCACCAGCGAGTGCGCCATCGTCGCGCCTGCGACGATGCACAGGATGTACAGCACGTAGTTCCGCCCGGTGCGCAAGCGCATCGCCTTGCCCAGCGGCATCAGCAGGTAGAACACGGTGTCGAAGAACACGGGCACGCCGAGCGTGAAGCCGCTGATGAGGAAGGCGATGGGCGTCCGCGGCTCGCCGAGCAGCGACTGCACCGCGACGACGATCCGCTCCGCCGCGCCGCTTTCAAGCAGGCACTTGCCGATGATCGCCGCCATCGCGATCAGGATGCCGATGCTGACCGCCGTCTTGCCGAACCCGTCCGCGACACGATTGCCGATCGGCTCGTTGGCCTCGTCGTTCGCGGCAATGATCTGCGTGTGATGGATCACCCGGTCGCCGGGCTGAAGGATCACCTGGGCGCCGCCGTCGTGCAGGGTCACCGCGGTCAGCCCGCCGGCCTTGCCGACCTCGTCGAGCTCGGCATCCAGAACCGTCAGCGGCGGACCGCCCATCGGGTCGTCGCGGAGGACGTGCACCCGGCCCGGGACGACCGACTGCTTCTTCCCGACGCGCAGCAGCGCCACGCCGTCGCCTTTATTGCTCACCTGCACGACCCTTAACGAGTCGGCGTTGACGCCTTCGCGGTAGATCGCGTCTCGCGGCGTCAGCGCGGCGACGATCAACGCCCCGAGGATCAACGCCAGGAACGCGTGCAGCCGCAGCACGAGGATGCCGCCGACCACGACGATCATCCCGATCAGCAATATCACCAGGGGGTTCACCAGCGAGTGCCTCAATCCGCGTTGGTTGACGTAACGATCGCCCGTACAATACCGGCCCGCCCCGACGAACGCGAGTGACTCATGACCGACCGACCCCGCAAGAAGCCCGAAGACCTCCGCAGCGCCAAGTGGTTCGCACCCGACGACGTGCGCAGCTTCGGGCACCGCTCGCGCCTCAAGCAGATGGGCTTCGACGACGTCGACTACCGCGGCAAGCCCGTTATCGCGATCCTCAACACGTGGTCGGAGATGAACACCTGCCACACACACCTTCGCCAGCGCGCCGAGGAGGTGAAGCGCGGCGTGTACCAGATGGGTGGCCTGCCGCTCGAGGTGCCCGTCATGTCGCTCGGCGAGATGTTCATGAAGCCGACGACGATGCTCTACCGCAACCTGCTGGCGATGGAGGCCGAGGAGGTCATCCGATGCCACCCGGTCGACGGCGTCGTGCTGCTGGGCGGGTGCGACAAGACGAACCCCGCGCTGATCATGGGCGCAACGACGGCGAACGTCCCGGCGATTTACGTCTCGGCCGGACCGATGATCAAGGGCGGCTGGCGCGGCCAGACGCTCGGCAGCGGCAGCGACACGTGGAAGTACTGGGACGAACGCCGCGCCGGCAACCTGTGCGACGAGGCGTGGACCGAGATCGAGAACGGCATCGCGCGTTCCGCCGGCCACTGCATGACGATGGGCACCGCGTCGACGATGGGCTCGATCGCCGAGGCGCTGGGCATGTCGCTGCCGGGATCGTCGAGCATCCCCGCGGTGTTCGCCGAGCATCAGCGGATGGCCGTGCAGTCCGGCCGGCGCATCGTCGAGATGGTGTGGGAAGACCTCAAGCCGAGCGACATCCTCACCGCCGCGGCGTTCGACAACGCGATCGTAACCGACATGGCGATCGGCGGGTCGACCAACGCGATCGTCCACCTGCTGGCGATGGCGCACCGCGCGGGCGTCGACCTGACGCTCGACCGCTTCGACGAGCTGTCGCAGCGCACGCCGTTCCTCGGAAACGTGCGGCCGTCCGGCAAGCACCTGATGCCGGATTTCCACGACGCCGGCGGCCTGCGCGGGCTCATGTCGCGCATTACCGACCTGCTCAACCTCGACTGCCTGACCGTCACCGGCAAGACGATCGGCGAGAACATCGCCGGCGCTGAGGTGTACGACGACGACGTGATCCGCCCGCGTGACAACCCCGTGTCGCCGACCGGCGGGACGTGCGTCGTGCGCGGCAACATCGCGCCGGACGGCGCGGTCATCAAACGCACCGCGGCCGACCCGAAACTGCTCAAGCACACCGGGCCCGCCGTCGTGTTCCGCGATTACAACGACATGGCGGTTCGCATCGACGACCCCGACCTCGACGTCACCGCCGACTCGGTCATCGTGCTGCAGACGGCCGGCCCGCTCGGCGCGCCGGGCATGCCCGAGTGGGGCATGCTGCCGATCCCGAAGAAGCTGCTCAAGCAGGGCGTGCGCGACATGGTCCGCATCAGCGACGCGCGCATGTCCGGCACGAGCTATGGCACGTGCGTGTTGCACGTGTCGCCAGAGTCGTACGTCGGCGGGCCGTTCGCCTTCGTGCAGGACGGCGACCGGATCACGCTCGACGTCGAGGCGCGGTCGATCCACCTGCACGTCGACGACGCCGAATTGCAACGCCGCCGCGACGCGTGGCAGAAGCCCGCCCCGCGCTACACGCGCGGCTTCGGCAAGCTCTACTCCGACCAGGTTACGCAGGCCCACCAGGGCTGCGATTTCGTTTTCCTCGAGGGCCCGGACCACACGCCCGAGCCCGAGATCCACTGAACTCCGCCGCGAGTCGCATCGCGGCCTGATGGGCACACCTACATGGATACCAACACGATCACCGCCGAACGTCTCGCCGCCTCCGTTGTCGCCGTGCCGCCGCTGTGCCGCGACGCCAACGGCCACCTCGACCGCGAGCAGAACACACGTCTCGTCCGCCACATCGAGGCCGGCGGCGTCAACACGCTGCTGTATGGCGGCAACGCCAACCTCTATCACGTGCCGCTCAGCGAGTACGGAGACCTGCTCGAGATGCTCGCCGACATCGCCGCCGCCGACACGCTCGTCGTGCCCGCCGTCGGCCCGGCGTTCGGCCTGATGATGGACCAGGCCGCGTTCCTCCGTGACACCGACTTCCCGACCGCGATGGTCCTGCCGCATCAGGGCATCACCACCTCCGCCGGCGTCGAGACCGGCGTGCGACGCTTCGTCGAAGCCATGGGCAAGCCCGCCGTGCTCTACATCAAGCACCTCGGCTTCATCGACCCGGCCGGCGCCAAACGCCTCGTCGACGACGGCCTGATCTCGTGGATCAAGTACGCGATCGTTCGCGACGAGCCCGCCGAGGACCCGTACCTCAGCCAACTCGTCGACCTCGTCGACCCCAACCTCATCGTCAGCGGCATCGGCGAACAGCCGGCCATCGTGCACATGCGCGACTTCAACGTCGTGAGCTTCACGTCGGGTTGCGTGTGCGTCGCGCCGCGGCTGTCGCAGCAGATGCTGGGCGCCATCAGGGCCGGCGACTACGACGCGGCCGAGCAGATCCGCCAGACGTTCCGCGGCCTCGAGGACGAGCGCAACCGCGTCAACCCGATCCGCGTGCTGCACGAAGCGGTCGCGATGGCGGGCATCGCCGACACCGGCCCGATCCAGCCGCTGCTCAGCGCGCTCGGTGACGCCGACCGCGCCGCGGCGGGCAAGGCGGCCAAGGCGTTGCTGGAGATCGAGCGATCCTCCGCCCAGCAGCAGGCGCAGCAGCAGTAACGCACGCCGGTCATCACCACCTACATGCCGATCCGACGCGACGTTTTTGCGCGTTCCGTGGAACCGCCGCGCGGTCGCCGCGTCCAACTCATTGCCCCCGCAAGGCAACCGACGCAGTGAACAGGAGGCCGAGCCATGTGGTTCAGCTCGAACGCCCATCGTACGCCCGCACCCACCCCGCAACCGCACGCCAACCCGAGCCCTTCCGACGCGGGGTCCGCGACCGCGACGCTCGACACGCCGCGCGATCTGAACGACGAGATCCGCGACGTGCTGCAGCCGATCGTGCCGTGGTTCACGTCGCTGCTGTTTCATCTCGGCCTGATCGTGCTGGCGCTGTTCATCGCGTGGGTCGTGATCCAGCCGGTCGACGAAGAGCCGATCGTGCCGATCGTCAATCCGAGCCTCGCTCCGCGGACGTCTCTCGACACGACGCGGCCGATCGAGATGGACCGCACGTCGAGCTCGTTGCCGCGCGATGTCCGCAACGCGTTCGCGCCGACACAGGCGGACGCCGTGGAGCTGTCCACGAAGCGGGACTCGCTGATTAAGCTGATCGGGCTGGCGGGCGGCGCGTCCGGTGGCAAGCTCGGCGGGATTGGCGACAACCTCGGCAAGTCGAACGACATCGGCAAGTGCATGTTCAGGATCGGCGAAGGCGCCAACAAGATCCTCTTCGTCGTCGACGCCTCCGGCTCGCTGATCGACACGATGCCGTTCGTGATCAAGGAGCTCAAGGACTCGATCGTGCAACTGACGCCGGATCAGGAGTTCGGCGTGCTCTTCTTCCAGGCGGGCGAGCCGCGTGAGGCCGGGCTGCGCGGGATGCACAAGGCGACCGCCGATTACAAGAAGCGCGTGCTGGAGTACATCGACCTCGACGCCGGCAACATCGTCCCGCGCGGCGTGACCGACCCCGTCGCGACCCTCCAGCGGGCGATGAGCTACAAGCCCGAGCTCGTGCTCCTGCTGTCGGACAACATCACCGGACGCGGCAAGTACGAGGTCGACCGTGCGGCGCTGCTCGACATGCTCGACAAGCTCAACCGCGATCACCGCACGATGATCAGCACGATCCAGTTCCTGCACCCCGATCCGCTCAACACGCTCAAAGAGATTGCGACGCGACACGGCGGCGAGTACAAATACATTACCGCAGCCGATCTGGGGCTGCGGTGAGCCCGTCGCCCTATGAGCAACGAACCCGGACATCCCGTCCGACGTTTGCCACACCGATACGACCGCCCGCTTCACAAGGTGGCGCCGCTGCACCTCACGGCCTTGCTCGCGCTGGCGTTTGTGCTGCTGCTGGTCTGCCTGATCACCGCCGGGTTCGCGCTGCCCGAGGGCGTGCTGCCCGCCGAGCTGCCCGTCGCCCAGAGCGGCGACGACACGACCACGCCCGTGCTGCCGCTGATCATCCGCCTCCGCGCCGTGAACAAGGACGGCGTCTACGTGCAGGTCGCCGGCATCGATCACGCCCCTGCCAACTACGACGAGCTGGCGAACCTGCTGTACGCGATGCAGCAGAATTCCGGCGGATCGAACGCGGTCTACGGCGCCGACGATCCGGTGATCATCGAGCCCGATCCGACCGTCAAGTGGGAGCACGCGGTCAACGCGCTCAACGCCGCGCGCCGCGCGGGGTTTACGCACGTGTCGTTCGGCAACTTCAACGTCGACGCCGCGCCGCCGGCCCATGCCGATCCGTGATCCGGTTTCCATGCCTCTCCCCTCGATGTCGTGACGCCGAGCCGTTCGCGTCGTTACCCCGCGTAGCGCTGCATGATCGACACGCAGCCCGAGCGGTAGCCGCTGCCGAACAGGTTCAGGTGGTTCAGCAGGTGGTACAGCTTGTAGACATCGACGCGGTCGTCGGCGCCGTCGGCCAGCGGCCACGCCTCGTGGTACGCCGCGTAGAACCGCGCGTCGAACCCGCCGAACAGGTACGTCATCGCCAGGTCCGCCTCGCGCCGGCCGCGGTACGCCGCGGGATCGATCAGCACCGGCTCGCCGGCCGCGTCGCACAGGTAGTTGCCGCCCCAAAGGTCGCCGTGCAGCAGGCACGCCGGCTCGGCCGGCTCGCCGATCAGCGTGTCGAGGCGGTCGAGCAGCTTGTCGCCGAGCCGATCCATCGTCGCATCGCTCAATCCCGCACGTCGCGCCAGCCGCAGCTGATGGCCGAGCCGATGCTCGCGAAAGAACGTCACCCAGTCGTCGCACCACGTGTTCGGCTGCGGCGTGGCGCCGATGTAGTTGTCGTGATCGAAGCCGAAGCGCTCGCCCGTCGTGGCGCGGTGCAGTTCGGCGAACGCCCGGCCGAACGTCTCTGAAAACCCGCCGCCACGCGAGCCCGTCTCGATCGCCTCCATCACGATGAACGGCTCAACGCCTGGCGCGTCACCGTCACCTTCATTGCCGCCGCCCGTGCCGACCGGGCGCGGCACGCGGATCGTCGCCGCGTCCGCCAACGCCGCCAGTCCCTCCGCCTCGCGTTCGAACATGCCCGGCAGCGGCGCGGCGTTGGACTTCACGAAATACCGCCGCCCGTCGGCCAGCGTGATCACCTGTGCGTTGTTGATGCAGCCGCCGCCCGCGTGCGACGCGCGGTCGATCCGCGCCGGCTCGCCCGTCGCCTCGCCGATCAGGCGTTCGATCGCGTGTTGCAGCGCGGTGTTCATCGTGCTCCCCGTTGAACGCGACGCGCGTGTGCGCCTCGCCGTGTCGTCACGCGTTCGACTTCGCGTCGGCCAGCGTCAGCAGGTGCTCGAGGATCGTCGGGCACGCCGCCTCGATCATGTCGATGACGTGCTCGAAGCCCGCGTCGCCGCCGTAGTACGGGTCCGGCACGTCGACGCCGAAGCCGCTGCCGTCGGGCAGAAACGCGCTGAGCAACCGGATGCGATCGCCGAACACGTTGTCGCGGTCGAGCCTTCGGATGTTGTCGAGGTTGTCGGAGTCCATCGCGACGATCAGATCGAACGTCGCCAGGTCACGCGGCTTGATCTGCCGGGCGATGCTTGTCAGGTCGTACCCGCGGTTCGCCGCGGCGCGCCGCATGCGTGCGTCGGCCGGGTTGCCTTCGTGGTAGCTGATCGTCCCGGCGGAGTCGACGGCGACGCGGCCCGCGTGCCCGCGCTCGGCGACGAGGCGCTTCATCACGCCCTCGCCGGTCGGCGATCGACAGATGTTGCCCATGCACACAAACAGCACGCTGACGGTGTTGGAGTCGCTCATGTCGTGCATGATAACGGCCTGTAACACGCAACAGGAGCGCCGGCGTTGGTCCGGCACTCCTGTGCGATGGGCTCACGTTGCGCGTGACGCGGTGCGCCACACGGCGTATGTCGTTCGATCGATCAGATGTCGACCGGCTTTTCCTTCTTCTTCTGCTCGGGGCGTGGCTGCGGCTGCGGGCGATGGTTGAACTCGACGCCGCCGGGCTGGCCGGGGTTCACGTGGATCTCGATACGCGTGGTCTCTTCGAGGCGGTCAAGCTTCGCGCGGATATCCGCGGGGATCTTCGCACGCTGCTCGGGCAGGTCGATCGGGCCGTCGAACAGCACCTTGCCGTTCTTGTCGGTCGCCACGAGCTTGCGGGAGTCTTTGTCGCCGGTGACCTTCAGCGTGTGCTCGCCGTCGGAGTAGCTCATCGACATCGAGGTGTTGCCGTTGGCGCCGATGACGATGGACTGCGCGTGCGCCTCGCCGTTGCCGCGGATGTTGATGTGCGGGGGCTCGCCGGGGTGGCCGGCGTCGCCGTGGTCGTTGCGCGGATCGCCGTTGCCGGGCTCGACGCGACGCAGGCGGAACTGCATGTCCTGGTGTTCCTGAAAGTTCTTGCGCATCTGGTCGACGATCTTGTTGATGTGCTCCTCGTCGAGGCCGGACTTGCGGAGGTTCTGCCGCATCTGCTCGGCCATCTGGTCGGGGTCGACGTTGCGCAGCTCAAACACGTTGCCGTTGACGCCGCCCTCGATGCGGAACCCGTTGGCGTTGTCGTTGGGCATGTTGGGGGGCATCGGCATGCGGGTGACCTCGCGCTCGCCGAGCGTGACGTCGACGTTCGCGGACTTGCCGCCGGTGATCACGGTCAGCGTGACCTTGTCGCCGGGCTTGTGCAGCTGCAGCAGGGTGGCGAGCTGCTCGCGGTTGATCAGCACCTGATCGCCGACCTTGTGGAGCACGGAGTAGGGCTTGATGCCGGCCTTCGCGGCGGGCGAGCCTTCCTGCACGAAGTGGACGACGAGGCCGACGCCTTCGGGCAGGTCGAGCTGGGCGCGGAGCGCCGGGTCGACCCCGCCGGTCGCGACGCCGAGGAACGTCACCTTGACCTTCTCGGGCTGCGGCATGGGCGGGCGATTGGCGTCGTGCGGTCCCTGCGGCCCGTCATGCGGCGGCTGGGGTGCGTCGTTCGGCGCTGGGGGCGCGGGCGGCGCCGGGGGCGGCGGCGCGTCGGCCGCGGCGTACGAGAGCGACGCGCCCGACAGCATCATCAGTGTCGCGGCGATCGCGGCGAAAAGTGTGTGGTTGCGGCTCATTGCGTGCTCCAATTCTGTCGGAACCTGTGCGTGTGTGCGTTCGTGGTGTCGGCGGGTCAGTCCACCGACATCGCGACGAAGCGGATCTTCTCTCGGGGGACGGTCATCTCGATCTGGACGTTATCGTTGGGGTCGATCCAGCGACGGTGCTCGATGGTCTGCTCCATGACGGGCATGACCGGACCGGTGTCGTCGAGGACGATCACGTCACCGGCGGGCTGGTACTTCGTCCAGGTCTGTGCGATCTGGATGGGCTGCGTGGCGGGGTCGGTCGTGGTCGAGTCGCCGGGTGAGTTGATCGCGACGGGATGCGTGCCGCGCGTCTCGGGTGAGTCGATCGCGGGCGTGTGGACGATCACCGCCAGGGCGAGCGACGCGGCGAGCGCGGACCCGATCGCCCAGACGAGCGGCGAGCGCCAGCGGAGGATCAGCGGGCCGGACCCGCCGTCGTCGGCGCGGTTCAGCGTCGACTGCACGCGTTTGTCGAGCGAGCGGCTCGGCTCACGCAGCGGCTGGCTGAGCAGCAGGGTCTCGATGTCGTTGTGTTCTTCGTGATTGAGGTTCATACCAGTGCCTCCACGGATTCTCTCAGGCGGTCCAGCCCGCGCCGGTATCGGCTGCTGACGGTGGACAGTGGTTCTCCCGACGCCTGGGCGATCTGCTCGAAGGTCAGGCCGCCGTACAGTTTCATCACGATCGTTTCGCGCTGCGCCGGCGACAGTTGCTCGAGCGCTTCTCGGATCAGCCGGGCACGCTCGGTGTCCTCGGCGGCGCCGAGCGGTGTCGAGCCGGTGTCGACGACGGTGTCGGCGTAGATCGACACGGGCTGGCTGCGGCGCGCCTGTTTGCGGATCTGGTCGATCGCCGCGTTCCGTACGGCCGCGTACACATACGCCGTGGGATCTCCCTCCGCCTTGCGCTGCGTCCGGCACAACCGGACGAACGCCTCGTGCACCGCGTCCTCGGCCTGCTCGGGGCGACGCGTGATCGACAAGGCCAACGTATAGAGGCCTTGGCGGTGCTGCCGGTAAATCCCTTCGAGTTGCCTTCTCATCGGCGCGTCCTATTCGGTCGTCATCCAGGCGGCTTCACCCTTAACACGGGGGCACGCTGAGGAATTGTGCATGGTATCCGACCAGTTCATGTAATAAACCCCGAATTCTCGTAATTATAGGGACCTGCAGGGATGCGGCGGGGCGCGGATGGGGTCCGCGGGGGGGCGGGGATTTTCCATTTCCCGTTTTCCAATGGTCATTTTCCATTTGGGGGGAGGGGGGGTGGCAACGCGTGTCGCGTTGACAGTGCAAAATGCAAAATGATCCATGCAAAATGCAAATTGACAGCGAACCCGATTCGTGCCGGGTTGGCGCGCGGCGAGATTGTCGTTTGGGTCATGTGATCGCCCTCTACAAATGGTTTCCGCGACGCGCAGGTGCGCACGGGGACGTCGCGACGTGTGCGGGGCGGCGATGTAAGTCGCGTTACGCGGGGGCGATGACTATTTCGTGGCAAAATGTCGCTGAGCAGGGTTGGTCGGCGCGTTGGTGCGCACCGGGGCGGCGCGGCGGTCGGTAAGCCGATGGGGTCACGCGTGATAGGCGCAAAAAAAAGACCGTGGACGGGGCCACGGTCTTCGGTCGGTCGGGTTGGTGCGTCGGCTTTACGCCTCAGCGGGGGTTTCGGCCTTGTAGGCGAACTTCCGCTTGAGGGGCTTGACGACGAGGCCCATGCGGATGGCCTTGGCGGAGACCTTGACGCGGGTGGCCTTGCCATCGACGACCGCGGTGACGGTCTGGATGTTCGGGCGAAACTTCCGCTTGGTCTTGCCGGTGATTTTCTTGCCGACACCGCCGAGGTACTTGGCCTTACCGCGGTACTTGAGGCTGTTGCCGGTGGTGGTTCGGCGACCGGTAAATGCACATTCGCGTGACATGGCAGCTTCCCGCCTTTGCTCTTGGGTTCAAGTCAGTCATCGCCCACCAGTGGACGAGCCACGCAATATACACGCCGGTATCTGGGTGGGCAAGTCTTTGCGGGTGAAAACTTGCATTGCGCGGGCGGCCTCGGCATAATGTCCCGTTCGCAAGCGGTTGCGAAGTGGACTGGTACTCTTAACCCCGAGAGGATCGAAGAGGCAAATGGCGATTCGTATCAAAGCGCGGAACGGCGAGCAGGTCGAGCAGATGCTCCGTCGGTTCAAGAAGATGTGTGAGAAGGAAGGGCTGACCAAGGACGTCAAGAAGCACGCCTACTACGAGAAGCCCTCCGAGCGCCGTCGTCGCGCGGCCCGCAAGAGCCAGAAGCGCGGCGGCATCGTCGCCCGTCCGGCTCGCGGTCGCCGCTAAACCGCGGCCCATACCGCTCACGGTCGCGCCGCTGCGCGCGCCGAAGCCCTCTCGATTTACGATGTCAACCGATCACCCCGCACCACGGTCCGCCGATACCCCGGCGGACCCCGAGCGCTTCGTTTGTCACGTTGCCCGCCTCCTGGCCGACAGCAACTGTGAGGGCGTCGTTGCGCTCGACCTGCGCGGCATCAGCCAGGTGACCGACTTCTTCATCATCGGCTCCGGCACGTCCGATCGGCAGATCCGGTCGGTCGTCGACGACCTCAAGAAGCTCGCCCGCGAGTCCGGCGAGGCCGTCGCGGGGACCAGCGGCGAGGACTCGGCCCAGTGGATGGTGATCGATCTGTTCAGCGTGGTGGTGCACCTGTTCGAGCCGCAGCTCCGCGCGTACTACGACCTGGAGTCGCTGTGGGCGGACGGCAAGAAGGTTGACTGGCAGTCGCGGACGAAGCCCGGGCAGTTCGCGCGGCTCTGATCCGTCGAACGCCCGACGGCCTCGCGGCCCCCGCGGCCCGGGGCGTGACCAATCCGCCGCCGGTCGCATCCTAATGTTTGACCTTGGCCCTGAAGGCCCGAATCGTTACGATGCGGTTTTCCTAACGTGAGACCAGCGCGATGTTCTGCAAAGTCCTGCGAGCGAAGATCCACAACGCCACGATCACCCAGACCGACGTGGACTACGTTGGCTCGATCACGATCGACGAGGACCTGCTGCGCGCCAGCGGCATCAAGCCCAACGAGGTGGTGCTGATCGCTGACAGCGACAACGGCGCCCGCTTCGAGACGTACGTGCTCAAGGGCGAGGCCGGGTCGGGCATCATCGGCGTCAACGGCGCCGCGGCGCGGCTGGTCAACAAGGGTGACCGCGTGATCATCTTCGCGCACCTGCTCATGCACCCCGACCAGATGGACAGCCACGAGGCGAAGGTGGTGCTCGTCGACGACCACAACCACATCACGCGTGAGCTGTGGTACCCCAGCTCGCTGGAAGAAACGGCGCCCGTGCCGCACTGAGTTTTGGGGTTCGGGGTTGGGGGCTTGGGGTTGGGGAAGCTCATATCCATTCGTGTGGAACCGGCCCTCCCGAGCCTGGCCAGGCCGTGCGCGGGTTCGTGCATCGTATTATGATGGAACGAAGTCCCCAGGCCCTAACCCCCAACCCCTAACCCCTAACCCCTAACCCCCAACCCCGCACCTCATGCCCATGCCCCGGCTCAGACTCAGCCTCGCCAACAAGTGCCAGATCCTTTTCGGCGCGGCGGTGTTGTTGATCCTCATCGCGGCGCTGGCGGTGCCGTGGCTGCGCATGCACACGCTGGTGACCAACGGCCAGCGGGAGATCGCGCGCGAGCTGGCCGACGCGTGGCTGGGCGACCTGATCCAGCTCGTCGGCGTGGTGCACTCGACGCCCGAGCCGCTGATCGACGCCGACGACCAGCAGCCGCGCCGCCTGCGGCTGATCACCGCCGAGGAGTTCGACACCGTCGCGGAGCGCGACCCGTACGTCGGCGAGGCGATCGCGAAGTTCGAGTCGTCGCCGACGACACGCGACCTGATGGAGACGCAGACGGTCGACGGGACGCGGCTGTACCGCTACGTCCGCGCGGTGCGGCAGTCGGACGTCGAGCGGATGAACGGCGGGTTCGTCCCGTCGCTGTCGATCACGCAGTTCAGCGATCCGCTGCGTGCGGTGCTGATCATCGACATGCAGGCGGCCTGGGCCGAGCGGCAGCTGACGCTCAACCTCGTCTACACGATCACCGCCGGCCTGCTGGCGCTGCTGCTGGCGATCGCGGTGTTCTGGTTCATCACGACGCGCATCATCCTCTCGCCGGTGCGCGTGCTGCGCGAGACCGCGGAGAAGGTGACCGACGGCGACCTGAACATCCGCGCCGACATCAACACCGGCGACGAGTTCGAGCAGCTGTCCGACACGTTCAACTCGATGCTCGGATCGCTGAAGGGATCGCAGGACCAGCTGCGCGACCTCAACAAGCAGCTCGACCTGAAGCTGGGCGAGCTGGCGGAGTCGAACCTGTCGCTGCACGAGGCGAACCGCATCAAGGGTGACTTCCTGGCGAACGTCTCGCACGAGCTGCGCACGCCGCTGAACAGCATCATCGGCTTCGCGGAGGTGCTCAGCGAGACGCTGCCGGCGGACGGCGAGGCGGGCGACAAGCAGCGGCGTTACGTGCACAACATCGCCACGTCGAGCCGGTCGCTGCTGCAGCTGATCAACGAGCTGCTGGACCTGGCGAAGATCGAGGCGGGGCGTATCGACCTGCACGTCGAGCCGATGTCGGTGGTCGACATCTGCGAGACGCTGCTGAGCCTGATCCGCCCGCAGGCCGACGCGAAGAAGATCACGCTGAAGCTGGCGATGGCGCGGCGGCTGCCGATGGTCGAGTCGGACCCCGGCAAGTTCCAGCAGGTGCTGTTCAACTTCCTGTCGAACGCGGTGAAGTTCACGCCGGAGGGCGGCACGGTGGAGCTGGGCGCGCGGGCGCTGTCGGACGAGTCGACGGGGGACCCGACGTCGGTGCAGGTGTGGGTGAAGGACAGCGGGCCGGGCATCGCCGAGGACATGCACGCCGCGGTGTTCGACAAGTTCCGGCAGGTCGACGCGGCGCACACCAAGGCGCACGGCGGCACGGGGCTGGGGCTGGCGATCTGCAAGGAGCTGGCGCGACTGCTGGGCGGGAAGATCGATCTCGACTCGACGCCCGATCACGGCGCGACGTTTACGCTGACGATCCCGATGATGATCACGTCGCGGTCCGAGCCGCTGATGCCGGACCTGGCGGACTGAGCGGGGCAATGACGAATGACGAAATTCGAATGACGAATCAAGTTCCAATACTCAAACCCGGATGATCAAACGGCGAGCCGAGCCCGTACGTCACGACGCTGCATTTGAACATCTGGGCTTCGGTCATTGTTTCGTCATTCGGAATTCGGAATTCGTCTTTCCGCAGTCACCTGATGAGCGCGTAGTAGGACCCGTCGTGGTACGACGTGTCGTCGCTGCCGCCGGGCAGGGTGGTGCTCTGGTCGACGACCGCGCCGTTGAGCTGCTGCGCGGCATGCGCGGCCTGCACCTCGTTCTCGGCCGGCTCGATGCTGCATGTGCTGTAGAGCATCGCGCCGCCTGTCTTCAGCAGCGGCAGGGCGTCGTCGATGATGCCGCGCTGCAGGTCGAGCACGGAGTTGAGGGACTTGTCCTGGTAGCGATAGCGAGCCTCGGGCCGGCGGGCGAGCGTGCCGGTGTTGGAGCACGGCGCGTCGATCGCGAGCAGGTCGACGGCGCCGTTGTGCTCGTGGATGCGGTCGAACGGCACGACGTCGACACGCGGGTGTTCGGCGAACGTCTCGGCGAGCTGGGCGTAGCGTTGCTCGTTGACGTCGGTGGCGACGATGCGTGCGTCGGGGTGCATCGCGGCGAGTTGGCGTGTCTTGGTGCCGAGGCCGGCGCAGAGGTCGAGGATCAGCGCGGGCTTGAGGTCGGCGGTGGCGGTGACGGGGATGGAGGAGGCGGGGTCCTGCACCCAGCGCGTGGGCGATGCGTCGAGGAACGCCCGCAGCGCCGCGCCGTCGCCGCGCCACACGAAGAATCCCGCCGACGCGTGCGGTGTGAGGTGCTCGGCGAGCGCCGGGTCGATCGCCTCGGCGTCGACGTCCGGGGCGTGCACGATGATCGGGGGATTGGTCAGGCTGTGCAGGAACAGGCGCGTGGCGTCTTTCTTGCCGAAGTGCTCAACCCACGCGTGCACGAGCTGGCGGGGGTGCGAGGTGGCGACGCCGAGGTGGAAGTTCATGTCGGTCACGTCGGGCAGCAGGTCGCCGCGAAGCTTCATGTAGCCGCTGCGCCAGGGCACGCGGTTGCGCGCCGGTTGCCAGCCGCCGTCGTCGATGCGTTCGACCACGAGTTCGGAGGCGCGGCGGAGCACGGCGTTGGTCAGCTTCGATGCGCCGGTGCCGACGAGCTGCTTGGTGATCTCGACCGAGTCGTGGACCACGGCGTGCGGCGGCATCTTCTCCATGAAGATCAGCTGCGCGCCGGCGCTGAGGAGGATCGCCTGCAGCTTGGGCTGCATGGAGCGCGGCTGACGCTTGAGCAGTCCGCCGAGCAGGTACTCGATGGTCAGCCAGCGCTGCAGCGTCGTGCGGTGGATCGCCATCGCGAGCTGGGCGTCGCGTGCGTCGAGGCCACGCGTGTCGGGCGACAGCAGCGGCATGTCACGCGGCGTGCGCGCCTGCCGGTTGAGCGTTTTAACGACTTCCATCCGTGCGGGATTCATGGGGCAAGACTATAGCGGAATCCGCCCGCCGCGCGGGAATGCGTCGCGGCGTCGGCGCGCTTCCCGAGTTCGTCGCGAGCCCGTATCGTATGAGGATGGCAGAGATCGATGTGAAGACCGAGCAGGACCAGGGCCGCGGATGGGCGTTCGAGGTGGACGTCACCGACGCGGGCCAGACGCACTGCTACGACGTGACGCTGAGCTGGTCGGACTACGACCTGTGGTGTCACGGGCAGGTGGCGCCGGAGCGCGTGGTGCGTGCGGCGTTCCGATTCCTGCTGGAGCGCGAGCCGGCGTCGGCGATCCTGTCGCGGTTCGACTGCGCGGTGATCCGCCGGTACTTCCCCGACGTCGACAAGCTGCTGCCGGGCATGCTGTGACGGCATGAAAAACGGCCGCCCCCGGAAGGGCGGCCGCGAACCCCAGAACGCGGCGGACGTTGCGGCGGGCGTTGTGCTTACTTCGTCTCGGCGGGCTTGTCCTCGGCGTCCTTCTTTTCGTCGTCGCCTTCCTCGGCCTTCTTCTTCTCACGGTACTTCTTGGCGTACTCGGCGCGCTTCTTGCGGGCCTCGTCTTCCTGCTTCGCGTACTCGGCCTTCTGCTCGGCGGTCAACATCGACATGACCTTGTCGTTCATCTCCTGCTCGAGCGCGGCGATCTTCTCGCGGTACTCGGCCTGAACGGCGGCGATCTTCGCCTGCTGCTCCGGCGTGTAGGTCAGCTTGTGGAACGGCGCGTAGACGTGCGTCGGCTTGGAATCGGCTGCGACAGCGGCGCCGACGGCGATCACGGTCGCGAGAAACGCGGTGCTCAGGATCCGGTTCATGACTGGTGTCTCCTCGACAGGGGGCAACGCGGCCCGGAATAGTGAATCCCCAACAAAACTGAGACATGAATACCTTAACTGGTCCAACGTGTCAACAAAAAGCTACACACGGCGGGTTAAAAAAACATGTGCCTTTTAGCACATGTATGGGGGCGTGATCTGGGTAGAGGCGGCGGTCGGCGTCAGGAGTGGCCGACCTTCTTGGCGATCTCTTCGAGGCCTTGGAGCACGTCGCGGGCCGAGCGATACTTCGGCCGCTTGGGATCCTCGGGCATCAGGACCTTGTCCGTCAGCTTCTGGATCTCGACGGCCACGTCGCTGCCGTCCTCGAACTCCACGACTTCCTTGATCTCCGGGTTGGAGTGCGGCTTGGCCATCTGGAGCACGAGGTAGAACAGGTCCACGGCCTTGTCGACCTTCTGGTGGGAACTGGTGATCAGTTCGCTGGTGACCTTGCCCTTCTTGCGCATCGCGCCGAGCATGCGCTGGATCTGCGAGCTCTTGAGGATCTCGCCGAAGAGGTTGGACAGGAAGGGGCTCTCGGAGATGTTCTCGCCGACGCGGGCCGAGGAGCCGTAGTCGATGAGGCCGACGCCGAAGTCGGTCATCACGAAGTTGTCGAGGCGGAGGTCGAGGTGGATGATGCGTGCGTTCTCGTGGAGGCGCATCAGCATGTCGGCCGACTGCAGGGCGAAGGTCATGTGGTCCATGATCTTCGTGGTCTTGCGGAGCCACTTGAGGTAGAGCTTCTTGACGTAGCCCTTGTCGTCCTTCTCGAGGTCGGTGGCCAGCGGGAAGCGTCCGTGGTACTCCTCGGGCAGGTCGCGTTCGAGGATCTTGAGGAACGCGGCCTCACGCGTGAGGAACACCGGGAAGATCGTCTCGCAGAGCTTGCGTGCTCGCTTCTGCACGAACGCCTCGTCGGCGTCGGGGAAGCGGTGTCGCAGGCGCTCGCCGACCTGTTCGACGGTCGGGATCTCCTTGGCCACGACGTACTCCGGCGAGTTCGACGACGCCTTCTGGAGGAACACGTGGTAGGTGAACCGGTCGGTGAAGTCGCCGGGGTAGATCAGCAGCACCTTGCGGGCGACGAAGAACCAGACCTTCGTGCCGAAGAACGGCAGGCCCATGAACGACTTGCGGACGAGCGTCGGGTAGACGTCGAGGTTGAAGCCGCAGCGGGGGTACTGGCGTGCGAGTTTCTCAACGAGGTCCTTGTTGGGCGAGAGGAACACGAACAGGCCGCCCCAGCGCAGGCGCTGGAATACCTCGGCGGGCTGGTGCGGGTCCTCGTGCGTGGCAAAGACGTAGTTGACGGTCTTGTCAGCCTTCTGGGTGTCCCACTTTTTGTTGTACCACTGCTGGAACTCGGCGTCGGTCGTGAAGGCCTGATCCTGGACGAGCTTGATCAGGGCCTGACTCTTGGCCGAAGGCTGATGCTGTGCGAATTGAGCGGTTTGAGAAGTCATTGTTTCGGATTACTTCGCGGTCGAGACAGCGGCAATGATAACGTAAGGGGCCTACCCGGGCAGGACTCAACGTTCCTTCAGCACGAACTCCTCGATGGCCATGCCGACGCCACCCTGGTTGTTGGAGCACACGACCGCGTCGGCGAGGTCCTGCACTTCGGGCCAGGCGTTGGCGACGGCGACGCCCCAACCGGCCCACTGGATCATCTTCGAATCGTTCGGCGCATCCCCGATGGCCATGATCGCTTCGCGCTTGACGCCGTAGTGAGCGGCGACCCATTGTAACGCGGTCGCCTTCTCCACGTCATGATGCACGACGTTGAGCAGGCGCTTGTCGGATACCGGCATGTCGACGTGCTTGCCGAACTTGCGGTTGATCATGTAGCGGACCTTGTCGATGGTCTCGGACTTGGCGACGAACATGAGCTTCGTGACGCCCACGGACATGATCGCGTCGAGCGGGCCGATGAAGTCCGGCACGTGCGCGTTGCCGCTGCCGACGCTGCCCTCGAACTTGTCGGTGTACCACTTGTCGCCGATGTCGGCACGCAGCAGGATGTCCGGCTCGATCTTGCGGGCGATCTTGACCATCTTCTTGGCCATGTCTTTGTCGATCGACAGGTGCTGCAGCTTCTTGTTCTGCCTCACGTCGTAGATCAGGGCGCCGTTGAAGTTGATCGTCACGGTGTTCAGGCCCAGGGCCTCGTGGATGCCGTTGACGTCGCGCGGCGGACGGGCGGTGACGATCACCACGTGCACGCCCATCGCGGTGGCGCGTTTGACGGCCCGGAGCACGTCGGGCTTGATGCTGTTGTCCGAACGCAGCAGCGTGCCGTCGAGGTCGATGCCGATCAGGTCGATTCTGGCGGGGGGCGGCGGGGCATGCAGGGCCATGCGCGGGTAGTCGCCAACGGGTAATGCGACCGTTTGCCGCGGCGCGTGGCCGTGAGCGGAAGGCGTCTTCAGGAATTCCTTGAATTTCTCAAGCATGCGGACCTGACGATGCAGCCTCCTGCCTCGATTGCCAGATATTATACAACGATCGCTAACCTCCGAAAGGGCATCCGGAAACGAATCTTACCCGGCGTGCGGATACCCCTTTTCCAACCCGTGGCAGATCATACCGGATTTGGGGGCGTTTGTGTGCAACCGCACAGGACTTTGTGTGGACGTTACCGGGCCTTGATCGATGCGGCGTCCGACCGGGCCGCGGCGCGTCCGTCGGCTGCGCGGCGGACGCTTATACGGATCAGCCGTCGTAGCCGAATCGACGCGAGATCCGGGCCGCGGCGTCGCGCAGAATATGGCCGACCGGTTCAAAGCGATCATCGGTGATGCGGAACTCCGGGCCGGTGACCCAGATCGCCCCGGCGGGGTGTCCACGCTGGTCCAGCACCGCGGCGCTGACGCAGCGGATCGTGGGGTTGTGCTCGCCGTTGTCCAACGCGAAGCCCATGTCGCGGACCCGCCCGAGCTCTTCAAGCATCTGCCGCTTTGAAGTGATCGTCGTGTCGGTGAACCGCGGGTACTCGATGCGGTCGAGCAGGTGATTGAGTTCGCTCTCGGGCAGGTGGGCGATCATCGCCTTGCCGGGCGCTGCGGTGTGCAGCGGGAAGCGGGCCCCGATGCCGACCGTCACCTTCAGCTGCTGCATCGGCAGCACCTGCTCGAGCACCACGCCCTCGGTGCCGTCGAGGATGCCGATCAGCACGGTCTCGTCCGTCTCGTCGCGCACCGCGCGCATCACGTCCAGCGACTTCTCAATAAGGTGGCCTTCCTGCACCGCCGCGTACCCGATCGACAGCAGCTTCGACCCCAGCGTGTACTGCTTTGAGGCGTCGTCGCGGTTGAGGTAGCCGTGCGCGTGCAGCGTCGAGACGATGCGGAACACGCTGTTCTTGGGGAAGCCCAGCTGCTCGGACAGTTCGGTCACGCCCATCGGCGTCGCGTGCTCGGCGAGGTGCTCGATGATCTGAAGCGCCCGCTCGAGGTTGGGCACGTGATAACGCTCGGTGTCGTTGGCCGTCATGGACTTGGCGGTCGGGCTCATGGCAATCTCACTTAGTTCGGTAAAGCAATTCGGTCTTTTTTGTCGCAAGCGTTGACCCGGTTAGCGGGACCGGATACTCTGTTTGTTATATAGAACATCGGTTGAGGACGCAAGGCTTCCCAGAGAATTACCCATACTAATGTCTTGCGGACACGCGTAGAATCGAACGTATTCCCTCTGCAACGAGGCACATCCATGCGGAATGACTCACGGATCTGGACACGGTTGTCGACCCCACTGGCCGCTCTGGTGATGCTATGCACGCTGGTCGGCGTGGGCCGGGACGCGTCGGCCGCCGACGGCAAGTATTACGTCATGGCGGCCGACTCCTCGACGCATCGCATCGCGATCATCGATCCGGACGGCAAGACGCTCTGGGAGAACAAGATCGGCTCGATCCACGATCTGCACATGCTGCCGAGCGGGAACGTGCTGTTCCAGCGGGACATGCAGCACCTGGTCGAGGTTGACCCGGCGACGAACAAGGTGGTCTGGGAATACGACGCCTCGAAGATGAACGGCAACCAGGGCAAGCCCGTGCAGGTGCACGCGTTTCAGCGCCTGGCGGACGGCACGACGATGATCTCCGAGTCCGGGCCGGCCCGGATCATCGAGGTCGACCCCTCCGGCAAGATCGTCCACGAGTTCAAGATGACGGTCGACCACCCCAGCACGCACCGCGACACGCGGCTGGCGCGCCGGCTCGACAACGGTCATTACCTGCTCTGTCACGAAGGCGACGGCAAGGTCCGCGAGTACGACCACGACGGCAAGGTCGTGTGGGAGTACGAGGCGCCGATGTTCGGCAAGCAGGCGAAGGGCGGGCACGGCGTCGAGGCGTTCGGCAACGCGGTGTTCTGCGCGATCCGCCTGCGTAACGGCAACACGCTGGTCGCCACCGGCAACGGGCACAGCGTGCTCGAGGTCACGCCGGACAAGCAGATCGTCTGGAAGATCGAGCAGAACGACCTCGACGGGATTCAGTTGGCGTGGGTCACGACGCTGCAGGAGATGCCCAACGGCAACTTCATCATCGGCAACTGTCACGCCGGGCCGAGCAACCCGCAGATCATCGAGGTGACGCGCGACAAGCGGGTCGTGTGGAAATTCCATGACTTCGAGCGTTTCGGCGACGCGTTGTCGAACTCGTTGGTGATGACGGAGCGGCCCAAGCGCCTGCCGGGCGAAGAGGGCAAGGCGGCCGCGGCGGCCGATGCGCCGCTCGATGACGCGGCGAAGGTGACGTTCTTTGAGAAGGAAGTGAAGCCGCTGCTGGAGTCGACGTGCTTCAAGTGCCACGGGGCCGACCCGGAGAAGATCCGCGGCGGGATGTGGCTGACGAGCCGGGCGAACATCCTGCACGGCGGCGACAGCGGCGGGCCGGCGGTCGATCTCGACAGCCCCGACAAGAGCCTGCTGGTGAAGATGATCAACTACGTGGACGACGATCACCAGATGCCGCCGAAGGGCAAGATGAGCGCGGAGAAGATCGCGTTGCTGGAGAAGTGGGTGAAGATGGGCGTGCCGTGGACGCCGGGCGAGGCGGACGTGCTGGCCGACGCGTTGAACAAGCCCAAGAGCAAGATCACCGACGAGGACCGCGCGTACTGGGCGTACGTCAAGCCCGTGCAGGCGCCGGCGCCGCAGGTGAAGAACAAGGCGTGGGTGCGTAACCCGATCGACGCGTTCATCCTCCAGAAGCTGGAGGCGAAGGGCATCGAGCCGGTGGGCCCGGCGGACAAGGTCGCGCTGGTGCGTCGCGTGTACTACGACCTGATCGGCCTGCCGCCGACGCCGCAGCAGGTGCGCGACTTCGTTAATGACAAGTCGCCCGACGCCTACGAGAAGCTGCTCGACACGCTGCTCGCCTCGCCGCACTACGGTGAGAAGTGGGGCCGGCACTGGCTCGACGTCGTGCGCTACGCCGAGACGAACGGCTACGAGCGTGACAGCAGCAAGCCGAACGTCTGGCGGTACCGCGACTACGTGATCCGCAGCTTCAACGACGACAAGCCGTACGATCAGTTCCTCAAGGAGCAGCTGGCCGGCGACGAGCTCGACGAGGTCACGCGTGACTCGCTGATCGCCACCGGCTACTTCCGCCTGGGCACGTGGGACGACGAGCCGGCCGACAAGGAGCTGGCTCAGTACGACGTGCTCAACGACATGCTGGCGACGACCGGCAGCGGCATGCTCGGCATGTCGATCGGCTGCACGCGGTGCCACACGCACAAGCGCGACCCGATCCCGCACGAGGACTACTACCGCCTGCTGGCGTTCTTCCGCGACGTGTCGACGGACATGCGCTACGAGGGCGAGCAGCGTCACGCCACGCCGGAGGAGCAGGCCGCGTACGACGAGAAGATCGCCGAGCGCGACGCCGACGTCGCGAAGCTGTACGGGCAGCTGTTCAACATGCGGCAGCGTTTCACCGCGGCGATGGCGGAGAAGAAGCCCGAGGTCCGCGTCAGCCTGATGCCCGCGTCGGACATGGTCGACCTGAGCTTCCGCTTCTACCGCGACACGTGGACGACGCTGCCGGACAACTTCGACGCGCTGCGTCACGAGAGCGCCGGCGCGCTCGCCGAAGGGTTCTTTACGCTGTCGCCGGCGTCGCGCGACGAGGCGATCGGCCTGGTCTTCGAGGGCAAGCTGCGTGTCCCGGCGGAGGGCGACTACACGTTCCGCATCGATGCGACGGAGGGCGCCCGGCTGAGCATCGCCGGCCAGCCCGTGCTCGAACGCAAGGAGGGCGGCCGCTTCCAGGGCAAGGCGGAGGTCGCGCTGAAGGCCGGTGACGTGCCGATCCGGCTGGAGTACTTCAACGGGTATCAGAAGCCGCAGCTGAAGGTGTGGTGGTCCGGGCCGAGCTTCGACGAGCGTCCGCTCAGCGCCGAAGCGGTGTCCGCCGAGTCGCGCACGGTGCTGGCCGACTCGCGCGACGAGCCGCAACAGTGGAAGGTCCGCTTCGAGAAGCCCGAGGGCAAGGACCTGGCGTGGACGAAGCCGAACTACGCCGACGACGCGTGGGAGACGAAGCCCGGCGGATTCGGCACCAACGGCACCCCGGGCGCGAAGGTCCGCACGACGTGGGACACCAACGACATCTACCTGCGTCGACACTTCACCGTCGAGACCCTGCCGAACTCGCTGTCGCTGGTCATGCACCACGACGAAGACACCGAGGTGTACGTCAACGGCCGACTGATCAAGAAGGTCACCGCGTTCACCCGCGACTACGAGACCTTCGACCTGTACGACAAGGCGTTCAAGACGATCAAGCAGGGCGACAACGTGATCGCCGTGCACTGCAAGCAGACGGCCGGCGGGCAGTACATCGACGTGGGCCTGGTCACGGAGGCGGCGCCGAAGGACATCGACCTGTTGGTCAAGGAAAACGGTCGTGAGGTGATGAGCCCCGAGGAGGTGGATCACTACGCGGACCTGGTCGATCAGCTGAAGCTGGCGCGTGAGAAGAAGATCCCCGAGCCGGGCATCAAGGTGCTGGCGGTGGCGGAGAAGGGGCGCGCCAAGACGTACGTGCTGGGTCGCGGCAACCCGGCGCTGCAGCGTGAGGAGGTCCAGCCGGGCTTCCCGCAGGTGCTGGGCGTGCCGGACCCGGTGATCGCCGAGCCGAAGAACGGCGAACACGACAAGCGGCGTCTCGCGCTGGCAAACTGGATCACCAGCCGCGACAATCCGCTGACGGCGCGCGTGATGATGAACCGCGTGTGGCAGCACCACTTCGGCCGTGGCATCGTGCCGACCGCCAACGACTTCGGCAAGCTCGGCGAGATGCCCACACACCCCGAGCTGCTCGACTGGCTCGCCGTGGAGTTCATGAACCGCGGCTGGTCCGTCAAGGCGATGCACAAGCTGATCATGACCTCGAACGCCTACCGCATGTCGTCGGCCGACGGCGCGAGCGGCCTGGCGAAGGACCCCGCGAACATGCTGTTCTGGCGGATGAATATGCGCCGCCTGACCGCCGAGGAGATCCGCGACACGATCCTCGCGGCCAACGGCACGCTGAACCTGAAGATGTACGGCCCGAGCATCTACACCGAGATCCCCGCGGCCGTGCTCGCCACCGCGTCGCGTCCGGACCAGGCGTGGGGCAAGTCGACGCCGGAAGAGGCCGCGCGTCGCAGCGTGTACATCCACGTCAAGCGGTCGCTCGTCGAGCCGTTCCTCCAGACGTTCGACCTGCCGGACACCGACGCGAGCTGCGCGATGCGGTTCACCACGACCGTGCCGACGCAGGCGCTGACGTGCCTCAACAGCGACTTCATGCACAAGCAGGCGAGCATCTTCGCCAGCCGCCTCCGCGCCGAGGCGGGCGACAACCCGGCGGACCAGGTCACGCTGGCGCTGAAGCTCGTCAGCGGCCGCGAGCCGACGCAGTCGGAGATCCTCCGCGGCGTGAAGGTGATGGACGACTGGCAGACGCAGGACGGCATCACGAAGGAGAAGTCGCTGGACTACTTCTGTCTGATCGCGCTGAATCTCAACGAGTTCCTATATCTGGATTGAGCGTACGCTGAAAATCACTTTGCAATTTGCAATGACCAATTTGCAATTTGCAATTTCCTGGAGACGATCATGAAATCCAACCAGTACAACAATCAGTTCTGCGGCCGCACCCGTCGCGAGTTTCTCTGGCAGACCGGCGGCGGGTTCGGGTCGCTCGCGCTGGCGGGGCTGCTCGGCAACGACTTCTTCGCGAAGCAGGCCGGCGCCGCCGAAGCCGCGTCGCCCTACGCCAGCATCAACCCGCTGGCGCCGAAGGGCGGCTTCTACCAGGGCAAGGCCAAATCGGTCATCTTTCTGTTCATGTACGGCGGGCCCAGCCACGTCGATACGTTCGATTACAAGCCGAACCTGTATCCGCTGGACGGCAAGACGATCGACGTCAAGACGTTCGGCCGCGGCGGTCACAAGAGCCAGGGCCGCGTGATCGGTCCGCAGTGGAAGTTCAAGCAGTACGGCGAGTGCGGCAAGTACGTCAGCGACCTGTTCCCGCACATCGGCTCGTGCGTCGACGACATCGCGTTCGTCCACTCGATGTACGCCGACTCGCCGATCCACGGCTCGGCGATGCTCATGATGAACACCGGCCGCATCCTCTCCGGCAACCCGTGCCTCGGCTCGTGGGTGAACTACGGCCTGGGCAGCGTCAACCAGAACCTGCCGGGCTTCGTGGTGATGCTCGATCCGTCGGGCGGCCCGATCAGCGGCGCGAAGAACTGGACCAGCGGCTACATGCCCGCGTCGTTCCAGGGCGTGCAGCTGCGCCCGAAGGGCGAACCGATCCTCGACCTCAAGCCCCCGGCCGGCATGACCGACGCGGCGCAGGTCCGCCTGATTCAGCAGCTCAACGCGTACAACCACGAGCACCGCGCGGGCCGGGCGTCGAACACCGACCTCGAAGCCCGCATCTCGAGCCTCGAGCTGGCGTACAAGATGCAGCAGTACGCACCGGAGGCCGTGGACGTCGACAAGGAGCCGGAGCACATCAAGGAGATGTACGGCCTGGACAACAAGGTGACGCAGGAGTTCGGCCGCAAGTGCCTGCTCGCCCGTCGCCTCGTCGAGCGCGGCGTGCGGTTCATCCAGGTCTACTCCGGCGGCAACCACAACGACTTCAACTGGGACGCGCACACCGACATGGAGGCGAACCACGGCAAGCACGCGCCGGAGACGGATCAGCCGATCGCCGCGCTGCTGCGTGACCTCAAGCAGCGCGGGCTGCTCGAGGAGACGATCGTGGTGTGGGGCGGCGAGTTCGGGCGTCAGCCCACCGCCGAGTACGCCAAGGGCACCGGCCGCGACCACAACAGCTACGGGTTCACGATGTGGATGGCCGGCGGCGGCATCAAGGGCGGCACGTCCGTCGGCGCGACCGACGAGCTCGGCTCCGCCGCCGTCGAGAACCGCTTCCACGTCAAGAACCTCCACGCGACGATCCTGCACCAGATGGGACTCGACCCGAATCGCCTGAGCTACTTCTACAACGGCCTCGATCAGAAACTCGTCGGCGTCGAAGGCGCGGACCCGATCAGGCAGATCATCTGACCGCTGCGCGGAATGACGAACAACGCCGCTGCGCGGAATGACGAATGACGAAACTCGAATGACGAAACACACCTGATCGATCATCTGATGTCGGCGTCAGGTGCTTTGCTATTCGGGCAATGTGATTTGATTCGACATTTGGATTTCGTCATTCGTCATTCTCGAGGAGGCGCACATGGTGCGATCGATGCTGGTCATCCTGTTGTTGTTCGCCGCAACGTCACACGCCGCGGCGCGCCCCAACATCATCCTCGTCCTCATCGACGACATGGGCTGGTCGGACTTCTCGTGCTTCGGCAACCCCGACGCCAGGACGCCGAACATCGATCGGCTCGCGTCGGAAGGGATCGCGTTCGAGCAGTTCTACGTCAACTCGCCGATCTGCTCGCCGTCGCGCGTGGCGCTGTCCACCGGGCAGTACCCGCAGCGGTGGCGGATCACGTCGTACCTCGCGCACCGCAAGATCAACGACGAGCGCGGCCTGGCGCAGTGGCTCGACCCCAGGGCCCCGATGCTCGCGCGCGAACTGCACAAGGCGGGCTACGCGACGGGGCACTTCGGCAAGTGGCACATGGGCGGACAGCGTGACGTCGAAGAAGCGCCGCCGATCACCGACTACGGCTTCGACGAGTCGCTGACGAACTTCGAGGGCATGGGTCCGAAGCTGCTGCCGCTGACGCAGAAGCCCGGCAAGGACGGTAAGGTGATCGAGGGCCGCATCTGGGCCGACGCCGTGCGCCTCGGCGGGCCGGTCACGTGGATGCAGCGGTCGAAGATCACCGGCGGTTTCGTCGACGCGGCGTTGAAGTTCATCGACAAGCAGGCCGCGGCGGACAAGCCGTTCTACGTCAACGTCTGGCCCGACGACGTGCACAGCCCGTACTTCCCGCCGATCGACAAGTGGGGGCCCACGAAACGCGACATCTACCTCGGCGTGCTCGTCGAGGCCGACCGCCAGCTCGCCGCGCTGTTCGACCGCGTGCGCAACGACCCCAAGCTCCGCGACAACACGCTGATCCTCGTCTGCTCCGACAACGGCTACGAGCCCGGCGCCGGGCAGGCGGGCGTCTTCAAGGGATGCAAGACGAACCTCTACGAGGGCGGGATCCGCTCGCCGCTGATCGTGTGGGGCCCGGGCGTTATCGACAGGAAGGCGACCGGCACGCGCAACACGACGTCCGTCTTCGCGGCGATCGACCTCGCGCCGTCGCTGCTGAAGCTCGCGAAGGTCGAGCCGAAGTCCGACCTCGGATTCGACGGCGAAGACATGCTCGACACGCTGCTGGGCAGGGCGGCGGCGTCGCGCTCGGCGGCGATCTTCTTCAGCCGACCGCCCGACCGCAAGAACTACTACGGCTACAAGGACCTGCCCGACCTCGCCGTGCGCGAGGGCCGCTGGAAGCTGCTGTGCGACTACGACGGCGCGCGGCCCGAGCTGTACGACCTCAACGCCGATCCCGCCGAGTCGAAGAACCTCGCCGACCTGCAGCCCGACATCGTCAAGGACCTGACCGGCAGGGCGACCGCGTGGTACCACCGCGTCACGCCGACCGGGCAGTGAGTTTTGCTTGACCATCCGTCCGCCGCGTGCGACCTTGGTCGGATCATGCACACCCGGCGGATCAACATCTACATCGCAACGCTGCTGCTATCGCTCACCGTGCTCGGCGGGTGCGAGCGTCGCATGATGGGCACGCCGCTGATGTACTGCTGCCAGCCCGGCGCGGCCGACTGCTTCGAGACGGTGCCTCAGGGACTGCGCGGCTGCGGCGTCGACGTCATGTACGTCACGGATCGCCTGCCGGTCCACGTCGACGATCTGCCGCCGACGCAGACACGCTACGGCTCCGGCCGCGCGTACGGCCTGGCGTTCGGCGACGCGTGCGTATCCATGCGCAACACCGCCGATGACTGGGCCGCGATCGTGTCGACCACGGTCAGCCGCGGCGCCGCCAACAGCGTGTCGCTCGACGTGTCGAGCGTGCGCGAGCTGGGCCGCCTGCCGAACACGCCGTCGAGTTCCGACATAAACGCCGACGCCGCGCCGCCCGACGCCCTCGCCGCGATGCAGGCCGAGATCCGCCGCCGCCTCGCGCTGACCGACCGCAAGGAGGTCTTCGTCTACGTGCACGGCGTCAACAACAGCTTCGACGACGCGGTCATGTCGATGGCGGAGCTCTGGCACTTCCTCGGCCGCGAGGGCGTGCCGATCGCGTACACCTGGCCCAGCCGCCGCGAGGTCTCGCTGACGGGCTACGCGTACGACCGCGAGTCCGGCGAGTTCACCGTCTACCACCTCAAGCAGTTCATCCGCGCCGTCGCCGCGTGCGCCGAGGTGAAGAAGCTGCACATCCTCGCCCACAGCCGCGGCTGCGACGTGACGATCTCCGCCCTGCGCGAGCTGTTCATCGAGTCCCGCGCCGCCGGTCGCGACCCGCACGAAACCTACCGCATCGGCAACCTCGTCTTCGCCGCGCCCGACCTCGACGTCGACGTCGCCAGCCAGCGCTTCGGCGCCGAACGCATGGGCGACGCCGCCGACCGCATCACCATGTACGTCTCGGAAAACGACAAGGCCCTGGGCATCGCGTCGTGGATGTTCTCCAGCGTCAAGCGCCTCGGACGCCTCGGCCTCGGCGACCTGCTCGGCGACAACGCCGCGCTCAACCTCAACCTCCCCAAGGTCGACACCATCGACGTCACCGCCCAGCTCGACTTCCTCGGTCACACCTACTTCACCAACAGCCCGGCCGTCAGCTCCGACCTCGTCCTGCTGCTCCGCGACAACCGCGCCCCCGGCGCCGCGCACGGCCGACCGCTCAAGCCGATCGCCGAGGGCTACTGGGAACTGCCCGATGGGTACCCGGGCAACGCGACGCCGACGGTGCGCACGGCGGAGTAGCGCGCGACTGCGTGCGGCGTGCGTTTTGTCTTTGCCCCTCACCGCCATCTGCGTTACGTTTTGTACGGGAGGATGTATCTCATGAAACACGTCGCACGTGTGTGGACCTGTCTGGCAGTCGCAGCAGCGGCGGTGGGGTTGTTCGTGGACGCGGCGAGCGCGCAGAACGCCGCGACCACGCCCGACGCGCCCGCCGCGCCCGTCAGAAAGCTCGTCGTCGGCGTCAAGCAGGCGCCGCCGTTCGCGATGAAGGCCAAGGACGGCGAGTGGTCCGGCATCAGCGTCGAACTCTGGCGGAACGTCGCCGAGGAACTCGAGCTCCCTTACGACCTGCGCGAGGTCACGCTGCCCGAGATGATCGACGGCCTCAAGGACGGCTCGATCGACGTCGGCGTCGGCGCGCTGACCGTCACCGCCGAACGCGAAGAGATGTTCGACTTCAGCCACCCGTTCTACTCCTCCGGCCTGGGCATCGCGGCGTCGACACGCGGCGACAACGAGTGGATCGGCGTGCTCAAACGCGTCTTCTCCGCGAAGTTCCTCACCGTCGTCGCGGGCCTGGCGATGCTGCTGCTGGTCGTCGGCGGCGTCATGTGGCTCTTCGAACGCAACGCCAACCCCGACCACTTCGGCGCCGGTCGCGGCAAGGGCATCGGCGCGGGCTTCTGGTGGGCCGCGGTCACCATGACCACCGTCGGCTACGGCGACAAGGCGCCCGTCACGCTGCCCGGGCGACTCGTCGGTCTCGTGTGGATGTTCGCCAGCATCATCCTCATCTCGATCTTCACCGCCGGCATCACCACCGCCCTGACCGTCAGCTCGCTCGGCTCGTCGATCGCCGGCCCCGAAGACCTGCCGCACGTCCGCGTCGGCTCCGTCGACGCCACCACCAGCGCCACCTACCTCCAGGACCACGGCATCGGCTACACCGCGTACGACACCGTCGCCGACGCGATGGACGCGCTCGCCGACGGCAAGATCGACGCCGTGCTCTACGACGAGCCGATCCTCCGCTGGCTCGTGCAGCAGAAGGGCCAGGGCACGCTCGAAGTGCTGCCCAACACCGTCGAGCGCCAGGACTACGGCCTCGGCCTCCAGCAGGACAGCCCGCTGCGCGAACGCGTCAACCGGGCCGTGCTCCAACACCTTGCGACCTCGACGTGGGACGCGACGCTGCAGCGCTATCTCGGCAAGCAGTGAGCCGACGCCACACCGTGCGCACCAACGCGCACGCCAACGCGCCTCAGCGCGATTTTGCCACAAAAAAGTCATCGCCCCCGCGCGACGCGACTTACATCGCCGACCCGCGCCCGTCGCGACACCCCCGTGCGCACCAGCGCGTCGCTTCGCCCATATATGGAGGGTTCACACATGCTCCAACCCACAGACACGCTGCGCGCCGAGCCCGCACCATCCGGGTCCGCTGTCAATTTGCAATTTGCACTTTGCATTTTGCAATTTGCATTGCAGACGCCCGGCGTCTGCCACCCCCCCTCCCCCCCCAATGGAAAATGGAAACTGACAAATGGAAAATGGAAAATGATTCCCGCCCCTTCCGCGCAACTGGGAACCGATCCCCAACCCCGCTACAATCGCGCCCCCTATGACCGCTAACACACCCGTAGTGACCCGTTTCGCACCCAGCCCGACCGGCGCCCTGCACGTCGGCGGCGCCCGCACGGCCCTGTACAACTGGGCCTACGCCCGGCGACACGGCGGCCGGTTCATCCTCCGCCTCGAGGACACCGACCAGAAGCGCTCCACCGCCGAGTCGACACGCGGCATCCTCCGCGACCTCGCCTGGCTCGGCATCGACTGGGACGAGGGCCCCGACGCCAACGCCGACAACTGGGATGATGGCGCAAACCAAAGGGGTGCAAACGGCCCGTATTTCCAGTCGCAGCGGCTCAAGATTTACGACGAGTACTTTGACAAACTGATCGCTGCGGGGCTTACGAAGAAGGAAGACAATGGCGCGCTACGTTTCATGAATCCCAAAAGGTCGATTGCAGTGCGCGACGAAGTGCTTCCCACGGCAACCATCGGACCTTTGGCTCAAGAGGACTTCATCATTAGGAAGGCTGACGGCTTCCCCACATACCACTTCGCCGTCGTCGTCGACGATGCGACCATGGGCGTCACCCACGTGATTCGCGGTCAGGAGCATCACAGCAACACACCAAAGCACATTGCGCTACAAGACGCGCTTGGATTACCGCGCCCGATTTATGCACACATCCCGCTGATCTTGAATCAGGACAACTCCAAGATGTCAAAGCGGGACAAGGCAAAGACTGCACGTGACGAAGTCCAGAAGTGGATTTGTAACGGTGGAAGCATCGATGAACTCGCTGAGCGAATGGTTGCAAACGAGGAGAAGGCTCGCCAGCTTTATCCCACGATGCAGTCGCCATCGGTAACAGCCTCGGAAATCGTGGACTTCCTAACAAAGAAGTCTGCGGATTTCACCCAGAACGATGTGGAAGTGATTCCGGGAATGATGGCGCGAGAGTTGGGCTTCCATCTTCCAGAGATCGAGGTGAATGATTTTCGATGGAACGGATACCTGCCTGAATCGCTGTGCAACTATTTGGCGCTACTTGGGTGGAATCCTGGCAATAACCTTGAGCGATTCGATACCGACGATCTCAAGGAGGAGTTCTCACTTGACCGAGTTGGCAAATCAGCAGCGAAGTTTGACCGTGAAAAGCTTGCGGCGTTTAACGCCGATCGTATCGCCGGCTTAAGGCCTGAGGTCTTTCGTCAGAAGCTTTGGGAAGTCTGCTTCAGGGGGCGTGGCATTGCAAACCAGTTCCAGAACGATCCGAATGGTCCGCGTTTTGTCGCCTTCGCTGAAGCATATCAGTCACGCAGTAAGACGCTGAGTGATACCGTCGAACAAGGGCGATTCTTCTTTCTCGACGCCGACGCGATCGCTTACGACGACAAGGCCGTGGACAAGGTGCTGGCGAAAAACGACGGGCAGGGTTTCGGCGTGCTCGAAGGGCTGCGGGCGGTGTTTGCGGAGCTGCCCGATGATGGCTTCGGCCACGCGGCGCACGAGGCGATCAAGGCGTATTCGGAGCAGCACGAGCTGGGTATGGGCAAGGTCGCCCAGCCGGTGCGGGTCGCGGTGAGCGGGTCGACGGTGAGCCCGCCGATCGATCAGACGCTGGACATCCTGGGCAAGGCCGAGACGCTGGCGCGGATCGATCGATGCCTCCAACTACGAACGGCGACCTCATGAACTACTGGCTCGTCAAATCGGAGCCGGACGTCTGGTCGTGGTCAGACCAGTGCAAGGCGAAGGGCAGGACCACGGCGTGGGAAGGCGTGCGCAACGCACAGGCGTGCAACAACATGAAGCTGATGCGGAAGGGCGACCGCGCGTTCTTCTACCACTCGAACAAGGACCGCCAGATCGTCGGCGTCGTCGAGGTCGTCAAGGAGGCGTACCCGGACCCGACGGACGAGACCGGCCGATTCGTGATGGTGGACCTCCGGGCGCTCGAGGCGCTCAAGGCGCCGGTGACGCTGGCGGAGATCAAGGCCGCGCCGCGCCTGTCGGAGATGGCGCTGGTGCGGCAGTCGCGTTTATCGGTGATGCCGATCGATCCGTCGGCGTGGAAGACGATCATGAAAATGGCTGAAATGAAGTGAAAGGATTGACATGTCTCTGATTGTGACCGGCAGCATCGGGATCGACACCGTCATCACGCCCACGGGCCGCGCCGACGACATCCTCGGCGGGTCGTGCACGTACTTCGCCGCGGCGGCGAGCTTCTTCACGCCGGTGCGCGTGGTCGGCGCGGTGGGTGAAGACTTCCCCGACGAGCACGTGAAGCTGATGGACAAGTTCGGCGTCGACCTGTCGGGCCTGGAGCGCCGCGCGGGCTCCAAGACGTTCCGCTGGACCGGCGAGTATCACGAGAACATGAACGACCGCGACACGCTCGACGTGCAGCAGAACGTGCTCGCCGAGCCGCTGCCGAAGGTGCCGGACAACTTCCGCGACAGCAAGTTCGTGTTCCTTGCCAACACGCACCCGGCGGGGCAGATGGAACTGCTCGAGCAGTTCCCCGACGCCGAGCTGGTCGTCGCGGACACGATGGACCTGTGGATCAACACGGCGCTGGAAGAGCTGAAGGCGCTGATGAAGCGGATCGACGGGCTGGTGCTCAACGACTCCGAGGCGAAGCTGCTGACGGGCGAGAGCAACATGGTCGTCGCGTCCGGCAAGATCGTGGAGATGGGGCCGCGGTTCGTGGTGATCAAGAAGGGCGAGCACGGCTGCCTGCTGAATCACACCGACGGCATCGGCGTGCTTCACGCGTATCCCGCGGCGAACGTCGTCGACCCGACCGGCGCCGGCGACAGCTTCGCGGGCGGCATGATGGGTTACCTCGCGTCGGACGACGTGAAGGACCACCTGGACCTGGCGGCGATCAAGCGGGCGCTGGCGTACGGCACGATCGTCGCGAGCTTCAACATCGAGTCGTTCAGCCTGAAGCGTCTCACGGAGATCAGCCGGCACGACATCGACCAGCGTCTCGAAGAGTACGCGGACTGCGTGCGGTTCGACTAAGCGTGTGCTTGCGATAGGGGGAGAACGGTGAAGAGGGGAGACGAGGGCAGGCGGTGGTGTTGCTGCGCGGGGAGGCGCGCGCCGCGCAAGCAAGTCAGACCCTCACCCCGGCCCTCTCCCCGGGAGGGAGCGGGGGATTTACTTCGCGACCTTCGGTACGTCCTGCACCTGCCAGTCGGTCTTGCCGTCGAGGTAGAGCAGGTACTGCGACGCGGCGCTGATCAGGTGCGCGTACCCGCCGGACTCGCTGATGGTGTCCCACGTGGCGCCGTTGTAGTGGCCGAGGTTCTGGCCGAGCGACAGCGGCACGAAGCCGGAGTCGTTGACGACGTCGCGCCACGTGCTCAGGCCGACGGTCAGCTCGTTGAGCAGCGCCGCCTCGACGTCTTCGCGTGTGCTCATCGCGTAGAAGTTGCGGGGCTCGCCCGTGCCGACCGCCAGCGAGTACCGGCCGTGCTCAACGCCGTTGAGCCACTCCTGCTGACCGTTGATCACGGTGAACGGCACGTAGACCTCGAACGTGAACGCGTCGCCGTCGCCCTTGACGACCGACTTGTCGTACAGCATGTCCTGCGACCTGTAGTTCACGACCGACGCGTCGCCCTCGCGGTTGATGCGGATCTTGGTTTCGCGGCCCTTGCCATCGGGCAGCGAGAACACGCTCAGCCACGCCGACGTCCGCGCCGCGCCCTGCACGTAAAAGCCCTTGTGATCCATCACGACGCGCGCGGTCATGCCGCTGGCCTCGACGGGCTTCGAGTACGTGTCGTCGGCGACGCCGTCGACGTCGGGGGATTTCGAGGCGATCCGCACGAGCAGATCGTCGGCGAACTGTTTGTGGTAGCGGTCCTCCCAGGCGTCGGGGAACGCCTTGAGCGCCTGCAGCGCCAACGCCGTGAGCACCATCGTCTGCGGTCCCATGCGCGAGCCGAACGCCCACTTCGGCTGCAGCGAGCGGTAGGGTTCGGGCCTGCCGTTGGCGAAGGCGAAGCTGTAGTGCTCGTCGCGGTTGAACCCGGCGGGGGCGCCGCGGCCGTCCCACCAGTAGCGGTACAGCCAGGGCAGCGTGACCGCGGGGTAGATCACGTGCATGGCCGTCTCGCGCGTGAGCCCGCCGTCGCGCGCCACGAGCATGTGGTAGTCGTACATCTGCCCGTCGACGAAGCCGGGCGCGGTGCGCGGCTTGTCGGTGTCGTAGGCGTAGAGCGAGTAGGTGTAGTCGTCGCGGCCAGGCTCCCACGCGCCGGGGCCGACGCCGGCCAGCAGCGTCGCGTCGCCGTTCGTCAGGCCCGCCGCGGCCTTGCACATCGGCACGGCGCCGGCCTTCGTGTCCGTGCGCGACTTGTTCAGATTCATCGCGGCCTCGGCGATGCGATCCTCACGCAGCACCAGCCACGTGTCCATCAGCATCACCGCCAGGTCCTGCGCCATGTGATTCGAGCAACCCAGCGAGAAGCCGTTGAGCGCGAACTTGCTCTGATCCTTCTTCGCCAGCGCGTCGTAGTCGACGCACTCGTAGGGGTGCTTGCCGTTGAGCTTCTGCCATTCCAGCTCGATGCTCATCGACGCGCCGTCGTCCCACCAGTACGGCACGAAGCCCTTTTCGCCCGCGTAACGGTGCGACTTTTCGAACCTGCGATTTGTCGGCGCGAGCTTCGCGTCCTTCAGGCCGTCGGCGAACAGTTCGTCAGAGTGGTTGAGCATGTTGGTGTAAAAGGGCACCTGGTACTTCGTGAGGAAGTCGCGGTAATACGCGTCGCCGGTGGCGCGGAACGCGTGCGACATCGCCATGGCGTACCACGCGCCGTCGTGCATCGTGTCGAGCGCCTCGCCCTGCAGCCACTGGCCGTACCGGCCGATCTTCGCGGTGTCGACGTATTCGTAGACCATGCCGAACTGCGGCGAGTCCTTGTCGGACTTGAGGTGGTTCTTCTCGACGTACGTCGCGAGCTTCTTCATGAACGCCTCGACGTCGCCGCGCGGCAGCGACGCCGACTGAGCCGACGCGACGGTCGTGATTATCAGCAGGGTGGCAACGGACGCAACGGATACGGACGAACGGTGATGTGTGCGATTCATGCCGACATGATAACGTAGCCTGCCGCGGCGGTGCACCCGTCGCCGCGCCGCGAACGGTGACACGCCATGCCCGACTATCACGTCAAACGCTGCTTCGTCGCGATCTGGCCGGACGACGTCGTGCGCGCCGATCTCGACGACCTGACCGACGCGATCGAGATCCCCGGCATGCGCGCCACGCCGGGCGATCAGCGGCACATCACCGTCAAGTTCCTCGGCGACGTGGAGGACCCGAAGCTGCCTGGTGTCATCGACGCCGTGCGCCGGGCCGCGGAGGGCGTGGGCGTGTTCGACGTGGAGGTGACGGGCGTGACGTATCTGCCCGACCGTCGCCGACCGCGTGCGTTCGCCGCGACGATCGCGCCGTGCGCCCCGCTGCAGCGGCTGTTCAACCAGATGGAGGACGCGATGGCCGCGGTAGGGTTCCGCCGCGAGGGTCGAGCGTACCATCCGCACATCACGCTCGGCCGGTTCAAGAAGCCGCGCGGCGGGGGGCGTGTCCGCGGTCGTCACCAGCCGGTCGTGGCGTCGGGCGATCTGCCGGGGGTCAACGAGCTTGACCTGGCCGCGACGGGGTTCACCGCGGATCGCGTGCTGCTCATCCAGTCGTCGCTGGATTCGACCGGCCCGACCTACACCCCGCTGGCCGAAGTCCCGCTGGGCTGACTCGTTGCCGCGATCCGGCCGGCGGACAAAATCACCGCAGGGACATTGCCAAACGGCGAGCGACTTCATAGAGTATTCCGCTCACGCCACCCTAGCTCAGCTGGTCAGAGCGGCGCTTTCGTAAAGCGCAGGTCGTGGGTTCGAATCCCATGGGTGGCTTTTTCTTCCCAATCAGGACAATCTGTACGTCTGGCCCGATCGGCGGTGTGACGCCGGCCCCGGGGCGCTATCGGTGTGGTATGTAATGTGTGACACAGCAGATGGGGCGGGGCCTGTCGGCGGGCAATATATGAAATGTTCATAAAAAGAGTTTCCGTAAATCGCTTTGGTGAAGTAAACTTCTAAAAATATCGCCTCGCCAGGCGAAGGGGAAAGAAACTCGATCTGGAAGGGATTCGGGAGTCACTTATGAAACTTGTCCGCCGTACGCGTCGTGCCACACGGGTGGCTGTTATCGGCCTGAGTATCACCGCGTTGCTGATGAACATGGCGGGCCCGGCGCTGGCTGCGCCGCGGGGCGGGCAGACCGTCCGCGGCGACGTCGACATCCAGCAGTCGGGCGCCGCGACGACGATCCG
>WGMA01000088.1 GCA_016125285.1 Phycisphaera sp.
GCTGCGTCGGGTCGCCGCCCGGGCATTCGACGCGATCGGCCAGGCGTTGGTCGAGGTGCTGCAAACGGTCGATCCGACCGAGTGCGCCAACTACATGCGGTCATGTGGATATGAAACTGATTGATGCAAGATGCTCTAGTGCTCCGGTTGAGTTTGTCCGGGGAATCTTTCCGTCCCTCGTTATCCGTAACACGACCAGCCGGCGGCGATTTGCGCACGGCGCATTCAAAAACGTCGTCCCGTTCGCGTCGTCGCCCGGCGCCGGACACGCGGCGTCGCGCTTGCGGGGCGCTCGGCCGTGGGCGAAGATCAGCGCGTATGAGCCGACTCAGCCGCCAGCTCGAGCCCGAGGTGATGGACACCGTCGCGGACGCCGCGTCATACGACGCGATGGATCATACGCAGCCGAACGAGGCGTTTGTCGGTCGCCTGATCGAACTCGGCGCGCACGGGCGGATGCTGGACATCGGCACGGGGCCGGGGCACGTGCCGGTGATGGTGTGCGGGCGTGTGGCGGGCTGCAGCGTGGTCGGCGTCGACCTGTCCAACGAGATGCTGAAGATCGCGCGGCGGCGGGTCCGCGACGCCGGGTGCGACGAGCGCGTGCTGCTGCTCGACGCCGACGCGAAGGACCTGCCGTTCGAGGACCACAGCTTCGACACGGTGTTCAGCAACACGATCCTGCACCACATCCCCGACCCGCGTCCATTCCTGCGCGAGGCGTACCGCGTGCTGCGACCGGGCGGCGTGCTGCTGATCCGTGACCTGTACCGCCCCGCCGACCGCGCGGCGCTCGACAAGCTCGTCGCGCAGCACGCCGGGGCATGCGACGCCGACCAGCAGCGTCTTTTCGCCGAGAGCCTGCACGCCGCGCTGACCCCCGCGGAGCTGCGCGGCGTGGCCGACGCGTGCGGGCTGACCGACTGCGAGATCGTCGTGGACACCGACCGCCACATGTCGCTGCAGCGACGGTGTCGGTGAACCGCGCCTATAATGCGACGCCATTTCTCACGGGGCGAACATGCGGCTTGTCGAATACCCCATCCGGTTGCGCGTGTCGATCGACGACCCGCTCGCGGTACATCGTTGGTCGGTCGGATTCGGGTGTACCCTGTCGATGGTGTTTGCCGTGATCGCCGGGATGGGCCAGCAGTTCGGCGAGCGGATCCAGGTGATCTACGACACCGAGATGCCGTACGATTCGATCTTCGGGCATGTCTCGCTGGGGTGGATCGCGTTCGTATTTATGACGTGCTGCATGCTGAACGCCGCGACCTATCTGGTTCGCAGTCGTGAGAAGGCCGCCTGCTGCAGCATCGGGATCGGTGTCGCGTGCGTGTTGCTGCTTGGTCGGTGGGCGGCGATCTACCTGGGAAGCATCGTGTGGATTGTGTCACCGCACTACTATGGCGTCGTGCAGTGACGCACGACCACACGGCAGGCCGCGTCGCTAAACATCACCAAATCACCACTTCACCAGATCACCAGATGTCTTTACTTATCCCGCGCGGCCTTCTCCGCGGCCTGCTTCTCTTTCCGCTTGGCGTAGTCGGCGATGCAGCGCTCGGGATCGGCGTTGAACATGTCGCGGCAGCCGGTGCAGCAGATGTAGTATGACTTGCCCTTGTAGGTGACGGTGCCGTTGCCCCAGCCGCCGGTCACGACGCACTCGTTGGCCGGCGAGCCGGTGCCGCCGAAGCCCGAGCCCTTGCGGGTGAAGCCGACCTCGCCGAGCTGGAGGTAGTCCTTCGAGCCGTACGGCTTGTCGTAGACGATGATCATGCGGTCGCCGCGGGCGACGATGCGGATGGTGATGCGGGCGGGCATGCCCTCGACGCGCTTGTCGGCCACGAGCACAAGCTGCCCGCCGCTGCGCTCGTCGGCGCCCTCGATCGTGCCGGTGAACTTCATCGGCGCCATCGGGCTCGTCGGCTTGAGGACGAACTCGTACGACTTGCCGTCCTTCGACGGGATGATCTCGCCCTCGCTGTAGTACTTGCCGTCGGAGCACTCGAAGATCAGCGAGGCCCGGCCGTCGGGGAAGTCGTATTCCCACTCGGAGTTCTCGGCCCACGCCGCGGCCGCGACGCCGCGCTTCTTGACGCCCTGGCCGCGCCAGCGCCCGACGTACTCGCGGATCGGCAGCAGCGCGTCGATGTCGGCCTGACGCTGCGGGCCGCCTTCGGTCTTCTTGTCCGACTTGCAGTGTGGACACGGCGCCTCGGTCGCCAGGACCCCGACGCTCTGGTCGTTGTCCGCGGCCCACGCGGCGGTCGTTACCCCGATGACGAAAACCGCCATCCCGATCATGGTGCGACTGGTGTTCATGGTGAGACATTGTACCGGCTCAAACACGCCGGGCGCGACTTTGCGCTATTCCTCATCGAGCACAAGATGCAGCACGCCGTCCCGCGCGGCGAGCAGCGACTCGGCCTCGGCGCGGTCGACGCCGCGGCGGTGCATCACGGCCGCGGCTTTCACCGAGCCGCCCGCGGCGTCGAGCAACGCGAACGCGGCGTCGCGGTCGAGGCCGGTGATCATCGACACGATGCGTGCGGCGCGGTCACGCAGCTTGTTGTTCGTCGCGCGGAGGTCGACCATCAGATTCTCGTAGACCCGCCCTGTGCGGATCATCAGCGTCGTCGAGATCGTGTTCAACGCGAGCTTCGTGGCGGTGCCGGCCTTCATACGGGTCGAGCCGGTGAGCACCTCCGGGCCGGTGTCGAGCAGCACGAGGTGGTCGACGCCGGGCGGCGTGTCGATCGGGGTGCAGGTGATCATCGCGGTGAGCGGCGCGGGGGTGAGGCTCGCGGCGTGCGCGAGCGCGCCGAGGACGTACGGCGTGGTGCCGCCGGAGGCGATGCCGATGACGGTGTCGTCGGCGGTCAGCGCGAGCGTGTCGAGCTGCGGGATCGCGCCGGCGGGGTCGTCTTCCATGCCCTCGCTGGACTTGCGGAGCGCCGGGTCGCCACCCGCGATGATGCCGACAACGCGGCCGGGGTCGACCTGAAACGTCGGCGGCGCCTCCGAGGCGTCGAGCACGCCGAGCCGCCCCGACGTGCCGGCGCCGAGGTAGACGAGCCGCCCGCCGCGTGCGAAGCGCGGCTCGATCGCGGCGATCAACGCGGCGAGCGCGTCGGCCGCGCCGTCCATCGCGTCGAGCACGGCGCGGTCTTCCCGCTGGATCGTCCGCACGATGTCGGCGACCGGCTGACGGTGCAGGTCCATCGTGCGCGGGTTACGCCGCTCGGTGTTGAGGTGCGATCGGTCTGGCGGGTGCGCGTTGGTCATGTTCGTAGGGTCCGCTATTGCGGACCGGCAATGCAAGTCGTGCGCGTTTTGAAACGGTCCGCCATTGCGGACCCTACATCGGTCACGGGCGGATCCACGCGGGCATGGGTTTGGCGTCGGGGCGTCGGCCGGTGACCTGCGGCAGGGTCACCGCGACGCCGTCGTCGGCCAGCGCGGCGAGCACGGCCATGGCGATCGCCTCGCGGTACTGGCCGTTGACGCCGAGGTCGTCGCTGCGTGTGACGGCCGCGTCGGATGCGCTGCGGATGGCGTCGACGAGCGTGGCGTTCATCGCCCCGCCGCCGGCGAGGATGACGCGGTCGGCTCCGGTGACCGTCTCGGCGATGATCGATCCGATGACGTGGCACGCGGTCGCCGCGAGGTCGTCGCCGTTGCAGTTGTGCTGGAACATCGCGGCCCATGCGGTCATCTCGTCGCCGGTGCCCAGCGAGCGTCCCTCGCGAGCCTGTGTCTCGAGCATCATGCGCAGGTCCGCCTCGGCCTCGGGGTGCACGATGCCGTTGTGCGCGTGTGCGCCGTCGCGGTCGTAGCGCTTCTTGAACCACCGCCGGGCGATGTAGTCGAGCAGCTGATTGCACGCGCAGATGTCGCCGCCGCGGATGGACGCCAGCGCCGCGTCGCCCGTCTGCTTCGTCGCCGGCAGCCACGTGTAGTTGGCGAACCCGCCGAGGTTGACCACGACGCGCGTCTCGCCGGCGTCGCGGTAGAGCACGTGGTCGGCGAGCGGCGTGATCGGCGCGCCGCTGCCGCCGAGCGCGAGGTCGGCCCCGCGGAAGTCGTACGCGACCGGCACGCCGAGCTCCGCGGCGATCGGGTGCGGGTTGATCAGCTGCATGCTCACGCCGCCCTCGTGGTAGACCGTCTGCCCGTGCACCGCGACGAAGTCGACGCGATCCTTCTCGCTCAGCTGGCTGAGCGTCATGGCGTGATGCTGGCCGAGCATCATCGCGTAGCGGGCGACGTCGCCGATCGGCCGGCGGCGTTGGTCCGCGATCGGGCGCAGCAGTTTGGCGAGCGACTTGAGCGATCGGCTGACGCCGCGCACCGCTTCGACACGGATGTTGAGGCCGCGGCCCTCGACACGGATCAACGCCGCATCGATGCCGTCGAGGCTCGTGCCCGTCATACAGCCTGCGACGAGTCGTGTGGTCATGAGGCGGCTTTGTATGCGGGGTCGACGGAGGGCGTGGCGGCGACGTCAGCGGGCGCAGACTTCACGGGTTGATCGTCGGCGAGCGCGGCGCTGCGACGACCGGAGCACGCGACGCCGAACGCGAGCGTCGTGGCGATCAGCATCTGCCACGGGAACGCGATCGTGAGCTTGCCGGCGCCGTCCTCGCCGACCCACGGCTGCCAGTTCAGCGTCAGCACCGTGACGAACCCGACAACGAGCGCC
Organism: Phycisphaera sp.; assembly: GCA_016125285.1. Classification (GTDB taxonomy): domain Bacteria; phylum Planctomycetota; class Phycisphaerae; order Phycisphaerales; family Zrk34; genus RI-212. The sequence continues at coordinate 4,709 of WGMA01000088.1, forward strand.
GCGATCGCGCTCAACTCGCTGCCGCGCCGCGTGAAGATCGCCGTGAGGAACACCGCCACGAGCCCCGCGTAGGCGAACACCATCACCATCAAAGCGAAGTCGATCAGCGTCGACCCGATCGCGCGCTGCCAGTACACGCATATGCAGGCGAACGCGCCGAGCACCACGCCCCAGCCGACCACCGCCAACCGCCCCACCGCCAGGTAGTGCTTCTCGTCGCGGCCCGGGCACGCCGGCTTGTAGAAGTCGCTGACGAACGTCGACGACATCGCGTTGAGCGCGGAGTTGAGGCTCGACAGCCCCGCCGCGAACAGACCCGCCATCGCCAGGCCCGTCACGCCCGGCGGCAACTCGCGGAGGATGAATGTGGCGAACACCTTTTCGCCGCCGCCCGGTGCGTAGCCCGGCGCCGCGTCGCCCATCAGGTCCGGCCGCTGGTAGAACACGTACAGGCCGAGGCCGACCACCATGAACAGCAGCGTCACGGGGATGTTGATCGCGATGGACGCGATCGCGGACATGCTGCCCTTCATTGACGACCTGCACGTAAGCATGCGCTGGGCGAGGTCCTGGTCGGTGCCGTACGCGCCGATGTTGAGCAGCAGCAGGCCGGTCATCGCGGTGATTAGCGTGTAGCTGTTGGTCCAGTCGATGCCGAGGGGAGACTGAGGATCGACGCCGGACTTGAACACCGCGAGCTTGGACGGCGTGTTGCCGCCGGGGTGCTGCAGCACGTCGACGACCTCGCCGAAGCCGGCGGGGATGCGGTGGATCAGCACGAACAGCGCGGTGGCGGCGGCGCCGACGAAGACGAGCAACTGGATCACGTCGGACCAGATGACGCTGCGGATGCCGCCGGCGAGCGTGTAGGCGATGCCGACGACGACGAGCACGTCGATGGCGAGCAGCAGATGGGTGGTCGTGGCGTTGACGCCGAAGACGATCATCGCGGCGGGGATCGCGGCGATGAAGATGCGTGCGCCGCTGGCGAAGACGCGTCCGAGCATGAACACACCACTGGCCGCGATCTTCGTACGCGGGCCGATGCGTCGCTCGAGCAGCTCGTACACCGTCGCCACGCCGTGCTTGTAGAACGCGGGGACGAAGAACACCGCGACGAGGATCACGGCCGCGATCACGCCGAGGTTCGCCGAGAGGTACGTCAGGTCACCGGCGTACGCCTGCTGCGGCCCGCCGAGGAACGTCGCGGCGGACAGCGCGGTGGCGACGATGCTGAACGCCACCGCCCACGCGGGCATGCCGTGACGCGCCAGGAAGTAGTCGTCGGTGCCCTCCTGCTTGCGGAGCGACAGCCACCAGCCCGACCCGGCGAGCATGACGAAATAGCCGCCGAGCACGAACCAGTCGAGCGTCTGAAATGCAGCGAGGGTGTGCGGGGTGGTGAGCATCCGTGCACCGTGATGGGGTTGGCGTCCTTGCCGTTCGGTGCCATCAGTATACACGGTCGGCCCCGCGCGGGCCGAGTTTTCTCGACAGCCCCGCCCGGCGACACGCCCGATCAGCGGACGACCAGCGGCTCACGCTTGCGCAGCAGGTCGATGCGCGGCCCGGTGTCGTCGCGGTCGGGGCCGATGCCGAGGTACGCGTGCAGCGGCGAGTCGAGCGTCCACTGAGGCGTGGTCGGGCGTGGCGGCGTGATCGAGTCGCCAACCATTAACGCCAGCGCCCGCAGCGTCGGGACCTTCGGGTCGCGCGCGGTGGAACCCGGTGACACGCCCTCGCCGGTACCGGCGTCGGGCGATCCGTTGGATCCCGGCGCGACGGGAGGCTCCTCGGCGATGAGCGGCGCGGGCGTCGGCGGCAGCGACTCGGCCATGAGCGGCGGCTGCGACATCAGCGGCTGGAGGGTGTCGAGGTACGCGACGATCGCGGCCGGATCCGTGCGCGTCGCCCCGTTGCCGAGCGCGCCGCTCGTGAGCACGGTCCCGCTGAATCCCGCGAGATAGCGGATGATCAGGATGCCGTCGGTCAGCGGTTGAACGGTGCCGTCGCCGTCGATGTCGAGCACCGACGCGCTCATCTCGGTGAGCCGCGCGCTGATCTGCGCCGGGTCGGTGCGCGTCGCGCCGCTGCCGATCGCGCCGCTGGTCAGAACGCTGCCGCTGAACCCGGCGAGGTGACGGATGATCAGCAGGCCGTCGGTCAGCGGCTGCGCGGCGGTGCTTGCGTCGATGTCGATGTTGATCGCGTCGTCGTCGACGATGGTCACGCGACCCAGGGCGTCGGTCAGCAACGCGTTCTGCGGATTCGAGAGGTTGACGTTGAACGACCGCGGCGCCTCGGCGTCGCTGTTGTCGATCAGCGGGATGCTCACGACCCTGACCGTCTGCCCCGCGGTGAACGTCGCGGTGTCCGTCGTTGTGGTGTAGTCGACGCCCGGCATCGCGGTGTCCTGCTGCGTCGTGTAGGTCACCGACACGGCGTGATCCACCGCGTGGCTGAGGCGGAGCGTGACCATCGCGCTGCCGCCGTCCTCCGCGACGTTGATGTCGTCGATCGAGATCCCGGGGATGATGACGTCGAACGTCACCGTCGCCTCGTTGCCCGACAGGTCCGTAGCGGTGACGGTGATCGTGGTCGCGCCCGCGGTGGCGGCGGTGGTGCTGATGCGCACGTTGCCGCCGGAGATGTTTGCCGTCGCGACGCCGGGGTTGGACGATTCGATTGTGTAGGTCAGGTACGTGCTCGGGTCGACCAGTGCGACGTCGGTCAGCCGGACGAGATTGTTGGTCGTCACGCTGCCGCCCGTGTAGTTGATGAGCGGGATCTCGTTGAACGGGCTACCGGCGTTGTAACGCGGCAACGCCGCGATCGCGTCGACGACGGTCATGCCGTCGTGGATCACGTTGGCGAACGTCGTAAAGCCCTGATTCTGCACGTCAAGATTCGTCGCGTTGTTGGCGAGGTTGACGAAGTACTGGCTCGTCGCGGAGTTGGGGTCGCCGCCGACCTTCGCCATCGACAGCGTGCCACGCACGTTGACGTCGTCGGTGATGAACCAGCTGATGTTGGACGCGCCGGCGCCGACGGGAGCGACGGTCAGGGTGACCTGGTCCGCAGCGTCGTTGACGGAGGCGATGTTGAAGAAGTCGCTGCCGTCGGCGCCGTTCGTGCTGCCGATGCCGTCCGTGCGGCCGATCAACCGGATGCGATCGCCCGCGTGCACCGCGCTCAGGTCGGTCCCGTTCGGCAGCGTGACGACCGCGTTGCCCTGTGTCACCGACGCGTTGAAGCCGTTGACGATCGCGTGATTCGCGAACTCGTTGATGATCGGCGAATCGAGCGCGACGCCCGCGACGGCGGTGCCGTTCCAGTTGAACCCGCCGCCCTGGATCACGAAGCCCGGCACCGAGCGGTGGATGAAGTTGTCGCCCGTCGTCGGGTCGTTGTAGTCGCCGTCGGTGACGTAGCTCAGAAAATTGTTGACGGTGATCGGCGTCACCGTGTCGAACAGGTTGATGAAGTACGTCCCCAGCACCGTATCGAACCGCACGACCGATCCGGTGATCTCCGGGTCGTCGAACAGCGTCGTCAGCGAAGCGACGACCTGGTTGGATACCGGGCTCGTGAGCGCCTGATCGTCGACGCTCCCGGTCGCCGTCGCCGTCATCAGCAGGCGCGGCTCCAGCGGCTCGACCTCCGCCCGCGCCGCCGCGGCGACATCCGCGCGACACAACCACCGCGAAACACATCGCCCCCACTTGCGTGACAGCCGATTGATCATGGCAAACCTCGACGTACTAATATCCAGCCGATCATCTCTCTTCGCGGAACGCGCAACTTCCCCTCCACGCGCACGCTTAAGCCTTGCAACCTATCGACACCGGCCTGCAAAATCAATGGAATGAAATGGGCGGGCTGGGACTCGAACCCAGAACCAACGGCTTAAAAGGCCGCTGCTCTACCGATTGAGCTACCCGCCCGAAAGCCTGTTGCGTCGCGGCTCTCGTGGCGATTTCCCGCGTGCGGTTGTACTGGATCTGCACCGGTTCGAACACCGTCGCAAGACAAATGGCGGTCACGAACCCTCGCACCGGGGACAACGCGATGGGTAAGTCTAGTAAACAGCGAGGCAAAGGCAAGCCAAGACGATGCGAGCGATCGCGGCCCGGCGGTCCGGCCCACTCAGACGATGCGCACGAGGAATCCGTTCTTGCGCTTGGGATCGTCGGTGTTGAAGCCGGCAAGCCGGTCGAGCGCCGTGGCCAGGCCGTTGGGATCGCCGGAGTGCGGGTTGATGAAGGCGGGACTCGGATCGCGCGTAGCGGCAAGGGCCGAGACGATCGCGAGCAGGTCGACCTTCGGCTCGGGCGATACGGTGACCGGCGCGGAGGGTTCGCTCGGCGGTGTGTCCTCCGCGATGAGCGGCGCGGGTTCGGGCGGCGACTGCTCGGCGAACAGCGGCGGCGGGCTGGCCGGCGGTTGCAGCGCGTCGAGGTACGCGATGATCGCGGCCGGGTCGGTGCGCGTCGCGGTGCCGCCGAGCGCGCCGCCGGTCAGCACGGTGTCGGTGAATCCGGCGAGGTAGCGGATGATCAGGATGCCGTCGGTCAGCGGCTGGACCGCGCCGTCGCCGTCGACGTCGAGTACCGACGCCGACGCGTCGAGGTAGTCATGGATTTCCGTCGGGTCGGTGCGTGTCGCCCCACCGCCGATCGCGCCGCTCGTCAGCACGGTGCCGGTGAATCCGGCGAGGTAGCGGATGATCAGGATGCCATCGGTCAGCGGCTGCGCCGCGCCGTTGCCGTCGACGTCGAGCGTGAAGTTGAGGTTCTCGTGCCACGCGATCGTATCGACTCCATCCGACGCGCTGAGCACGTCCAGGTCGCCGTCGCCATCGACGTCCGCCACGAAGACATGGGTTGCGCCGTTGATCGCGGTGGTGATCGCGTGCGTCGTGAAGTTCTCCGCTCCATCGTTCTCGTACCACGCGATCGTGCCGAAATCCGACGAGCCGACGACGTCCGTGTCCCCGTCGCCGTCGACGTCCGCGGCGAAAGCGCTGACCGCGCCGTCGGCCGTGGTGGTGATCGCGTGCTTCGTGAAGTTCTCCGCTCCGTCGTTCTCGTACCACGCGATCGTGTCGTCGAAATAGGACGCGCTGAGCATGTCCATGTCGCCGTCGCCGTCCACGTCCGCCGCGAACACGCTGTAGGCGCCGTACGCGTTGGTGATCACGTGGGGCGTGAAGTTCTGTGCGCCGTTGTTTTCGTACCAGATGATGCCGCTGCCGAATGCCGCGCCGAGGACGTCCATATCGCCATCGCCGTCCACGTCCGCCGCGAAGACGCTGGCCGGCACATCGTCCGCGGTGCTGATCGCGTGGGGCGTGAAGTTCTGTGCGCCATCGTTCTCGTACCACGCGATCGTGTCGTCACGTGAGGATGCGGACAGGACATCGACATCGCCGTCGCCGTCCACGTCCGCCGCGAAGACGCTGATCGCGAAGTCGGCGCCGGTCGTGATCGTGTGCGGCGTGAAGTTCTGTGCGCCGTCGTTCTCGTACCACGTGATCGTGTCGTCAACACTGGACGCGCTGAGCATGTCCATGTCGCCGTCGCCGTCGATGTCGGCCGCGAACACGCTGGACGCCCCATCGGCCATATTGTTGACGACGTTCTCGCCGCCGAACACGCCGCTCGCCGCTGCCGGGTCGATGATCGTCACCGCGTAGTCTTCGACCTCGCCGTCCGCCGCCGCGCCGCTCGGCGCGAGATCGCCCGCCGTGCTCAGTCGAAACCGCGCGTAGGTCACGCCCGCGACCGCCCAACTCGGCACGTCGAACGTCAGTTCGTTGTCGCCGACCATCACATCGACACTATCGAAAATGTGCTCGCCGGGCCCGCCGAACGAGCCGTCGCCGTTGAAGTCGATCCACGCGTCGAGCTTGCCGGTCCCGCCCTGTACGTTGACCGTCACCGTCGCGTCGAGCGCGCCGACCATGATCGTGCCGAACGTCACGCCGGTCTCGTCGTCGGGCGTTACGCCGATCAGGTCGTCGGCGTCGGCGCTGGCCGAATGCGTTCCGTCGGCCTCGGCGTCGCGTGATGCGCCGAGCGTCGGGCCGGTGTCCAGGTGCCGCGCGCCGTCCTCGGCGAGCGTCGTGGGGTAAGGCGACGGCGCGTCGCCGAAGTCGTAGCCGAGGTTGTCGTACCAGGCGATCTTGTCGTCGTTTCGCGACGCGCTGAGCACGTCCAGGTCGCCGTCGCCGTCCACGTCCGCCGCGAACACGCTGGTCGCGCCGCTTGCGGCCGTACTGATCGAGTGCGGCGTGAAGCTCTGCGACCCGTCGTTCTCATACCACGCGATTTCGTTGTCGTAATCCTCCGCGCTGAGCACGTCGATGTCGCC